>DASWLZ010000057.1:0-50524 GCA_036399975.1 Allosphingosinicella sp.
CCAGCGAAGGCTGGGACCCCGGGGGGTGAAGAACCCGGCGCCGATGGAGCGCTCCCCACTTCGGACTCCGCGGCCGATCCCCCTGGGGTCCCAGCCTTCGCCGGGGCGACGGAACACACACAGAACAAAACCCTTCCCTACACGCCCGAAATGGAGGAGACTGCCCTCATCGCGGCCCTCGATTCGGCCGAGCCTCGCGCCCGCGCCGCGGTCGAGGCGGAGGATTTCGAAGGGGCGATGGCGGCGCTGGCCAGCCTGCGCGCACCCGTGGACTCGTTTTTCGACAAGGTGACCGTCAATGATCCCGATCCCGCCAGGCGCGAAGCCCGTCTCGCCCTCCTCGCCCGGATGCGGGACGCCGTCCACGCGGTCGCGGACTTCTCGCGGATCGAGGGTTGAGCCGGGCGGGAAGTTCGCGGAAAACCGGGACATCGTGAACTTCGTGAACTTCGCAGGGCCGGCGAGCCCGAAAAAGACGCGATCCCGTGTGCAAGTCGTCCAACTCGTCCACTTCGGCGCGTCCTCCTCCCCTCCCTGGAAGGGAGGGGTCGGGGGTGGGTCCGCCGAAGGCGGCCGAAACACAGAGGCTGCAATGCTCGCTTACGCTCGCACCCACCCCCAGCCCCTCCCTTCCAGGGAGGGGAGGCAATGACCCGCTACGTCTACCGCTTCGGCGGCGGTGCTTCAGATGGCGAGGCGGGCAATAAGAACCTCCTCGGCGGCAAGGGCGCCAACCTCGCCGAAATGGCCTCGATCGGCCTGCCGGTGCCCCCCGGCTTCACCATTTCGACGGAGATGTGCGCGCTTTATTATGCGGAAGGGGAGACCTTCCCCGACAGCGTCCGTGCCGAGGTTGCTCAGGGGATCGCCCATATCGAAGGGCTTTGCGGCAAAAGCTTCGGCGACCCGGCCGACCCTCTGCTGGTCTCGGTCCGCTCCGGCGCCCGCGTCTCGATGCCGGGGATGATGGACACCGTCCTCAACCTCGGCCTCAACGACTCCACCGTCGAAGGTCTGGCCGCGGTCTCGGGAGACCCGCGCTTCGCCTGGGACAGCTACCGCCGCTTCATCCAGATGTATTCGGACGTCGTCCTCGGAGTCGACCACGGCGCCTTCGAGGAAGAGCTCGAGATCGCCAAGGAGGACAAGGGAGTCCATCTCGACACCGAGCTTGAGGCCGCGGACTGGCGCCGCCTCACCGCCCGCTACAAGGCGCTGGTCGAGGAGCAGCTCGGCCGCCCCTTCCCGGAGGACGTCCACGAGCAGCTCTGGGGCGCGGTCGGCGCCGTGTTCGGCTCCTGGCAGTCGGACCGGGCGAAGACCTATCGCCGGCTCAATTCCATCCCCGGCGACTGGGGCACCGCGGTCAACGTCCAGGCGATGGTGTTCGGCAACATGGGCGAGACCTCGGCCACCGGGGTCGCCTTCACCCGCAACCCCTCGACCGGCGAGCGCGCCTATTACGGCGAGTACCTCATCAACGCCCAGGGCGAGGACGTCGTCGCCGGCATCCGCACCCCGCAATATCTCACCCTCGCAGCGCGGGAGGCGGCGGGCGCCAAGGCGGCTTCGATGGAAGAATCGATGCCCGAGGTGTTCGCCGAGCTGGCCCGGGTCTTCGACCTGCTCGAGCGCCATTATCGCGACATGCAGGACATCGAGTTCACCGTCGAGCGCGGCAGGCTCTTCATGCTCCAGACCCGGTCGGGCAAGCGCACCGCCAAGGCGGCGCTGAGGATCGCCGTCGACATGGCCGAGGAGGGCCTGATCACTCAGGAGGAGGCGGTTCTCCGGGTCGATCCGCAGGCGCTCGACCAGCTCCTTCACCCGACCCTGGACCCGGCGGCGGAGCGCCGGGTCATCGCCAAGGGCCTTCCCGCCTCGCCCGGCGCCGCCTGCGGCGCCGCCGTCTTCGACGCCGACACCGCCGAGAAGCGCGCCGGGCTCGGCGAGAAGGTCATCCTCGTCCGGATCGAGACCAGCCCGGAGGACATCCACGGAATGCACGCCGCCCAGGGGATCCTCACTGCCCGGGGCGGGATGACCAGCCACGCCGCGGTCGTCGCGCGCGGCATGGGGCGCCCCTGCGTCAGCGGCGCCGGCTCGGTCTCGATCGACTATTCGGCCCGGCTCATGCGGGTCGGCGGGGTCGAGGTGAGGGAAGGGGAGACGATCACCATCGACGGCTCGTCGGGCGAGGTCATGCTCGGCGCCGTCGCCACGGTCCAGCCCGAGCTGGTCGGCGATTTCGGCACCCTGATGGTCTGGGCCGACGCCCACCGCCGCCTCGGCGTCCGTACCAATGCCGAGACCCCGCTCGACTGCCGCACCGCCCGCGAGTTCGGAGCCGAGGGCATCGGCCTCTGCCGCACCGAGCATATGTTCTTCGATGCCGAGCGCATCGCCAACGTCCGCCAGATGATCCTGGCGCAGGACGAGGCCGGCCGCCGCGCCGCCCTCTTGAAGCTCCTCCCCGCCCAGCGCGTGGATTTCGAGGAGATCTTCCGGATCATGGCGCCGCTTCCCGTGACGATCCGCCTGCTCGATCCGCCGCTCCACGAATTCCTGCCCCACAGCGAGGCCGAGTTCGAGGAAGTGGCGGCGGGCGCCGGAGTCGGGGTCGAGGCGCTCAAGCGCCGAGTCGCCGAGCTTCACGAGTTCAACCCGATGCTCGGCCACCGGGGCTGCCGGCTCGGGATCACCTATCCCGAGATTTACGAGATGCAGGCCCGAGCCATCTTCGAGGCCGCGGTCGCGGTGGCGGGGGAAGGGGGAGAGGCTCCGATCCCCGAGGTGATGGTCCCCCTCGTCGCCACCCGCGCCGAGCTTCGGATCATCAGGGAATTGATCGACCGCACCGCAGCGACCGTCTTCGCCGAGCTCGGCGGGAGCGTCGACTATCTGGTCGGGACGATGATCGAGCTTCCCCGCGCCGCCCTTCGCGCCGCCGACATCGCCGGCGAGGCGGAGTTCTTCAGCTTCGGCACCAACGACCTCACCCAGACCACCCTCGGTGTCAGCCGCGACGACGCCGGCCGCTTCCTCACGCATTACGTCGAGAAGGGCATTTTCGAGCGCGACCCGTTCGTCTCGATCGACGAGGAGGGGGTCGGCGAGCTGATCGCCCTCGCCGCGGAGCGGGGCCGGGGCGCCCGCGAAGGCCTCAAGCTCGGCATCTGCGGCGAGCATGGCGGCGACCCGTCCTCCATCGCCTTCTGCGAGAAGACGGGGTTGGATTACGTCAGCGCGTCGCCCTACCGGGTGCCGATCGCGAGGCTGGCCGCGGCGCAGGCCGCGCTGAGGCGGAAGCGAAGTTAGTCGTCGCCCCAGCGAAGGCTGGGGCCCCGGCGGGTGAAGGCCGCGGAGCTTTTCACCCCCTGGGGTCCCAGCCTTCGCTGGGACGACGGGACGTCACTTGCTCGCGAACTGCCCCGGCTCGGCGCCGAAATGCTCCTTGGCATAGGCCCGGGCCGCGGTGGCGGTGGGGAAGGGCTCCTCGTGGAGCGTGGTGGTGACGATCGGGTAACCCTGGCCGTTATAGCGGGTCTCGCGAAGCGTCAGCCGGACCCGCCCTTCCTCGTCCTTGTTGATCAGGAAGGGCTTGATCGGGGTTCGATTGCTGTCGGGGGTGCCGCCCATTTGAGAGTCTCCTTCTAGCGCTTGGCGCCGGGGCGCCGCGGGCTGCTGCCCGGGCCCTGGCCGGGGGTGCGCTCGCGGAAGATCAGCCGGCCCTTGGTCAGATCGTAGGGCGTCATCTCGACATGGACCCGGTCGCCGACCACCGAGCGGATCCGGAACCGCCGCATCTTCCCCGCTGTGTAGACGATAACCCGATGCTGGTTGTCGAGCATCACTCCGAAGCGCCCGTCCGGATAGATTTCGTCGATCTCGCCCTCGACGGTGAGCGTAGCTTCCTTCGCCAAACCAAATTCTCCCTCGGCCACCTGCGGCCGGTAAACGGATGACCGCGCCGGCGAAGTGGCCGCTTGGCGTGGGCGAGAAGCATGAAAGGGAAGGCGGGGCCGCTCGGGCCGCAAATTCCGTCGCAGCGACGTCAGCGCTTCCCATGTAGGCGCAAAGGCCCATTTTAGCAACTTCGGCCGGGGGGGCGGCCCCGATGCGGCCCGCCCTCTGCCACCTTCCAACTCAGTCCGGCCCCGGCGGCGGCTCGGAAATGAAGCCGACCTTCGAGACTCCGGCCCGCTGCAGAGTGTAAATCGCCAGGCCGAAGCATTTGTAGGAGCCGTCGACCCCGGCAAGGACCGTCACCGGCCGCCTCCGCCAGGCGCGAGCCGCCCCGGCCAACAGCCTCTCCGCCTCTTCGAGTTTTCCCGACGCCAGCACTCGCCCCTCCGCCTCGAACCGGCATCCGTCCCCGTGCCCGTCGGCCTGGAGCTCGAGCGGAGGTCCCGGCGGCCTGTGCGCGCAGCCGGCCACCGGCGCGAGGGCGAGAGCGGCCGGAACGAGGCTCGGGCGCTTCCTCACGGCTCGCCCGGCCGGTTGGCACCGGAGCAGCCCGCCGCCGCCTTCCGAGCGACGCGCTCCACCGTCCACCGGCCCGCTCCGCCCCTGACGGTGAGGAACCAGCCCGGCCCCTCCTGGACGGCGATTTCCAGCTGGGTCGTCCCGCCGCCGCAGTCGCGGATCGAGGAGAATGCGCCCAGGCTCGTGTGGCGCGCTGAGCGAAGCTGGGCATGGGCGGCGGTGAGAACGGGGTCGGCCGCCGACCAGGCCCTCGCTTCCGCCCAGGGCGATTCGATCCATTCGTCGGCAAAGTCGCGGACATTCTCCGCCACCGGCTGCACCCGGCGAACGGTGTCGCCCGACACCGAGTAGCGGCGGACGTGGCGGCGGACGAGGAGGTCCGGGTCCAGGCTGCCGCCGTCGTGCCTCAGCTCGAAGGCGCCGCGCTCGGCGCGCAGAATGAGGTCGCTCTCATCGCCGAGATAGATCGTGCCTTTGCCCCGGAGAATGACCCGCGGGCGGTCGGGTGCGGGGCCCGGACGGGCAAGCTCGTAAGGCAGGCCCTGCCAGGCCGAAGTGCACCACGGGGTGGTGGAGACGGTGGCGACGAACCAGCGGCCTTCGGCATCCGGCGGCGAGACCGCGAAGCGGAGGTCCGCCCACCCGCCGCGGATCTCCCGGTAGGGCGCTGAGCGGCGGACCATCGCTTCCTCCCAGCCGGTGCCCGACCGCCGGTAGAGCAACAGCATCGAATCCGACCCGCAACGGATCCCGAGCGTCGCGACGACCGCCAGCATGTTCGGGTGACCCGCCACCCTCGAGACTTGGTAGGCCAGCCTGTCGCCGTGGCCGGCCGCGGACCCGGGGGCGGGATCGGAGGAAACGGCCTGGACGAAGCCGCCCTGGTCGGCCATTTCGGCGGCGAGCCGCTTCGGCTCCGGCGAGGCCGGAACGCACGCCATCTCCGCCTTGACGAAGTCGCGCATCCGGTCCTTCGTCGCCTCGATCCTCCGGCTGGTGGCGGGCGGAACCGTCGGATCGTCCTCGCTCGGCGGAAGTGCGCTCAATTGCGACCGGGCGGAGCGCACCGCGGCTCCGGCGGCGGCCACGGCCGCTTTCGAGCAGGTCGAGGCGGCGGGACTCTCGGCGCTCGCGCCGCTCGGGGTCGCCGCGGCAAGGGCGGCAACGGCCGCCAATGTCAGTTCAAGCTTCATCCCGCCTCCGCTCAGCGGCCGGAGCTTAGACGATTCTCCTCCGGCTTCCAGCCGGAGCGTCTCCGGAACCAAAAGTGCCCGAGCATCGCTGCCCGGGCACCGTCGCGGCGCTTGCGCGCCGACCCCCTTGGTAAGATGCCAAGGCCCGCACACATCCTCCCTCGCATGAGGATGCGGGGCCGAAGCCTCCCCGAACCCGGCTTTCGCCTTAGTTCGTGGGCGGGACGCTATGAGCGGCGGCGGCGCTTGTCACCTGCCTATCCCGATGCTTGACCCACTTTGCCACGACCCTGTGTCGGTACGGCAACAGGCGCGGCCGGGACGGCCCGGTTGCCATGGCGAAGGGTGGCCCGTAGAGGCGCGTACATGCGACTTTCCCGTTACTTCCTGCCGGTCATGAAGGAGACTCCTTCGGACGCCCAGATCGTCAGCCACCAGCTGATGCTGCGCGCCGGCCTCGTCCGCCAGACCGCCGCCGGGATCTACGCCTGGCTTCCGCTCGGCCTCCGGGTGCTGAAGCGGGTCGAGCGGATCGTCCGGGAGGAGCAGGACCGCGCCGGCGCCGTCGAGATGCTGATGCCGACCCTCCAGTCGGCCGATCTGTGGCGCCAGTCCGGCCGATACGACGCCTACGGCCCGGAGATGCTGCGGATCCTTGATCGCCACGACCGGGACATGCTCTACGGCCCCACCAACGAGGAGATGATCACCGCCCTCTTCCGCGACGGCGCCAGGAGCTACCGCGACCTGCCCAGGATCCTCTACCACATACAGTGGAAGTTCCGAGACGAGGTGCGCCCCCGCTTTGGGGTGATGCGAGGCCGCGAGTTCCTGATGAAGGACGCCTACAGCTTCGACCTCGACGAGGAGGGGCTTCGCTCCAGCTATGAGGCGATGTTCGTCGCTTACCTCAGGACCTTCGCCCGCCTCGGCCTCACCGCGGTCCCGGTCAAGGCGCCGACGGGGCCGATCGGGGGGGACCTGAGCCACGAATTCCATATCCTCGCCGACACCGGGGAGAGCGCGCTCTTCTACGACGCCGCGATCGAGGATGTTTCCCGCGACGAGCTGCTCGCCGCCGATGCGTCCACCATAGCGCGGCTCACGGGCCTCTATGCGATGGAGGAGGAGGAGCATGGCAAGGTCGCCGATTGCCCGGTGCCGGCGGAGCGGCTTCGCACCCGCCGCGGGATCGAGGTCGGCCACATCTTCGCCTTCGGCACCAAGTACAGCGCCAGCATGGGGCTTTCGGTGCAGACCAAGGACGGCGGCCAGGTGCAGCCGCAAATGGGCAGCTACGGGATCGGCGTGTCGCGGCTGATGGGTGCGATCATCGAGGCCAGCCACGACGACAAGGGTATCGTCTGGCCGGAGAGCGTCGCGCCCTTCCGGGTCGGGCTGATCAACATGCGCGCCGACGACGGCAGCGTCACCAGCGCGGCCGACGAACTCTACGGCCGCCTTGCCGACGCGGGGATCGACACCCTCTACGACGACCGGGACGAGCGCGGCGGCGCCAAGTTCGCGACCATGGACCTGATCGGCCTGCCCTGGCAGCTGATCGTCGGCCCCAAGGGGCTCGAGCGCGGTGTCGTCGAGCTGAAGCGCCGCGCCGGCGGCGAGCGCGAGGAGCTGTCGATCGAGAGCGCGCTGGCGAGGCTGACGGAAGCGACGTCGCCCCAGCGAAGGCTGGGGTCCCAGTGAGCATGGTCCCCGCACTCTTCACCCCCTGGGGTCCCAGCCTTCGCCGGGACGACGGCCGGTCATGATCCTCTCCCGCTACGAGCGAATGGTCGCGCGGCGCTATCTGCTTCCGGGCAAGGGGGAGGGCTTCATCTTCCTCGTCGCCGGGATCAGCCTGGTCGCGGTCGCGCTCGGGGTCGCGGCGCTGATCGTGGTGATGAGCGTGATGAACGGCTTCCGGGCGGAGCTGTTCGACAAGATCGTCGGCCTGAACGGCCATGCGGTCGTCCAGGGCTTCGGGGGCCAGCTTCCCGACTGGCGCGACATCGTCAGGGAGGCGAGGGCCACGCCCGGAGTGACCGACGCCCTGCCGCTGATCGAGCAGCCGCTGATGGTGAGCCATGAAGGCCGGGTCGAGGGAGTTATCGTCCGGGGCATGGACCGGGCCGACATCCTTCGCAACGAGACCCTGACCGGCAAGGTCCTGGCGGGCTCGCTCGAGTCGCTTCGCGCCGGTCAGGGCAATGTCGCGATCGGGGCCCGGCTGGCCGAGGCGCTCGGCGCCGATGTCGGCGGCCAGATCAGCCTGATCAGCCCGGAAGGACGGACGACCCCGTTCGGAACCGTTCCGCGGATAATCTCCTACAACGTCTCGGCCGTCTTCGAGGTCGGGGTCTATGATTACGACAAGGCGTTCGTGATCATGCCGATTGAGGACGCGCAAACCCTGCTCCTGATGGGCGATGCCGTCGGAATGGTCGAAGTCCAGACGGTGGATGCGGACCGGGTCGGCGAGATACTGGAGCCGCTCCGGGCAAGCGTCAGCGGGCGGGCCGCAGTTGCGGACTGGCGCTCTATGAACACGGCTTTGTTCGAGGCCTTGCAGGTCGAAAGGGTGGCGATGTTCGTCATCCTCTCGATCATCATTCTCGTCGCGGTCTTCAACATCCTCTCGTCGCTGATCATGCTGGTCCGGGCGAAGACCCGGGACATTGCGATCCTTCGAACCATGGGCGCCACCCGCCGCGGGCTGATGAAGGTGTTCGTGACTGTGGGGGTGATCATCGGAGCGATCGGGATACTCGCCGGCCTCGGCCTCGGCTTCCTGCTCCTCTATTTCCGCCAGCCCTTCGTGAACTTCGTCCAGTTCGTGACCGGCCAGAACCTGTGGGACCCGTCGATCCGGTTCCTCACCGAGCTTCCCTCCGAGCCCGACCCGTTCGAGGTCGTCGCCATCGTCACCATGGCGCTGGTTCTGAGCTTCCTCGCTACCCTCTACCCGGCCTGGAAGGCGGCAAGCACCGATCCGGTTCAGGTGCTCCGCTATGAATGAGGTGCTCGCCGTCAAAGACCTCAGGCGGAGCTTCAGGCAAGGCGGGGTGACGATCGAAGTCCTTCGCGGCATCGACCTCGCCGTCCGCCAGGGCGAGATCGTCGCTCTGCTGGGCCCCTCGGGGTCGGGCAAGTCGACCCTGCTCCAGGCCGTCGGTCTGCTTGAGGGCGGCTTCGACGGCTCGATCCGGATCGCCGGTGAGGAGGTCGCGGAGCTGAGCGACGGCAACCGGACGAGGGTGCGCCGGGACACGCTGGGCTTCGTCTACCAGTTCCACCATCTCCTTCCCGATTTCACCGCGCTCGAGAACGTCGTCATCCCGCAGTTGGTCAAAGGAGCGACCCGCGAGCAGGCGGAAGAGCGTTCGAATTCGCTTCTCGGGGCGCTCGGCCTTGCCGACCGGGTCACCCACCGTCCGAGCAAATTGTCCGGCGGCGAGCAGCAGCGGGTCGCGGTCGCCCGCGCCCTCGCCAACCGCCCGGCCCTGGTCCTCGCCGACGAGCCCACCGGCAATCTCGACGAGCATACCGCCGACATCGTCTTCGCCGAGTTCCTCCGCCTCGTCCGCGACGAAGGCAGCGCCGCTCTGGTCGCGACGCACAACGAGCGGATCGCGGCGAAGATGGACCGGGTGCTGAGGCTGCACGAAGGAGTCCTGGAATAGGCGCTCAACCGTTTCGGTGGAAAGATGACCCCGTTGCTGCGTTGGCGGCGGATGATCGGGGCAGCTGGAGCTAGGCCAATGGCGTTGCGTAAGGTGATCCTGCTGGTTGCGGGAGTCTCCGCCCTGCTCGGCGGATGCGACTGGATGAAGAAAAAGGATCCTCCCGAGCAGAAGAGCAAGACGGAGCTGGCCGCCGAGCAGCGCGAGCGGATCCGCAAGGCCTGCGCCTCGGACGCCACTTATGCCCGGTTGAAGGAGCTGGTGTTCGACGAGGCGGCGCGGATCCGCAATTCCGATCCCCGAAACCTCGACCCGCTCGCCGCGGCCGCGGTCGTCCGGATGGAGCAGCCGCTGGTGAAGAGCCGCGACGAGGAGCTCAACGTCACCGTCTGCTCCGGCCGCTTCATCCTCGAGCTTCCGCCCGGGGCCGAGAATGCGTTCGACGGCCAGAGGCGGCTCGACGCTGAGGTCGAATATGCGGCCCAGGCCGCGGTCGACGGCAGCGGCCTCGTCTATCAGATGGACGGCGCCGAGCCGATAATCTACCGGCTCGCCACCTTCGGCCTCGGGGGGCAGCCGACGAGGCTGGAGGCCGGCGGGCCGGGCCGCCTCCCGCCCCCGCCGCCCGCAGCCGCTCCGGCCCAGCCTACCCTCATGCCGCCGGTCGCAGAGGCCGAGCCCCGGCCCGCGCCCCCGCTTCCGCCGGTACGCACGGCCGAGCGGCCCCAGGCGCCCGCGCCTCGGCCGGAGGCCGGGTCCGCGCCCGCGACGCGGGTGACGGTTCGACCGAGCTTCAATTGCCGCCATGGCAAGACCCGCACCGAGAAGATGATCTGCTCGTCGCCGCGCCTTGCCGCCCAGGACCGGGCGATGGCGTCGCTTTACTACGACCTCATGGCCGGAGCCGATCCCGGCACCAGAGGCCACCTGCGCCGGAGCCGAGACTCCTTCCTGGCCCGGCGGGAGCGATGCAGCAGCGAGGGCTGCGTCAACTCCGCTTATGCGTCGAGGATGGCGGAGCTGAGGAACATCGGCCGGGGGGAGTAGCCGTCATCCCGGCGAATGCCGGGACCTCAGGGCAGGAAGTCCCGGCGGGTCTCCGCGAGGTCCCGGCTTTCGCCGGTACGTCCGGGTGCGAATAGGTGTGGAAAACCCTTCGGTCCATGCTTCCATCGCCGCCCGGCGGCCACCATAACATGGCGATGGCCGGCCCCTACGTCCCACTGCGCATCTTCTCCAGCTACACGATGCTGGAGGGCTCGATTGAGCCCAAGGCGATCGCCAAGCAGGCGAAACGGCTCGACTTCCCTGCCGCCGCGCTCACCGACCGCAACGGCCTGTACGCCGCCATGGCCTTCACCGATGCCTGCCGGGAGGCGGGGGTCCAGCCCATCGTCGGGGCGATGCTGGCGGTGGCGAGACCGAGCTGCGCCGGCGGCCAGCCTGCGCTCGACTGGCTGGCCCTCTACGCCCAGGATTCGACGGGCTACGACAACCTCTGTGCCTTGGTGTCGGAGGCGCATCTGGGGAGGCCGCTCGAGGATCCTGCGCACGTCAGCTATGAGGCGCTCCAGGGCCGCACGGACGGGCTGATTGCCTTGACCGCCGGGGGAGACGGTGCCCTGGTGAGGCTCATCGGCCAGGGACAGGATGCCACGGCCGAGCCTATCCTGGAGAGCCTGATCGACTTGTTCCCGGGCCGCCTGTACATCGAGATATCGCGCCGCGGAGACGAGGACGAGCAGCGCTCGGAGGCTCGGCTGATCGAGCTCGCCTACCAGCATGATTTGCCGCTGGTCGCAACCAATCCGGCCTCTTATGCGGAGGCGCATTTCCATCAGGCGCACGACGCCTTGTTGTGCATCGCCCAATCCAGCCAGCTGGACCGGGACGACCGGCATCGCTCCTCTCCCGAGGCCTGGCTGAAGCCGGCGGCGGAGATGCGCCGGCTGTTCGCCGACCTTCCCGAGGCGATCGACAATACGGGCGTCATCGCCCGCCGCTGCGCCTTCGGGGCGCCCAAGCGCAAGCCGATCCTGCCCAGCATCGCGGGGGACACCGAAGCGGAAGCCCGGCAGCTTCATGAGGATGCGAAGTCCGGGCTCGAGGCTCGGCTGGCGCTTTACGAAGGGCTGACCGAGGAGGAGCGGAAGGCCTATGTCGACCGGCTCGACTATGAAGCGGACATCATCGTCCGGATGGGCTTTTCGGCCTATTTCCTGATCGTCGCCGACTTCATCAAATGGGCCAAGGAGAACGATATACCGGTCGGCCCCGGCCGCGGCTCCGGCGCCGGATCGGTGGTCGCCTGGGCGCTGACCATCACCGACCTCGACCCGATCCGCCTCGGCCTGCTGTTCGAGCGCTTCCTCAACCCCGAGCGCGTGTCGATGCCGGATTTCGACATCGACTTTTGCGAAACGCGGCGCGGGGAGGTCATCCGCTACGTCCAGCAGCGCTACGGAACCGACAAGGTCGCCCAGATCATCACCTTCGGGAAGCTGAAGGCGCGGGCCGTGCTCAAGGATACCGGGCGGGTCCTGCAGATGCCCTACGGCCAGGTCGACCGGCTCGCCAAGGCGATCCCCAACCACCCGACCGATCCCTGGACCCTGAAGCGGGCCCTGAACGGGGTCACCGAGCTTGCCGCCGAATATAAGAACGACCCGCAGGTCCGCCGCCTGTTCGACCTGGCGATGAAGCTGGAGGGTCTTCCGCGCCACGCCTCGACCCATGCCGCCGGGGTCGTCATCGGCGACCGGCCGCTCGACCAGCTGGTGCCGCTCTACCGCGACCCGCGCTCCGACATGCCGGTCACCCAATTCGACATGAAATATGTCGAGGCGGCCGGTCTGGTGAAGTTCGACTTCCTCGGCCTCAAGACCCTGTCGGTGCTCCAGAAGGCCGTGCAGATGCTCGCCAGGCGCGGCGTGACGGCCGATCTCGACCGCCTCGCCTGGGACGATCCCGAAGTCTACAAATTGCTCCAGCGCGGAGACACCGTGGGCGTCTTCCAGCTCGAATCGGAAGGCATGAGGCGGACCCTCGCGGCGGTGAAGCCGACCAGCTTCGAGGACATCATCGCGCTCGTCTCGCTCTACCGACCGGGCCCTATGGACAATATCCCGATGTTCGGGGCCCGAAAGAACGGCCGCGAGGAGATCGAATACCCGCATCCGCTGCTCGAGCCGGTTCTGAAGGAGACCTACGGCATCTTCGTCTACCAGGAGCAGGTGATGGAGGCCGCCAAGGTCCTCGCCGGTTTCAGCCTCGGCGAGGCCGATTTGCTCCGCCGGGCGATGGGCAAGAAGATCAAGTCGGAGATGGACGCCCAGCGCGCCGGCTTCGTCGCCGGCTGCGAGCGGGTCAACAACATCCCCAAGGGCAAGGCGAACGAATTGTTCGACTTGATCGACAAGTTCGCCGGCTACGGCTTCAACAAGAGCCACGCCGCCGCCTATGCCCTGATCGCCTACCAGACCGCCTGGCTGAAGGCGCATCATCCCGTCGAATTCTACGCCGCCTCGATGTGCTTCGACATCCATCAAACCGACAAGCTCGCAATCTTCACCGACGACATGCGGCGGCTGGAGGTCGAATGCACGCCCCCCTCGATCAATTCCAGCGAGGCCGAGTTCTCGGTCGAGCCGGCGGGGGAGGGGCTTGCCGTCCGTTACGCCCTCGGCGCCCTCAAGGGCGTCGGCGAGAAGGCGATGGAGCAATTGGTCGAGGAGCGCCGGGCGAACGGCCCGTTCAGGTCGCTCGAGGATTTCGCCGAGCGGGTCGACCCGCGCCTCCTCAACCGGCGCCAGATCGAGAGCCTGGCCGGCGGCGGCGCCTTCGACCCGCTCAACCCCAATCGCGCCGCCGTCTTCGCCGCCGCCGAGACCCTCCTCGCCCATGCCGCCAGCGCGGCCGACGCCCGGGAGAGCGGGCAGGGCGGGCTGTTCGGCGGCGGCGAATCGAACGTCGTGCCGATCCGGATGCCGGTCGCCGCGACCTGGAGCCTCGCCCAGCGCATGGCCGCCGAGAAGGAATCGTTCGGCTTCTACTTCTCGGCCCATCCGGTCGACCGCTATCGCCACCTCGCCGAGGCTCATGGCGCCAGGACCTATGCGGCCCTGGCCTCGCTTCCCGCGCCGCCCGACGGCGGCCGCACCGGCGCGGTCATGGCCGGAATGGTCGAGGACGCGCGCCCGCGCACTTCGGCGCGAGGCCGGCGCTATCTGATGGCGACCATGTCCGATTCCTCGGGCCAGTTCGTCGCCACGGTGTTCGACGACGACGCAGCCGCCCAGGTCGAGGCGGCCGCCAAGTCGGGCGCCTGCGCCCTGCTCAAGGTCGAGCTCGACCGCCGGCCGGGCGAGGAAGCGCCCCGGGTGACGATCCGCTCGCTGCAATTGTTCGACAGTCTCTCGAAGCGCGCCCGGCTCCAGCTCGAGGTGGAGGTGGACAGCGTCGTGGCGGTCGAGCGCCTGCGGGCGGCGACGGCCGAGGAGGTCGGGGGACATGGCGAGCTCCACCTCCGAGTGAAGCTGGACGCGGGGGAAGCCTTGCTGGTGCTGGGCCGGGACTTCCGGCTCGATGCGGAGCTCGCGGCGCGAGTCGAGAGGATCGAGGGGGTCGTCGCGGTGCGTCTGTCGGTCGCTCCGCAGCCGCGGCTTGCGCTCGTCTCCTGAGCGCATAGACTGCCCCTTCCACGCGCTTGGAGGGATCATGCTCGGAGGGATGCAGGACTGGCCGCTGAGGATCATGCGGATCCTCGACCATGCGGAGCGCGAGCACGGCGCGCGCGAGCTGGTCTCGCTTTATGCCGACGGGAGCCGGATCCGAACTGACTGGGCGGGGGTCGCGCGCGACTCGCGCAAGCTGGCGCAGGCGCTGGAGTACCTCGGGCTCAGGCCCGGCGACCGGGTCGGCACCCTGGCGATGAACCACGCCCGCCACGTCGTCGCCTGGTACGGGACGATCGGGATGGGCGGGGTCATCCACACCATCAACCCGCGCCTGTTCGACGACCAGCTGGTCTATATCGCCAATCATGCCGAGGACCGGGTGCTTTTCTACGACCGCGCCTTCGCGCCCCTGGTCGAGCGGCTGAAGCCGCGCTGGACGAGCATCGAGCATTATATCTGCTTCGACGACGGCGAGTTCGACGCCCTGATCGCCGGCGAGAGTGGCGGCTATCGCTGGGTCGAGGGGGACGAGCGCGAGCCCGTCATGCTCTGCTACACCAGCGGGACCACGGGCAATCCTAAGGGCGTGCTCTACGAGCATCGCTCGGCGATGCTCCACGCCATGATGCAATTGAGCCCGGACGTCTTCGATCTCAGCGCCCGCTCGGTCGTTCTGCCGGTGGTGCCGATGTTCCACGCCGCCGGCTGGGGCCTTCCTTTCTGCACCGCCATGGCGGGCGGCAAGATGGTGTTCTCCGCGGATTACACGCCGCAGGTCATGTGCAACCTGATGAAGTCGGAGGGCGTGACCCATACCGCCGGAGTTCCGACCGTCTGGCTGGCGCTGATCAACCATGTCGATTCGACGGGCGAGGATCTGGGCAAGCTCACCACCGTCCATATCGGGGGCTCGGCGGCGCCTCGGGCGATGATCGAATGGTTCATGGATCGCGGAATCCGAGTCGGCCACGCCTGGGGGATGACGGAGATGTCGCCGCTCGGCACCGTCGGCGCCGGCAGCGGCGACTGGGAGGAGCTCGGCCGCGAGCAGCGGGTCGACCTGCTCTGCAAGCAGGGCAGGGTGCCTTTCGCCGTCGAGCTTCGGACCGTCGACGAGGAAGGCAATGTGCTTCCCCGCGACGGCAAGACCTCGGGCCGTCTCCAGACCCGCGGCCCGTGGATCATCCGTCAATATTTCCAGGATTCGAACGGCGACTGCATCGACGAGGACGGCTGGTTCGACACCGGCGACGTCGCCGCCCTCCACCCCGACGGGGTCCTGCAGATCACCGACCGCTCGAAGGACGTGATCAAGTCCGGAGGCGAATGGATCAGCTCGATTGACCTCGAGAACGCCGCCGTCGGCTGCCCGGGGGTCGCCGAGGCGGCTGCGGTCGGCGTCAAGCACCCGAAGTGGGACGAAAGGCCGCTGCTGCTGGTGGTGAGGAAGGCGGGCTCCGACGTGACCCCGCAGCAGATCCTCGGCCATCTCGAGGGCCAGGTCGCTAAATGGTGGCTCCCGGACGAGATAGTATTCGTGGAGAGCCTCCCGCACACCGCGACGGGCAAGCTCCTCAAGACCGCGCTGAGGGAGGAATATCGGAACTACAAGCTGGCCAGCGCGGCCTGAATATCCCGTCGCCCCAGCGAAGGCTTGGGTCCCGGCGGGTGAAGAGCTCCGGGCCTTTCACCCGCCGAGGTCCCAGCCTTCGCTGGGATACGTGTCTAGAGCAACCTGAGCTGAGCCCCCTGGGGCGGGACGAACAGATCCGTCCGGAGCTTCCGTTTCTCCCCCTTCAGCCCGTGCTTCCTCGCCGCGATCTCGAACCGCACCCGAAGCAGCTCCGCCCACGGCCCCGAGCCGCTCATCCGACTGAACCAATTGGGGTCGTTGTCCTTGCCGTCGCGCATCGAGCGGATGATGTTCATCACCTTGTCCGCCCGATCCGGGAAATGCTCGTCGAGCCAGGCGCGGAACAGGGGCGCCACCTCGTGGGGGAGCCGCACCGGCAGGAAGAAGGCGCCCTCGGCTCCGGCTTCCGCCGCCGCCTCGACGATATGCTCGACCTCATGATCGGTGATCCCGGGAATCACCGGGGCGACCGCCACGATGGTCGGGACGCCCGCCTCGGTCAGCGCCTTGACGGCCGCCAGCCGCTTGCGGCCGGACGGGGCCCGAGGCTCCAGGGTTCGTGAAATGGCCGGATCGAGCGACGTCACCGAAAGCGCGACCCTTGCCAGGCCCTCCGCCGCCATCGGCGCCAGTATGTCGATATCGCGCACCACCCGGTCCGATTTGGTGGTGATCGTCACCGGATGCTTCGTCTCGGCGAGCACCTCGAGCACCGAGCGGGTGATCCGCCACTTGGCTTCGATGGGCTGATAGGGATCGGTGTTGGTTCCGATCGCCATCGAGCGGACCGCGTAGCCGGGCTTCGCCAGCTCCTCGCGAAGGATCTTCGCCGCTTCGGGCTTGGCGAACAGCTTCGTCTCGAAGTCGAGGCCGGGCGAGAGGTCGTGGAAGGCGTGGGTCGGCCGGGCGAAGCAGTAGATGCAGCCATGCTCGCAACCGCGATAGCTGTTGATGGAGCGGTCGAAGCCGATATCGGGCGAGCGGTTCCAGGCGATGATCGACTTCGGCTTCTCGATCGTAACCGTGGTCTTGAGCGGCGGCGGCCCCTCGTCCACCTCCTCGCGCATGTCCAGCCAGTCGCCGTCCAACTCGCGAACGGGAAGGTTGAAGCGGGTCGGCGTCCGGTTCTCGGGCGCGCCGCGGCCATGACGGAGGTCGGGGCGTGGCATGGCCTCACATTAGGCCGACGAGGAGAACGGATCAAGAACCAACCCGGTCGCCGCCTAACAATTCGTGCGCTACTCCGTGCCGTAGGTCAGCTTGGTCTCGTCGGGTTTGAGACGCACCGCCTGGGCGCCCGGCATTCCCGGGAACCGTGGCCACATGCCCTGGGCCAGCGCTTCGCGGGTCCCTCCGGTCTTCCCGGTGCCTTCCTCGTAGATCCAATAATTCCGGAGCACGATCGGCACGTAGCCGCGGGTTTCCCAGTAAGGCAGCGACTCGATGTAGAGGAGGGGGTCGCCCTTGTCGAAGCGACGGGCATTCCATTCCGCCACCGGCACCGGCCCGGCATTGTAGGCAGCGATCACCTTGGGCAGGAGCCCGCCGGTGGCGCCATGGTCGCGCAGGGTCTCGATATAGCTCTGGCCGAACTCGATGTTGGCGGCGGGGCTGGCCAGCATCTGGCGGTCGAACGGCTCGCCGCGCGCCCGGGCGATGTCGCCGGCGGTGCCGGGCCGGATCTGCATCAGACCGACCGCGCCGGCGGGGCTGACGACCGAGGTCCGGAAGTTCGATTCCTGAAGCGCGTGGGCGAAGGCGAGCGACGGATCGACCCGCCAGCCGCGGGTCGGCTGCCAGCCCGGGCGGGGATAGCGCGCCGCGAGGTTCACGCTCGTGCCGCGCGGCGCGTTATGCGCGAGCCAATATTGCGTCGAGGCGAGGTCGAGATCGGCGGCCAGGTGGAGCAGTGCGCCGTGGTCGGAAGCCCCGCCGATCCGCGCCTGATGGCGGATATGCTGGTCGGCGAGCTCGGCCTCGCCGATCTCGGCAAGCGCCAGAGCGGCCCGGACGTTGGCCTTGCCGGCGACCGAGCGCCACTCGGCGTCGCGATAATTGTGAAGCCCGGACGCGCCCGGGGCGCTGATCCCGAGCGCCGACGCCGCGATCAGGCCGTAGAAGGTCTCCTTCTGCCGGGCCGCCGTCCGCAAATGACCCTGAACGCGCTCCGGCTTCCCGCACATCATGTCGGCGCGCGCCGTCCAGTAGGACGCGGCGGCGGCGAGCTCGACATCGGTGGAGCGGGCGGAGACGGTCCCGAACGCGTCCGCCGCGCCCTTGCAATCGCCTTCGCGCCAGGCGGCGAGGCCTTCGGACCAGGCGCCGTGGACCGCCCATTCGCCGGTGCCGGAGCGGGCGAGGGCGGCGAGCCGGCGGGCGTCGCGGTCGTTGCCGACGATGTAATAGGACCAGGCGATGCGCTGCTGGAACTCGGTCCTGCCCTCGGAGCCGAGCTGATCCTGGCGCTGGAGGAAGATCGCTTCCGCCTCGTACGGGCGATTGTCCTTGATCAGCGGCTGGACCAGCGGCTCGAGCTCGGCCGCGACGGGATCGTTCTTCGTGGCTTCGGCGCGCGATCGGCGCGGCTGGCTGCCGACCCAGACCAGCTTCTGGGCGGCCGGAAGCGCCGGCAGCTGCGTCGCCCCACGAGTCGACGCGAGCCGGGCGAGCTGCTCCGCCTTGGGCATTTCGCGCGTGCGCTCGAGCAGCGAAAGCAGCTCGGGAAGCTCGACGCGGGGGGATCCCTTGGCGAGAAAAAGCTCCATTCGGGCGACATCGTGGAGCGGCCCCTCTGGAATCGCCGACAGCCTCGCCGACGCGCCGGCCCAATCGCCGAACCGGATGGCGCCGAAGACGTCGCGATAGGCGCTGCGCTGCTCCGGGTTGAGCCTCGCCGCGGCGGGGGCGTCGGGACGGGCGGAATCCTCGGCGTGAGCGGCCGCGACGGGCAGTGCAAGTGCCGCTGCGAGCAGGATGGTGCGGGGCTTGGTCATGACGTCACCTCTTCGATCAGCATCTGGAGGTCGGCCCAGGCCATGGCCTTGAGTCGCGGTGAGTCCAGCAATTGTCGGGGAGCAATGGTTGCCAAGGCCTTGACGGGCCCGGCGTGGGTTGCGATTTCGTGCCAGCGGCCTCGCGCCTGGGGCACCGACAGGCCGAGCAAGGCCTTGGAGCAGGAATCGCCGAACAGGAGCACGGCTTTGGGCGCAGCGAGGCCGACATGATGGCGGGCGAGGGCGGCGCAGCTCTTCATGGACTCGCTGTTGAGCTGACCGGACGGTGAGCGGATGCAGGAAAGCGCGGCAAGATAGACGGAGGCCCGGTCGCGGCCGATCGCCGCCAGCATCCGGTCGAAAAGCCTTCCGGCCTCGCCGCTGATCAGGGTCCCGGCGGCGCAATCCTCGCCGGTCGGCATGTCGGCCAGGATCATCAGGCCCGAGGCCGGATCGCCCGCCGGGCAGATCCGCGGCGCCGCGGGGGATGCGAAAGCGAGTCGGTCCGACGAGTCCAGCCAGGCGCGGAAGAGGTCGAGCTGATCCGGAAGAGTCTCGTCCGGGGCTTCGACGGCGGCAGCCGGGGGAGCGGCCTGAGCGGGCGCCGGCGCTTCCTTCGCCTTGGGCTTCAGCCAGTCGCGCGGCGCCTCGTCGACGAGCGTGTCCACGCCCGCCTCGGCCCACCAGGTCAGCACGCTTTCGGCGGCCGCCGACGAATATGCATCATTTCCCCGCTCCACCCCGGCATGGAGTCAGCCGCGGGCGGGCTGGTCAACCTCAAAATCTCTATCTATCTGCCAGACGTTGGCTGCCTGCGACGATGCGAGTTGCGCAGGCCACAGGAGCGCCTTGATGTCCGAACGCGAGTCGATGCCCTATGACGTGGTGATCGTCGGCGCCGGCCCCGCCGGGCTCGCCGCCTCGATCCGCCTCAAGCAGCTGGCGCAGGAGGCCGGGCGCGAGCTCAGCGTCTGCATCCTCGAGAAGGGTTCCGAGGTCGGGGCCCATATCCTCTCCGGCGCCGTGGTCGACCCTCGCGCCGTGGACGAGCTATTGCCGGAGTGGCGCGATCTGGGCAGCCCGCTGACGGTGCCGGTGGTCGAGAACCATCACTGGGTGCTGACCGAGCGCAAGAAATATTCGCTTCCACACCTGATGATGCCGCCCTTCATGAACAACAAGGGCACCTACACCGCCTCGCTCGGCAATTTCTGCCGCTGGCTGGCCGGGCAGGCGGAAGCTCTCGGAGTGGAGATATTCCCCGGCTTCGCGGCGGCGGAGCTGCTGTTCAACGAGGACGGCTCGGTCAAGGGAGTCGCGACGGGCGACATGGGCGTCGCCCGCGACGGCACTCACCGGGCCGACTACCAGCCGGGAATGGAGCTGCACGGCCGCTACACCTTCTTCGCCGAGGGCGCCCGCGGCCATCTCACCAAGCAGCTGAAGCGGACCTTCGACCTCGAGCGCGAGAGCCAGCCGCAGGTCTACGGGATCGGCCTCAAGGAATTGTGGGATATCGAGCCGGGCAAGCACGTTCCGGGCCGGGTCATCCACACCCAGGGCTGGCCGCTCGACGACAGCGCCTGGGGCGGGGGCTTCCTCTACCACCAGGAGAACAACCAGGTCGCCCTCGGCTTCGTCGTTGCACTCAACTATCGCAACCCGCACCTTTCTCCGTTCGAGGAGTTCCAGCGCTGGAAGCAGCATCCGGCGATCCGCGAGATGCTGGTGGGCGGCCGGCGAGTGAGCTACGGCGCCCGGGTCATCAACGAGGGCGGCTGGCAGGCGGTGCCGAAGCTCGCCTTCCCCGGCGGCGCCCTGATCGGCTGCGCCGCGGGCTTCGTGAACGTGCCCCGGATCAAGGGCAGCCACACGGCGATGAAGTCGGGAATGCTCGCGGCCGAGGCCGCTTTCGCCGCGATCGCGGCGGAGCGTGGCGGAGACGAGTTGTCCAGCTATGAAGAATCCCTTCGGAACAGCTGGATAGCGACCGAACTTAAGATGGTGCGCAATGTCGAGCCGTTCGTTGCGAAGTTCGGCGGGACGATGGGCACCCTGCTCGCCGGGACCGACATGTGGATGCGTTACCTGAGGATCGGTCTTCCGTTCACCCTGAAGCATCATCCGGACAATGAATCGCTTTATCGAAAGGATATGGTGAGGCCGATCGAATATCCGAAGCCGGACGGAGTGATCAGCTTCGACAAGCTCTCCTCGGTCTTCATCTCGAACACCAATCACGAGGAGGACCAGCCGGTCCACCTGACGCTCAAGGACGACTCGATCCCGACCGAGATCAACCTGCCGCTCTACGACGGGCCGGAGCAAAGATATTGCCCGGCCGGGGTCTATGAGTTCGTCGAGGAGGCTAGCGGGCCGCGGCTGCAGATCAACGCCCAGAATTGCGTCCATTGCAAAACCTGCGACATCAAGGACCCGACCCAGAACATCAACTGGGTGGTACCCGAAGGCGGAGGAGGGCCCAATTATCCCAACATGTAAGATTCTCGCCGGGATCACAGTGACCGCGCTGCTCGTCGCCGCGGCACCCGCCGCCGCCAGCGTCGAAGAGACTTCGGCGCTTTCCGCCTACGTCAGGGCGAGGGCCGCCGACGGCTCGGGAGCGGCCGAGCAGGCGGCGCGCAACTATGGCGCGGCGCTTGCGCTGGCGCCGCAGAACGAGGTGCTCGCCGCCCGCGCCCTGTCGCAGGCGATCGCCGCCGGCGACCGCACCCTGGCGCTTCAGGCCGCGCGAGTGCTCGACTCCTCCGGCAAGCTCGCGCCGGACGGGCGGCTGCTCCTGATCGGTGACGCCTTCCGGGCGAAGCAGTGGAAGGAAGCCGGAAGGCAGATCGAGCGGCTCGAGCAGGACGAGATCTTCTCGTTCATGACTCCGCTGCTCCGCGCCTGGCTGGCGCAGGGGAGCGGCAAGGGCAAGCCGCTGACCCTGCTCGAGGCCTCGTCCGGCAATGCCCTCGCCGCGACCTACGCCTCGGAGCACCGGCCGCTTCTCCTCATCGCGGGCGGGAAGGCGAAGGAAGGCGCGCTGGCCATGGCGCCGCTGCTCGAGGACCCGTCGATCCGCTCGCAGCGCCTTCGCATCGCGGCCGCCGCCATGCTCGCCCGAAAAGGCAGCCGCAAGGAGGCGCTTGCGCTGCTTCAGGGCGAGGCGGACGCTCTGGCGGAGGCGCGGCGAAGGATTCAGGCCGGCGAGCGTGTCGGCGGCGAGATCGTCGCTCCCGCGGCCGGGATGGCGGAGCTGCTTGGGCGGATGGCGATCGATCTCAACGGCCAGGAAGTGCCCCAGCTGGCGCTGAGCTTCGCCCGGCTGGCCACCTTCCTGGCGCCCGAGAATTCCGAATCGTGGCTGATCGCGGCCGATCTGCTCGCCGGGCAGGGCCGGCACGATGCGGCCCTGGCGGCGCTTGCCAGGGTTCCGAGGGACGATGTGTTCGCGAGCAGCGCCGCCGATCGCCGAATGACCGTCCTCGTCGAGGCGAACCGGGTCGACGAGGCGCTCGCCGAGGCCCGCAAGGCCGCGGCCGACGGCCCCTCGGGGATCGACAACTGGACCCGGCTCGGCGATATCCTCAACCAGTCCAAGCGTCACTCGGACGCCGCTGCCGCTTACGGCAAGGCACTCGATCTCGCCAAGGCCGGGGTAGAGCCGCAGCATCCTTTGTGGGCCTTGTGGCTGCTTCGGGGCAGCGCCCTCACCCAAGCGGGCGACTGGGCGGGCGGCAAGGCGGCACTCGAAGAGGCCAGGCGGCTCGGCCCGGACCAGCCGGTGGTGCTCAACTTCCTCGGCTATTCGCAGCTCGAGCGGCGCGAGAATCTCGTCGAGGCGGAGAAGCTGATCGGCGAAGCCAACCGGCTCCAGCCGGACGATGCCGCCATTACCGATTCGCTTGGCTGGGCCCATTATGTCCGCGGCGACGTCCCCAAGGCGATCGAGCTCCTCGAGCGGGCCGCCCAGGGCCAACCCGCCGACGCTGCGATCGCCGAGCATCTCGGCGACGCTTATTACAGCGCCGGGCGCCGCTTCGAGGCCCGCTACGCCTGGGGGGCGGCGCTCCAGCATGCCGAAGGCTCCGCCGCCAACCGGCTTCGAAGCAAGATCGACTCCGGTCTCCGTCCGGACCTCGCCGCCCCCTGATGGAGGAGATTGCCTACGCGAAGGTGAATCTGGAGCTTCGCGTTCGGGCCCGGCGGCCCGACGGCTATCACGAGGTCGACACCCTGTTCGCCTTCGCCGAGGACGGGGACCGGCTGAGCGTCGGGCCGGCCGAGGAGCTCGGCTTGCAGGTCACCGGGCCGTTCGCGGCGGCGCTCGGCGCCCCCGAGGACAATCTGGTGCTTCGCGCTGCCCGGCTGCTCGGCGAGGGCAGGGGGGCTGCGCTGACCCTCGACAAGCGGCTGCCGGTGGCGTCGGGAATCGGCGGCGGCTCCGCCGATGCCGCGGCGGCGCTTCGCCTCCTCGTGCGGTGGTGGGGCCTCCGCCTCGGCCGCGCCGAGCTACTCGCGCTCGCCCGGCACCTCGGAGCCGACGTCCCGGCCTGCCTGGAGTCGCGGATTGTGCGAGGCACGGGGCGGGGCGACCATCTGGCGCCGGACGCCGGGCCCGAGTTTCGGGGCGACCCGATCCTGCTGGTCAATCCGGGCGTGCCGGTCGCCACGGCCGATGTCTTCGGCCGCTGGAAAGGCGCCTCCGCGCCGGGATCGAACGATCTGGAGCCCCCCGCTCGCGAGATCGCGCCGGTGATCGGTGAGGTGGTCGATCGCCTAGGCGAGCAGCCCGGGGTGCGGATGGCGAGCATGTCCGGATCCGGGGCGACCTGCTTCGCCCTGTTCGACAGCGACGAGGCATTGGGCCGGGCGGCCTCGGCGATCGCGGCTCGGCATCCGCACTGGTGGCAGCTCGCCAGTCGCCTCAGGTGACCCGCGAGTCCCGGCCTGGGACGCACTTTCACGGCCCTTAACCATCGTAACCCTACGGCTTGCGTCGTGGCACGGTCCTTGCTGCTGATCGGACGACGAGTCGAAACGGGGCCCGAGGGGGCTTGGTGGACATTCGCCCATGGTCCCGCTCCACGCGCATGGAGCCGGCGCCATGGCCCTCTAGAGCCGGCCGCGACCGACCGCTCGGCCGGCTCTTTTTGTGGCGACAAAGGCGTCGCGTGCCGTCAAATCGCGGCCATGTTCGAAATGACGCTCGACGGCGCCGTCGCTCGCCTTCGCCTCGACAGGCCGGAGGCCCGAAACGCCATCCCGGCGGCCGGATGGGCTGTGCTCGCGAAATGCTGCAGGGACGCCGAAGCGGGCGGAGCCCGGCTGCTCGTTCTGAGCGGCGACCGGGCCGCGTTCTGCGCCGGCGCGGACCTTTCGGATTTCCGCGCCTTCACGCAAGACGAGGCGGCGGCCGCCCGGTTTCGCGAGGCGATGCGCTCGGGGCTGGACGCCTTGCGGGAGCTCCCGATCGCCACGATCGCGACGATCGAGGGATATTGCTACGGGGCCGGAGTAGCCCTCGCCATGGCCTGCGACATCCGCCTGGCGGGCCCTGATGCGCGTTTCGCCATCACTCCGGCCAAGTTCGGAATCTCCTACCCGCAGGAGGACGTGGCCCGCCTGGTCGCCCTGGTCGGGCCGGGCCAAGCGTCGCGGCTGCTGCTCGGCGCAGGCACCATCGATGCCTCGGAGGCGGCCCGGATCGGGCTGGTGGAGCTTGTCGGCGCCGACGTCGAGGCGCTTGCCGCCACCATCGTCGCCAACAGCGCGGCCAGCATCGCCACTCTCAAGCGGGGTATCAGGATGGCCGCCCAAGGCAGTGCTCGGGACGAAGGCCAGGACAGCGACTTCGACGCCCTGTTCGGCTCGGACGACTTCCGCCGCCGGCTCGCGGCGCTTCGTCCTAGCCGCTGACTTGCCCACCCGTCGGCAATGAGGGAAAAGCCTCCAATGAAGCGCCGGGCCGCTCTCCTCCTGCTGGTTTCCGGCTGCGACTCGACCTCCGAGATGAAGGCCGAGGAGCGAGTCGAATGCGCCGTCGACGGAGCTCCGGCCTTCACCAGGGTCTGCACGGTGGAGCGGACTCCCGGGCGCGACGTCCTTCTCACGATCCGGAGCCCGAGCGGCAGCTTCCGACGCCTGGTCGCGACCCGGGACGGGCGAGGGGTGATGGCCGCCGACGGCGCCGAGTCGGCGGCTGTCGAGGTGGTCGGCCCCGGCCTCATCGAGGTCACGATAGGGCCGGACCGCTATCGGCTGCCGGCAACCGTGCGATGACCCGGGCCATCCTCACCGCGCGGCAGATGCGCGAAGCGGAGGCCGCCGCCGTCGCAGCCGGAACTCCGGCTGCGGAGCTGATGGAGCGGGCAGGGGCCGCCGCGGCCGAGGCGCTCTGGCGTTTCGCCGGCCCGTTGCCGACCCTGATCCTGTGCGGCCCCGGCAACAATGGCGGCGACGGCTACGTCATCGCCCGGCGGCTTGCAGAGCGGGGTAGCGCGGTGCGGGTCGCGGCTCCGGCGCAAGCGGTCACCCCTGAGGCGATCGCCGCCCGGGCCCGCTGGCCGGGGCCGGTCGAAACGCCGGCGGAAGCCGCGCCCGCTCCGCTCCTCGTCGACGCCTTGTTCGGCACCGGCCTTTCCCGGCCGCTCGACAAGTCGCTTTGGCGGCGGCTAGCCGATCTGGCGGCCGGGGCGCGGGTCCGTGCGGCCATCGACCTGCCGAGCGGCGCCGCCACGGACGATGGAGCCCTCCTCTCGCCAGTGCCCGATTTCGACCTGACAATCACCTTCGCCACGCTCAAGCCTTCGCACCTGCTCCAGCCGGCGGCACGGCACATGGGACGGATCGTCGTCGTCGATATCGGCATCGCGGCGCAGAGCAGCCTCCGGGAAATCGGCCGCCCCCGCTTCGCCGCTCCGGGACCCGACGATCACAAATACAGCCGCGGCTTCGTCGCCGTTCATGGCGGCGCGATGCCCGGGGCCGCCGCGCTCGTCGCGGCGGCGGCCTCGCGCTCGGGGGCCGGCTACGTCCGGGTGGTTGCGGCGGAGTGGATTGCCGGTCTTCCCCGAGCCGTGGTCCAGGCTGCGGGTCAGCCCTGGAGCGGCCTCGACGATCCGCGCATCGGTGCCGTCGCGATCGGGCCCGGGCTCGGCCTGGGCCGGGAAAGCTGGGCGGCTATCGAGGCCGCGCTCGGCTCGAAGTCGCCCCTGGTGCTCGATGCCGATGCCCTAACCCACCTCGCCGCGCGGGGAGTGGAGAGGTTGCACGAGGCGGCGGCACTCCCCGTCCTGACCCCGCATCCCGGCGAGTTCGCCAGACTGTTCCCGGACCTCGGGGGCGGCAGCAAGGTGGAGCGAAGCCTGGCCGCGGCGGCTCGGGCTCGGGCGGTGGTGGTTCATAAGGGGCCGGACACGGTCGTCGCCGCCCCTGACGGCCGGGCCGCCATCGCCCGGACGCCCTCCGCCTGGCTGGCCACGGCGGGCACGGGCGACGTCCTGACCGGTATTGTCGCGGCGATGCGGGCCCAGGGGATGGAGGCGTTCGAGGGCGCCTGCGCGGGCGTCTGGATGCATGGCCGGGCGGCCCGGCTCGCCGGCCCCGGCCTGATCGCCGATGACCTTCTCGACCGGATCCCAGCGGCCATGGCCTCATGCCTGTGACCGAGCCGGACACGATCCTGCGCCTCGCCGGGCGCGGGGACGGAGTCGGCGAGAGCGGGCGCTATTATCCGCTGACCGCGCCCGGCGACCTGGTGGGTGCGGACGGCGGCGTCGAGACGGGGCCGCACCGGCAGGTGCCGCCCTGCCGCCACTTTCCCGAATGCGGCGGCTGCCAGCTCCAGCATGTCGACGACAGCGCCTATGCCGGGTTCCTCCGCGACCGGATCGCCTCAGCTTTGACCGCCCAGGGCGTCGCGGTGCCCGACATCCTCTCAGCGCACAGCTCGCCGCCGAACAGCCGCCGTCGAGCCTCGCTGAGGTTCGAGCGGGGCGGCGCCCTCGGCTTCAACGCCGAGGCCAGCCACCGCGTCGTCGACATGCGCGAATGCCATATCCTTCGGCCCGAGCTGTTCGCGCTCGTTCAGCCGCTTCGGGCGCTGCTGCGCCGGCTGAAGCCGTCGGCGAGGGCGGGGGTGCGGCTGACCCTCGCCGACCAAGGGGTGGACCTGCTGCTCGAGCAGGTCGAGGCCGACGATCTCGCCGCCACGGAGGCGCTGGGCGACTTCGCCCGCGAGCACCGCCTCGCCCGGCTGGCCCTGGACGACGGCTACGGCGCCCAGACGCGATGGGAGCCGGAGCCGGTGACGGTGACTCTCGGCGGGGTCCCGGTGCCCCTGCCCCACGGCGCCTTCCTTCAGGCGACCGCCGAAGGGGAAGCGGTGCTCGTCGAGGCGGTGCGGGAAGCGGTGGGGGAAGCGCGGATCGTCGCCGATCTCTTCGCCGGCCTCGGCACCTTCGCCCTGGCGCTCGACGGGCGGGTGCTCGCCGCAGAAGCCGCGCGCGACTCGGCCCTGGCGCTCAAGGCGGCGGCGGGCCGGGCGCAGCGGCCGGTCTTCGTCGACCATCGCGACCTCTACCGCCGCCCGCTGGACGTGGCCGAGCTCGATCGCTTCGCCGCGATCGTGCTCGATCCGCCCCGGGCGGGCGCCAAGGAGCAGGCGGTGCTGCTCGCCTGCTCTGCCGTCCCTCGAATCGGCTATGCCTCGTGCAATCCCTCGACCTTCGCGCGCGATGCCGCCGCTTTGATCGAGGGCGGTTACCGCCTCCTGTGGATCCGGCCGGTCGGCCAGTTCCGCTGGTCGACCCATGTGGAGCTGGTCGGGGCCTTCGCCCGCCACGCCTAGGACATGTGGTGGCAGACCATCCTCGCCGCCTGAACGGTGAGTCCGATCAGCGCCGCCGACGACAGCCCCCATAGGATGAAGCGGTAGGTGATGATGTTGACCGTCGTCTGGACCAGGCTGTGAACCACCCGGAAGGCCACATAGGCCCAGGCGAGGATGGCGCTGTAGCCTCCGCCGCCATGGCCGATCGCGAGAGCCAGCGCGACGGCGTAGAACAGCGTCGGCTGCTCGACGAGGTGCATGTAATTGTGCGCCTTCCACATCACCTGGTCCTCGACCACGCCTTCCAGCGCGTTGCCGCCGCGGCCCCCGACCCGGCCCTTCAGCGAGATCCCCTTTCGCTTCATGGCGGCGAAGCGGGTGACGACCATCCAGACCATGATCAGCAAGGTCCAGGCGACGAGCGCGACGACGGGCGCGAGAATGGGACTGTTCATGGCTTTCGTTCTCCCCCTTTTGCAGCGCCAGAGTGACCTCGGCCGAGGCGGGAGTCAAAGCGCCCTTTAGTGGCTGAGAAACCCTGCTAAACAGACCCGCAGCGTAAAGGGAGTGAAGAGATGAAGGGGATCGTTACCACCGGCCTAGCGGCTGTCCTCCTGGCGGGATCGGCTCAGGCTCAGCCGGCCCAGCGCCCGCCGGCGCAGGCGCAGCGTCCCCAGGCCCAGGCCCAGCGGCCGGCTGCGCCCGCCGTGCCGACCCGGGTGACCGCCCGGACGTTGACGACGCTGTGCGGACAGGACCGAAACGCCTGCCTCACCTACGTGCTGGGCGCGGCCGACGCCTTCTCGAGCGCACTTGTCGCCGCCGGGCGGCCTCAGGTCTTCTGCTTCCCCAGGGGCACCACCAACGATCAGATCGCCCAGCGCGTCGTCGCCTATTTGCGCGCCCGGCCTCAGGAAGGTGGCAACAATGCCGCCCTCGTCATCCTGGCCGGCCTCACGGCGAGCTTTCCCTGCGGCTATTGAGCTGAGGCCGGATCCCCGCCGGCGCCCGTCGCGATCGAATCGAGCGAGCCGAGATTGGCGCGAAGATAGGTCGCGAAGCGCGCCCGGTCCCCACGCCGGCGCGCCTCTTCCGTCGATCCGCTCGCCCGGCTCCAAAGGTCCAGCCAAAGCTGTGCCGACGTCTTGAAGAGCGCCGGCGCCTCGTGCGGCGCCGCCAGCCGTATCGCCTCCGCGGCATAATCGAGCGCCGGCCCATATTCCTGGACGTCGCTCACAGCTCGGCGGGCATGCAGCTCGGAGCGGGCGAGCAGCAGCGAGAACAGCTCGAAATCGACCCGGTGGAACCAGAGGGTTCGGCCTTCCCAATCCTTCAGCCTGTCGCTGTGAAGCAGCCAGGCCGCGGTCTCGAACGAGCGGGGCGGATCCGCGGGCCCGGCATCGGCGTCGGCGGCGGGACGTCTCCCGAACTCCGATCCGGTGGCCGGAAGGTTCGCTCGAGACGTCTCGAAATGGATCGGGTCCGCCGCCATCAGCAGGTCCAGCTGGGCCCGGTTCCGCCAGAAATCCCTGGTCCGGCGGCTGAAATTGGATTCGCCCTCGCACGCCGCCTCAAGCTTCTTCAGGGTTTCGCTCTCCGCTTCCCCCTCTATCTCGCAAATCTCGCCGCTACGCTCCCGGGCGTTGTCGACGGCCGTCTCCAGGACCGGCTGGTAGCGGCGCGCAGCGACGGATGCCGCCAGGCCGACGTCCTCGGGCGCCCGGCTGAGACGGGCGCGGAGGATCGGGATCCGCATCTCCAGGTCGAGCACCTCGTTCAGCCGATGGGAGGGCGCATGGAGGATGCCGCCCAGCTTCGAATCCGATTCCCATCCGCCGGCGAACAGGGTCGCCAGGCCTGCATTGGCCGGCAGGAAATAGAGCTCGGCCTTTTCGAGAAGGGCGGCGGAGCCGTAATGCTCGGCCGCGCGCATGTAGAGTCCGGACAGCTCCACATATCGCTCGTAGGCCGCTGCCGCCTCCGAGGCGCGTCGCACGCTTCCGATCTTCCGCAAGCGGCCCTGGTCGAGCCGCTTGGGATCGCCGGCCGGCGGGAGGGCGGCGATGGCCCGCCCGGCATCCCTCCACGCGGCGGCGAGGTGCGCCCCGAACGCCTCCGGCGCGGGGGTTCCCTTCCGGTAGGCCGGCTCCAGATAGGCGAGAGCGAGGGACGCCGTCCGCTCGTCGCCGAAGGCGAGGTGCCAGTCGATCAGGCTTCCCACGATGAGCTGAAAGCGCTCGCATCCGCCGGACTCGAACCGGCGGCGGAAGCTGTCGGGCACCGGCACGGAGCGGATTCGCTTTATGTCCGCCGAGTCGCCCCGCCAGTGGTGCGCCACGGCGAGGCATATCGTCCCTTCATCGTCCGGCTCCGCATTGGCGAGCAGGAAGCCGGCGGCGAACGCCATGACGAGGGACCGAAGAACCTGGCTCATCTCCCACCTCCGCCCTACCGGTCCCACGGAAAGGTGAACCTTTGGTAGCACCGGGCGGACCCTATCTTGCGAGGGTGAACCTGACCGCCGTGCCCAGGTCCTTCTTCATCGTCTCGATATGGCCGGGATCGGTTCGCAGGAAGGCGTTGAGATCGAGCCGACCGCCGAGGAGGCCGACCCCGTAGGCGACCTCATAGTCGATTTCCCGGCCCGTCGGAGCGAGGTTGAAGAAGCGCCGCTCGACCCGCGCAATGCCCGAGGAATAATCGTAGCCGACCGGCATATCGAGGTCGAAGCCGCCGCTCGCGACCCGCAGCGGCTGCATCACCCGGAAGGCGAGCCTGTCCCCGGCGGCGAACAGGCCGGCTCTCGACAGGTCGAAGGCGAAGGCCTCGGTCCGGAGGCGGCCCTTCTCCACCAGCGAGCTCGTCCCCGGCATTGACGTCCACCCGCGGCGATAGCTGGCATAGGCCTCCCAGCCGGCGCCGAGCTCGAAGCTGGCCGCGCCGTCCGCGAACAAAGTCCGCGAGCCGCCGCTCGAGAGGATCGGGGAGAAGCGGGCGCCCAATATCGTGGCTTCCTCGCTCAGCCGCGAAGCCCCGAGACTGAACCTCGCCGGGCCGATCTTCCTGTCGAACGTCAGCGAGTCGAGGGCGTAGGCCGGCCGGTGATCGGGCCGATGCTGAAGCCCGGGCATGTGCACCTTGCCGCGCTCGCCGGTGACGGTCACCGCCAGGGGGCCGATGTGGTGGCGAAGGCCGATGCTGCTGTCCGCGCCCGGATGGAAGCCGGCGCGGCTCATCGGATCGCGGGCGACGAGGAAGGCATTGTCCCAGCGGCCGGCGAGCTGCTGCCGGAGCATATGGCCGCTCTGGGAGAAGCCGAAGGCGATCGCCGTCTTCGGAGTGAGGCGGGTGAGCGCCATTCCGGCCACCGCTTTGGCTCTGCGGCCGTCTTCATGATCGAGCTGCAGCGGCTCCATGCCCACACCGGGCCGGCCGTTCACATTCCGGCGGATCGTGACGGCGACCGTCAGCCTCCCGGAGGACGCGGCGGCGGTGCGGAAATTTCCGCCGCTCACGCCCTGCGCGAGCGGCTGCTCCTGCGGCGCTCGACTGAGCGTCCTGGCCAGATCGAGCGCATAGGCGCGCGAATAGCCGTCCAGGATGACCGCGCCTTCGCCAAGGCCGGCCCGGGCATCGCCCATCGGCCCGGAGACGATCCCGTTATGGCTCAGGGAAATCGGCGCCATTGTCCCCGCCAGCGCCGTCGAGCCCTGCGGCTGAAAGGCCTTGGCGATGTTGAGGATGCCGCGGCCGTAGATCGCATCGGTGCCGGCCGCGCCCGCATCGTCCGCCGTCGTCAGCAACAGCTGGACGATCTGAGCGCCGGTCAGGTTCGGGAATGCGCCGGCGAGCAGGGCCGCGGCGCCGGCGATGGTGGGCGCCGAAAAGGAGGTGCCGTTGATGGGGAGGTGAGTGCCGAGATGGTTGACGGTCATATTGCCGCGGCCGAGCGCCGCCAGATATTGATTGGCACTGACGCCGGTGCCGGCCCGGGCCGAGAAACTGCTGATGCTCTTGTTGGCATCGATCGAGCCGGCGATGATGAACAGGCCGGTGGAGCCTGCCTCCTGGACATTGCGCACGGCGAAGGAGTTCGGGTCGGGCGTGGGCGAATTGCCGGCGGACATGACGACGATGATGCCTGCCTCGACCGCGCGCTTCACGGCTGCGAATGTCTCCTCGGGCATTCCTTCTTCGTCGCCGAAAGACATGTTGATGATCTTCGCCCCGTTGGTCCGGGCAAGGTCGATGGCGACGGGCAAGGCCGCATCGAGGAAGCAGTCGCTCGTGCCGGGCTTGCAGCCCGCCGGATCGCCGACGTTGAGCGACAGGATGGTCGCTTCGTAGGCCACGCCCTGCGTGAAGAGACCGTCCCGGTTCGCGGCGAGGACGCCCGAGACCATGGTGCCATGCCCCTGAGTGTCGACGATGCCGCGGTTGGCCGCCACATCCTGGCTGGCGGGATCGATCCTGCCCGCGAAATCCGACAGGGAGGCATTTATTCCCGTGTCGACGACCGCCACCTTCACGTTCTTGCCGGTGGCCCCGGCCTGATAGGCGGGAAGGGCGTTGGCCGTGGTCGCCGAATTGGAGGCCTGGTACTCCGCATCGTTGAGGCCGCTTGAAGGCGGCGGCGGCGGCGGGGGAGGCGGCGGCGGCGGTGGGGGAGGGGGCGGCGGAATCGCAACGGGCGGAGAGCCGCCGCCGCCTCCCCCGCATCCGCCGAGCGCAAGCGCGACCACGCAGGCCGATAGGATGAAGGCTGCCTTGCCGGTTCTGTTCACAGCGCGTTCCCCCGCACTTCCCTGACTCTCCCGACCCGTTTTGAAGCGAGTCGAGAGAGCCTTGGATGTGGAGAGTGGAGCCGGCCGCGGCTTCAGTCCAGCATTTTAGATAATCAGTCGAACAACTTGGCAAAGGCGCGCTTGGCGCGGTCGCGCCAATGACCGCGATGGTAAGCGTCGGAGGCGAGGAGCGGCAGGACGCTGGTCGCCTCGGCGAACACCATCTGCTCCATCGCAGTCGACACCTTGCCCCAACTCGCCGCCTCCTGGAGCGTCGAGGAGGAGCAGGCCCCGTCGCGGACGTCGGCGACGGTGATCTGGATCGCATATTTGTGGACCTCGACATCGTCGTGGCCGAGGATCTCGGCGCAGACGACCGTGTCCTGGGTGAAGTTCTTGGGGACGCCTCCGCCGATCATCAGCAGGCCCGTCGTTCCCGCCTCGATCTTGAGGTTGGTGAGCTCGCGGAAGTCGGCGATGGCGTCGAGCACCATGTAGGGCTTGCCCGCCTTCATCGCGTCGACCTGGTGCTTGACGAGGCCGAAGCCGGCCGAGCTGTCGACGAACGCCGGGCAGAAGATCGGAACGTCATGCTCGTAGGCGAGCTTGACGAGGCTGTTCTCCTTCTTGCCGTGGGTCATCAGCCACTTGCCCATCTCCTTGATGAACGCGCGCGACGAATAAGGCTTGGGCTCGAGCGAGTTGGCGATGTCGCCGATCGTGTGATCGGTCTCCTGAAGCTTCTCTTCGTCGATATAGGTGTCGTAGATACGGTCGATGTAGAGCGAACGAAGCGAGTCGTCGTCAGGGATTTCAAGAGCTTGGTAGTGCTTATGGCCAAGCGCTTCGAAGAAATCCATGTCGACGATGGTGGCTCCGGTGGCGACGATCGCGTCGACCATGTTGTTGCGCACCAGCTCGGCATAGAGGTCCATGCAGCCGCCGGCCGAGGTCGAGCCGGCGATGACGAGGATCACCGAGCAATCCTTGTCGGCGAGCATCATGTTGTAGATCTCCGCCGCCCGGCCGAGGTCGCGGCTGGTGAAGCTCATCTTCTTCATCGCATCGACGATCGGACGGGCGTCGAAGCTCTTGATGTCGATATGCTCGACGACGTTCGAGAGGAGCTCCGCCTTGCGGGTGTCGTTGATCTTGGTCTGCTCGTTCACTTCGCTGTCTCCAAATCTTTCCATCGCCCCAGCGGAGGCTGGGGCCCCGTCGGGTGAAAAGCCCGGTGCCTTCACCCCCTGGGGCCCCACCCTTCGCTGGGGCGACGCTATTACAATGGACGCAAGCCGGGCTCCCGAGGGCCACGCAGCTTGCGTCCGTCTACAATCCCGCGGCTTGCCTAGAGCTTAACCACGTTGTTCCGGGCGACGTCGGCGTCATCCTCGCCATAAAGCGTCGCCATCGGCTCGTCCGTCATCTCGACCTTGGCGACGGTGCCGAAGCCGTTGAAGGCGGTCCGCATCGCGCAGCCATAGGCGCCGAGCATCCCGATCTCGATATAGTCGCCGGCGCCGACGTCCGCCGGGAGGTGGAACGGCCCCGCCATATGGTCGAGATCGTCGCAGGTCGGCCCGTAGAAGCTGAACGGCATGTCCCGAAGGGCCGATCCCTCCTCGCGCAGAAGCTTCACCGGGAAGCGCCACCCGATATGCGCCGCATCGAACAGGGCCCCGTAGGCGCCGTCGTTGATGTAGAGCTGGTCGCCCCGCCGCTTCTCGACGCGGACGAGCAGGCTCGCATATTCCGCGCACAGCGCCCGGCCCGGCTCGCACCAGAGCTCGGCCGAATAGCTGATCGGCAGGCTCTCGAAGGCGCGCGAGATGACGTCGAAATAGGCCTCGAGCGGCGGCGGCTCCATGCCGGGATAAACGGACGGAAAGCCCCCGCCGACATCGACGATATCGACCGTGACCGCCGCCTCGACGATCGCCGCGCGGACCCGCTCCATCGCCTCGGAATAAGCCGCCGGGGTCATCGCCTGGCTGCCGACGTGGAAGCAGATGCCGAGCGCGTCCGCGGCCTGCCGGGTGGCGAACAGCAGCGCCTTCATCTCGTCCGGCTCGGCACCGAACTTGGAGGCGAGGCTGAGCTTGGAATGATCCGACGAAACCCGGATCCGCACGCACAGGTTGAGATCGGTCGCCTCTACGCCGTCGGTCGAGGTGGCGCGGACGATCTTCTCCAGCTCGTCCATCGTGTCGAGCGAGAAGGTGCGGACGCCCCGCGCATAGGCCTCGGCGATCGCTTCCTCGGCCTTGACCGGGTGCATGAAGCACTGGGTCGCCTCGGGAAGAATCTCGGCGACCAGGCGCACCTCGGCGATCGAGGCCACGTCGAAATGCGTGACTCCGCTCTCCCAGAGGATCCGAAGCAGTTCCGGTGACGGGTTCGCCTTCACCGCATAGAGCGACCGGCCCGGAAACTTCTCGACGAAGAAACGGGCGGCGCGCCTTGCGGCGTGCGGACGAAGGAGCGTGACCGGCTGGACCGGTCGAAGGGCGACAGCTAGCCCCAGCGCGCTATGATGTTTGTGCAACTCAAGGGACCTCCAAAGGCGGTAGTTGACGAAAAGCTGCCTTGCGGTTGTTGGAAGTCCCCATGGGGCAGCGGGGGCGGATATATGGCCGCACCCCCTGCATGTAAAGACCTGCTTTTTCCCTCGTAAAATCAGAGGTTTGTATGACAGATAGAAGGCCTACGGCAGAGGGTGTCGCCGCTGCGGCGAAACGTGTCGCCCCGCATGTCCTCAGGACTCCGATCCTGCCCCTCGAATGGGGTGGCGTTCGGCTCTGGGTGAAGCCGGAATGCCTTCAGGAGGGAGGGAGCTTCAAGCTTCGCGGCGCAACCAACCGCCTCCTCCTGCTGACGCAATCGGAGCGCAGGCGCGGCGTCGTCGCCTTCTCCTCCGGCAACCATGCCCAAGGGGTGGCGATCGCGGCCCGCCGCCTCGGCATCCCCGCCACCATCGTCATGCCCGCGGACGCTCCGGCGGTGAAGCGCGACGCCACCCTGGCGGCGGGCGCCGAGATCGTCGCTTACGACCGGGCCACCGAAAGCCGGGAGGAGATCGCCGCCCGGCTCGCCGAGGCGCGCGGGGCGGCCCTGGTTCCCTCCTTCGACGATGTCGACGTCATTGAGGGGCAGGGGAGCGCCGGTGTCGAGATCGCCGAGCAGCTCGGCGAGTCCCCGGACCGAGTCCTCGTCCCGTGCGGAGGCGGCGGGCTTTCGGCCGGGATCGCGCTCGCTATGCCCGACTCCAGGATCGTCACCGTGGAGCCCGAAGGCTGGGACGACATGGCGCGCTCGCTCGAGGCGGGCGAGCCGGTGCCGGTCGCACAGCCGGCGCCCCCAACCCGCTGCGACGCGCTCCAGACCAAATTGGTGTCGCCGTTGACCCTGGGGGCGCTCCGGGAGGCGGGAGCCCGAGGGATCTGGGTCACGGAGGCGGAGATCGGCCGGGCCATGGCCTTCGCCGCCCGGCACCTCCGGATCGTCGCCGAGCCCGGCGGTGCGGTGGCGCTCGCCGCGTTGCTGGCAGGGAAGGCCGGGCCGGTCACGGGGCGAACCGTGGTCGTGGTCTCCGGCGGCAATGTCGATCCGGCGATGTACGCCGCGATCCTCGCGGCTCAGGCCGCGGAAACGGAGCGATAGTCGGCGGGATCGATCCGCCGCACGGGCGAGGCCGCCTCGACCTGGCGGGTGAGCTCCTCGAGCTGGAGCCCGAGGGTCCTCAGTTCGGCGGCGAAGGCCTCGCCGTCGTGCCCGGGACGGGCCAGAGCGGCCGCGTCGAGCAAGGTGTCGAGCATCATAGACAGGCTGGGCAGGATCGATCCCTCGATCCGCTCGAAAGCCTCGTCCAGCTGCCGTTTCGAGTCGCCTTCTGGCATGGCGGCCAAGCTATGGCCCCGGTGCTTAACCTTCCGTAAAACTGGCCCCTGTTTTCCGGCGCCTCCGAGTGGCACAAGCGCGGGCCATGACCGGCCTCCCCGCCACCATCCTCTCGATCCTGGTCCTGGCCGCTTTCGCGCTCGTCGCGGGAGGCGCGTATCTGCTGATCAAGCGCAGGGAGCGCAAGCAGGGCGTGCTGATGCTGATCGCCGCCGCCGTCATGTTCGGCAACGTCCTGATCTGGACGGTCTGAGGATGCGCGTCTTCGATTTCGACCGGGCCATCCTCCGCGAGCCGGGGCCTAGCGTCGTCGAGGGCCTCCGTACCGGGGGCGAAGCGCCCGCCTATGAACGGGTGCTGGCCGAGCACGGCGCCTATGCCCAGGCCCTGGCGGCGGCGGGGGTCGACGTCGAGATCCTGCCCGCCCTCCCCGAACATCCCGATTCGGTCTTCGTCGAGGATCCGGCCTTCGTCCTGCCCGAAGGCGCGATCCTTCTGCGTCCCGGAGCGCCCAGCCGGTTCGGCGAAGCCGAATTGCTCGCGCCGGTCCTCCATCGCCATTTCGACCGGGTCGCGCGGGTGGACGAAGGCTTCGTCGACGGCGGCGACATCCTCATCCTGCCCGACGAGATATTGATTGGACGCTCGGCTCGGACCGACGAAGCCGGCGCCCGACGCTTCTGCGCGCTTGCCGGCGAGTTCGGCCGCCGCGCCCGGATCGTCGAGCCGCCCCCCGGACTGCTCCATCTCAAGACAGGCTGCGCCCTGGTCGATGGGCACACCGTACTCGCCGTGCCGGCGATGGCACCGCTCTTCCCCGGCCGCGAGGTGCTGGTCACTCCGTCGGGGGAGGAACATGCGGCAAATCTGATCCGGATCAACAATCGGGTCCTGATGGGAGCGGGCTTCCCGCGGACCGTTGCGATGCTCGCGGAACGCGGCCTCGACGTCGTCGAAACCCCCGCCTCGGAGATCGCCAGGATCGACGCCGGCCTTTCCTGCATGTCGCTCCGCTGGAATTCGGGAGGGGTTCCGATTCGGTGAAGGCGCTGTTGCCCGCCTTGCTTCTCGCCGTCGCCCCCGGCCCCTCGTTCGCGCAGAGGTGGAACTGCACGGATCACGTCGTCAAAGAGGAAGTCGAGTCGCAGGTCCAGATGTCCTTCTGGGGCCCCGGCAGGCCCGTCCTCCCGCGCCCCTATATCTCGATCAGGATTCGCGGCTTCTCCTACGCCTGGAAGCCGAGGCCGCGCTTCCTGCAGGAGTCTTTCCGCGATCCTGCCGAAATGGCCTTCCCGCTGCGCACGCGGCGTGATCCGGTCCGGGGCTCGGTCGTGCTGACGGCGGCGGGGGAGCGGCCGATAAAAATCCCGGTCGTCGGCGGTTCGCTAAGGGGCACTCACGTCTATCACGGCCCCTATCTGGCCCTGAAGGACCGGCGCGCCGTCGCACGGTTGCTGAGCGTTCCGCTCTGGACCGCGACGGTGAGGGACCGCCGGGGGCGAACCCTGGAAGTGACCAGGCTCGCCACGCCTGCGCGCGAGGAACTAAGGAGGCTCTATGACGCGGCGCGCGCCCGAATGATCGAGGCGGCGCGCGATCCGGCCCATTCCCCCTCATGCGATATCGATCGCACCGAGGAGACGATCTGAGCGAGGCTCACCGTATCGGGCAGCCCGGGTCCAGCCGGAAGTCGAGATATTCGTCCACCGACTTCATCAGCTGCGGCATCTCGTTGACGAAGAAATGGTTCGCCTGCGGAATGGTCGAGTGATGGATGGTGATGTGCTTCTGGGTGCGAAGCTTGTCGACCAGCTTCTGGACCGCGTTCGGGGTCACCACCTCGTCGCCCTCGCCCTGGATGATGATCCCGGAAGCGGGGCAGGGGGCGAGGAAGGTGAAATCGTACATGTTGGCCGGAGGAGCGATCGAGATGAAGCCGCGAACCTCGGGCCGGCGCATCAGAAGCTGCATCCCGATCCAGGCGCCGAAGCTGAAGCCGGCGATCCAGGTCGTCTCCGCCTCGGGATGGACCTGCTGGACCCAGTCGAGCGCGGAGGCCGCGTCGGACAATTCGCCGATGCCGTTGTCGAACACGCCCTGGCTCTTGCCCACTCCGCGGAAGTTGAAGCGCAAGGTGGCGAAGCCGCGCCTCACGAAGGTCTTGTAGAGCGCCTGGACGATGGCGTTGTTCATCGTCCCGCCGCCCTGCGGATGGGGATGGAGGATCAGCGCGACGGGCGCCCTGGGCCTGGGGCCGGGGCTGAATCGGCCTTCGAGACGGCCTTCGGGACCGGGGAAAATGACTTCGGGCATTGCACCTGCGTCTGCTCAAGGAGAAAGAGCGGGGCTGCCCCCGCGCGCATGCCGCTCTATATAGGGTCACGCGCCCGCCGTGCAATTTGAAAGGGAAGTCGTGCCCGACCGAATCTATCTCGACCACGCCTCGACCACGCCGATCCTGCCGCAGGCGGCGGCGGCGATGGCCGAGGCGTGCCGGAGCTGGGCCAACCCCTCGTCGCCCCATTCCGAGGGGCGGGCGGTGCGGGCTCGGCTCGAGGATGCGAGGCGGCGGATCGCGGCAGCCCTCGGATCGGGCTCCACCCTGGTCTTCACCTCCGGCGCCACGGAGGCCATCTCCCTCGTCTTCGAGCGCGCCCGGGCGAAGGGCCGGATCGTCGCCGCCGTCGAGCATCCGGCGGTGCTCCGAAGCGCCCCCGGCGCCCGGCAGATTGCCGTCCTCCCCGACGGCACCCTCGACCTCCATGACCTCGATCGGGCGCTCGAGGGCGCCGAGACTCCGCTGGTGGCGGTGCAGTCGGTCAACAACGAGACCGGGGTCATCCACCCGATCGCCGACGTCTGCGCCCGGGTGAAGGCGGCGGGCGGGCTCCTCCTCACCGACTGCGCCCAGAGCGCCGGCAAGCTGCCGCTTCCGGAAGCCGATTTCATCGTCGTCGCCGCCCACAAGTTCGGCGGCCCTCCCGGCATAGGCGCGCTTCTGATCCGCGACACCGCGACCCTCGAGGCGATCGGGGGGCAGGAGGGCGGCTTCCGCCCCGGGACCGCGGCCGTGCCGTCGATCATGGGCTTCGCCGCCGCCTGCGAGGCCGATCATGGCTGGTACGAGGAAGCGAAGCAGCTTCGAGCCCGCCTCGACGAGGGCATCGCCGCCGCGGGCGGGGAGATCGTCGCGGCGGAGGCGCCCCGGATCGCAACCATCGCCTGCTACCGGATGCCGGGCGTCCCGGGCGCGGCGCAGATGATGCAGCTCGATCTCGCCGGCATCGCCGTCACCGCCGGAAGCGCCTGCGCGTCGGGAAGCCTCAAGACCAGCCACGTCCTCACCGCCATGGGCTGGCCGGAGGAGGAAGCGCGCGAGGTCATCCGGGTCAGCTTCGGCCCGCGGACGAGCGAGAGCGACGTCGACGCCCTGCTCGGCCATTGGGCGGCGATGTACGGGAAACGCCGGGCGGCGTGAAACCCCCGATCTACCTCGATTATCAGGCGACCACGCCGCTCGCGCCCGAGGCGGCGGCGGCGATGCGGCCATGGCTCGAGACCGCTTTCGGCAATCCGCACTCCGGCCACCGCATGGGGAGGGAGGCCGCCGCAGCGGTGGAAGTGGCGCGCGAGCGGGTCGTCGAGGCGCTGGCCGCTCCCCTCCCTGCAAGGGAGGGGCTGGGGGTGGGTACGAGCGAAGCGAGGTCCTCCAGGCGCCCCGGCAGTCGCGAGCCGGCATCGAGCCGCCCCGCGCCTGACCCACCCCTTCCCCCTCCCTTGCACGCAGGGGAACTCTACTTCACCTCCGGCGCCACCGAGGCGATCAACTGGGCTCTCAAGGGCGTCGCGTCGCGCCTTCCGCCGGACCGCCGCCGGATCGTCACCCTTGCCACTGAACATGCCGCGGTCCTCGACACGGTGGGATATCTCTCCAGCCTGGGCTTCGACGCCGAGATCCTTCCCGTCGCGCCCGACGGCCTCGCCGACCTCGCCGCCGTCGGAGCCGCGCTCGAGCAGCCCACCGGCTTGGTTTCCGCCATGCTGGTCAACAACGAGATCGGAGTGGTCCAGCCGGTTGCTCAGATCGCCGCTCTCGCCCGCCGCGCCGGAGCCCTCTTCTTCTGCGACGCCGTGCAGGGGTTGGGTCGGGTGTCGGTCCCGCTGGCCGACTGCGACCTGGTCGCCGTCTCCGCCCACAAGGTGCACGGCCCCAAAGGGGTCGGCGCTCTCTGGGTCCGCCACGGGGTCGAGCTGGACCCGCTTCTCCACGGCGGCGGCCAGGAAGGCGGCCTGCGCTCGGGCACGCTCTCGCCCGCCTTGTGCGTCGGCTTCGGTGAAGCTGCGCGGCTGATCATCGAGCGAGCCGAAGCGGATCGCGACCATGTCGAGCGGCTTTGGGAGAGAGCGCTCCAGCTGATGTCCGGATGGGCCCTCAACGGCTCGGCCGAGCACCGCTATCGCGGCAACCTCAACCTTCGCCGCGACGGCGTCGACTCCGCTCGCCTGATTTCCGAGCTTCGGACGATCGCCTTTTCCGCCGGCTCGGCCTGCGCCAGCGGGTCGGGTCGCCCCAGCCACGTCCTCGACGCTCTCGGCCTCGGCGACCGCCAGGCCCGTTCAAGCCTGCGCCTGGGCTTCGGGCGCCATACGAGCGAGGAGGATCTGGTCTCGGCGCTCATGCTGATCGACGACGCCGCGTCGCGCCAGCTGAACTTCGCCGCATGACGCTCGTCCGCTTCGTCTCCGCCGACGGCAACCACATCCAGGAGGTGAGGGGGCGGCCCGGCGACCGTCTGCTCGACCTCGCCCAGGCGCAGGGCCAGCCGCTCGAGGGCACGTGCGAGGGCCAGATGGCCTGCTCGACCTGCCATGTCGTCGTCGCCGCCGAGGATTTCGCGAAGCTTCCTCCGGCCGTCGAGGAGGAGGAGGATCTGCTCGACCTGGCCGCCCGGGTCACCCGGACCTCCCGGCTTGCCTGCCAGATCTTATTGACCGAGGCTCTCGAGACCCTCACTGTGCGGATGCCGGGCGAGGCCCACGACATGCAGGGGAGGTGACCATGCTCGACCGTCGGACCTTCATCGTCGCGGGCGCCGCGCTGGCGGCCGGGTGCAATGGCGCCGCTCCGAAGAAGCCGGCCTCGCCCGACCTCGTCGCTCGGGTCAGCGCCGAGAAGCTGGGAGCGATCCGCTCCACCCTCGGCGCGGGCGCCCGGATCGGCTTCCTGGCGATCGACGTCGGCAGTGGGCGACAGCTCGGCTTCGATTCCGAGTCGCGCTACGCGATGGCCTCCACCTTCAAGCTGCCGCTCGCCGCAGCGGTGCTTGACCGAGCGGACAAGGGCGAGCTGTCCCTGGACGAGGAGCTGCCCTTCGGCTCGGCCGAGATCATCAGCCACTCGCCGACGCTCGAGGCGAACAAGGAGCAGGGCCGACTGACGATCATCCGGCTATGCTCGGCGATCGTCGAGCTGAGCGATAACGGCGCGGCCAATCTGCTGCTTCGACGGATCGGCGGCCCGGAGGCGCTCACCCGCTTCGTCCGGGCGAAGGGCGATCCCATGACCCGGCTCGACCGGTTCGAGCTTGAGCTGAACAGCAATCTGCCCGGCGACGCGCGGGATACGACGACCCCCGCCGCCATGGCCCGGCTCGTCCGCACCCTGGTCCTCGGCGACTCGCTGGCCGAGCAGTCGCGCCGCCACCTTTCGACCTGGCTGACCAAGTCGGTGCCTGGCCCAGACCGGCTGAAGGCGGGGTTCTCCGCGCCGCCCTGGCTGGTGGGGCATAAGACCGGCACGGGCGGCAACGGTGCGGTCAACGACGTCGCCGTCGCCTGGCGGTCCGGCAGGCCGCCGGTGGTCGTCGCCTGCTATCAGAGCGGCGGCGATGCGACGCCAGCGGTCCGCGCCGCCGCCCATGCGGCGGTAGGCACGCTGGTCGCGGAGGAGTTTGCCTGAGCCAACCCCTATCCGTGCAGGGGAGAGGGACAGCCGCGAAGCGGCAGGTGAGGGGCGGACCTGTGCCCTCACCCTCCCCCCCTCTCGCCTGCAGGGAGAGAGGGAAGGGGCATCTTGCGCGAATCTCGCGACCGCCCCATATGCGCCGCGGGAGTCGGGCGGACGGCGCTCTCGCCAACCCGGTCAGGTCCGGAAGGAAGCAGCCGTAACGAGTTCAAGCGCCGGGTCGTTTCCGGCTCCCACTTTCGCGTCGCCCCAGCGAAGGCTGGGGCCCCGGGGGGTGAAAAGCGCGGCATTCTTCACCCGCCGGATGCCAGCCTTCGCTGGCATGACGGAATAGGCTAGTCTCCGCCCATGGCATCCGAATCTCACGACGACTCCCCAGCCTTCGGCCTCGCGCTAGACGAGCCGCCGCAGCCGGCCAAAGTCCAGCCTTACCGGGTGCTCGCCCGCAAATACCGCCCCCAGAATTTCGCCGAGCTGATCGGCCAGGACGCGATGGTCCGGACGCTCGGCAACGCCATCGAGCGCGACCGGCTGGCCCACGCCTTCCTCCTCACCGGAGTCCGCGGGGTCGGCAAGACATCGACCGCGCGCCTGATCGCCAAGGCGCTCAACTGCGTCGGCCCGGACGGGCAGGGCGGTCCGACCATCGACCCTTGCGGGAGCTGTGAGCCCTGCCGCGCCATCGCCGAGGGGCGCCATATCGACGTGGTCGAGATGGACGCCGCCAGCCATACCGGGGTCGACGACGTCCGCGAGATCATCGAGGCGGTGCGCTATTCGGCCGTCTCGGCGCGCTACAAGGTCTATATCGTCGACGAAGTCCACATGCTGTCGAAGAACGCGTTCAACGCGCTTCTCAAGACACTGGAGGAACCTCCTCAGCACGTTAAGTTTCTTTTCGCAACGACCGAGGTCAACAAGGTGCCGGTCACGGTCCTCTCGCGCTGCCAGCGCTTCGACCTGAGGCGGATCCCGGCCGAGAAGCTCGCCGCCCATTTCGGCGAGGTGGCCCAGAAGGAAGGAGTCGAGGTCGAGCCCGAGGCGCTCGCCCTCATCGCCCGCGCCGCCGAGGGCTCGGCCCGCGACGGCCTCTCCATCCTCGATCAGGCGATCGCCCACGGCCCCGGCGGGGTCAGCGCCGAGCAGGTGCGCACGATGCTGGGCCTTTCCGACCGCGGCGCTATCCGCCGGCTTCTGGGCGTGCTCCTGAGCGGGGATGCCCGCTCGGCGCTGGGGATCCTCCGCGACCAGTACGATCTCGGGGTGGAGCCCAATGCGGTTCTGCGTGGCCTGCTCGAGAGCGTCCACGCCATCACCCGGGCCAAGGTCGGAGGCGCGGAGGACGCGGCCCAGTCGGCCGAGGAGCGGGAGGCTTATTCCGAATGGTCGAGCCGGCTCTCCTATGCCGCGGTCCACCGCCTCTGGCAGCTGCTCCTCAAGGGCCTCGCCGAGGTGCACAGCGCGCCGATGCCGCTCGAGGCGACCGAGATGGCGCTGCTTCGGGTCATCCATGCCTCCGAGCTTCCCGATCCCGGCGCGGTGCTCGAGAAGCTGGCGAGCGGCGAGGCGATGCCGGCGCGCTCCGCCGCGGCGCCGGCGGCCGCGGCAGGCGAGGGCACCGCGATGGCGATCCCCTCCACCTTCCGGGCTCTGGTCGAGCTTCTGGAGGCGAAAGGCCGCCGCCATCTGGCGCAGCAACTCCACGATTATGCCCGGCCGATCCTCTATGCTCCGCCCGACTTCGTCGTCAGCCTCAAGGGCCCCATCTCGACCCGCGACCTCGCGGCGGCGCTCAAGGAGGTGACAGGTCAGGGGTGGCAGGTCCGCACCGAGGAGGGCGGCGGCGAGCCGACCCTTCAGGAGCAGGAGCTCGCCGCCAGACAAGCCGAGGAGCAGTCGGTGCTTGAAACCCCGCTCGTCAGAGCCGCGTTGGAGGCGTTCCCGGGGGCCGAGCTTGCCCGCTACAATCTGGATGAACAACGGAGCGCTTGAAAGATGCCCGACTTCGACGAAATCATGAAAATGGCCCAGAACGCCCAGGCAGAGCTGATGAAGGCGCAGGAAGGGCTCGACAAGATCGAGGTCGAGGGAATGTCAGGCGGGGGCCTGGTCAGGATCCGGGCCACGGCCAAGGGGCGGATCGTCTCCGTCGACATCGACGAGAGCCTGCTCGTGGCGAGCGAGAAGCAGATGGTGGAGGACCTCGTCGCCGCGGCTCTCAACGACGCCCGCACCAAGGCCGATCAGGCCGCCCAGGGCGAGATGGCCAAGATGACGAGCGGCCTTCAGCTCCCGCCGGGCTTCAAGATGCCGTTCTGAGCGTCGCCCCAGCGAAGGCTGGGCTGGGCGATGAAAGGCACCCGCGCTTTTCACCCGCCGGGATGCCAGCCTTCGCTGGCATGACGATTACTGCGCGTTGATCTCCGGCACCGGCTCAACCTCCGGCGCCAACTCAGGCTCCGTCACCGGCGCGGCCGGCGCCTGCTCATATTCCTCGCCCGGGAGCGCGGCCGGGGGCGGCGGCGGCACCGCCGTCGACTTGGGCGCCGCCTTCTTCCTCGCCGGGGCGCCGGGCTCCCGCTCCGGCGCCGTGGCCTCGCCCTCGTAGACGCAGCGGTCGAGGCCGTCGCGCGCCACCACGCCTATCCGGGCGACGATCGCGTTGCCGTAGCGGCGGGTGAAGCCCTTGGGCGCGGTCGCTCCTCGCTGCTTGGGCAAGGGCAGGACAGCGGCGATGCGCGCCGCCTCGAGCCGGCTCATCGCGCTCGCGTCATGGTTGAAGTAGCGCTGGGCCCCGGCATTGACTCCGTATGTGCCGATGCCCGTCTCGGCGACGTTGAGATAGACCTCCATGATCCGCCTCTTGCCCCACATATTCTCGATGAGCAGGGTGAACCAGGCTTCCAGGCCCTTGCGGAAATAGCCGCCGCCTTGCCACAGGAAGGCGTTCTTCGCCGTCTGCTGGCTGATCGTGGAGCCGCCGCGGATGACCGAGCCGCCGCGGGCGTTGCGCCGCATCGCCGCGGCGATGGCGTCCTGGTCGAAGCCCCAGTGCGAGCAGAACTTGCTGTCCTCGGCCGCGATCGCGGCGCGGACCGCGTCCCGGTCGATCCGATCGAGGCCCGTCCAGTCTTTCGAGACGCTCCGGCCGCCGATCCGGTCGCCGAGCATGGTGAAGGTGAAAGGCGGGTTCACCACCCGGTAGAGGAGGACCCAGAGGATGCTCAGCAGGATGAAGAGGAAAACCGCCGAGACCGTCCAGACGACGACCCGCCCGAACCAGCCCCGCTTCTTCGCTCTCACCCGTGCCATGAGGGTCCGTTAGCGGCCTCCATTGCAGCCGTCATGCTGAACTTGTTTCAGCATCCCGGGTGGAGGCGCCGCTCGGGTGGAGGCCCTGGACCCTGAAACAAGTTCAAGGTGACGCCGAGGCACGTGGCGGCCTAGGTTGTCGGAATGAAAACCCGCTTCGCCCTCGTCGCCGCGGCCCTTTGGGCCGCGAGTCCCGCATCCGCCCAGGCGCCGAGCGCGACGGAGGCCCCGATCGTTCTCGGCACCCGCCACCTGCTCACCTCAGCCGTGCTCGGCGAGCCCCGGGAGATCAACGTCCGCCTTCCAGCCGGCTATTCGGACCCGAAGAACACTCGCCGCTATCCCGTGCTCTACGTCCTGGACGGCGGAGTCGAGCAGGATTTCCCCCACGTCGCCGGTCTCGCCCAGCATGGCGAGATCAGCGGCACCTTCGACGAGTTCATCACCGTGGGGATCGCCACGAAGAAGCGGATCTGGGAGCTCACCTTCCCGACCAAGGACGAGCGCTACACGACCTTCTACCGGGCCAACGGCCAGCCGGTCGAGTTCGCCTCGGGCGGAGGCTCGGAGGCATTCCGCGGTTTCATCGCCGGGGAAGTGATTCCCTTCGTCGAAGGCAAGTACCGCACCGGCGGCCGGCGCGCGTTCATGGGCGAATCCCTCGCCGCCTTCTTCGTCGTCGATACCCTGCTCCGCCGGCCCGGGCTCTTCCACGATTATATCGCGATCAGCCCGAGCCTGTGGTGGAACCGCGAGGAGCTCGGGGACCGCGCCGGGCAGCTGCTTCGCGGCAACGACTATTCCGGCCGGCGGCTCTACCTCACCATGGCCAACGAGGGCGGAACGATGCGTCGCGGCCTCGACAAGCTCGTCGCCGCCCTTCGCACCCCGGCTTCGGGCGCCCTGAAATGGACTTGGGTCGACCGCCGCCACAGCGAGCATCACGGAAGCCTCTACCACCTCGCCGCGCTCGACGCCCTTCGCACCCTTTATCCCAAGCCCCACCGGCCGGGTTCGCCTCTGCCCTGGCTCTACGTCGGCGACATGCCCAAGCTCAGCGAGGCGGCCGAGGCCGACAAGAAGATCCCCTGCACCGCCGAGCGCGCCCGCCGGGCCACCTTCGCCGAGGTGGAGGCCGATCCGGCGAAATGGGAGGCTCTCTGCGTCCTGTCGCCGCTCGGCGAGGCGCCGGTGCCGAGGGAATGGTCGAGGAACTGGGAGGGCAAGCCCTGACCGTCATCCCGGCGGAGGCCGGGATCCCAGCGCGGAAAAAGCGCCGCGTTGTTCACCCCCTGGGTCCTGGCCTTCGCTGGGACGACGAGCCTAGCTCGCCGGAAGCAGCCGCCGCTCGCCGGCGAGCCCCATCAGCGCCTTCTGGAGCTTCTCGAACGCCCGGACCTCGATCTGCCGGATCCGCTCGCGGCTGACGTCGTAGACCTGGCTGAGCTCCTCGAGGGTCTTGGGCTCGTCGGTCAGGCGCCGCTCGGTGAGGATATGCTTCTCGCGGTCGTTCAGGGCCTTCATCGCCTCGACGAGAAGCTCGTGCCTGACCTGGCTCTCCTGGGCCTCGGCGACCCGCTCGTCCTGGAGCGGGTCGGTGTCGACCAGCCAGTCCTGCCACTGGCCGTCGCCTTCCTCGCGGAGCGAGACGTTGAGCGACGTGTCGCCGCCCATAGACATGCGCCGGTTCATCGAGACGACGTCCTCTTCGGACACGCCCAGGTCGGTGGCGATCTTGGTCACGTCCTCGGGCTTCAGATCGCCGTCCTCGAACGCCTCGATCTGGTTCTTCATCCGGCGGAGGTTGAAGAAGAGCTTCTTCTGAGCGGCGGTGGTGCCCATCTTCACCAGGCTCCACGAGCGTAGGATATATTCCTGGATCGAGGCGCGGATCCACCACATCGCATAGGTGGCGAGGCGGAAGCCCCGCTCCGGCTCGAACTTCTTCACGCCCTGCATCAGGCCGATATTGCCTTCGGAGATGAGCTCGGCGGTCGGCAGGCCGTAGCCGCGATAGCCCATGGCGATCTTGGCGACGAGGCGCAGGTGGCTGTTGACCAGCTTGGCCGCGGCCTCGGTGTCCTGATGCTCGGTCCAGCGCTTGGCGAGCATATATTCTTCCTCGGGGGCGAGGATCGGGAATTTCTTGATCTCGGCGAGATAGCGGTTGAGACCCGCCTCGCCGCTCATCGCGGGGATCGTCGCCGGGACGTTTCTGCCGCTAGCCATCGTCTTCACTCACTCCCTGGTTACCCGCTGCTCTTGATCTTGCCGGGACCGCCGCCGTTATACCGCCAGCGCGCTTAACAGTTGCTGCATATCCGACGGGGCGTCGCTTTTGAACGACAAGGGGGCCGATGTCACGGGATGGATGAACCCAAGCTCCGCGGCGTGCAGCGCCTGCCGTTCGAAACCCAGCCTTTTCAATAACTCACGATGTGCCGATCGGGTCCGTCCGTAGGCCGGATCGCCGAGCAAAGGGTTGCCGATCGAGGTCATGTGGACCCGGACCTGATGAGTCCGGCCGGTCTCGAGCCGGCATTCGACCAGCGCCGCGTCGCTGAGCGGCCGAATCGTCCGATAGTGGGTCACCGCCCTTTTCCCCCGAGTCCCCTCCACGATCGCCATCTTCTGGCGGTTGGCCGAGGAGCGGGCGAGCGGGGCGTCGATCGTCGCCGCGGGCGGGCTGGGCAGGCCCGCGACCACGGCGAGGTAGCGGCGGTCGATGCTGTGGCGGGCGAATTGCGCCGCCAGCCCCTCATGGGCCCGGTCGGTCTTGGCGACGACCAGAAGCCCCGAAGTCCCCTTGTCGATGCGATGGACGATCCCGGGCCTCGCCACCCCGCCGATCCCGGAAAGCCTCCCGGCGCAATGGTGGAGCAGGGCGTTCACCATCGTCCCGTCGAAATTGCCCGCCGCGGGGTGGACGACCATTCCGGCCGGCTTGTCGACGACGAGCAAATGGTCGTCCTCGAAGACGATGTCGAGCGCGATGTCCTGGGCCTCGTTATGGGCCGGCGCCGCTTCGGGCACCGAGACTTCATAGGTCCCGTCGAGCGCCTTGGCGGCAGGGTCGCGGACCAGGCCGGCGGGACCCGTCACCCGCCCGCTGCTGATCAGCGCCTTGAGCCGCTCCCGCGAGAGGGCAGGCACTGCGGCGGCGAGCGCCCGGTCGAGGCGCCAGCCCACGGCATCGGCGGCGATCGCGGCGTTGATGATCGACTCCCCCCGGGTCATTTCAGGCCCGATGTGGCGTGGCGGGAAGCGAATTCAAGCCGCGGACCGGGACGCCGGGCCGGGCAAAGTTCATGAAGTTCACGATGTCCCGCATTTTCCTGAACTTCGCGGCGGAGGCGCAATTCGAAGGGCATCGCGACGAATCTCCGACCCATGGGGCGTGCGAGTGTTCATCGGGAGAACATAACACAAACGTCTGTTGCGATCCACCGGGCGCGGGTGCCATGCCCGGGCCGGAGCGGGCCTTACATTCGCGCCAGCGACGAGTCCCGCCTTGCAACTCGATTCTCATCCGACCAATAGGGGCGAAAGCCGGCGCGACAGGGGCTCCAATCGCCATGAAATCCCACGAATTTGCAAGCCTGCTCTGCTCTCGGCTGTGCCACGACCTGCTGAGCCCCGTCGGAGCCCTCAACAACGGCATCGAGCTGCTCGCCGACGAGCATGACCCGGAGATGCGCGCCCGCTGCATGGACCTGCTCGGCGAGAGCGCCCGGGCCTCGGCCAACAAGCTTAAATTCTTCCGCCTGGCCTTCGGCGCGGCCGGCGGCTTCGGCGACGAGGTCGACACTCGCGAGGCCCGGGTCGCCATCGAGGGCCTGTTCGGCGGCGACGGGCGCATCCAGCTGGGCTGGATGGTGGACGAGCCGACGATGAGCAAGCCGGCCCTCAAGGTTCTCCTCAACCTCGTCCTCATCGCCGGCGACGCCCTGGTGCGCGGCGGCCGGCTCGACGTCGGCGCCGAGAAGCATGGCGGCGGGATCGACATCGTCGTCCGCGCCGACGGGCCCCGAATCGTCCTCGATCCGGAGCTCAAGCGCGCCCTCCTCGGCGAGCTTTCCGAGGATTCCATCGCCCCGCGCGGCGCCGCCGCCTGGCTGGTCCATTGCCTGCTTTCCGATTGCGGGGGCGAGGTCCAGGTCGCCGACCAGGAAGAGGGGGTGCTGCTGATCGGGGCGAGCATTCCTTCGGCATAGCTCGTCGCCCCAGCGAAGGCTGGGGCCCCCGGGGGTGAAGACCTCGGCGCCTTTCACCCGCTGGGGTCCCAGCCTTCGCTGGGACGACGGGCGTGCGAGTAAACTCCTCCTTAACCAAGCCGGCCTAATCCGGTCCCTCGCATGCACGCGGGGCCTTGTGGACGATCTCATCAACGAATTCATCGCCGAGACGCGGGAGATGCTCGAGGCGCTCTCCGGCGAGATCGTCGCCTGGGAGGCGATGCCCGACGACCGGGCCCGGCTCGACGAGATCTTCCGCTTCGTCCACACCGTCAAAGGCAATAGCGGCTTCTTCGACCTGCCCCGGATCCGGGCGCTGAGCCACGCCGCCGAGGATGCGCTCTCGGCGGTCCGCTCCGGCACCCGCAGCCCCGATCCGCGGCTGGTGAGCGCGGTGCTCGCGGTCATCGACCGCCTCGCCGAGCTGGTCGAGGCGCTCGAGACCGGCGAGGCGCTGGCGAGCGAGGACGACAGCGCTCTGATCGACGCCCTGTCCGCACAGGAGCCTTCCGACCCGACCGAGGCCGAGGCCGCTCCGGCGAGCCAGGCCGCACGCGCCTCGAGCCGAACCATCCGACTCCCCGTCGAGCTGCTCGACCGGATGATGAGCGGGGTGTCGGACCTCGTCCTCGCCCGCAACGAGCTGTCCCGCCGGATCCGCGCCAGCGGCGATGCCGAGATGATGGCCGCATTCGACCGGGTCTCGGTGACCGTCGCCGATCTTCGCGACAGCATCACCCGCACCCGAATGCAGCGGATCGACAATCTCTTCGCCCCGCTGCCGCGGATGGTCCGCGACATTGCCGGCCAGACCGGCAAGCAGGTCGCGCTCGAG
>DASWLZ010000058.1:0-60472 GCA_036399975.1 Allosphingosinicella sp.
TCACCCGCACCGTCGCGATCGGCGAGCCGACGGCCGAGATGCGCGACCGCTTCACCCGGGTGCTCAAGGGCCATATCGCCGTCGCCAGGGCGGTCTTCCCCGAAGGCACCCGCGGAAGCCAGCTCGACAGCTTCGCCCGCCGCCCCCTCTGGGAGGCGGGCCTGGATTACGCGCACGGCACCGGCCACGGGGTGGGCGCCTATCTCGCGGTCCACGAGGGGCCGCAGCGGATCTCGCCGGTGGGATCGGGCCAGTCGGGCGGCGACGAGCCGCTCCAGGCCGGGATGTTCCTCTCCAACGAGCCGGGCTATTACAAGGCCGGCGAATACGGCATCCGGGTCGAGAATTTGGTCCTGGTCGAGCGTCGGGCGGTGCAGGGCGCGGAGAAGAAGATGCTCGGCTTCGAGACCCTCACCTTCGCTCCGATCGACCGGAGGCTGATCGAGGTCGGCATGCTCTCGCCCGAGGAGCGGGACTGGCTGAACGGCTATCACGCCAAGGTGCTTGAGATCGTCGGTCCGCAGCTGGAGGGCGAGGCTAGGACGTGGCTCGAAGCGGGTTGCGCGCCGCTATAGCTCCTCCCCGGGATGGGGAGGGGGACCATGCGAAGCATGGTGGAGGGGGGCCCGCCTCGGAGCCGCGCCTAGGCCGGGCCCCCTCCACCACCGCCTTCGGCGGCGGTCCCCCTCCCCGTTCCTGGGAGGGGCTCAGACTCCTCCCCCCGGGCCTGCGCCTTGCGGCGGCGCAAGTTCCCGCGCAGCGCCTCGGCCAGCCGTTTCTCCCGCTCTTCGTCGCGCCTCGCCATGACTTACCTTGACATTCCACCGCCCGCCCGGCCATAGCGCCGCCTCTCCCGACAGGCGAGTATGCTGCCGTAGCTCAGTGGTAGAGCGCATCCTTGGTAAGGCTGAGGTCGTGAGTTCAATCCTCACCGGCAGCACCATATAGTCCGAACGCCCGCTTAAGGGCGCGGGCATACGTCGTTGGGCTTGCCTGGCACGGCCGGCTTGCCGGGCGCGGCCGGCTGGGGCGGCACGAACGGGTAGATCGTATTGCATCCTCCCGGCGGGGTCTGCTCCACCGAGATCAGAACGGCCTTCTTCGTGACCACCACACCGGAATGCCATTTTTCGAGCGGCTCGACGATCGTCTGCCCCTTCGTGAAAGTCTGCATGGCGCCTCCGTCGAGGAGGGTGACCTGGACCTCGCCGCTCTCGACGAAGACGTAGCGGGGCCAGAAATGCATGTGCATCGGGATCGGCCCCGACGGGACTTCGTCCCGGGTTACGTGAACCTCCATCGCGCCCTGAGGGGCCACGAGCCGCTGGCCGGACATGGTTTCGGTCGCATAGCTGTTGACCTGGGACGAGGCCGCGAACGGTGCGACGGTCGCAACGACGAGCGCGGCCACGGCCGCTTTTCTTCCGATCATTTCGATTCTCCCCCTACTGATCTGGGGACGATGCGCCTGCCGCAGAACCGAGTCCACGCTTATCGGGGAGCGTTTCGGACGATCATGTCGAGGACGGCCGGGTGGAGCGGGCGGACGAACTCGCAGCCGAGCAAATGGCCCTTCATCCACACGACCCGCGAGTGAAGCGATTCGAGGCCGGGCAGCTTCAGCCAGAGGTCGGTGCCGGTCATCAGCTCGAGATGGGTGGCGGCACGGAAGCCGGTGACGGAAAGATCGAGGACCTGCACGGTCACGGCATGGGCGCCGCGCTGCCTGAGGCCGGCGCCGAGCACGACCTCGGCCCGAGCGGCGCGGCGGCCGTCATCGTCGGGGGCGGTCGACAGCTCGGCGGTAAAGCTCATCGTTCGGGCTCACTCCCCCGGAATGGCGATGCCCACCGACGCGCCCCAGAGGCGGGCGAGCTGCTTCTCCTGGTGGCTCATCGATTCGCCGAACAGGCGAGGGCGGCGGAAGCGGGGCTGATTCTGGTCGCTGCTGGTGCGCTTGAGCTGAACCAGCACCTCATGCTCGTCGATCATGAAGGCGAATTCGAGTCCGACCCGATCCGCGCCCGTCCAGGCGACCCGGGCCGGAATGCTCGTCGATCCGCGGTTGAACATGAGCTCGGTGCCGACCGGCGGCGGCGTCCGGCACTCCACCAGGGCTCCCTTGCGGGAGAGATCGCGCAGCCGGGCGTCGATCTCCCCGTTCGCCGTCTGCAGCTTCGCGGCGAGCAGCACGCGCGCGCGCTTCGCCTGGCGCTTGCCCGCCACCGGGCCGTCAACAAAATGCTCTACGCCCATGCCCTCATATCCTCATTGGCTCTCGGCAAGGGGGGATAGGCCCAAGGCACCTAAATTGTAGTAAACGGGGGCACCATTTTCGCGCTGCCACCGTTGTCAGTAGGGGGTCTGGCCCCTAAGGCGCGGCCATGCGCTTTTTTTCAGACAATGCGGCGGCCGCCTGCCCCGAGGCGATGGCCGCCATCGCCGCCGCCAACCGGCTCGACACCGCCTATGACGGCGATTCCTGGAGCGCCCGGCTGGACGAGGCCTTCTCCGAGCTGTTCGAGACCCGGGTGACGGCGCTCTGGGTCGCCACCGGGACGGCGGCCAACGCCCTGGCGCTGGCGGCGCTCTGCCCTCCGCACGGGAGCATCGTCTGCCATCGCGACGCGCACATCCAGAATGACGAATGCGGGGCGCCCGAATTCTACACGCATGGGGCCAAATTGCTGCTCGGCGAGGGGGAGGGCGCGAAGCTCACACCGGAGGCGGTGACGGCCTTGCTCGCCACGGTCCGCAACGACGTCCACCAGACCCAGCCCGCCGCGCTCTCGATCACCAACGCGACTGAATATGGGCTGGTCTATTCCGCCGCCGAGACCGCCGCGCTTGGCGAGCTGGCGCGGGGGCGGGGGCTGGGCTTCCACGTCGACGGCGCCCGTTTCGCCAACGCCGTCGTCAGCACCGGCGAGTCACCCGCCGACCTGACCTGGCGGGCGGGGGCGGACGCTTTGAGCTTCGGCTTCGTCAAGAATGGCGGAATCTCGGCGGAAGCGCTGATCTTCTTCGGCGAGCGGCACCGCCAGGCGACGCTCTACCGCCGCAAGCGGGCCGGGCACCTCCTGTCGAAGGGCCGCTATCTGGCGGCCCAGCTTCTCGCCATGATCGAGGACGGGGTATGGCTCCGCAACGCCCGGGCGGCGAACGAGTCCGCCGCTCGCCTCGCGGCGGCGGCGGGCCCGGAGCGGCTGGTGCTTCCGGTCGAGGCGAACGAGATTTTCCTCAAGGTGCGGCCGGACGAGGCGCAGAAGCTTCGCGATCAGGGCTTCGACTTCTACGATTGGGGGCCGGGCGAGGCCCGGCTGGTGACGGCCTGGGATTCCGATCCGGCCCACGTCGACGCGCTCGCCGCGTCGATCCGGGCGCTGTGAGCGATCCTCGTCGTCCCAGCGGAGGCTGGGACCCCAGTGAGATAAAGGCGCCGAGCTCTTCACCCCACGGGGCCCCAGCCTTCGCTGCGGCGACGCAGGGGGCGAGCATGCTCCAGCCCCGGATCCTGATCCCCTTCCTCCTCATCACCCTGATCTGGAGCTCGACCTGGATCGTCATCAAGGACCAGCTCGGCGCCGTCCCGCCGTCCTGGTCGGTGACCTACCGCTTCGTCATCGCCGCCGCGGCGATGTTCGCCTGGGCCGCGATGAGCGGTGCCAGCCTTCGAATGGGCCGGCGCGGCCATGCCCTGGCGGCCTTGTTCGGGGTTCCGCAATTCTGCCTCAACTTCAATTTCGTCTATGCGGCCGAGCATCACGTCACCAGCGGCCTCGTCGCGACCGTCTTCGCTTTGCTGATGGTGCCGAACAGCGCTCTCGCCTGGCTTTTCCTCAAGCAGAAGGCGACCTTGGGGTTCGTCGCCGGCTCGGCGATCGCCTGCGTCGGGGTCGCCTTGCTGTTCGTCCAGGAGATCCGGGCCAGCCCGACCTCCACCGGGGAGGTGTTCCTCGGGATCGGGCTGACCCTTCTCGGGGTGCTCTCCGCCTCGGCGGCCAACATCCTTCAGTCGAGCCGCGGCCTCGCCTCCTGGCCGCTGGCCAGCCTGCTCGCCTGGGGCATGGTCTACGGAATCCTCGCCAACGCCCTCTTCGCCTGGGCCGTCGCCGGACCGCCGGTCATCGAGACCCGGCCAGGATATTGGATCGGCCTGGTCTATCTCGGCCTCCTCGCCTCCGCGTTGGCCTTTCCGCTCTATTTCGCCGTCATGCGCCAGGTCGGGCCCGGCAAGGCGGCCTATTCGAGCGTTCTCGTGCCCATCCTGGCGATGGTCTTCTCGACCCTGTTCGAGGGCTATCTTTGGTCGACGCTGGCCGTCGCCGGCGGAGTCATCGCCTTCGCCGGGCTGGTCATCGCGCTGAAGTCTCGCGCCGCCGCCGCCTGACCGGCGCGGTCGCCGGGAACGTTGCGCCCCTCCATCCCCGCGCCTAAGTCCGCGCGATGCTCGACGCCCAGAACGCCCCCGCCGCTCCGCCCGCCGCGATCCGCCGCGAAGATTACACGCCGCCGGACTGGCTGGTGCCCGCCATCGAGCTGGAGTTCGACCTCGGCGCCGGGCGGACCCGGGTGAGATCGCGCCTCAGCGTCGTCCGCAACGGCGATCACGACCGGCCGCTCCGGCTCGACGCCCAGGGGCTGCAGCTGGTCGAGGTGAGCGTCGACGGCGGGGCTGCGGATCACAGCCTGGAGGGTGAGGTGCTCACGGTCCGGCTCGGCGCGGGGCGGGCGACGGTGGAGACACTGGTCGAGATCGCTCCCCGCGCCAACACGCAGCTGATGGGCCTTTACGAATCGGGTGGCATATTGTGCACCCAGTGCGAGGCCGAGGGCTTTCGGCGGATCACACCCTTCCCGGACCGGCCCGACGTCCTCTCCCGCTACCGCGTGCGCATGATCGCCGACAAACCGGCTTACCCGGTGCTGCTGTCGAACGGCGATCCGGTCGGCGCCGGCGAGCTCCCCGACGGCCGGCACTGGGCCGAGTGGGACGATCCCTTCCCCAAGCCCTGCTATCTGTTCGCGCTCGTCGCCGGCGACCTCGCCGCAAATCGCGACAGCTTCACGACCCGCTCCGGGCGGAAGGTGGATCTCGGCATCTGGGTCCGCGAGCCGGACCTGCCCAAGACCGAGCACGCCATGGACTCGCTCAAGGCGTCGATGAAATGGGACGAGGAGGTGTACGGGCGGGAATATGACCTCGCCGTCTTCAACATCGTCGCCGTGGCCGATTTCAACTTCGGCGCGATGGAGAACAAGGGCCTCAACATCTTCAACTCGCGCTACATCCTCGCCGACCCGGACACGGCGACGGACGCCGATTTCGACGCGGTGGCGGGCGTGGTGGCGCACGAATATTTCCACAATTGGTCGGGCAACCGGGTCACCTGCCGGGACTGGTTCCAGCTTTCGCTGAAGGAGGGCTTCACCGTCTTCCGCGACCAGATGTTCTCCGCCGACATGGGCAGCGCCGCGGTCAAAAGGATCGAGGACGTGAAGGTGCTCCGGGCGGCGCAGTTCCCGGAGGACGGCGGCCCGCTCGCCCACCCGGTTCGGCCGGATTCCTATATGGAAATCACCAATTTCTACACTGCGACCGTCTACAACAAGGGCGCCGAGCTGATCCGGATGCTTCACACCCTGCTCGGGCCGGAGCGGTTCCGGGCCGGGTGCGACCTCTATTTCGAGCGGCATGACGGCCAGGCGGTCACCTGCGAGGATTTCGTGCGGGCGATGGAGGATTCGAGCGGCGAGGATCTCGCCCACTTCCGCCTGTGGTACGAGCAGGCGGGGACTCCGCGGGTCAAGGCCTCGGTGGCTCAGGAGGACGGGATCGCCCGGCTCCGGCTCGAGCAGACTTTGCCCCCCACGCCGGGCCAGCCGGTCAAGAAGCCGATGCCGATCCCGCTTCGGGTCGCATTGTTCGGCCGGGCCAGCGGGACGAAGATCGCCGAGCAGCTCATTCTCCTCGACAAGGCGCGGGACGAGGCCCTGCTCGGCCCGGTCGGGGAGCCGGTCGTGCTGTCGATCAACCGCGGCTTCTCGGCCCCGGTGATCGTCGAGACGGAGCGGCCGGCGGCGGACCTCGCCTTCCTCTCGGCTCATGACGACGATCCGTTCGCCCGCTACGAGGCGATGCAGCAGCTGATGCTCGACACCCTGCTCGCGGCGATCGGCTCCGGGCGGGGCGATCACGAAGCGGTGATCGACGCCGTTCGGCAGACGCTGGCGGACGAGGCGCTCGACCCGGCGTTCAAAGCCGATGCGGTCCTTCCGCCCAGCGAAGCCTTCATCGGCGACCAGATGGCGGTGGTGAACCCCGAGGCGATCCGCGCCGCCCGCGATTCGCTTCGGGCCGATCTCGGCCGTGCGCTCGAGCCGCAATGGCGGTCGGCCTACGCCTCGACCGCGGCCAATCGCTACGAATATTCGCCGGCCGCGAAGGGCGCCCGCCGGCTGAGGACGGTGGCGCTCAATTACCTGCTCTCCGCTCAGGCCGGGGACGCGCCGGCGCTCGCCAGGCGCCAGCATGACGAAGCCGACAATATGACCGACCGGCAGGGCGCCCTCGCCGCCTTGGCAAGCTCGGACTCGCCGGAAAGGCACGGCGCCCTCGCCGGCTTCTACGAACGCTACCGTTCCGACCCGCTGGTGCTCGACAAATGGTTTACCGTTCAGGCGCTCTCGACCCGGGACGACACGCTCGACCGAGTCGAGGCGCTGGCCGCGCATCCGGATTTCACCTTGTCCAACCCGAACCGGATGCGCTCCCTGGTCGGCGCCTTCGCCGCCAACCAGAGCGCCTTTCATGATTCATCCGGCCGCGGCTACCGCTTCCTTACCGACATGATCCTCGCGGTCGACCGGCTGAACCCGCAGACGGCGGCCCGGCTGGTCCCGCCGCTGGGGCGCTGGCGGCGCTTCGATCCGGCCCGCCAGGATCTGATGAAGGCGCAGCTGGATCGGATGGTCGCCACGCCCGGCCTCAGCAAGGACGTGTTCGAGCAGGCCAGCAAGTCGCTGGGATAGCTCCCCTTCCTCGGGGAGGTGGGGCGATGCGGCCCTAAGGCCGAATTAACCATTGCAGGTTAAGGTCTTACCGGCCGCGATGGGGCGCGGTGGAGCGAAAGGCCGACCGCGTGGGCGAGACGGGCGAGATACAGTCGGAGGGCAATCCGGAAGACCGGGTGGCGCCGCGCACCAATTTGCTGCTGGCGGCGACGGCCGACGTCGGCGGCCGGCAGCTCCCTGTCCGGATCCGCAATCTCTCGGAGACCGGAGCCCTGATCGAGGGCGCCGGCCTTCCCGAGGCGGGCCTGCCCCTCGTCCTGGTGAGGGGCGACCTCCAGGTCGCGGCCACCGTCGCCTGGGCGGCGGGCAGCCGCCGCGGAGTCAGGTTCGCCGGGACTACCCCGGTCAACGAATGGACGGGCGGCAAGCCGAGGGCGATCGACTGCACAGGCCTTCGCGACCAGCGGCGGGTGGACGCGATCCAGGCCGAAGCCCGGGCCAACCCGGTGTCCGGCCGGGCTCTCCGATCCGGCGAGGCTCCGGCCACTCATCCCGTCGCCGGGGATCTCGACAGGCGGCTGGCCGACGAGCTCGGCTACGTCCAGCGCCTGCTCGAAGGGCTTGGCGACGAGCTCATCGCCGACCTCCTCCTCATCCAGCGCCACGGCAAGTCGCTCCAGAGCCTCGACCTGGTCGGCCAGATTCTCGGCCACGTCTCCACCATACTTCGAGCCGACGACAAGGCCGCGGTGGTCGAGGACATCGGAATGGAGGATCTAAGGGCACGGCTTAAGCGCAAGCCGATCTAGCAGACCCCCTCCCTCCAAGGGACGGGAAGCTATCCGATCCAGGCCGCCACTTCCGCCGCGACCTGGTTCGCCGCCTGGTTGAGCGCCGCCGGGGCGCTCGCGGCGTCCAGCGCCGCCACCGGCACCCTCGCCTCGAAGCGCCGGGTCTCCACCGCCTCCTTGCCGCGCGAGACCGCGGCGTCGTAGACCAGCACCGCCTCCATCCGGTCGGCGTCGAGGCCGAAGGTCTGGAGCGTCCCGGTCAGGCGCTGGCCCGGATCGAACGTGAATTGCTTGGGATCGAGGACGACCCGGCCGGTCTTCGCGGCGATGGTCTCCGAGACCAGCCGGGCGAACAGGATGGTCGGCACCTCCACCCATTGCGCGTCCTTGACGTAGGCGACCTGGGTGGCGCCGGTGCGCACCGGGACTCGCGGCGTGTTGAGCTCGGCGGGAGCGGTGGGCGGGACGACGGTGATCGCCTCGCCCGCCGGAGCGGTCCGGCTCGAGGCCGTGATCTGGGCGTCCGAGGTCAGCCTCATAAGGGTCGGCGGAACCTTGGGCCCGAAGCTCAGGCAGCCGGAGACGGCGAGGGCCGCGGCCAGTGCGACGGCGGGGGCGAGGAAGGGGCGGGTCTGTCTCATCATTTCCTCGGCTTGTAGTCGGGCAGCTTCGAGCCGCCGATGATCCCGCCCGCCCCCTGGGTGTTGAGGCGCTGGGCGACGGCGTTCAGGGAATCCGACATTTCCCTCAGGTCGCGGACCAGCTGGCCGACCTCGGGGATGGTCTGCTTCGAGAAGGCCTGAAGGCCTGGGCGGGCGTCGCTCAGAGTCGCGTCGAGAGTGCCCATGCTGGTCTCGGCCGCCCGGATCGTCTGCCTCAGGTCGGCGAGCATCGGCCGGACGTCCTGGGAGAGGGACCGGTCGGCGGTGTCGGCGAGCTGGCCCATCTCCTGGGCGGCGACTCCGGTCTGGCGGATGGCGACCCGCGCCTCGGCGAGCGTGGCGGCGATCTCGTCGGAGCGCTCGGCGAGGTTGCGGCTGATCACCTGGACGTTCTCGAGGATCGCGGCGATCGAATTCTGGTTGCGGTCGCCGAGCAGCTCGGTGAGCCGCGCGGTGAGGGTGGAAACGCGCTCGAGCAGCTCGGGGGCGCTGTTGAGAAGCTGGCCGAGCGCTCCGGGCTTGGTCGGGATGAGCGGTACCCCGAACGGGCATTGCGCGTCGGGGTTGACCTCGGGGCAGACGATCGGGCGACCCTCGCCGGCAGGCCGGCGCGGATCGCGCTCCGGCGGGTCGAGCTGGATCGAGGCGATTCCGGTGAAGGTCGCCTTCATCGTCGCGGTGGTCCCGACGATGACGGGGGTCTCGTCGTCGACCGAGATCCGGATGCGCACGAATTGCGGAGTCTTCGGCATCAGGTTGATCGATTCGACCTGGCCGACCGGAACGCCCGAGAAAGTGACGGCGCTGCCCTTGGCGAGCCCCTCGACCGCCTGGCTGAAGAGGATGTCGTATTTCTCGTCCTGGTCGCCGCCGGCCTGGCTCAGCCAGACGACGAACAGCACCAGGGCCACCAGCATGCCGAGGACGACGGCGCCTACCAGGAGGTGGTTCGAGCGGGTTTCCATTATCTCTCAGTGCCCCCGTTCGTTTCGGCCATCCGCGCCTCTTCGGCTTCCATCGCCTCTTCGGCTGCGCGACCGCGCGGACCCCTGAAATACTCCTGTATCCATTCGTGGTCCAAATCCAATAATTCCGGAATGGTGCCGACCGCGATCACCTTCTTGTCGGCGAGGACGGCGACACGGTCGCAGATCGTGTAGAGCGTGTCGAGATCGTGGGTGATCAGGAAGACGGTGAGGCCGAGCCGCTCGCGAAGGTCGACGATCAGCTGGTCGAAGGCGGCGGCGCCGATCGGGTCGAGGCCGGCGGTGGGCTCGTCGAGGAAGAGCAGCTCCGGGTCGAGCGCGAGGGCTCGGGCGATACCGGCGCGCTTGCGCATCCCGCCCGACAGCTCGGCCGGGAATTTCGGTCCGGCGTCTGGAGAGAGGCCCACCATCACGATCTTGTAGGCCGCGATCTCGTCGAGCAGCTTCTCCGACAGTCGCGGATAGAATTCCCGAAGCGGCACCTGGACGTTCTCGGCGACGGTGAGGGTCGAGAACAGGGCCGCGCCCTGGAACAGGATTCCCCAGCGCTTCCGAATTCCCTGCAACTGGGCGTCGTCGCGGTCGAGCATCGGCTCCCCGAACACGCGCACTTCGCCCGCGTCGGGCCTCTGAAGGCCGATGATCGAGCGCATCATGACCGACTTGCCCGTACCGGAACCTCCGACCACTCCGAGAATCTCGCCGCGCCTTACCTGGAGGTCGAGGCCGTCGTGGATCACGGCCTCGCCGAAGCTGTTCCTGAGGCCTTGGACCTCGATGACGATGTCTTGCCCGGAGCCGCTCACAGCCAACCGATCTCGGTGAAGAAGACGGCGAAGAAGGCGTCGAGGACGATGACGAGGAAGATCGCCTGGACGACGGCGGTGGTCGTCCTGAGGCCCACCTCCTCGGCATCCGACTTGACCTGCATGCCCTGGAAGCAGCCGGCGAGCGAGATGATCAGGCCGAACACGGGCGCCTTGATCAGCAATTGCCAAAGATCGGTCCTGGGAACGACCTCGCGAATGCGCTGGACGAAGGTGACCGGCGGGATGTCGAGCGAGATCCAGCAAAAGACGGCGCCGCCGACGATCGCGACGATGGCGGCGTAGAAGCCGAGCAGCGGCATCATCAGCACGGTCGCGAAAACCCGGGGGAGGACGAGCGCCTCCATCGGGGAGACGCCGATGGTCCGCATCGCGTCCACTTCCTCGGCGAGCTTCATCGAGCCCAGCTGGGCCGCAAAGGAGGAGCCGGAGCGGCCGGCGACCATGATCGCGGTCATCAGCACGCCCAGCTCCTTGATGGAGCTTCGGCCGATCAGGTTGACGGTGAACACCTCGGCCCCGAACTGCCGGAGTTGCACCGCACCCTGCTGGGCGATGACGATTCCGACGAGGAAGCTCATCAGCCCGATGATCCCGAAAGCGTGGACTCCCACCACTTCGAATCGCTGGACGACGGCGTTCAGCCGGAACCGGCGCGGCTGGCGGATGACGTAGCCGATCGAAAGCAACATGGCGCCGAAGAAGCCGAGCAGCCCGACGAAAGTGCGTCCGGCTTCGATCGTCGCGTCGCCGAGCTGGGTGAGCACCCGTTCGAACGGCGCGGGCGGATCCGGACGGACCTTGACCGGCTGGTCCGCCTTCTGGATCTGGCGGAGCAGGTCCGCCGCGCCCTCGTCGGCGCCGACGATCTCGCCGCCCCGGTCCCGCGCCGTGCGATGGACGATCCACGCGCCGATCGTGTCCATCCGGCCGATTCCGGAGAGGTCGATGAGGAAGTCCCGGCCCTTCAGCCGGTCGAGCCGGTTGGGCAGGACTCCGAGCCTCGACAGCGTCAGGTCGCCCTGGAATCGCAGCACCCTGCGGCCTTCTTCGACGCTGTCAGTGAAACGGGCGACCGAGCTCATTGCCGCGTCATGCTTCAAATCCCCACTGCGGGCAACTATGGACAAAGGCCATATCCGGATGCTTGAGCCGCCGGAATGAAGGCTCGCCTCGCCATTTACGACATGGACCGGACGATTACCCGGCGTGCGACCTACACGCCGTTCCTGGTCCATGCCGCAATGAAGCTGGCGCCCTGGCGGCTCGCACTGATGCCCGTCGTCCTTCTGGCGATGCTCGCCTACGTCCTGAAGCTGGTCGACCGTGGCCGCCTCAAGGAGATCAACTACACCCTGCTCATCGGCCGCGGGATCGCGCCCGAGCGGCTCGAGCCGGTGATCGAGAGCTTCGCCGAGAGGCAGCTCGCCTCCAACATCATGCCGGGCGCGCGCCGGGCGATCGCGGGGGACCGGGCGGCGGGGCGCCGGCTGGTCATGGCGACCGCCTCCTACCGCCTCTACGCCGCCGCCATCGCCCGCCGCCTGGGCTTCGACGATGTCATCGCCACCGAGACCGGGATCGACGCCAAGGGCCGGATCGTCGCCCGGATCGACGGCGCCAATTGCTACGGCCCAGCCAAGAAGGACATGATCCTCGCCTGGCTTCAGCGCGAGGGGCTGGAGCGCGACGCCGTCCACATCCGCTTCTATTCCGACCATGTCTCCGACCACCACGTCCATCGCTGGGCCGACGAAGCGGTTGCGGCCAACGCGCACAGCCGGCTCGTCCGCCTCGCCAAAGCGGAGGGCTGGGAAGTGGTGGACTGGTCCGGCCGTTAGGCGGTCGCGCTTTCCTGAGCGCGCCGCCGGCGGCGATCGCGAAGCCACATCAGGATACCCGTCACCGCGAGAAGCGCCGGGATCATGCCGCCGAGGAAGATGATCGTCTGCCACAGCGGGCCCATTCCGGTGCCGTCGTGGAGCCGGCGCATCAGCCGCGCGGTCGTCTCCGGCCGAGGGGGCTTGGGCGGGGTGGTGGCGCCGCTCGAGTCGTCCACCGCCAATTCGGCGGGGCCGCCTGCCCGCCGGAAGGCGACCTTCCACTTCATGTCGGGCGTCGTCGGCCAGGTCAGGGTCGTCAGCGCGCCCGGGGCGAGCGGCCGCGCCGCCGCCACGGCCGAATCCGCGGTCAGCCGGGTCTCGGCCGCCGGCTGGGCCGCCATTCGCCGCATCCGCTCCGCGGGCGAGGGGCCGGCCGGGTCTCCCGAGACGCTCGCGAAGAAGGCCGGGAAGGAGATCCATGCCCCGGTCAGCGAGAGCATCGCCAGCGGGAGCGCGACCCAGAAGCCGCCCTGGTGGTGGAGGTTGGCGCTGGTCGTCGGCCGGCGCTTCCAGCGCAGGGCGCGGGTGAAGCGGCCGTTCAGCGGCCACCACAGCCACAGGCCGGTGAGCGAGGAGAGTAGCATCGCGACCCCGATCCAGCCGACGATCTGCCGGCCGACGCCTGGAACCATCAGCGAGCCGTGGAGGACGTGGAGCACCTGCACGGCGCCCTCGTTGCTCGCCGAGCGGTCGAGCAGGCGCGCCGAGGCCGGATCGAGATGGAGGATCGTGCGCACCGGGCGGCCGCCGCCCGGCTGCGGCGGCCGGGCGAGGGTGGCGACGACCGGCCCCGGCCCAGCGGGATAGGCGAGGCCGGCCAGCCGCTCCCCCCGTCCCGCAAGGCCGCGCGCCGCCGCCGCATAGGCCGACGGCGGCAGGCTCGGCAGGGCCGAGGCGGAGCGCTCCGGGTTCAGCCTTTCGTCAAGCCAGTCGTGCCACACCAGAGCCGACCCGGTCAGCGAGACGGGGATGATCAGGGCGGCGAGGGCGAGCCCGATCCACTTGTGAACCTGGAACCAGAGGCTGCGAAGGCGGGATTGAGTCGGGAATGGCATGACAGCCGGCTATTTGAGTTGCGAATGATTATCAATAGCATATATCAGGGCAGCAACGGAGTTCCAACATGCTCGAGTCCACGGCCAGGGTGCCGACCGCCCATGGCGCCAAATATGTGAAGCAGCTGTGCAACCATTGGGCACACAAGCTGGAGGTGGAGCAGTCCGACGCGTTCGGCCTCGTCCGCTTCTCGGCCGCGACGGCGACGATGCGCGCCGGCGGCGAAGCGCTAAGCGTCACCCTCGCCGCCGAGGACGCGGGGACGCTGGAGCGGATGAAGTCGGTGCTCGCCACCCATCTCGACCGCTTCGCGTTCCGCGAGGCGCCGCTGCCGTTCGACTGGCGGCCGGGCGCCTAGAGGCTCCAGCGCTCCACGCCGGGAAGCTCGCGGCCCTTGTAGAGCTGCTTCAGGTCGGCGAGCAGGCCGCCCTCGGCGACCAGGCCGCCAAGCCTGCTGTCGTCAAGCTCGCGATAAGCCTCATGCGGAACGGCGACGAGGACGAGATCGTAGCTCCGGTCGAAGGCGTCGGCGGCGAGATCGACCCCATATTCGTGGCGGGCCTCGGCGGCGTCGGCGAGGGGATCGTGGATGGTCACCTCGTGGCCGAGCGCCTCGAGCCGGCGGACGACGTCGATCACCCGGCTGTTCCTCAGGTCCGGGACGTTCTCCTTGAAGGCGAGGCCCATGACGAGCGCCCGGCCCGGCTTCCCGAGCCTGGCGTGGAGCCCGTCGGCGACCCAGGCGCCCATTCCGTCGTTGGTCGAGCGGCCGGCGAGGATGACGTGTGGGTCGAGCCCGAGCTGCTGCGCCCGGAAGCTGAGGTAATAAGGGTCGACCCCGATGCAGTGGCCGCCGACCAGCCCGGGCTGGAAGGGCAGGAAGTTCCACTTGGTGCCGGCCGCGGCGAGGACGTCCCAGACCGAGATGTCGAGCTTCGAGAAGATCTTGGTGATCTCGTTCATGAAGGCGATGTTGATGTCGCGCTGGGCGTTCTCGATCACCTTGGCCGCCTCGGCGGTCTTGATCGAGGCGGCCCGGAACACGCCGGCGCTGGTCACCGCCCCGTAGATCGCCGCCAGCCGCTCGGTCACCGCCTCGTTCTCGCCGGCGACCACCTTCACGATCCGGTCCACCGTATGCTCGCGGTCGCCCGGATTGATTCGCTCGGGCGAGTAGCCGAGGAAAAAGTCCCGGCCGCGCTGGAGGCCCGAGACCTCCTCGATCAGGGGTCCGCAAATGTCCTCGGTCACGCCCGGATAGACGGTGCTCTCGTAGACGACGACAGGCTTGCGGGCCGGGTCGAGCAGGGTGGCCAGGCTGCGGGTGGCGCTGATCACCGGCCTCAGGTCCGGGCTGTTGCCGCCGTCGACCGGCGTCGGGACGGTGACGATGTAGACGTCGGCCCCGGCCGCGTCGGCGGCCCGGCTGGTCAGCCTCAGCGGCGAGGCGGCGAGGGCTTCGCTCTCCACCTCCCGGGTGCGGTCGACGCCGAGCCTCAGCTCCTCGATTCGCTTCTCGTCTATGTCGAGCCCGACCACGCTGAAGCTGCGGGCGAGCGCGACGGCGAGGGGCAAGCCGACATAGCCGAGGCCGACGACCACGATCTGCTCGGAGCGGGAGGCGTTCATTTCAGGATCACTCTGGGAGGGGGTGGCGGCGGGATCGCCGGAGTTGCGGCGCTAACATTCGACGGCGCCCGAAATGTCAAGCGCTGGGGACCACCTTTGGGGACCGCTGGGCGGGGCCCAGGCGGTGGAGAGTCGCGTTGCGGCCCTGCAGCCAGGCGCGGTTCCGGGCCGTCAGGGTCTCCAGGAAGGAGCGCGGCTTCTTCATGAGCCTCTTCATGTCGGGAGTCATGCCGATCGCGGCGGCGAGCTCGCCGACGAAATGGACGCAATTATGCTTGTCCAGGTCGTAGTTCGGCTGCTTCGCGGCGCGCCAGCGCTCGACGGTCGCGATGACCCTGTCATATTCGGCATCTGTGAGGGCGACGGTGAAGTGGCGGTCGCTGCCCTTGATGTATCCGGCGCTGTGCTCGGTATCCACCTTGCCCGCCACCTTGCCCCAGAGAATCGCGGGGCTGATCGTCTTGGCGGTGAATCCGTAATCCTCCTCGATTCGCGGCCCGCCGCGGTCGAGCGTCCCTTCGACGACGACGAAGGCGTGCGGGAAGCTCGCTCCCAGCTCCTTGGAATAGAAGGTAATCGACACCGCGGCCCACCCGGGCGCGGCGGTCAGGGCGAGCAAGACCGCGGCCAGAATGGCGATCACGCGCGACAGGCGAAGGCTTAGGATCACCGGCTCCTCCCCAAGGTCGGGTTCGCGAACCCTCTGAAACAAAAAGCCATTTCGGGCAATCCCCCGATAGTGTCGCGCATGGGCAACAGTGCGGCCGGTTTCCAACTGCACCGCCGGTCCTTTTGCGCCCGCAGGCCTTCGCTCGACGCCTTAAGCCCTTGAAGGAACAGGCGCGTTTCAACTTTTCGGCCGCGACGTTTTCGGGATAGACAGTTCGAAGCGGCTCGACTAGACAAGGCTCGAAATCGAGACATAAAGCTCGGGTACGAAGGGAGAAGCTGACGTGGCTTTCAAGGGACTTATTGCTGCGGCCGCCTCGGTCGCCCTGATGACGACGCCGACCTTGGCGATGGCGCAGACTGCGGCGACGACGTCCGCCGCCGCCGCGCAGGAAGTTGCGCCGGCCGGTGAAGAGGTCGACGGCGAGCAGCTTCGCGGCGGCTGGATCATTCCGCTGATCGCGCTCATCGCGATCATCCTCGGCATCTGCGCCGCCACCGAGATCTGCGGCGGCGACGACGACGATCAGCCGACCAGCCCGTAAGCTCGGGCAGGCTGCTCGCAGCCATGCTGAAAATTCGGCCGGACGGAGCTTCTTCGTCCGGCCATTTTCTTGTCCTGCAGAGCCGTGAGGCGATGGCGGACAGGCGCGGGGGTCCCGAACCCCTTGGATTAAAAGCCGTTCGAGCAATTCCCGCCGCGCTGTCGCTTTCGTGCAACAGCTGAGCCTGAACTCTCGGGGCGGTTGAACCAAATGGACGACCTGACGTTCGGGGTCAGGCTTCATAAACCTATCCGAGGCTATGAGGCGCAACGGGTTCCGATCGAGTGGCCGTTTTCCAGGGTGGACAGCCCCGGAGCGGCCGATTAGGTAGAGCCCTAAATCGAGAGATCAGGCTCGAGTTCGAAGGGAGAAGCTGACGTGCGTTTCAAGGGACTAATTGCTGCGACCGCCTCGGTTGCGTTGATGACGACGCCGACCCTGGCGATGGCGCAGACTTCGGCGACGACGTCCGCCGCCGCGGTGCAGGAAGTTGCGCCGGCCGGTGAAGAGGTCGACGGCGAGCAGCTTCGCGGCGGCTGGATCATTCCGCTGATTGCGCTCATCGCGATCATCCTCGGCATCTGCGCCGCCACCGAGGTCTGCGGCGGCGACGACGACGACCAGCCGACCAGCCCGTAAGGCCGGCCGGCTGGTCAGCCCGTCTTGAGTTTCTGGCCGGATGAAGTTCATCTTCATCCGGCCATTTTCTTGTCCGGCGGAGGAGGTTGCGATCGTGGGTGAGAGGACCGGGCCACGCCCCCAGGCGCTCCGCCGCATCCTTCTCATTCCGCTCGCGTCCCTTTCACTGGGCGCCGTGGCCGCGGACGGCCAGGTCGGCTCCGCCCCCGTAGCGGCCGAGGCCGGCCCTTCCACCACCTTGCGCCAGGACGATCTTCGAGTCGCCCTCGTCGGCTACCGCCTGGCCCTGGCCGGCGCTCCGCTGTGCGCCGACCGCTATCCACTCACCGGAATGCTCTTCCACCATCTCGCCGAATATGAGGCGGCCGACCGGCCGCTGATGATCGGCCGCTACGGGCTCGACCGCGGCCCCGGCGTTCTGACCGTGCTGGCGGGAACGCCCGCCGCGCGTGCCGGCCTTGTCGCCGGAGACGTCCTGCTCGCGGTGAACGGCCGCCTGCTCCCCACCGGCGCCTCGGTCGCCGCCGAGCCGAAGCGCGAAAAATGGCGGCGCCTTGCCGACGAATCGGAGGCGGAGCTCGAGACGGCCCTGCGGCAGGGGCCCGCCGAGCTCCGAGTGCTTCGCGCCGGCGGCGAGGTGACGCTTCGGCTCGGCTCGATCCCGGCCTGCCTCGGCCGGGTCCGTCTCGCCCGCTCGACCCAGGTCAACGCCTTCGCCACCGGCCGAACCGTCGTCATGACCCTCGCCATGCTCAGGTTCCTGAGGAGCGACGACGAGCTAGCGGTCGTCCTCGGCCATGAGCTGGCCCACAACATCTTCGGGCATCCCGCAACCCGAAGCGAGGAAGGGATATTGCGCGGCCTCGGGATCAAGGCGAGCGCGGCGTGGAAGCGGGAGGAGTTCGCCGACCGATTCGGGCTCCGGATGATGGCTGCGGCGGGCTACGATCTCGACGCCGCCATCCCCTTCTGGCGCCGCTACCTCGGCAAATACGACTGGTTCCCGCAGCTCTTCCGAAGCCACCCCAGCCTGGGCGCGAGGGAGCGGATCGCGGCCGAGGAGATCGCCGCGATCAGGCGCGAGAAAGCCGGGCTTTAATCCTCCCCATCTTCGATGGGGAGGGCGACCAGGCGAAGCCTGGTGGAGGGGTAGGTGACCAGGCTTCTGCCAGCTACCCCTCCACCAGCCTTCGGGTGTCCCCCTGCCCGAGCAAGCTCGGGGACGATTTCAAACCCTCGTTCTCAGCGACCACAGCTCCGGGAAGGCCCGCTTGCCCAGCGTCGACTGGAGATAGGCGACTCCGGCGGTGCCTCCGGTGCCCCGCTTCAGCCCGATGATCCGCTCGACCGTCACCACATGCTTGTGCCGCCAGGTGGCGAGCGCATCATCGATGTCGACCAGCTTCTCGGCGAGCTGGTAGAGCGGCCAGTGCCGCTCGGGATCCCGGTAGACCCGGGCCCAGGCCGATTCCACCGCCTCGCTCGGCCGGTAGGGCAGGCTCCAGTCGCGCTCCGGCGGATCGCTCGGCAGGTCGAGGCCGGCCCGGGCGGCGGCGAAATTGGCCTCGTCCCACAGGCTCGGCTGGTGAAGCGCCTCCAGCAGTGCGGAATAGGGGCCGCTCCCCTCTTCCTGGAACTTGAGGTGCCCCCCGTCCTTGAGGCCGAGCCTGTACTCGAACTCCCGGAACTGGGCGGACTGGAATCCGGAGCTGGAGCCGAGCACGTCGCGGAAGCTGGTATAGTCCGCCGGGGTCATGGTCGCCAGGACGTCCCAGCTCAGGGTCATCACCGCCTGGATCCGCGACACCCGGGAAAGCGCCTTGTGGACCTCGATCAGCCGGTCCTGCCGAATCATGTCCCGCGACAGCTTCAGCTCGTGGATGGCCTGCTTGAGCCACAGCTCCTTGGTCTGGTGGATGATGACGAACAGCATCTCGTCATGGTGATTCGAGATCGGATGCTGGGCGGAGAGGAGCTGGTCGAGGGTGAGGTAGCCGCCATAGGTCATCGAGGCGGGCGTGTCGGTCATCGGCCTCAGCCGTGCGTCGCGAAGACGGCGTGCCTGCCCGAGGCGTCGAACGCCATCACCTGGTAGCGCTGGCGGTGGTTGTGGCCGACATCCATGCCGGGCGACCCGGCCGGCATGCCGGGCACGGCCAGTCCCTTGATGCCCTTGCGCTTCGACGCGATCAGCCGCTTGATGTCCTCGGGCGGAACATGCCCCTCGACGACGACGCCCTGGATCAGGGCGGTGTGGCAGGAATGGAGCGCCGCCGGCACGCCCTGCGCCTTCTTCACCGCCGCCATGTTGGGGGCGTTGACCACCGGCAGCTTCTTCCCGAACGCCGCCTCGACCCGCTTCGCCCATTCCAGGCAGCAGCCGCAGCCGGGGTCGCGCCACATCACATAATCCACCGGGGCCGCCTGCGCCGCCCCGGGCAGGAGCGGCAGGGCCGCGGCGCCGCCGATCAGCCCGACCATCGTCCGCCGGTCGATCATTCCTTCTCTCCTCACAAACGCTCAGCGCTCGATACCACGTCGGCGGCCCGGAGCGCCGCCAGGATTCGCATCAGATGCTGCACGTCGTGCACTTCGATGTCGAGATGGAAGGTGTGGAAGCTGCCGTCGCGGCTGGCCTGCTCCATCGAGACGATGTTCGCGCCGTGGCGGCCGAGGATTCCCGCAATGACCGCCAGCGAGCCCGGCTCGTTCTTGATGACGATGCACAGGCGCGCCGTCCCGCCGTCCGATTCGTCGCCCCAGGCGAGGTCGAGCCAGTCGGCGTCGACCCCGTCGGCGAGGCTGTCGCAGCCGATGACGTGGACCTCGATCTCGGTGCCCTCGCGCCTCAGCCCGACGATCCGGTCGCCCGGGATCGGATGGCAGCATTCGGCGAGCTGGAAGGCGACTCCCGGGGTCAGGCCCTTGATCGAGATGGCGGTGCGCTGCGGCGGCGGCTTGACGCCCTCCTTGCCGGTCGAGCCGGGAATCAGGGCCTCCATCACAGCGATGTCGCTGACCCGCTTGAGCGCAATCGCCTCCATCAGCGCCGCGTCGTCGTGGAAGTGGAGCCGCTTGAGCGCCTCGGTGATCGCTTCCCAGCCGAGCGGCTGGGGCAGGCGCTGGACGATCTCGTCGAAGATCTTGCGGCCGAGCTGCACCGTCTCCTCGCGCTCCTTCGACTTGACGAAGCGGCGGATCTTGGCCCGCGCCTTGCCGGTGACGACGAAGCTGAGCCAGCCCGGCTGCGGGTGCTGGGCCTTGGAGACGAGAATCTCGACCTGGTCGCCATTCTCCAGCGGAGTCCGAAGCGGCATCACCCGGCCGTTGATCTTGGCGCCGACCGTCTGGTCTCCCAGGTCGGTGTGGACCGCATAAGCGAAGTCGACAGGCGTCGCCCCCTTGGGGAGCTGGATCAGCTCGCCCTTCGGCGTGAAGGCGAAGATCCGATCCTGGTACATCGCCATTCTTGTATGCTCGAGCAGCTCCTCGGCCGTCGCCGCATGCTCGAGTATCTCCAGCAAATCGTCGATCCACGGATGCTGGTCGGCCGCCTGCTCGTCGTCGCCTTCCTTATAGGCCCAGTGGGCGGCGAGCCCGTGCTCCGCCTGGGCGTGCATGTCGCCGGTGCGGATCTGGATCTCGATCCGCATCTGCTCGTCATGGATGACCGTGGTGTGGAGCGAGCGATAGCCGTTGCGCTTGGGGGTCGAGATGAAGTCCTTGAACCGGCCGGGGACGACCGGCCAGCGCTGATGGATGAGGCCGAGGGTCCGGTAGCATTCCTCGACCGTCTCGACGACGGCGCGGAAGGCCATCACGTCCGAGAGCTGCTCGAAGCTGACGTGCCGCTCGGCCATCTTGCGCCAGATCGAGAAGGGATGCTTCTCGCGGCCCTGAACCTCGGCCTCGATGCCGTTCGCCTCGAGATGGGCCCGGATGCCTCGGCCGATCCGGGAGATGAGGTCGCCCTCGCCCTTATGAAGCTGCTCGAGGCGCCGCGAGATGGAGGCGTAGGCGTCCGGCTCGAGCTCGCGGAAGGCGAGGGTCTGCATCTCCTGCATGAACTCGTACATCCCGATCCGCTCCGCCAGCGGCGCGTAGATGTCCATCGTCTCGCGGGCGATCCGCTTCCTCTTCTCCTCATTGGCGATGAAGTGGAGGGTGCGCATGTTGTGGAGCCGGTCGGCCAGCTTGACCAGGAGCACCCTGATGTCGCCGGACATGGCGAGGAGGAACTTGCGCAGATTCTCCGCCGCCCGCTGGCTCTCGCTCTGGGCCTCGATCTTGCTGAGCTTGGTGACCCCGTCCACCAGCCGCGCGACATTGGGCCCGAACAGCTTCTCGATCTCCTCCGCGGTCGCCACCGTGTCCTCGATCGTGTCGTGGAGGATGGCGGTGACGATCGTCTCGTCGTCGAGATGGAGGTCGGTGAGGATCCCGGCCACCTCGATCGGGTGGCTGTAATAAGGGTCGCCCGACGCCCTTTTCTGCGAGCCGTGGGCCTTCATCGAAAAGACGTAGGCGCGGTTGATCATCGCCTCGTCGGCGTCCGGGTCGTAGGCCCTCACCTTCTCGAGAAGTTCATATTGCCTCAGCACCGCACCGACATTGGGTGCGGCGCTGCGGCGTTGCAACGGTAATCGGCCTTCACCGGGCGCGGGCGTTGCACTTTTCGAGCGCATCGGGCCCCAGCGCCCGCCCGTCGATGGAGAAGCTGCGCAATGTTCCGACCTGGCGTGCGAGGGCGGAGCAATCGATCGCCGGGCGGCTGTTGCCGCGCGGCGCCACGCAGCCGGAGGCGCCGCACCTCCACGCGATATCCTTGACGATAAGCCGCGCCGCCGCCGGCGGGGTCGCCGGCTGGGCGCGATAGTGGGAGCCGGGGGCGGCGAAGGCGGTGCCGCCGAACAGCGAGACGGTGAGCAGGAGCGCCAGCAGGAAGGAGGTGAGTAGCCGGATCATGGCGAAGCCCTTTCAGTTGCAATATGCAACGTACTAGATATATAGGTTTTACTTTGCAACTGAAAAATTGTCTCTTATGTTGCAGCGATGAAAAACGCTAAGGTTCGCCGATGAGCCGTGCCGAGCAATTGCGGGAGGTGTTCTCCGACTGCGGGATCTCCGCCGCCCTGGAGGTGGTGGGGGAGCGCTGGTCGTTCCTGATCCTGCGCGGCGCGTTCAACGGCCTCAGGCATTTCGAGGAATTCCAGACCAACCTCGGCATCGCCCGCAATATCCTCTCCAACCGGCTCGGCCGGCTGGTCGAGCACGGCATATTGCGGCGCGACCCGGATCCGGCCGACCGCCGCAAGGTCACCTATCGGCTGACCGAGAAAGGGCGCGACCTGCTTCCGGTGCTCCTGTCGCTTCGCCAATGGGGCGAGCGCTGGATCTCCGGCCACCCGAGCAACCCCGTCCTCGTCGACCGCTATACCCGCCAGCCCATCGCGCCTATGATCGTCCAGTCGGCCGACGGCCGGCCGCTCAGCCTTCGCGACATGGAATGGGTCGACCGCGACGAGCTGGACCGGGAATCCAGCGCGGCGTGACTCGATAAATTCCTCCCCGAGATTTCGCGGGGAGGGGGACCGCGCGAAGCGCGGTGGAGGGGCTCTTCGGGCTCTGGAAGAACCCCTCCACCAGGCTTCGCCTGGTCCCCCTCCCCGCGAAGGCGGGGGAGGATTTAGGCCGGCTTCACCCGCATCGGCAGCGAATCGAACAATTCCGGCTCGCCGGCGCGGCGCGCGCCCTCGATCTCCAGGATCCGGAACTTGGTCGCCACTCCGCCGGGAGCCGAGAAGCCGCCGCTCCCGCCGTCGGCGGCCAGCACCCTATGGCAGGGGACGAGGATCGGGACCGGGTTGCGCCCGAGCGCGAGGCCGACCGCCTGGGCAGCGCCCGGCGCGCCGACCTCCCGGGCGATGTCGCCGTAGCTTCGAACCTCGCCGCAGGGGATGAGGCGCGCCGCCTGCCAGACGCTGCGCTCGAACGCCGAGCCTTCGAGACCGAGCGGGAGATCGGCCAGATCGGACTTGCTCCCGGCCAGCAGGCCGATGATTCCGGCGACCGCCGCGGCCGCGAAAGCCGGCGGCTCGGCCTCGACGGCGTTCGGGAAGCGCTTCGCCAGCCGGGCACGGGCAAGCTCGTCCGACTTCTCCGGAAGCGCCGCGCCGACGACAAGGCCGCCGCGCCACACGAGGGCGCAGCGGCCTATCGCCGTATCGAAGAGGACATAGCCCTCCGGGAAATTATTCGTAGTCGCCGCCGGCATTGTTGTTGCGCGGCGGAGCCGCGGCGGTCAGCCGCAGGGCCTCGGCGGAAGCGGAGAGCGAGCCGACCTCGTCCGGCGCCTCGTCATCGTCGACCTGGACCCGCTGGAGCCCGGAGATCAGGGCCTCCTCGAGATGCTTGGGCTTCACCGTCTCCTCGGCGATCTCGCGAAGGGCGACGACCGGATTCTTGTCGCGGTCGCGGTCGATGGTCAGCTCCGCGCCGCCCGACACCTGCCGGGCCCGCTGGGCTGCGAGGAGCACCAGGTCGAACCGGTTGGGGATCTTGTCGACACAATCTTCGACGGTAACGCGCGCCATGAACAGCTGCTCCGCTTGACACCATTGCTGGGGGGAGCTGCGGAGATACGGGCGAGAGGGCGAAAAGTCAATGATTGGAGAGCGCCGCCACGCTTCGTGCCGGTAGGCCGCTTGCGCGAAAGGCTTGCCCTCGCCGCCCGCCCGGCACATGCACCGCCCCATGGCGGAAGTGGATGCGCAGCAGCCGGGTGTCTCGCTCGAGGTGGCGGGCAACCGGCTGACCCTTCTCGCCGAAGGGCAGGAGCGGCTCGCCGCCCTGCTCGAGCTGATCGACTCGGCGCGCGAAAGCCTTCGCTTCCTCTATTACATGTTCCTCGACGACGCCTCGGGCACGAGGGTGCGAGACGCGCTGATCGCCGCGGCGGGGCGGGGGGTCGAGGTGTCCCTGCTCGTCGACGGCTTCGGGTCGACCGCCAACCGCGAATTCTTCCGCCCGCTCCAGGAGGCGGGCGTGGCCTTTTGCCAGTTCAGCCCGAAATTCGGCCGCCGCTATTTGCTTCGCAATCACCAGAAGCTCGCGCTCGCCGACTCCCGGCGGGTGATCATCGGCGGCTTCAACGTCTCGGACGATTATTTCGGGAGCGTCGAATCGGGCGCCTGGCGGGATATCGGCCTTCGGGTCGAAGGCGACGGGGTCGCCTGCCTGGCCGGCTATTTCGACAGCCTCTTCCGCTGGACCCAGACGCCCGATGCCCGGGTCCGCGACATCCGCCGGCTGCTCCAGCAGAGCAGCGTCACCCACGGCAAGCTTCACTGGCTGTTCGGCGGGCCGTCGCGGCGGCTCAGCCCCTGGGCGCGCGCCGTCCGTCGGGACATGAGGGGCGCGCGAAGGCTCGACCTCATCGCCGCCTATTTCGCGCCGAGCTTCGGCATGCTTCGCCGGCTGTCCGGCATCTCCCGCCGCGGCGGCGAGGTCCGGATCGTCACCGCGTCCAAGTCCGACAACAACGCGACCATCGCGGCGGCGCGCAACACCTATTGGTGGCTGCTGCGGCGGGGGGTCCGGATATTCGAATATCGGCCGACCAAGCTCCACACCAAGCTGTTCGTGGTCGGCGACGTCGTCCATATCGGCTCGGCCAATTTCGACATGCGAAGCCTCTTCCTCAATTTGGAGATGATGCTCCGGATCGACGACGCCCCCTTCGCGGCGGCGATGCGGCGGTTCGTCGACGGCGAGGTGGCGAGCTCCGAGCCGATCACCCTGGAGAGCCACCGCCGCAACCGCACCTGGCTCAACCGGCTGCGCTGGGCGATCGGCTATTTCATCGTCGCGGTGGCCGACTACCGGATCGCGAAGCGGCTGAACTTCAAGGACGTGGGGATGCCTCGGCCGTGATCCTCTAAAATCCTCCGCCGTCGTCCCGGGGGAGAGGGACCGCGCGAAGCGCGGCGGAGGGGTTCTTCGGACTCAGCAAGGCCCCTCCACCACCCTTCGGGCGGTCCCCTCCCCTGCAAATGCGGGGGAGGAATTGAGCGGCTAGTCCCGCCAGGCCCAGAAGAGGGTCGCGGGCGGGACGTTCACCCATTCGAAGCCGCGGTCGATGCGATCGAAATAGGGGGCGATGAAGTCGCGCACCTTGGGTGAGAATTGGTAGACCAGGAAGGCGCCGCCGGGGCGGAGCGCCTCGGCCGTCTCCTCCGCGATCTTCGGCCCGACGCCGGGCGGAAGGGTCGAGAAGGGCAGGCCCGACAGGATGTAATCGGCATGGTCGAAGCCGAAATTCCCCATGATCTCGCGGACGTCGGCGGCCGAGCCGGTCACCGCGCGAAGCCGGGAATCGCGGATCTTCGAGCTCAGGTAGGAGGTGAAGTCCGGATTGGTGTCGATGGTGAGGAGGATGGCGTCGGGCGCCAGCTTCTCCAGGATCTTCTCGGTGAAGGTGCCGACGCCCGGGCCGTATTCGACGAACAATTTGCAATTGGCCCAATCGACCGGGGCGAGCATCTTGTCGATCAGCATCTTGGACGACGGGATGACCGACCCGACCATCACCGGGTGCTTGACGAACCCCTTGAGGAACATGAGCCAGGGGCCGCCCTTGGCGCCTTGGCGCGCATAAGCGCGGGATCGTTGAGCCTGTTCGCCGGGAAATGTCATGGATTTTTCTCTATGTCCTGGGTCAGCATGGTGCGTTGGCAAATCAACGCTCCGATGGCAAGGGCGGGGCGACCCGCGGCCCGATTTGGGGCGAATCCGGGACGAAATGCTACATTTCCGGGATTTGCCCCCAAATGGTCCCTTCCGCCAGCCTCTCCCGGGAACGATTCGCGCTGCTTTTCGCGGTGATGCTGGTCGCCGCATCGGGCAACACGGCGATGCAGTCGCTGATGCCGGCGATCGGCCGCGAGCTCGGGGTGGCCGATCTGTGGGTCGCGGTCGCCTTCTCGCTGTCGGCGGTGATCTGGGTTCTGATGGCGCCCTATTGGGCACGGCGGGCTGACCATCGCGGCCGGCGCGCGCTGATGCGGCTCGGGCTCTACGGCTTCATCGCCTCCTCGCTGATCTGCGGCGGGATCCTCGCCGCCGGCCTTCACGGCCTGATCCCCGCGACCATCGTCTTCACAATCTTCGTCTTCGGCCGGGCGGTCTACGGCGCCTGGGGCTCCGCCTCGCCGCCCGCGGTCCAGGCCTATATCGCCGCCCGGACCGAGGGCGAGCAGCGCACCGCCTATCTCGCCGCCTTGGCCTCCTCCTTCGGCCTGGGAACGATCATCGGCCCGGCCATCGCGCCTCTGTTCATCTTCGAGCCGCTCGGCCTTTCCGGCCCGCTGGTCGTCTTCGCCGTGATCGGGGTCGCCGTCCTGGCCTGGCTCGCCCTCCGTCTGCCGGACGACACGCCCAAGCGCTCGGCGCGAGGCGAGGTGGTCGACTATCCCTCGATGGGAGGAATGCTCGTCGCCCGGGGCGAAGGCGCGCAGCAGGCTGGCGCCAGTGAGTCCGCGCGCCTGCGCTGGCGCGACCCGCGGGTGCTGCCCTGGCACATCATCGGGGTCGCCGGCGGGCACGGCCATGCCGCCCTGCTCGGGGTCATCGGCTTCCTCGTCATCGACCGCTCGGGGGTGGCGCCGGCGCAATCGCAGCAGTCGATCGCCATCGTCCTGATGGCCGGCGCGGGCGCGACCCTCCTTGTCCAATGGGGCGTCATCCCCTACCTCGCCTTGAGCCCGCGCCGTCTGGTCCTGTGGGGCCTGGCGGTCGCGGCCGCCGGGACGGCGGCGACGGGCTTCGCCGGCACCATGTACGGGATGACGCTCGGCTTCGCCGTGGCCTCGGCGGGCTTCGGCCTGTTCCGCCCCGGCTTCACCAGCGGCGCCTCGCTGGCGGTAAGCCCCGACGAGCAGAATGCCGTCGCCGGGATGGTGACCTCGGTCAACGGAGTCGCCTATATCGCCGCGCCCGCCGTCGGCGTGCTGCTCTACGGCTGGTGGATGCCGCTCCCCTTCCTGGTCACGGCTGCCGGAATGATCGTTCTGGCCTCGTGGGTGTCGGCGAGGGTGAAGGGCTGAGGCCGGACGGAGGCGGTGAAGTTCACGAAAAGCCCGGCGCAATTTCATTGTGACCTTCCGCGCTTGCGGCGGTCTCCAGGCCGAGGCGGCAGACGGACTCCGCAACGCCTTCCACTCGGCTGGGGTCGCATCCTCGATGCTGACCGCGCTCCGGCCGCCGGCCTTTTTGACCAACCGGTGCCAAATCAAAGCGGGGCTGGACGTCCCGCGCGGGCGGGCGGCGAGGATCGAGTCCCAGGCAGCGGCGAAGCCCTCGGCGCCTTTGCGCCGCCTGAGACGGTAGGCGCTCTCGCGGCTCATCCCCGCCACCCGGGCGGCCTCGCCGACGCAGCCGGTCCGGGCGAGCGATGCGATGAACCTGAGCTGCCGCTCCGCCGTCCAGCCGTCGCGCCGCGCACGGACCGGCACCGGCGTGAAAGCCGGCACGGGCGGTGCCGCCGCCGCCGGAGGCGAGGCTGGGAGCATCGCTTATTAGAACACAAAGAGAACAAAGATACAAGGCCGAACCGACGGTGCAGCGCGTTCGGCGCTACGCGGGCAACGGCTGCCAACCCGCTTATGAGGCAAACCGCTGGCAGGCACCGGATTATGATATAGGCTCCGCGGATCGAAGCCCGCGAGATTCGGGCTCCGCCTTCGGCCAGGTCGGCCGACACTCCTTCCCGCCCGATGAGGACTTCTCCCCCAATGCTGATTTCGCGTCTCTTGCGTCTCCCGTCGAACGACATGGCGATCGACCTCGGGACGGTGAACACCGTCGTCTACGTCCGCGGCAAGGGGATCGTTCTCAACGAGCCTTCGGTCGTCGCCCTCGAGACGATCGACGGAGTCCGGCGGGTGAAGGCGGTGGGGCGCGACGCCAAGCTCATGATGGGCAAGACGCCCGAGAATATCCAGGCGGTCCGGCCGCTGCGCGACGGGGTCATCGCCGACATCGACGTCGCCGAGCAGATGATCAAGAAGTTCATCGACCGAGCCCATGGCGGCCCCTCCCGCCTCGGCCGCCATCCGGAGATGGTCGTCTGCATCCCGTCCGGCGCCACCTCGGTGGAGCGCCGAGCGATCCGCGACGCGGCGACCAATGCCGGCGCCTCGAAGGTCTGGCTGATCGAGGAGCCGATGGCGGCGGCGATCGGCGCCGGGCTGCCGGTGACGGAGCCGGTCGGCGCGATGGTCGTGGACATCGGCGGAGGGACCACCGAGGTGGCGATCCTGTCCCTTCACGGCCTGGCCTACAGCACCTCCATCCGGGTCGGCGGGGACAAGATGGACGACGCGATCACGGGCGTCGTCCGCCGCAGGCACAACCTCATGATCGGCGAGGCGACGGCGGAGCGGATCAAGCTCGAGATCGGAAGCGCGCTTCCGCCCGGAGGCGACGCCGCGACCATCCGCGTCCGGGGGCGTCACCTGACCGCCGGGATGCCCCAGGAGATCTTGATCAGCGAAGCCGAGATCGCCGACGCCATCGCCGAGCCGGTCAGCCACATCATCGGAGCGGTCCGGACCGCGCTCGAGAACACCGCGCCGGAGCTGGCCGCGGACATCGTCGACCGCGGCATCGTCCTGACCGGCGGCGGCGCGCTGCTCCGCCGCATGGACGAGGCCCTGTCCCTCGCCACCGGCCTGCCGGTGGCGGTCGCCGAGGACCCGCTGACCTGCGTGGCGATGGGCGCGGGGCGGGCGCTCGAGGATCTGGAATATCGAGGCGTGCTGACGGAGGCTTAAGGGTTTGGGGAAGGAGCGTCTTCGCTGTCGAGCGGCATCCGTGAAACCAGTGACAGTATACATTTAGCGCTCTCTTCGCTTCGGGCGAGCTCCCGCAGTAAATGTAAACTGTCACTGTTACCCCTATGGGGTATAGGCTCTTTCCCCTAGTGGCTTTCACCGCGGCGTTTCCCCGGCAGGCCTCGCTAGAGGCGAGGATCAAGGGCCAGCGGGCGGACCAGGCGGTATCCCGGCTTCTTGAAGCTGAGCGTCAAGAAGCTCCGAAACCAGTGCATGAAGTGGCCGAAGAAAGTCTGGGTCGGAACCGACCCAAGCCTGATCCACCGCTTGAAGCGCGGCGACATAATCTGGTCGGCGCTCTACAATTCGCTCTGGCAGTAGCTTAGTCCCAGGCAGTAAGCCGCCGCTTTTAAGGCATAGAACGAAGTACGCTGTGACTCGCGCGGTGCGACCGTTGCCGTTCACGAACGGATGTATGTGATTTAGTCGCCACAGCACCCACGTTGCCAGCACAACGGGATCTGTGTTTTCCCAAAAGCGGTTCACTTGATTGGTGAACATTTGCATGAGGGCTGGAACTTGAAAGTGGAGCGGTGGGTGGTACGTTCCTACCGTGACGGGACCGGGCCTAAACTCACCAGCACTAACGTGGAGGCAGGAAATGGCGTGGTAGTTCAGTGCCTTGACGACCTCAATCGACAGCATCGGATATCCGGCCGTCAGCGAAGCCTCTACAATCGACTGTAGAAAACTATATTGGCGATCAAGGTTCTCAACTGCCAGCTTTTGATAAGCAGGGTGGGATTCGTTCCCGACTAGCTCGTACAGGAACATCGAGACTCAACGTCCCTCAAGCTTGTCCCTGTGATCGAGAGCCTGTTCTACCTGGTTGCGCGTCATAGCGCTGCCCTTGGGCAGATTGCCGTATACGAACGATATGCGCTGAAGGCGACGCTCGGCGTCAGATACACCACGAGCGGCGGCGATCGAAAGGCGACCTAGCAATCCCGCATCTGTGGTGACGTTAGGCATGGCCGAATCCTCCATTGCACGCTTGTCAGAAGCTCTGACAAACCGTTTAAACGCTCTTCCCACTGTTGAGTTCGCCGTCAGCGAGCCGGTGATTGCGTGTAACATGCATCCAAACATTGGCGCAACGCTTGATAAACACGGATAGGGTTGCGCTGAACACCGCATGCCAGTGAGCCCATCACGTGGTGGGGCAGGTGGGGAAAACGTACTTTACGCGTGCCATCCTCGCCAAACAGGCGCGGAGATAGTGCCCGGCACCCACCTCTTCCGTAGCGTTCGTGTGCCGGATCCTGGACGCGAGCATCGGCAACCCCTCCATGGTCCCCGCCCCCATTGCCTGGGGGTGGGGGAGGCGGAGCCCTAGTCCACGCCCTTCGGACCCCTAGGCGTCAGCATTCCGGGCGAGATGAAGCCGATGCCGCCCGCGCCCGTGCTCATCGCGTCGCGCTTCAGGCTTTCCTGGATCTTCTCATAATCCTTTTCCATCTCCGGGGTGACCGAGGCGCGGGTCTCGTCCAAGGCCATCTCGAAATCGGAGCCGGTGACCTGCACCGCGTCGATCGAGCGGCGCAGCGCGAACAGGCCGGCTCGCCTCACCAGATCTTCCAGGTCGGCGCCGGTGAAGCGGTCGGTGCGCGACGCGAAGCTGTCGAGGTCGACGTCGTCGGCGAGCGGCATCTTCGCGGTGTGGATCGAGAGGATCTTGCGGCGGCCCGCCTCGTTCGGGACCGCCACGTAGATGAGCTCGTCGAAGCGGCCGGGGCGGAGCAGGGCCGGGTCGATCAGGTTCGGGCGGTTGGTCGCGCCGATCACCACCACCGAGCCGAGGTCCTCGAGGCCGTCCATCTCGGCGAGGATGGTGTTCACGACACGCTCGGTCACCTGCGGCTCGCCGAGGCCGCCGCCGCGGGCGGGGACGAGGCTGTCCAATTCGTCGATGAAGATGACGGTCGGGGCGACCTGGCGGGCGCGGGCGAAGAGGCGGGCGATCTGCTGCTCGCTCTCACCATACCATTTGGAGAGGAGGTCGGAGCTCTTGGTGGCGATGAAGTTCGCCTCCGCCTCGCGCGCCGTCGCCTTGGCGAGCAGGGTCTTGCCGGTCCCCGGCGGGCCATAGAGCAGGAAGCCCTTGGCCGGGCGGATGCCCATGCGCTTGAACGCCTCGGGGCTCTTGAGCGGAAGCTCGACGCCCTCGCGGAGCCGCTCGCGTGCTTCGTCCACCCCGCCGATATCGTCCCAGCGGACGGTCGGCGCCTGGACCATCACCTCGCGCATCGCCGAGGGCTGGACCCGCTTCAGAGCCTCCTCGAAGTCGCTCCCCTTGACGGAGAGATTGTCGAGCACCTCCTGGGGGATGGTGCCTTCGTCGAGGTTGATCTGCGGCATCATCCGCCGCACCGCCTCGATCGCCGCCTCGCGGGTCAGGGCCGCGAGGTCGGCTCCGACGAAGCCGAAGGTGCGGCGCGCGAGCTCCTTGATGTCAACCCCCCCGTCGAGCGGCATTCCGCGGGTGTGGATGGCGAGGATCTCGCGGCGGCCGCCCTCGTCGGGGACCCCGATGACGATCTCGCGGTCGAATCGGCCGGGGCGGCGGAGCGCCTCGTCGATGGCCTCGGGCCGGTTGGTGGCGGCGATGACGACGGTATTCTGGCGCGGCTCGAGGCCGTCGAGGAGGGTGAGGAGCTGGGCGACGAGGCGCTTCTCGGTCTCGCCCTGGACCTGGCCGCGCTTGGGCGCGATCGAATCGATCTCGTCGATGAAGATGATCGACGGCGCCGCCTTGGCCGCCTCCTCGAACACCTCGCGAAGCCGGCGCTCGCTCTCGCCATAGGCCGAGCCCATGATCTCGGGGCCGGCGATGTGGAAGAAGCTGGCGTCGCTCTCGTTGGCGACGGCGCGGGCGAGGCGGGTCTTGCCGGTGCCGGGCGGGCCGTAGAGAAGCACGCCCTTGGGCGGATCGACCCCGAGCCGCTCGAAAATCTCGGGATAGCGCAAGGGGAGCTCGACCATCTCGCGGAGCTGATCGATGGTGGTGCCGATGCCGCCGAGATCGTCATAGGTGACGTCGGCACGCCGGGTCTCGGTCGCCTCGGCATATTCGGGGCGTAGCTCGACCTCGGTATTGGCGTCGATATGGACGATGCCCTTGGGGACGGTCGAGACGACGGTGAGGCGGATCTCCTGGAGGGCGTAGGCGGGGGCGTTGAGCATCTGGCGAAGCTCGGGCGGGATGTCGCCGCGCTGGATCTGCTGCTGACCGGTGGTGGCGACGACGTCGCCGGCGGTGAGCGGCTTCATCCCGAAGCTCCGCTTCAGGGCCTGGGCGGAGCCGTGCAGGCGAAGGTTCTTCTGGGCGGGGGCGAAGACGACGCGCTGGGCCGCCTTGGAGTCGACCTTGCGGAGGGTGACGAAATCGCCCGAGCCGATCTCGGCATTGGCGCGCTGGAGGCCGTCGAGCCGGATGATGTCGAGCCCTTCGTCCTCCGTATAGGGCCCGACCGCCCGGGCGGGCGTGGCCCGCTTGCCGGTGACCTCGATGACGTCGCCCTCGGCGAGCTGGAGCTGGGCCATCAGCCGCCGCGGCAGCCGGGCGAGGCCGCGGCCGCTGTCTTCCGGCCGCATCGTCGCGACCTGCAGCCTCGTCGGCTGCCTTTCCTCGTCCGCCATTGTCGCCAGGTCCCTTCGCTGCTCTCGCAGTCACATAGGGAGGGACAACGGGCCTTCCACCCCGCGAGGTTCCGCGACAGGGTAAAAAAAGGAGGGGCCTGGCTCGTCATGCTGGGACGACATGTTAAAAAAAGGGCCGGTCCCGGAGGACCGACCCTGGAGGTTTTTTAGGAGAGGATGCCTGAAAGGCGGGTCCTTTGTCCTCCCGGGGCGGTTATTGTGCAAGTGCGAACACGTGTGCTACGATTGCAATTATTGCATCGTTAATTGACCAGTTTCCGCGGGTCGTTACGTCTCCGTGACTAGCTGCATCGCACAAGAGCGGAAAGGTTATACCGGAATGCGCAGGCTGCCCCCGCTCACCGCCATCGAAGCTTTCGTGCAGGTCGCCCGTCTCGGCTCGGTCAAGTCGGCGGCCGAGGCGCTCTCGCTGTCGTCGCCGGCTCTGTCGAGGCGGATCCAGGCGCTCGAGCGGTTCGTCGGCCATCCGCTGTTCGAGCGGCGCCACCAGGCGGTTCACCTCAATCCCGACGGCGAGCGGCTGATGGCGGAGATCGGGCCCGCGATCGATGCCCTCGCCCTGGCGATGGAGCGCGCTACCGGCAATGTCGAGGTGATGCGCCTCAGGCTCGCCGTGCCGTCGCTCTTCGCCTCGCAGCGGCTGATGCCGAGGCTGCCGGGGCTGAGGGCGCTTCATCCGGACCTCCACATCGACATCGACACCGGCGCCAACCGTCTCGCCCGGCTCGACGAGGGGCTCGACGCCGCCATCGCCATCACGACGGAGATCGACCCCTCGCTCTATTCGCGGCGGATCGACAGCAATTGCGTCATCGCCATCGCCTCTCGCGGGCTGGCGGAGACGATCCGCGAGCCCGCCCAGCTCGAGAGCGCGACCATCTTCCTCCATCGCGACATGCCCACTTCGTTCGACTATTGGCGCGACGCGATCGGCCTTCCCGATCTCCAGCCGGCGGCGATCGACCATTTCGATTCCGGCCAGCTGATCCTCGACGCCGCGGCCCAGGGGCTGGGGGTGGCGATCATGCTCGAGAGCCATCTCTACGGCTCCGGCGACGAGCGGCTGGTCCGATTGTTCGACCAGAAGGTGGAGAGCCCCTACAGCTACTGGTTTGCCTGCCGCCGCTCGGCCCTGAAGCGCCGCCCGGTGCGGATCTTCCACGACTGGCTGTTCAGGACCCTGCTCAAGGACGAGGCGAGGGAGGCGGCCTAGGCTGCATCGACATTCAGAGGGCTTGTGCGAACGTTAATCCCTCTCCCCAGCGGGGAGAGGACAGGGAGAGGGGGTTCGGCGGCAGCGCCTGTTCTCGGCGGCCGAGCCGCCTCACCCCGGCCCTCTCCCCCTCGGGGAGAGGGGATTGAAGCGACGCCGCTGAATGCCGATACAGCCTAGATCCTCCCCGAGCTTGCTCGGGGAGGGGGACCGCCCGAAGGGTGGTGGAGGGGTAGCTGGCAGAAGCCTGTGCAATTACCCCTCCACCATGCTTCGCATGGTCCCCCTCCCCATGTTTCGCATGGGGAGGATAACTAGCCCTTCAGCGCCGCCACCGCCTTGCGGAGCACCTTGCGCGGCAGAATCCGCCCGGCCTGCGACGTCATCTTGTTCATCAGGCCTGGGACGACGATCGCCTTGTTCCTGGCAAGGCCGTCGAGGCCGGCGCGGACGACGGCGACGGGATCGGTCGCCATCTTGGCGAGCCGGCCGTTCGGGCTTCCCGCGACCTCGAAGAATTCGGTGGCGGTCGGGCCGGGGCAGAGCGCCGAGACATGGACTCCCCGCCCCTTGGCCTCCTCGTGCAGGGCCTCGCTGAGCGAGAGCACATAGGCCTTGGTCGCGTAATAGACCGCGCTGTACGGGCCGGCCTGGAAGGCGGCGGTGGACGCGACGTTGAGGATGAAGCCTCGGTGGCGCTCGAGCATCGGCGGAAGCGCGAGACGGCACAGCTCGGTGAGCGAGCGGACGTTGAGGTCGATCATCTCGAGCAGCCGCTCCGGCGGCGCCTCGACGAAGGCGCCGGCCGCCCCGAAGCCGGCATTGTTGATCAGGGTGTCGACCTCGAGGCCGAGCTCCGCCACCCGGGCGAGCAACCGCTCCGGAGCGCCCGGCTCGGCCAGGTCGGCGGCGATGGCGCGGGCGGAGCCGAGCTCGGCCGCAAGCGCCTCAAGCCTGTCCTTGCGGCGGGCGACCAGCACGAGCTCGTCGCCGCGCTTGCGGCATTGCCGTGCGAAATGGACGCCCAGCCCGGCAGAGGCGCCGGTGACGAGCGTGACCCGCCGGGCCACCGTCAGGGCCTGAGCGAGGCTTTGACGATCTTGCCCGGCTCGCGCGGCGGCTCGCCCTTGGGCAAAGCGTCGACATGCTCCATGCCTTCGGTGACCTGGCCCCAGACGGTATATTGGTTGTCGAGGAAGCGGGCGTCGTCGAAGCAGATGAAGAACTGGCTGTTGGCGCTGTTCGGGCTCTGGGCGCGCGCCATCGAGGCGGTGCCGCGGACGTGCGGCTCGCGGCTGAACTCGGCCTTGAGGTCCGCCAGTTCGGAGCCGCCCATGCCGGTTCCGGTCGGGTCGCCGCCCTGGGCCATGAAGCCCGGGATCACCCGGTGGAAGACGACTCCGTCGTAGAAGCCCCCCTCGACCAGCTCCCTGATCCGGGCGACGTGGCCGGGCGCGAGATCGGGGCGAAGCCTGATGACGACGTCGCCGCCGCTGTCGAGGTTGAGGACCAGGGTGTTCAGTTCGTCGGCCATGATTTTCTCCGTTTCGTGTCATCCCGGCCAGGCCGGGATCCATGAACACCGCACCTGTCGAACGGGCGACCATTCCATCGCCTCGACGATCCGATCCGTGTCCATGGATCCCGGACTTCGCCGGGATGACGGGTTAAGCCCGCGATAGGCTCCACAGTTCCCCCACGCCACCCCCGCTCGACAGCTACAGCGCCTCGTCCTAGGAAGCGCCTCTTCGAATATTCCGGGCGATAGGAGGGGCGGATGAGCGATAGCGAAATCGATCTGTCCACGGCTCCGCCCGGCGTGCGGCCCGAAGGCCGGCTCGACGAGGACGACCGGCTGAAGCCGGAATATGTCCGCGAGGTGATGGAGCGGGTCGAGGCCGGCGACGACGACGGCGCCCGCGCCCTGGTCGAGCCGCTCCACCCCGCCGACCTCGCCGACCTGTTCGAGCTGGTCGACAGCGACGACCGCCGGGCGCTCGCCGCCGCCATCGCCGACCTGCTCGACGGCGACGTGCTCGCGGAGATGAACGAGCACGTCCGCGAGGAGCTGATCGACGCGCTCGACCCGCGCCAGGTCGCCGACCTCGCCGGTGAGATGGAGACGGACGACGCCGTCGCCATGATCGAGGACCTCGAGGAGGACGAGCAGCGCGCCGTCCTTCGCGAGCTCGACCCGGACGATCGCGCCGCCATCGAGGAGGCGCTCGCCTATCCCGAGGAATCGGCCGGACGGCTGATGCAGCGCGACCTGATCGCCGTGCCCGAGCATTGGACGGTCGGGCAGGTGATCGACTATCTTCGCGCCGGCGAGGACCTGACCACGGACTTCTGGGAGGTGTTCGTCGTCGACGAGCGCCACCATCCGGTCGGCACCTGCATGCTCAGCTGGATTCTTCGAACCCACCGCAAGGTCGCGGTCGCCGATGTCATGAAGCGCGAGCAGACGCTGATCCCGGTCGACATGGACCAGGAGGAAGTGGCCCTCCGCTTCCAGAAATACGCGCTCATCTCGGCGGCGGTGATCGACCAGTCGGGGCGGCTGGTCGGGATGATCACGGTCGACGACATCGTCCACATCATCCAGGAGGAGGCGTCCGAGGACGTCCTCCTCCTCTCGGGCGCCGGCGAGGGCGACATCAACCAGCCTTTGCTGGAAAGCTATTCGAGCCGGGTGCGCTGGCTGATCGCCAATCTCGGCACGGCGCTCGTCGCCGCCACCATCATCGGCCTGTTCGAGGGCACGATCTCGAAGATGGTCGCGCTCGCGGCGCTGATGCCGATCGTCGCCGGGGTCGGCGGCAATGCCGGCACCCAGACGCTGGCGGTGACGGTGAGGGCGCTGGCGACCAACCAGCTCACCCAGTCCAACACCTGGCGCGCGATATTGCGCGAAATCCAGGTCGCCTGCCTCAACGGCTTGACCGTCGCCGTGGTGATCGGGGTCGGGGTCGGGCTCTTCTTCTCGAACCCCGCTTTGGGGGCCGTCATTGCCGCGGCGATGCTCGCCAACATCATCATCGCCGGCTTCGCCGGGGTCTTCGTTCCCCTCGCGCTCGAGCGGGCGGGGGCGGACCCGGCGGTGGCTTCGTCGGTCTTCGTCACGATGGTGACCGATTCGATGGGCTTTTTGGTTTTCCTCGGCCTCGCGACGGCGTCGGGAATCGCCGGCTAATTCGCCTCTCCTCCCCTGCATTTGCAGGGGAGGGGGACCATGCGAAGCATGGTGGAGGGGCCTTTGCCGGGTCCGAAGAACCCCTCCATCGCGCTTCGCGCGGTCCCCCTCCCCCGCAAATGCGGGGGAGGAATTCTATTGCCCCAACCACTTATGCGATTAAGACATCCCGATGCCGCTCAACATCAGCAAGGTCGCCGTCGGCTGCGCGAGCCTCGACGCGCTTCAGGCGCGCCAGACGCTCCGGCTCGCCGCCGGAGTGGTCCCGATCGTCACGCGCTTCCGGCCGAAGCGGGCGGACGAGCTGATCGGCGGCTCGATCTACTGGATCGTCAAGCACCGGATCTGCGCCCGCCAGGCCATTCTCGGCTTCGCCGACCGCGAGGAGGATCGCCGGATCGTCATCCGCCTCGACCCGCTGCTGGTCCCCGTCCGGGCCCTGCCGAGACGCGCCCACCAGGGCTGGCGCTACCTGGAGCCGGCGGACGCGCCGCTCGACCTCGACGGCGACGATTCGGGCCTGGCCGAGCTTCCGCCGGAGCTGACCGCGAGGCTGGCGGCGCTGGCGCTGATCTGACGGCGGAAGAGTTACCGTAAAAAGCATAGTCCGCGCGCTCTATCTTCGGTAAGCGATGATTATGGGCGGGCGAGGCGAGAAGCTGCTGGAGCGGATGAGGGCCAATCGGAACGGGTGGCGGATCGAGAACGTCATCGCCCTGTGCAACTCCTTCGGCGTCGCTTGCACGGCGCCTCGCAAGGGACCACATTACAAGGTGAAGCACGAAAGTCAGGCCGAGATCCTGACGATACCGGCACGCCGGCCCGATCAAGCCGGTTTACATCGCCGACCTCGTCAGGTTCATTGATGCCGTCACGGGAGCGTGAGATGAGGCCCGAGGACTATGAAGTGACGATTCGCCCGCTTCTGGTGAGCGAGGGAGGCGGGTTCCTCGCGCTGGTGCCGGAGCTTCCGGGGTGCAAGTCGGATGGAGAGACGCCGCAGCAGGCGCTCGAGAATGTCTATGACGCCATCGCCTGCTGGATCGAGGCAGCGGAGGAAATGGGGCGATCCGTTCCGCAGCCGAAGCGCGCTGCCGCCTGAGCGCCGCCGGCCGCTAGCGGGCGCCCCCGCAAAGCACCTGGCCGGAGCCCTTGGCCTGGACGTTGCACGTCGGGCTGCCGACGATCTCGACATTGCCCGGGCCGGTCGCGATCACCTTCGCATTCCTCGCTACTCCGACCACGACGTCGCCGGCCGTGTCCGAGGCGATCTGAGCGTCGTCCGCGCTCAGCCCCGACGCGGCGAGGTCGCCGCTGCCCTGCACCGTCGCCTTGAGCTGCTTGGCCCGGCCGGCGAGCGTGATCCGCCCTCCGCCGAGCAGGCCGACCATGAGATTGTCGGCCTCGATGGAACCCACCGTCAGGCGCCCGCTCCCGGATACCGACAGGTCGACCCGAAGCCCCCTGGCCCGGTCGATCTCCAGGCTGCCGGAGCCGACTACGGAGGCATTGCGGAGGTCGCGGCTGGTCAGAATGATCGTGACCGGCCCGAGGCCGGCGGAAGGATAGGCGCCCCAGGCGGAGCGGTTGCGCCGGACCCGCAAGGTGCCGCCCTGGACGTCGACGGCGATATGCTCGAGCGCCTCGGCCGAGCCCTCTGCCCGGGCTGAAGAGCTTCGCCCGGTGGTGAGCGTGACCCGGTAGGGCCCGTCCACCTGCACCCGGTCGAAGTCGGTGACGGAATAGGTCCGCTCGGCCGCGGCGGCGGGGGCCGCGGCGGCGAGAGCGAGAAGGGCGAGCGGCAGGGTCCTGATCATGGCGGCGACCCTGGCCGAAAATGGTTAACGGTCGATAACCGGCCAGTCATCCCGGCGAAGGCCGGGATCCATGAACACAGGCGCCGGCGATTACCTCCCAAGCACCGTGATCATGGATTCCGGACTTCGCCGGAACCACGAATTACCCGCAGCGGACGTCGCCCGACCCCATCTTGTTGACGCTGCATTTGCCGCCGCCGGAGACGACGACGTCGCCCGATCCCATGATGTCGACATTGGCGCTCTCGGTCGCCTGGGTCTCGACATTTCCGGAGCCGGCGATCGACACCTTGGCCCGCTTCACCTGGAGCGCGGCCGCGCGCACGTCGCCCGATCCGGCGATCTCGAAATCCGCCGTCTCCGCGGTCCCCGTCGCCGTCACCCCGCCCGAGCCGGCGATCGAGAAGCTGGCGTTGCGGGCGCGCAGGCTGGCGAGCTGGATCTCGCCTGAGCCGGCGATCTCGCCGGCGAAGCTGTCGCCCTCCACCTTGTCGATCTTCATGTCCCCGGAGCCCGCTATCTCCGCGCCGGCGAGCGAGGGCACCGACACATGGAAGGTGACAGGCTCCCGGCCCTTGCTCCAGCCGAACGACCATTTGCCCTTCCTGAAGCCCAGGCGAAGGGTGCCGTTCTCGACCCGGACGTCGAGCTTCTCGAGCAGTGCGGTGTCGCCCCGCGCCTGCACCGAGGGGGCTCCGCCGACGGTCACGATCACGTTCGGCGACCCCTCGAGCGAGATCCGGTCGAACGCGCCGACCTGGAAATTGCGGGCGCCTTGCTCGCCCTTGCTCTCGCTCGCCTCGCCCATCGAGCAGGCCCCGAGCATCAGCATTGGAATCAGAATCGCGCCACGCATCTCCGTCTCCTCATTACTGTGTTATTCATCTAATACACATGAGAAGGCGGAGCCGCAACAAAAAAGGCGGCCCGTCGCCGGGCCGCCTCGTTTGGAGGAACCTCCCCTCCCTGGAAGGGAGGGGTTGGGGGGGGGTGGGTGGGCGAGCGAAGCGAGACTTCTATGACTCGGAGTTTCGGCCGCCTTCGGCGGACCCACCCCCGGCCCCTCCCTTGCAGGGAGGGGAGTTCGCTCCCTGGCGCTCAGACCGCCGCTTTCTCCCGGTTGTAGACGGCCGCGGCCTTGTTGAGGATCTCGAGGATCTTCACCAAGGCAGTGGGCTCGTCGACCTGCTCCATGGCGGCCAGCTCGCGGGCGAGGCGGCTCGAGGCGGCCTCGAAGATCTGCCGCTCGGAATAGCTCTGCTCGGGCTGGTCGTCGGCGCGGAACAGGTCGCGGGTCACCTCGGCGATCGACACCAGGTCGCCCGAATTGATCTTCGCCTCATATTCCTGGGCGCGGCGCGACCACATGGTGCGCTTCACCTTGGGCTTGCCCTTGAGGGTGGCGAGCGCCTCCTGCATCGTCTTGTCCGACGAGAGCTTGCGCATGCCGACGCTTTCCGCCTTGTTGGTCGGAACGCGCAGGGTCATCTTTTCCTTCTCGAACCGAAGCACGTAGAGCTCGAGCTGCATGCCGGCGATATCCGTGCTCTGCAGTTCGATCACCCGGCCCACGCCGTGCTTGGGGTAAACAACGTAATCGCCAACGTCGAAGCTCAACGCCTTCGCTGCCATTTAATCGACCTTCCCATTGGAAAACAGCCGCATCCGCGCCGGACCCCATCCGCCCCAAGGACGCTTCCAAACTGCGATGTGCGGCGATTCTTCTTGTGACCACCGGTTGCGGAATGCGCGTCGCATCCGCTTCGATTAGCCCCATATAACCGAAAAGGTGCCGAAAAGCTACCCTTTTGTCCTTCGAGACAGGGCTTCGCCAGGCTCAGCCCTTCCTCAGGATGAGCGGCCCGCGATTATTTTCCACCCGCTCATCCTGAGTAGGGACTGAGCCTGGCGAAGGCCCGTATCGAAGGACGTCAGTCCCCCTGGCCGGGCTCCGTCGAGAAATATTTCTCGAACTTCCCTTCCTCGCCCTTATGCTCGTCGGCGTCGGCCGGGCTCTCGCGCTTGCGGGTGAGGTTGGGCCATTCGGCAGAGTAGGTGGCGTTGACCTCGAGCCATTTCTCCAGCCCCGCCTCGGTGTCGGGAAGGATCGCCTCGGCCGGGCATTCCGGCTCGCACACGCCGCAGTCGATACATTCCGAAGGGTTGATGACGAGCATGTTCTCGCCCTCGTAGAAGCAGTCGACCGGGCAGACCTCGACGCAATCCATATATTTGCAGCGGATGCAGGCATCGGTGACGACGTAGGTCATTGGCTTCTCCCTGGAGGCGAATCCCTAGTCGCCGCCCCCTTGGCTCGTCAACGGGGGAGCCCTTTCAAATCCTCCCGCCATTTCGCGGGGAGGGGGACCATGCGAAGCATGGTTGAGGGGTTCTTAGATTCTTGACTCCGAAGAACCCCTCCACCGCGCTACGCGCGGTCCCCCTCCCCCGGAAATCCGGGGGAGGATTTAGAGGTTTCCGGCCCCTCCTCAATCTCCGTATAAAGCGCCCGAGCCTCCGCCGGCGATCCCCGCCGCGCCGGAAGCGCCTCCACCTTCAGCACCCGCACCGCGCCGCGCTGGGCGAAGCTCAGGACGTCGCCGACTCGGACCGGAGCGTGCGCCCGGTCGATGAGCCGCCCGCCGATGCGGATCCGCCCCTGCTCCGCCAAGGTCTGGGCCAGCGCGCGGCTCTTCACGATCCGGGCGAACCACAGGAACTTGTCGAGCCGAAGGCTGTCAGCCACGCCTCAGCCCCGCAAGCGCTGCGAAGGCGTTCGCCGATTCCGGCTTGCGCGGGGGCTCCGGCCGCCGCGCCCGGCCGCGCCAGACCCAGGCCTGCTCCCCTTCCGACGGGCGGAAGCCGAGGTCGCGCATCAGCTTCGCCACCGCCTGCGGCTGAAGCCCGAGCGAGGTGGCGAGCGCCTCGTCGACCACCGGCTGGGGCTTGCCGGCGCGCGCCTCGTGGGCGTGCCGGGCGAGCCGCTCGACCAGGTCGACCCGGAGCATCTGCGGGCCGAGCGGGCGGAAGCCGAGGCGGGTGAGCAGGATCCGCTCGCCATTGGGCGGGCAGGGGAGGATAACCGCCGATTCGGGCGGCAGCTCCGGCATCGCCTCCCCGGCGGCCGCGGCCCGCAGGGCGGTTCGCCAGCGCCGCGCTTCGGGCTTGAGCACGTCCGGCATGAACAGGTCGAGCGCTCCGATCCGGATCCTCAGCCGGGTGATCGCCCGCCTCTGCTCCTTGTCGAGCGCCGCGAGAGGCTTGGCCACCGCCTCGCGGGCGACGATGCCGCCTTCGTCGACAAGCATGGCGAGGATCGAGCGGACCGCCGCCGGGGCCTTGGGATCCTGGGCGGCGAGGCCCGCCTGCCTGAGCGGGCCGAGCGAGCGCTCGACCTGGTGGCGGACCCAAAGGTCGAGCCGCTCGACCACGACCGCCCGGCCGCGCTCCGACAGGCGGTCGAGCTTGCGGTCGACGATCACCCGCGGGCTGAGCAGATTCTTGCCCGGCCCGAGCCTCGCCACCTCGTGGCCGCGCCAGAGCACCCCCACCGGCTGGCCCGCCTCGCTGCGCAGGGTGAAATGGTCGTCCGTGTCGGCCGCCAAGGCGGCGGCGCGCTTCTCATATTCGCCGCCCAGCCGCCGCTCCGCCGTCGCCAGAAGCATCTTCCGGTCGGCATGGCGGGCGGTGGGGTCCACCTCGAAGGCGAAGCCCTCCATTCGGCCGATCGGGAAGGAGCCGACGGTGACCTCGCCCTGCTCGTCGACGATCACCGGGAACTCGCCGACGCCCTTGCGGCCGATGTCCTTGAGGAGCACCGAGGTGCGGCGGTCGACGAAGCGCTGGGTCAGCCGCTCGTGAAGGGCGTCGGAGAGCCTCTCCTCCACCTCGCGGGTGCGCTCGGCCATGGCGGCGGGCTCGGCGAGCCAGTCGGGGCGATGGGCGATATAGGCCCAGGTCCTGACCCCCGCGAGGCGGTCGGCCAGGGCCTCGATATCGCCCTGGACGTTGTCGAGCTGGGCGACCTGCGCCGCGAACCAGCCGTTCGGTATCCGCCCGTCGCCCTCGCTGAGGTGGAGATAGAGGCGTGCGACCAGGCGGGCGTGATGCTCCGGGCCGGTCTTGCGGAAGTCCGGCAGGCCGCACGCCGCCCAAAGCCGCCGGACCGCCTCGTGGCCGCGGCCGCGCGCCGCGATCTCCGGATCCTCGGCAAGCCGCTTCAGGACGGCGAGATCTATCGCTTCCGGGGCGGCGCGAAGGCCGGGCTCGCCGGGCCTTCGCTCGAGCGACCGGACGAGGGCCTCGAGGCTTCGGAAATCCGGATCGCCCTCGCGCCAGTAGAGATGGTCGAGCGGGGCGAAGCGATGCTCCTCGATCGCCTCCAGCTCCTCGGGCCGGAACTCGGCGGAAAGCTCGCCCTCCAGGGTCAGGACTCCGAAGGTACCGTCGCGCTGATGCCGGCCCGCGCGGCCGGCGATCTGCGCCATCTCCGCCGGGGTCAGCCGCCGCCGCCGGTGGCCGTCGAACTTGGCGAGGCCGGCGAAGGCGACATGGGTGACGTCCATGTTCAGGCCCATGCCGATCGCGTCGGTGGCGACGAGGTAATCGACCTCGCCGGCCTGGTACATCGCCACCTGGGCGTTGCGGGTGCGGGGGCTGAGCGCGCCCATCACCACCGCAGCGCCGCCGCGCATCCGGCGGAGCATCTCGGCGACCGCGTAGACCTGCTCGGCCGAGAAGGCGACGATCGCCGAGCGCGGCGGGAGGCGGGAGAGCTTCGAGGGGCCGGCATAAGAGAGGGTCGAGAAGCGGGGGCGGGTGATCACCTCCGCCTTGGGCAGAAGGGCGCGAACCATCGGCTTCAGCGTCTCGGAGCCGAGGATCATCGTCTCCTCGCGGCCGCGGGCGTGGAGCATCCGGTCGGTGAAGACGTGGCCGCGCTCGGGGTCGGCGCCGAGCTGCGCCTCGTCGAGCGCGACGAAGGCGAAGTCGCGCTCCATCGGCATCGATTCGGCGGTGCACAGGAACCAGCGCGCATCCTTCGGGACGATCTTCTCCTCGCCGGTGATCAGCGCGACGCGGTTCGCCCCCTTCATCGCCACCACCCGGTCGTAGACCTCGCGCGCCAGGAGCCTTAGCGGGAAGCCGATCATCCCGCTCGAATGCGCCGCCATCCGCTCGACGGCGAGATAGGTCTTTCCGGTGTTGGTGGGGCCAAGGATCGCCGTAAGCGGCGCCCGCGCGAAATCGCTCATAATGCCCTAGATCGGCATTTCATGCCCGGGACGCAATGACTTGGATTGTTAGGGTCGCCCCAGCCCTTCGACGCCGCCTGGCGGCGGCGCTCAGGATAAACTTCACCTCCGGTGAAGGCTGGGTCCCCGGCGGGTGAAGGGTGCGACCGCCTTTCACCCGCCGGGACGCCAGCCTTCGCTGCATGACGGGAGGGCGGTAGTTCCCGCAAGGGCTCACGCTTCACCGGCTCCCGCCGCACGCTTCACCGCAAGCCCGTGCCGAAATCCGGCTGCTTTACTGGACTTTAACCCCGTTTCGCCACAGTCCTCGCCACCTGACCGCGCTCCGCGGGCGGGGGGTGTTTCACGGGTCGCGGGGGTTTTTTCCGCTTTGTACCAGTTCAACCAGATCAGGCCCGGCGCCGGCGGCGGAGCCGCCGCGCTCGTCCTCGATCCGCCGCTCCGCGCGCGCAGCTTCGGAAGCCGAGCCGCGCCGCCGCCACGCCGGTTCGACCTCGTCGTCGACCTCGGCTCGAGGATCGGCTCGCCCACATGGTTCCGCGGCGTCTTCACCTGCACCGCTTTGTGCGGCGCCGCTTTGTGGCTGGCGCCCGGCTTCGATCCCATTCCCGCCGCCTCGGCCAAGCCTTTGTCCGACGCCCATTTCGCCCAGGCGCGCTCGCTGTCCATCTCCCCGCTCGCGCTCGGCGCCGACACCGGCCGCCGGATGGCGCCGACCGACGCGGTCGAGCCTCTGCTCGACCGGCCCGAGCGCCCGACCGTCGAGATGGTCGCGACGATCGGCGAGGGCGACGGCTTCGTCCGCGCCCTGGAGCGCGCCGGAGTCGCCCAAAAGGAGGCCGACGAGGTGGCGAAGCTGGTGTCGGCGGTCGTCCCGCTCGATCAGCTCAAGGCCGGCACGTCGATGAACATCGTGCTCGGCAAGCGGCCCAGCCAGACCGTCGCCCGGCCGCTCACCGCCCTGTCGCTCCGGGCCCGCTTCGACCTCAAGCTGTCGCTGAAGCGCGCCGGAGGCAAGCTCGCTTTGGCCCGCACCCCCATCTCGGTCGACAGCACGCCGCTCCGGATCCAGGGCTATGTCGGCTCCAGCCTCTACCGCTCGGCCCGGGCCGCCGGCGCCCCGGCCAAGGCGGTCGAATCCTACATCCGCGCGGTTGCCGGCCAGACCAGCATCTCCAGCCTCGCCGCCGACGACCGCTTCGACATCATTCTCGAGCATCGCCGCGCCGCCACCGGTGAGTCGGAAACCGGGCGGCTTCTCTACGCCGGCCTCGACCGCGGCGGCTCCGGCAAGGATCTGAAGCTCATGCAATGGGAGCAGGGCGGCCGGTCCGACTGGTACGAGGCCTCGGGCGTCGGCCGCGAGAGCGGCGCATTGCAGCGACCGGTGCCGGGCAACGTCTCCTCCAACTTCGGCATGCGCCGCCACCCGATCCTCGGCTATTCGCGGATGCACAAGGGCCTCGACTTCCGGGCCGGCTACGGGACGCCCATCCTCGCCGCCACCGACGGCAAGGTCGCCGCCGCGGGCTGGGCGGGCGGCTACGGCAACCAGGTGCGGATCGCCCATAGCGGCGGTCTCGTCACCTCCTACTCGCACATGAGCCGGATCGTAGCCCGAGCCGGAAGCAGCGTCCGCCAGGGCCAGGTGATCGGCTATGTCGGCTCGACCGGGCTCTCTACCGGCCCGCACCTCCATTACGAGCTCCTGAAGAACGGGGTCCCGATCAACCCGGCGGCGGTGAAGTTCGTCAGCCGGGCCCAGATCGACGGCCAGAGCCTCGCCGCCTTCCAGAAGCGGCTGAAGACCCTGCTCGCGGTGAAGCCGGGCGCGGCGCGAATGGCCGAGACGAGCGCGAAGAAGAAGCCTCGGGCCTAGCCCCACGCGTCATCCCGGCGAAAGCCGGGACCTCCAGCCAGGAATTCACGGTGGGTCTCCCCGAGGTCCCGGCTTTCGATGGGATGACGGGGCGGGCCGGATTTTTCCATAGCTCAGCGCTTGCCGGCTCCAGTTTTCCGCGGTCGTGCGGTCTGGATTTTTCGAGGGAAGGCACGAAGGCGCAAAGGGGCCCGGCCTGATGGGCCGCCGCGAGAATTCGACGACGCGGCTTCGTGCCTTCCCTGAAATTGCCCGCCTCGGCGCCGCCCACAACTCCCCTAACGCCGGGGCGAGAAGCGGCGCAGCAATTGGTGTCGGGCACCAATGTGGCATACACCATCAGATTGTCGATGGTATTTTGATCGGAAGCGACATGACCGATATTATCAGATCCCTCGGTAAATTCTTCTATCGAGACGTATTTTTTATAGTTTCCGGCCTTATAATTATCTCCGCGGCATTCCAGCTGATTGAGTTTAGAGCCGAGCCCATCTGGGATGGGGAGATTGTCGGAATATTGTTTGTCATTGCGATCGCATATGCGGTTGGCCTCTTGAACCAAGAGTTATGCTCACAGCTTCCGTTTGTAAAAACTTGTACCCATAAGAATTACAACGGATTTTTACGTGGAGTTTATCGTCGCCACATGGGCGAGGAATGGCAATATCGCCATTCAGACGCGAAAGCGTTGGCTGAAGACCCTGACTATCAGCGCACCGTAAATCTCAAGCAAATCGGGTCTGCCCTCGGCTCCGGCCTGCTAACATCGTCTGTTATTCTAGAGGTCGCCGCCGTGCGCAGGAGCCAATGGGAGCTGGCTCAGGCTGGAGTCGTTATGCTTTTCTTGGGAATTTTGTTCATCCTTATGTCCTGGCTCCACAATATGCGTCAGTCAGCTTTCAAAGCGAAGCTGCCCGGGCTTCCGCCAGCAGGAACGGTCGGAGGTAATTAGCTCGCCGACGACAGGAGGTGAAGGAGCCGTGAAAATCGGTGCCTGACACCAATTTCCTCGCGGATTTCGCTTGGCCCTGCTTGAAGGTAAGCGGGGGAATGACCGGGTGGCGGCTCGAAACGACCCTCGGGGCCTGCGCCCTCGTGGCGATCCTCTTTCTCGCGGCCGACGGCGACCCTGACGTCTGGACGATGATCTATGCGACGGCCGCCGCGCTCGTTGCGGCCGGCCTGATCTGCGCGAAATGGGCGAGGATCCGGGCGGATGCGGGCCGAATGAGATCGGCCTGCCTGCTGGCGACAGGCGCGGCTTTCCTGCTGATTCCCGGCGCGACCCTGGTGGTGCTGATCCTGGCGGAGCCGACGCCGGTCGATAACGGCGGGCATATTCTTTAACGTCCCGACGGGTGCCAGGCACCAGCTCGCTCCTCGTCCAAGCCCCAGTCACTGCCTTGCCGAGGCTGTGCTTCCTCGTGAGCGAAGTCGCTAAGGGCGTGGTCGAGACTGGCGGATTTCAGGGCCGGCACGCGGCTCTTCGCGTCTACCGCGAGAGCCTCGGCCCGGCGAGCGACGCCCCGTTGCGTCCACTTCATCCGATTTCGGGCAGGTGCCCGCGGCTACCGCCCCTGGCTCCGCCACCGCTTCACCACGCGGGCGACCATCGCCTCCTCGTCGCCGGTCTGGCGCCACAGCTCGGAGAAGAGCGGGTCGGACGAGGCGGGGCGGCGGTCGCGTTCGAGCTCGTCGAACGACACCCGGATCGGGATGGAGACGCCCTCGCCGCAGACGATGCATTCGCGGTTGCGAAGCGCCGGGATGACGTCGAGGAAGCCGCGCGCGCCCTCCGGCATGGCCGATTTGACGAAATGCTGGTCGCGCTCGTTGTTGAGGCGCATCGCGATGATCGTTCCGCACTGGGAGAGCACGCCCTCGGCAAGGTCGGACGGCCGCTGGGTGATGAGGCCCAGGGAGACGCCGTATTTGCGGCCTTCCTTGGCGATCCGCTCGAGGATCTTGCGGACCGACTGGCCGCCGCCGGTCTTGTCGGACGGGATGTAGCGGTGCGCCTCCTCGCAGACGAGCAGGACGGGCCTCGGCACCTCGTTCCTCGACCAGATGGCATAATCGAAGACGAGCCTGGAAAGCACCGCCACCACCACCGAGACGATGTCGGAGGGAACGCCGGAGACGTCGACGATCGAGATCGGCTTGCCCTTGGCGGGCAGCCGGAAGATCTTGCCGATGAAGTTGGTCATCGTGTCGGCGATCAGCATCCCCGAGAACATGAAATGGTAGCGCGGATCGGCCTTGAGCTCGTCGATCTTGGTCTTGAGCCGCATGTAGGGCGCGGTGTCGGTCGCCTTGTTGAGGAGGCCCATCTCCGAGTTGATCGCCCCGGCGAGGTCGGAGAGCGCATAGGGGATGGGCGAGTCGACCGTCAGCTTGGTCATGCCCTCGGCGGCGCGGTTCTTGGCGCGCGCGGCGAGCAGGCATTTGGCGAGGATGTCCTGGTCGCGCTGCCGCTCGGCGCCGGAGGAGGTGACGAACACCTCGCAATGCTCCTCGAAGTTCATCAACCAATAGGGCATTGCGAGGTTCTCGACGTTGAACAGCTCGCCGACGCTCTTGAACGCCGCGCTATATTCGCCGTGCGGGTCGATCATGACGATATGCCCCTCCGGCGAGAGGTCGCAGATCCGGTGCATGATGAGCGCCGCGGAGGTCGACTTGCCGGTGCCGGTCGAGCCGAGCAGGGCGAAATGCTTGCCGAGCAGGGCGTCGACATAGAGGGCGCCGCGGACGTCCTTGGTCGGGTAGACGGTGCCGATCTCGATATGGGCTCGCTCGTCGGCGGCGAACATCTGCTTCATGTCGTCGCCGGAGACCGGGAAGGCCTTGGCGCCCGGCGGCGGGTAGCCGGTGATTCCACGCCGGAAGTTGATCAGCTTGCCGGTCCGCTCGTCCTCCTCGCCCTCGCCGAGGAAGTCGATGTCGGCCGAGATCGTCCCGGCCTCGCCTTCGCGAAGGGTGAGGCTTCGAACGTTGGCGAGGAGCCAGCGGTTGCCGGCCTCGAGCTTGACGTGGCCGCCGACCTGGCCGGACAGCGCGATGCTGGGATCGGGGTCGCGGGCGACCTCGGCGACCCTCGACGCCTCGAGCTCGATCCGGCCGCCGCCGCCGCGAATGTCCGCCACCTTGCCGATCGGCGCATGCCGAACCGGCTCGGGGATCCGGGGCCGGATGGTGGGCGCGAATTCCTCCGCCTCCTCGGGAAGAGTGACGGTCTTGAAGTTCATCATGTCGGTCATGCGACGCTCGCTGCCCCCGGCTGTTTGCGTCGCCCCTCCTAGCAGGGAGGGGTAAACAAGAGCTTTTTCCTGGGCGGTGGGGCCCCACGGGTCTTCGCCAAGCTCAGCCCCTACTCAGGATGAGCGGAAAGGGAGCGAACCGACCGCTCATCCTGAGTAGCCGGTGAGCTTGTCGAACCGTCGTATCGAAGGACGGACCTCATCCCCTCCGGAACACCAGGCTTCCGCCCCAGCCCATCAGCAGCGACAGCGCCACCGCGGCGAGGCCGTAGGCGAAGGACCAGCGGTCGGCGGCGGCGGCGACGTCGCGCTCGAAGCCGGTCTTGCCGATCCTGATGTCGCGCTGGGCGCCGGCGATCACCCGGCCGTCCTTGATGAGGAAGGTCTCCGCCGTATAGTCGCCGACCGGGACCAGCGACGGGATGTTGATCCGGCCGCGGTAGAGGACATGGTCGGTGATCCGGACCCCGTCCGGATCCTCGATGTAGAGCTGGCGCCGCCGCATCAGGTCTATGAGGCCCGCCTCGAAACGCCTCTGCACCTCGGCGGATTTGCCCGCGCCGGGCGAGAGCGAGAGGTTCTGGAGCCCGAGCTCGTAGATCGCCGCGGTGCGCTCGTCGATCAGCGTCGAGAGCGGCCGCGACGAGGCGACGGCGTAGAAAGCGGGGGCCGAGCGGAAGCGCGCCGCTTCGACGTTCATCCAGATCCCGGCCACCTTCTGCTTCTCTCGCACCACCAGGGGCTGGACCGGCCCCTTCACCACCACGGCGATATCGGCCTGCTCGGTCGGGGTCCGGCCTCCGGGATAGAGGATGGCGCCGAACAGGAGCAGCTCGGCGCCGGTGAAGCTGTACTGGATCTGGATCTCGCTCTGCGACACGTCGGGCACCAGTCGGGGCTTGGCGGCGCCGAGCGCGAGCGGCGCCGCGCACAGGAGGAGGAAGGCGCGCAGCCTCGTCACAGCACCTGCACCGTGTAGATCTCCTCGGGCCGCCAGCCGAGGCCGATCGCCATCCGGATGGCGACGGCGAGGATGATGATGGCGAGGAACATCCGAAGCAGCTCGGGCTTCGCCTTCTGCGCCAGTCTGACCCCGAACTGGGCGCCGATCACCGAGCCGAGGAGGAGGAGCCCGGCGAGCACGATGTCGACCGACTTGGTGGTGGTGGCGTGGATGAGCGTCGTCGCGGCGGTGACGAACAGGATCTGGAGAAGCGAGGTGCCGACCACGACATGGGCCGACATGCCGAGCAGGTAGATCATCGCCGGGACGACGATGAAGCCTCCCCCCACACCGAGCAGGACGGTCAGCATTCCCGCCCCGAAGCCGAGCAGCAAAGGCGCCAGCGGCGAGATGTAGAGGCCCGACCGGTAGAAGCGCCAGCGCATCGGCAGGGCCGCGATCAGCGGGTTGTGGCGCTTGGGCTTCTTCGCGTTCGGCTTCGGCTTGAGGATGTCGAGCGCCGTCGCCGCCTCCTTGCCCATCATGAGGCCGATGGTCCCGAGCAGGATGACGTAGAGGAGCGAGATGACCGTATCGATCTGCCCGGCGTCCTGGAGCAGCCGGAAGAGGACTCCGCCGGCCAGAGCACCGAGCAGGCCCCCGGCGATGATCACCGCGCCCATCCGGTAGTCGACGCCCTTGCGGCGGCGGTGGGCGAGCACCCCGGAGACGCTGGTGCCGGTGATCTGGGTGGTCGCCGAGGCGACGGCGACCGGCGGCGGGATCCCGTAGAAGATGAGGATCGGCGTGGTCAGGAACCCTCCGCCGACCCCGACCATGCCCGTCAGCAGGCCCACCACCCCGCCGAGCAGGACGATCGCCAGCGCGTTGACCGAAAGACCGGCGATGGGAAGGTAGATATCCACGGCGCATGGTTAGCCGCTGGAGGCCCGGTGCGGAAGGCGGCTCAGAAATCCGTGCTCAGCGTCAGGGTCGGGCCGGAGCCCGGAGCGGCGTCGCCGGCGACCCGGAGGCGCCAGTCGGCGGCGAGGGTGGTGGAGCGGCCGGCGAGGGGGAGCGTCAGCGCCGCCTGGGGGCCGAGATCGAGCCGGGCGGCGCCGGGCTGGGCGGCGGCCCAGGCTCCGGCGCCGAGTCGGGCGCGCGAGCTCAGCGGCAGCGAGAGGCGGATCGAGCCGTCGCCGAACGGGTCTCGGCTTCGCAACCCGGCCAGCCCCGCCTGGGCATAGGCGTCGAGGCGGAGTCGGCCGAGCCGGGCGTCGCCGACTCCGCCATGCACGAGGATCGCGAAGGCGGAGCGGCCCTCATCGCCCAGCGCCTGCCGCCGCTCGGCGAGGAGGTGCAGCGGAAGCCGGGCGGAGGGCTTCCAGTCGAGCCCGAGCGCCGCCTCCGCGCCGGCCGGGCGGCGCAGGGGCGAAGCGGCCCGGAGGGACAAGGCGAGCGGACGCGCCGGCCCGCCGGCGACCCGGTAGGTGAGTCGGGCCCCGGCCTGGCTGCCGCCGAGCAGCCCGCCTACCGCGAGGGGCTGAGCCTCGCCCCGCCGGACGAAGGACCAGGCGGAGAGGGACCAGCGGCGGGCCCCGGCCCGAGCCGGCGCGGCTGCCGGCGCCGGCGGGACGCGGGGCGACAAGAGCCGGGCGACCGGGGCCATAGCCCGGGCCGCCGAGGCGGCCATGGGAGCTGCGGCGGGAGGCTCGGCCGGGGGCAGGCCCGCCGGCGCGGCCCTGGCGGAGCGCCCCGGCAAGCGGCGCCGCGCCGCGGGGGCCGGCGGCCGGCGGACCGGCTCGAAGCGCGACTCGGCGAGCGGCGGCCCCGGCGCCCGGGCCCTGCCCGGAGCGGCCAGGGGCCGGGCGCGGGCGGGCGGGGCGGCCGCGTCCGCCGCCGGCGCCGACCAGGGTGGAACGATGATCGCGGCCCTCACCGCCACCCAGCCCGCGAGCAGCGCCAGCACGAAGCTCAGGGGCGGCGACCGGCTCATTCCGCCGCCGGTCGGGTGGGGAAGATATGCTCGGTCTTGTCCCAGCGGGGACGGCCGCCGCGCCTCAGCGCCAGATAGCGCGGCAAGGCCGAGGCGGCGGCGAGGACCAGCACCAGATTGCCGATCGCCGTCCGGGGCACGGCCCGGAGCCCCTCCCTCCAGCCGTAAGCCGAGGCCGTGAAGCCGGCGCGGACGGCGAGGCGCCAGCCGAGCAGCCAGAGATTGGCGGCGACGAGGGCGGACAGAGCCGCCGGCACCGGCGCCGGCCCGCGGCCGCCGGCGCCCTGCCACGCCTTGAGGACGAGCCACAGCGCCAGAGCCAGATAGCCGGCGCAGAGCAGGATCGCCGCCAGCAGCGACTGTCGGTCGCGAAGCCGCATCCAGCGCTCCGCCGCCCCGCCGCTCCAGCCGAGCCGGTCCCAGCCCGACAGCGCGATCCCCGTCATCCAGCGCGCCTTCTGGCGGACCGAGGCGGCGAGGGTGCCGGGGAAATATTCGCGGGTGGCGACGATCCCGCCGCCCGGCGCCGCGAACCGGACGAAGGCCGAGCGCCCGCCCGCCTCGGCGAGCCTGAGCCCGAGCTCATAATCCTCGGTGAGGCTGTCGGGCTCGAACGGCAGGCCGCCGCGCCCGGCGGCGAGCCGGCCCAGGGCCTCGCGCGAGAAGGCGCACCCGACGCCGGCCGAGGGGAGGCCGGCGCCGAGCGCGCCCCGCACGACCATTTCCTTGCCGTGCGATTCGGCGAACTCGTCGGCATAATGGCCGCCGAGCCAGCGCGAATCGGGGTGGATGAGGGGAAGCACCGGCAGCTGGACGAGATCGAACCGCTCGATCAGCCCGTCGAACAGCTCGAGCTCGAGCGGGTGGACGACGTCCTCCGCGTCGTGGAGGACGATCGCCTTGACGGGATGCCCTTCCCGGCCCTCGTCTTCGACCAGCGCCCGCCACAGCCGGTTCAGGCAGTCCGCCTTGGTCGTCGGCCCCGGCCCGGGCGCGGTCACGACCCTGATCCGAGCCTCCGTCCCGGCCACCGCCCGGGCGGCCGCGGCGGTGGCCGGATCGTTGGGATAGGTGCCGACATAGACGCGCCAGTCGCCCTCGCCCCAGGCGGAGACCGCGCCGCGAAGCATGCTCCCGATCACCGCCGCCTCGTCCCAGGCCGGAACGAAGATGGCGAGCCGCCCGGGCCGTCGCGGCCGCGGCAATGGGGCGGCAGCCGCCGGCCCCGGCAGCCGCCTCGCCCGAAGCCCCAGCCAGATCAGGTCCACCGCCAGATCGCTCAGGCCCAGGATAAGGAATCCCGTGGCGGCGAAGAGCGCGGCCTCGCGCATGATGAAGTCCACGCCGCCGAACAGCGGCCCCGCCAGGTCCATCCATCCGCCCCCGAAAGGATGGGAAGGATCATCTATTTCCTCGGAGAAATAGCAAGTTAATTTTCAAAAGCAGCGAATTTCGGATGCGGCCGCGGACTTCCAGGAACGGCGCCGCCCGTGGCCGAGGCGGAAGAGCCGCCGCGGGCATAGCGGGTTCCGAATATCGACAAACCGGATATATGGTTGCGCGCGCTCCCCTCCGGGGCGCTCCAACCGGTCTGAGGAAAGGCTCATGCGCTGGATCGTCGCGGCGGCGCTCGCGTCCTTGTTCTGCTTCGCGCCGAGCCCAGCCGAAGCCTGGGGGCAGGGCGGCCATTACACCGTTTGCGAGATCGGCTATCTCAACCTGACGGCGACGGCCCGGGCGCAGGTCGACCGGCTGGTCGCGCTCGACGGCCGCTTCGCCGGCTTCACCGAGACCTGCACCTTCCCGGACAAGCCGCTGTCGCGGGCCAGCGAGCATTTCGCCAATTATCCTCGCAGCGACCGCCGTGTCGGGCCGGGCTGCCCCGGCGGCCAACCCTGCGTGCTCGGCGCGCTCGCCGCCGATCTCGGCATCCTGGGCTCGAGCGCGGCGACCGACGGGCAGAAGGCCACCGCCATCCTCTATATCGGCCACTGGTTCGGCGACCTCCACCAGCCGCTCCACATCGCCTTCGCCGACGACCGCGGCGGCAACGACGTCCTCGTGACGGGGGCCTGCCCGGCGGGCCGCTATCCCCTGAGCCTGCATTCGGTGTGGGACAGCTGCGTCATCGCGCGCCGGGTCTTCGGCCCCGGCACCGGAGCGCTCGAGCGCGCCCGAGCCGCGGCCTCCCGGCTCGACGCTTCCATCACAGCCCGCCAGCGCCGCCACTGGGTGCGCTCGAGCCCATCGCAATGGGCCGGCGAATCCTACAAGGTCACGCTCTCCCCGCGCACCGGCTATTGCGTGCGCAGGTCGGGCGCCTGCTGGTACTCGGCCGCCAGGCGCGAATTCGCGACCGGCGATCCGCAGCGGACCCTCCTCGTCGGCGACGCCTATCTCGACCGGGCCAGGCCGATCGTCGAGGACCGGCTCGGGCGAGCCGGGATTCGCCTCGCCCACGCTCTCAACCGGAGCTTCGATCCCGCATATCGCGGCTTCGGGCGGCGAAGCTTCGCACCTTCCTGATCGCCCGGCGCGCCCCTTCGCCGCGGAACAAAAGCTTCCAGTCGGGCCGCGCACACCCTAAGCGGCCGCGATGGCGGACGTAGCAAGCCCACGCCCCCGCTCCGCGCTGCGGAAGTTCCTGAGCAGCGAAGCGGCCGGGGGAGTCGTACTTATGGCCGCGGCGGCGCTTGCGCTGATCGTCGCCAACTCGCCGGTGGCCGAAGCCTATGCGCATTTCCTCCACCTCGAGACGGGGCCGGAGCTGTCGCCGAAGCTCGGGCCGATGACCGTCCATCTGTGGATCAACGACGGTCTCATGGCGGTCTTCTTCCTTCTCGTCGGGCTCGAGATAAAGCGCGAGTTCGTCGACGGGCGGCTGTCGACCTGGGACCGGCGGCGGCTGCCGGTGATCGCCGCCGCGGTCGGAATGGCGGTGCCGGCCGCCTTCTACCTCGCCTTCAACGCCGGCGCGGACGGGCTCGGCCGGGGCTGGGCGATCCCGGCCGCGACCGACATCGCCTTCGCGATCGGCGTCCTGGCGTTGCTCGGGAGCCGGGCCCCGACCTCGCTCAAACTGTTCCTCACCACCGTCGCCATAGCCGACGATCTGGGCGCGGTCGCGATCATCGCCCTGGCCTATACCGCCTCGCTCGACCTGGGGGCTCTCGCCTCGGCGGCGGCGATCCTGCTGATCATGTACGCGATGGGCAGGGGCGGCGTTCGCTGGGTCTGGCCCTACCTCATCGGGGCCGGGCTGCTCTGGTACGTGGTGCTGCTGTCGGGGGTTCATGCCACCGTGGCGGGAGTGCTCGCCGCCGCCGTCATTCCGATCGTCACCACGCCGGGCGCCCCGGATTCGGCGGAGTCGCCGCTCCACCGGCTCGAGCACGGCCTCAGCCCCTGGGTCGCCTTCCTGATCGTTCCGCTGTTCGGATTCGCCAACGCCGGTGTCTCGCTCGAAGGCGTGGGGCTGGAGAGGCTGCTCGCCCCTCTGCCCCTTGGGATCGCCGCCGGCCTGTTCCTGGGCAAGCAGCTCGGCATCTTCGGCGCGGTGTGGCTGACCGTCCGCCTCGGCTTCGCCTCGGGCCTTCGCGGCGCCACCTGGCTTCAAATCTGGGGGGTGGCGATGCTTTGCGGGATCGGCTTCACGATGAGCCTGTTCATCGGCGGCCTCGCCTTCCCCGGCGATCCGGCGCGGATCGAGGAGGCGAAGCTCGGGATCCTCGCCGGCTCCTTCCTCTCGGCGCTCGGCGGCTATTTCGTGCTTCGGCTTGCCCCAGGCCACGATCGCCATCAGGAGGAGGAGAGCCTGCAGGATCGCGAGATCGAGGCCGACGGGGACGTCGAGGGGCTTGAGGAGCAGAGACGATGAGATGGCTGTTCCTGCTCGCCGCGCTGCTCCTCGCCGGCTGCGTCTCCGCCGGGCCCGCCCGCGAAAGCCTCGATTCCATCGCCCGCGACTATGTGAAGCTCCAGCTCGCCATCGGCGAGAAGGAGGAAGGCTATATCGACGCTTATTACGGCCCGGCCGAGTGGCAGGCCGAGGCGAAGCTGAAGCCTGCCGCGTTGCCGGACCTGACCGCTCGCGCCGGAGTGCTGGCGGTCCGCCTGCGCAGCATCACGGGCTCCCGGCTCGACCCGATGGAGCGGCGGCGGCGCGACTTCCTGCTCGCCCAGCTCCGCGCGGCCTCGACGCGGCTGAGGATGATGCAGGGCGAGAAGCTCTCCTTCGCCGACGAGGCGGAAGGCCTGTTCGGGGTCCGGCCCGAGCTGAAGCCGCTCGCCGCCTACGACCCGGTGCTCGCCCGGATCGAGCAGCTGGTGCCGGGGAGGGGGCCGCTCGCGGAGCGGGTCGGAGCCTTCCAGAGCCGGTTCGATATCGCCCGGGAGCGGCTCGAGCCGGTGATGCGGGCGGCCATCGCCGAATGCCGGCGGCGGACGGTCGCGCATGTCGCGCTTCCGCCGAACGAGCGCTTCACGCTCGAGTTCGTCACCGGCAAGAGCTGGGGCGGCTACAATTGGTACAAGGGCGATTCGAACAGCCTCATCCAGGTCAATACCGACCATCCGATCCGGATCAGCCGGGCCGTGGACCTGGGCTGCCACGAGGGCTATCCCGGCCATCACGTCTACAATCTGCTGCTCGAGGAGAAGCTGGCCAAGGGGCGCGGCTGGGTCGAGTTCACCCTCTACCCGCTCTACTCGCCGCAAAGCTTCATCGCCGAGGGCTCGGCCAATTACGGGAAGGAGCTCGCCTTCCCCGGCGACGAAAGGCTTCGCTTCGAGACCGCGATCCTCTACCCGCTGGCCGGGCTCCCGGCGAAGGACGCTTCCGCCTTTGGCCGGCTGGAGGAGGCGATACAGGAACTGGCCGGCGCCCGCTTCACCATCGCCCGCGACTATCTCGAGGGCCGGATCGACCGGGCCCGGGCGGTCGAGCTCGCGCAGAGATACCAGCTCATCTCCAGGGCCCGGGCGGAGCAGTCGGTGGCCTTCACCGAGCAATACCGGTCCTATGTGATCAATTACGGGCTCGGCATGGACATGGTCCGCTCGGCGGTGGAGCGGGCGGGTGCGGGCCCGGAGGCGCGTTGGGCGGCTATGGAGAGGATGCTGTCCGAGCCCACCCTGCCTTCGGACCTCGCTCGGCGATGAAGATCTTCTGGGACGAGCGACAGCGCCTCCACGCGCCGGCGCAGGAGCTTCACAATGGCGGCTTCATGCCGTTCGCCGAGCATTGCGGGCGGGTGGAGTCGATGCTCGCCTCGCTCGGGGCGACCCACGCCGTCGCCGACCAGGGCGAGGCGCCGCTGCTCCGGGTGCATCCCAGGGCCTATCTCGACTTCCTCAGGACGGCCTTCCGGGACTGGAAGGCCGCCGGTCGGCCCGGCGACGCCTCGGGCTACGTCTGGCCGGTGGTCCGGCGGCGGCCGCTCGAGCTCGACCGGATCGACGCTCGCCTCGGCCGGTTCAGCATGGACGCCTCCACGCCGATCGCGGAGGGCACCTGGGAAAGCGCCTATTGGGCCGCGCAGACGGCGCTTTCCGGGCTCGACGCGGTGCTCGCCGGGGAGCGCTCGGCCTTCGCTTTGTGCCGCCCTCCCGGCCATCATGCCGGCGCCGACTATATGGGCGGCTATTGCTACCTGAGCAACGCGGCCATCGCCGCCGAGGCGGCGCGGGCGGCGGGCACCGGCCGGGTCGCGATCCTCGACGTCGACTATCATCACGGCAACGGCACCCAGGACATCTTCCTCGAGCGGGACGACGTCTTCTTCGCCTCGATCCATGCCGACCCGAGAACCGACTATCCTTTCTACTGGGGCCATGCCGACGAGCGCGGGGTGGGCGAAGGGGAGGGCGCGACCCTCAACCTGCCGCTGCCGCGCGGAACCGCGAGGCGCGACTACGAAGCCGCGCTCGATCGCGCCCTGGAGGCGATCGCCGGCTTCGGCGCGGAGCTGCTGATTTGCTCGTTCGGCGCCGATACCTTCGCCGGCGACCCTATCTGCGCCTTCGCCCTGGAGACGGCCGATTACGAGCCGGTGGCGCGGCGGATCGCCTCGCTCGGGCTACCGACGCTGATCGTGATGGAAGGCGGCTACGCCGTGGACGAGCTGGGGGCGAACGTCGGGGGGTTCCTGAGCGGCTTCTCCTCTTAATTCCTCCCCCAGCTTGCTGGGGGAGGGGGACCGCGCGAAGCGCGGTGGAGGGGAAATTCTGCCTCACCATTGCCCCTCCACCACGACGCTTCGCGTCGCGGTCCCCCTCCCCGAGGCAAGCTCGGGGAGGACCGACCAGGTCGCGTCGCCTAGTTCCCGCCCGCCTCCAGCTCCTTTCGATAGGCGTCGACCGACCAGTCGCGGCCGAGGAACTTCCTCGCCAGGTCGTTCATCGAGGCCGATCCGCCCGGCGCCAGGACGAGCTCGCGATAGGCCCGGGCGGTGGCGGGGTCGCGAAGCCCGGCCTTTCGGAAGCGGCTCAGCAGGTCGGCGGCGAGCGCCTCAGACCATTGGTAGGTGTAATAAGAGGCGCCGTAGCCGGTGAGATGGCCGAACGAGGCCTGCATGTGGCTGCCCTCTGGATTGGGGGCGAGGGCATAGCGGCCGTAAGTCTCGTTGAATCGCCGCGTGAGGTCGGCCGCGCCCATGTCGGCCGAATAATAATCGAGCGCGACGCTGGCTAGACCGAGCTGGGCCATCGTGCCGAAGGCACGGCCGAAGGTGCGGCCGGCGACCATCTTGTCGACCAGGGCGCGCGGGATCGGCCGGCCCTGGGCATCGGTCGCGAACTTGGCGAGCGTGCCGGGGTCCCACACCCATTCCTCGAGCAGGGTGGAGGGCGCCTCGATCACGTCATTCTCGATCTCGCCGAAATTCTGCATCGCGAATTCGCGCTGGCCGGCGAACAGCCAGTGGAGGAGGTGGCCGAACTCGTGGAGGAAGGTCTCGACCTGACCATGCTCCATCAGCCCCTCGGGGAAGTTGGTGAGCAGGGCCGCGGCCGGGATCACCCGGCCCTTGATCCCCGCGCGGATCGGGAACATCGCGGCATGGGTGTATTTGTCGTCGCGGGGATGCATGTCGAGATAGAAGCGGCCGATCACCTGGCCCTTCTCGACCAGCTCATAGGCCCTGACCTCGGGCGACCAGACCTCGGTCGCCCAGGGGCGGATCTGCACCCCGAACAGATCCTCGGTGAGGCTGAAGATGCCGGAGCGGACCTTGTCGAAGCTGAAATAGGTCCGGACGATCGCGGGATCGACGTCATAGGCCTCCTTGCGGACCAGCCGGATCGCATAGCCCGTGTCCCAGGCGCCGAGGCTCTTGAGCGACGGATCGTCCTTCCTCAAGCGGGCGAGAAGCCGGGCCGCCTCCTTCTCGCCCACCGGCCGCGCCGCGGCGGCGATCTGGTCGATGAAGGCCTTGGTCCTGACCGGGTCGCGGGCCATCCGGTTGGCGAGGTCGAAGGCCGCGTAATTGGGGTAGCCGAGCAGGGAGGCGAGCTCGGCCCGCTGCGCGAACAGCCGCTTCAGCACCGCGTCGTTGGCGGGATAGGCCCGGTTCAGCCAGGTGGTCTGCACCCGCTTCCTGAGCGAGGCGCTGCTCGAATATTGGAGGACCGGAGCGATATCCGCGCCCGTCATCCTGATCTCGACCATTCCGTCGGCGCCGGGCTTGTGGCGGTCGAGATAGTCCTGGGGCACGCCGGCCAGCTCCTCCGGCCTCGCCTTCACCACCGACTTGTCCGAGTTGATGTTGCGGTCGAACTCGATCCCGGTCTGGGTGATCTCGTTCTGGAGCGCCTCGATCCGCTTCCTCGTCGCCTCGTCCTTCGCCACCCCGGCGCGGCGGAAATTGTCGAGCTGGCGCTCCAGCGTGTAGCGAAGCTCCGGGGCGACCCCGGCGCGCTCGACCGCCTGAAGCCGCTCGTAGACCGGCCTCGACATCTGGAAGCGGGTGACGGTCTGGTTGGTCCGCTGGACGCAATCCTCGGCGGCGGCGCGGATGGCGGCGTCGGGGTTGGTGTCCTTGATCAGCGGCGGCTCGGCGAAGCCGGCGCTGACGGCGAGGTTGTAGAGATCGTCATAGGCGGCGAGCAAAGTCGCCGGAGCCGTGTTGAGCGGCATCGCCTCGACCTTCGACTGCAGGTTTGCGATTGCGGCGATCCGGCCGTCGCACATCGCCTTCACTTCAGCGGCCGATTTGGGCTTGGCCAGGATCGGACCGAGCGCGGCGTCCGAGACCGGCGTGTAGCCTGCGGCCAGGGCGGGAGCGGCGGCGGTGAGAAGGATGAGAGCGGTAAGCTTGCGCACATTGTGCATGTCGGGGCCCCTCGATGGATTCGCGGCAAGGCTTAGCACGGCGCGCGTGGGGGCCAAGAGGCCCTTCCCTCCTTGCAAGGGAGGGATTGAGGGTGGGTCCGCCGAAGGCGGCCGAAACTCCGGCCCAGCAGAAAGTCTCGCTTCGCTCGCCTACCCACCCCCGCCCCTCCCTTCCAGGGAGGGGAGAGCGAGGGGAGGGGCGCGCGCTACAGCTTCTCGGTCAGCTCCGGCACCAGCTTGAACAGGTCGCCGACCAAACCGAGGTCCGCGACCTGGAAGATCGGGGCGTCCTCGTCCTTGTTGATGGCGACGATCAGCTTGCTGTCCTTCATCCC
>DASWLZ010000059.1:0-64956 GCA_036399975.1 Allosphingosinicella sp.
GCCCGATATCTCGCCGTAAATACGCTCGCGAAGATCACCCGAATAAGGCTTGCCCATGATCCACCTCCACACACGGTGAATCACAAAGCGGTCCTCAGGGGAATCCCCCCGATTCACTTTTCAGGCACGGTGCTCTAGCCCTTGAACCCCTGCGCCACCACATACCATTCCGACGAGCCCTTGCGGCTGGCCGGAGGTTTGGCGTGCTTCACCGCGGTGAAGCGCCGCTTGAGCTCGGCCACCAGGTGATTGTCCGCCCCGCCGGCGAGCACCTTGGCAACGAAGGCGCCGCCGGGCCTCAGCACCTCGGCGGCGAATTCGAGCCCCGCCTCGACGAGGCCCATCGTCCGCAGATGATCGGTCTGCGGGTGGCCGACCGTATTCGCCGCCATGTCCGAGAGGACGAGGTCGGCCGGCCCGCCGAGCGCCTCGCGAAGCCGGCCGGGAGCCTCGTCGGCGAGAAAATCGAGCTGGAGAAGGGTCGCGCCCTCGATCGGGTCGGTCGGGAGCAGGTCGATGCCAACCACCGCCGCCCTGGGCACCCGCTTGCGCACCACCTGGGTCCAGCCACCGGGCGCGACGCCCAGATCGACGACCCGCTCGGCGCCCTTCAGGAAGCCGAAGCGATCGTCGAGCTCGATCAGCTTATAGGCTGCGCGGGAGCGATAGCCCTCCGCCTTGGCGCGCTTGACGTAGGGATCGTTGAGCTGGCGCTCGAGCCATTTGGTCGAGCCGACCTTGCGGCCCTTGGCCGTTTTTACGCGGGTTACCATGAGCGAAATCCTCCCCGAGCTTGCTCGCGGAGGGGGACCAGGCGAAGCCTGGTGGAGGGGTATCTGCCCAGGCTTCTGCCAACTACCCCTCCACCACCCTTCGGGTGATCCCCCTCCCCATCGCCGATGGGGAGGATGTTCACAGCCTGTGCCCGTCCTTGGCCATCAGCGAGCGCAGGATGCCCTCGCGGATCCCCCGATCCGCAACGCCGAGGGTCTGCGCCGGCCAGATGTCCATGATCGCCTCGAGTATGGCGCAGCCGGCGACGACCAGGTCCGCCCGCTCGGCGCCGATGCAGGGCAGCTCCGCCCGCTCGGCGAAGCTCATCCGCGAGAGCATGTGGTTCACCGCCCGCATCTTGTCGACCGGCATCATCAGCCCGTCCACCGCGCGCCGGTCGTAGCTCGGCAAGGCGAGGTGCACGCTGGCCAGGGTCGTCACCGTCCCGCTGGTGCCGAGCAGCCGGATATTGCCGTCGCGCGGCGGCAGCAGCTCGGCGAAGCGGCGGAAGGCGTGTTTGACCCGCTCCTTCATCCGGCCGTAGGCGGCCAGCCTTTCGTCCGCGTCGGCGAAGTCGCGCCCTTCGCTCTCGGTCAGCGAGACCACGCCCCAGGGCGCGCTCCACCAGCATTTGATCTTCGGAGTGCCCTCCGCGTCGGTGTCGATCAGGATGAGCTCGGTCGAGCCGCCGCCGATGTCGAAGATCAGTGCCGGCGCGTCGCCCGGCTCGAGCAGGCGGTGGCAGCCGAGCATCGCCAGCCGCGCTTCCTCCTCCGGAGCGATGATCTCCAGGCAGATTCCGGTCTCCCTGCGCACCCGCTCGACGAACTGGCGGCCGTTGACGGCTCGGCGGCAGGCCTCGGTCGCCACCGATCGGGCCAGCGAGACGTGGCGCCGCTTGAGCTTCTCGGCGCAGACGGAAAGCGCCGCGACCGCCCGGTCCATGGCGGCGTCGCCGATCCGGCCGCTGGCCGCCAGGCCCTCGCCGAGCCGCACGACCCGGGAGAAAGCGTCGATGACGACGAAGCCGTCATCGGCCGGGCGGGCGATCAGCAGCCGGCAATTGTTGGTGCCCAGATCGAGGGCGCCATAGGTGTGGCGGGGAGAGCGGAAGGTCCGCTGGGCAAGCGCATGCGTCGCGAGCTCGGCCGGGCCGGGTCCCGGCGGGAGCGAGGCCGTAGCTACCTGCTGCGCCATAACGGAGACACTCTTTTTCTCATTCCCGGCGGGCCAAAGCCGCCGGTGACTTGCCACCTTCGTAACGCGCCCCGGCTTCGGCGGCAAGTGAGGGGTCCTGATCCGGGGCACCGCGCGCGGATCGTCACCGGACAGATCGCCGGCTCCCGGGATGACGTTAATATTACCCGGACATTATTGACAGGCATTTTGCCCGGGTATAAAGACTCTCCCAAAGGAGCGAGATGATGGAGCAAGTAACCGCCTTCCTGGGCGACAAGGTGGTGGCGCGCGGCGAGCGCGGCGCGGTGACTCGCGAGCTCGAGCAGCTTTATCCGGCCGATCACGGCGCGATCCGGGTCTATGAGGACGGCAGCGGCCGGGTCGTGGACCTGGATTATCGGGGCGCGGCCGCCGCCGCTCCGCCGGCGCCGCGCCGGCGCGGCCGGCCCAGCCTCGGGGTCGCGGCGCGCGAGGTGACCTTGCTTCCGCGCCACTGGGAATGGCTTTCGCGCCAGCCCGGAGGCGCCTCCGCGGCGATCCGGCGGCTGGTCGAGGAGGCTCGGCGCAAGGCCCCGGGAGCGCCGGAGAGACGCGACTCCGCCTACCGGTTCATGTCGGACATGTGCGGCGACCGCCCCGGCTATGAGGAGGCGCTGAGGGCCCTGTACCGGGGCGACGAGGAGCGCCTGGGATCGATCATCGCGCCCTGGCCCGACGACGTTCGCGGCTACATCGAAGGCCTGCTTCGCTAAATCCTCCCCGTCGCGTGCGATGGGGAGGGAACATGCGCAGCATGGCGGAGGGGTAAATGGTGAGGCTTCTGCCAGTTACCCCTCCACCAGCCTCCGGCTGGTCCCCCTCCCCGAGCTGGCTCGGGGAGGATTACTCTACCGGCTGTTGCCCTCGGCCGGGATCTTGGGCGGAGGGACGGGATCGCCGGGGGCGTGGGGCTTGGCTCCCTGTGCCGGCGGGGCCGGCTGGGGCCGGCCGGCGGCGGCCTGCGCATTGCCGGCCTCCTGGAGCGCGTCCTGGACGTTGGCGCCCTCCTCGGCCGCGTTGCGCAGCACGTCGGCGGCTTCCGGAGTGCTCTGCTCGGCGGCGCGCTCGAGCGCTGCGGCATTGTTGTCGGAGGCGCCGTTCTGGCCGCACCCGACAAGAATCAGCGGAGCGGCGAGCGCAAAGGTGACCCTGTTCATCGGTTTGGCTTCCTCGATAGGACTGGGGGCAGATCAACGAGGCGGCGGGTGAAGGGTTGCGGCACGGCAACAGCCGAGTGGGAATTTTAACCATGGTGGCATTTTTGCAGTTTCTCAACTTCTCGCCTTGATAAACAGGAGCCGTGACTCGCCTCGACGACCTCGCCCTTTCGAAACTCTTCTCGCCGCTGGCGGGGTGGGCGGAGCATCGCCTCGGCATCGGCCAGTGGCAGGTTTCGCTCGAATGCCTGAACGGCCATCTCGTCTTCTATCTCGCCGGCCTGGCCTTCTCGATCGGCGGCCAGGACCTGACCGACGGGATCTTCGCCAACCTGCTGATCGGGCTCGCCTGGCTTCTGCTGATGGAAGCGGCCCGCGAGGTTGCCAGGCAGCAGGCTGGGTCCTCGCTCGGCGTGCAGACGGCGAGGATGCGCGAGTGGCTGTTCCGGGTGATCCTGCTGGTGTCGCTGCCGATCAGCGTCTCCCGGATCGACGAGCTTGCCAACGCCTTCTATAGCGTCTCGCTCTTCCTCCTCCTGTGCCACCTCTACTTCAAAGCCTGCGACTCGCCGCCGCCGCAGGGGCGCCGCGACCTGGCCTACAACCGCGGGCGTTGATCCGTCATCCCGGCGAAGGCCGGGATCCATGAACACAGGTCCAAGTGAGTTCTCGCCAGCCCGCGATCCTAGATTCCGGCCTTCGCCGGGATGACGATCAGAGATCCTTCGCAAACCTGTAGCTCGTCCGCTCAAAGCCGAGCCTCCGGTAGAAGCCGTGCGCTCCAGAGAGATCGACGTTGCTGGTTACCTCGACGAGGCCGCAGCCCTTGGCGGAAAGTCGCTCGCAGGCCGCGTCGACCAGCGCCCGGCCGACGCCGCGGCGCCGCTCCCCCTGAGCCACCACCATCATCGTAATCCGGCCGACCGGCCTCGGCCGGTGGATCACCGGGGTGACGTGCCAGCTGAGCACCCCCACCACCGCCCCCTGCTCGGCGACGAGGGGCATCTCCCCCGCCTTCTTCAGCGCCGCGAGGCGCCCGGCAATGTCGCCGCCACCGGTCTCGAAGCCCAGATCGGTAACGAGGGCGGCGATCGCTTCCGCATCGGCCGGGCGAGCCGGCCGGACGGCGAGCGGCGGCGGCTCGGGCTCGGGCTGGGGCTCGGGCCGTGGCCTGGCCTCGGCGGCCGGCCGGGAAGGCTCCGCGGCGGCGCGGCCCTTCCGGCGCGGGGGCGGCCCGCCGCTCGCCTTCAGCGATGTCTTCCAGTCCGCGACTGCGCCCTTGTGGAGATAGGCCTCTATCTCTTCCGCGGTCGCGGTCAGCCCGAAGCGGCCGAAGCCGAGCAGCTTCGCGCCGCCGGCATCGGCCAGCCCGAATCGGCCGTAATCGCCCTTGCCGGGCGTGCGGATCCGCGACTTGACGAGCTTAAGCCCGCGATTGGCCGCCGCCTCGCGCAGCCTCTCATCGCGGTCGCCCTCGGCCATCGGCTTCAGGAAGCTTAGCTGCTCTTCTTGGTGCCGCCCGTCTTCGTGCCACCGGTCTTCGCGCCGGTGGTCTTCCTCGCCGTGCCGCTCTTCTTCGCGGCGCCGGAGCCCGAGCGCCCGCGGACCAGCGGAATGGCGGCCGCGATGACCCCGGCGGCCAAGGCGGCTCCGGCGGCAATGGCGGTCTTGGGATTCTCGCGTGCATAATCGCTGGCCTGGCCGGCAAGCTTGCCCGCCCGTTTGGAAATGGAAGCGCCGCCGCTCTTCTCCTGCTCAGACTCGCTGGTCTCGCTGGCCTTGGCATGAGGCATTGCGCTGCTCGGGATGTTGGACATGGTACGCTCCGTTTCAGGGGTGGATTGCGCAGGCGAAACGAGCGCCGCGGCGGCAGGGTTCCCCGACTCCGAAGTGAACGGTCCGACGTAAAACTTCGTTCCGCCGCCGTTTCCAAGGCAACCTTGATCCATGTTACGCGCTTTGCGGGTCATGATGCCGACTTATTATTTCAATTTGCGCGGCGAAGGCTTCGAGCTTCCGGATTTGGCGGGCAAGAGCCTCAGCGACGATTCCGCCGCCCGCGCGGAGGCGGAGCGGCTCGCCGCCGAGCTGGTCGAAAGCGCCCTCATCGCCGGCTCCCTCCCGCCCGATGCGGTGGTCGAGGTGGACGACGAGGAGATGCGGCCGGTCCTCGCGCTCCCACTCAACCTGGCGGAGGGCTGAGGCCGTGCTCGCTTACCCGGTCCGGCTGGTGCCGACGAAAGAGGGCAAGGTCCGGGCGGTCTTCCCCGACGTGCCGCAGGCCGTTGCAGAAGGCGTGGACGAGGAGGATGCGCTCAACCGCGCCAGGTTCGTCCTCGAAATGTGCCTCGGCCACATGGTCGGCCATGGCGACCTGCCCCCCGCCCCTTCCGACATTTGCGGCGCCCCGACCGTGACCACCGACAAGTTCACCCGGGTTCGCGACGAGGCCGCCTGAGACCGCACGGACCCGCCGTCATCTAGCGGACGCAGATCCAGGTGGCTTCCTGCTTCTCGAGCGGCCGCTTCCTGTCGCCGCCGATCGTCGCCCGAGCCGGCCAGCCCATGCCATATTCCGCGGCGTCGTTGCCCGTCGGCTCGGTCCGGCCGACGCTGACGGTGAGGCCGGGGGCGGAGAAGAAGCCGCCGGTTGGGCCGACGGGCCCGGAGATTGCGAGCGGCACCCGGCGGCCGTCGATCCGGGCCACCGCTCCGGCGGCATTGACGACCAGATAGAGGCGCCGGTCCTTGTGGAGCCGGCAGGCGGGATTGGCGCGAAGCTCCGGCCCGAGGTCCGACTCCTTGAGGAAGCCCAGCCGCGCGGGCTCGGGCTCCACGCTCTCGCCGACGGCGAGCTTCTCGAGCCGGTTCTCCAGCTCCTCGACGCTGTTGGCCCGCGGGCGGTCGTCTTCCTCTGTAGCGCCGCAGCCGGCGAGGAGGAGCAGGGCGGAGAGATGAAGCAGGCGGGCCATGGTCGCTCAACCCGGCAAGCGGCCTAGTCGATCCTCGGCGCGCGCGGCGGACGTCGCACCGCCAATCTTACCAGCCCCCGGCTGGGGAGGATTTAGGCTGAATCGACATTCAGCGGCGTCGCTTCAATCCCCCTCTCCCCGAGGGGGAGAGGGCCAGGGTGAGGGGGCTCGGCCGCCGAGAACAGGCGCTGCCGCCGAACCCCCTTCCCCTGCCCTCTCCCCGCTGGGGAGAGGGATGAACGTTCGCACAGGCCCTCTGAATGTCGATACAGCCTAGCGCCGCGGCGGCGCCCGCTCGAAGCGCCAGGTCTCCCCGCCCCTCCCCTTCACCTCGCACAGCGTCGCTGCCTCCCCTTCCCCGAGCCGGGCGATGAACGCCGCCAGCGCCTCCCCGCGCGGGATCGCACCCGGGACGAGGTGCCGCAGGCAGCGCAGCACCAGGCGGCGCAGAAGCTCGGGCGGCAGGCCGTTGGGGCGCAAGGTCACCGCTACGTCTTCCAGCTCCGTCCTGGCGGCGAACAGCGGCCCCGCCGTCCATTCGAGCGCGGCCTCGGCCTCGGCGAGCAGGGCGGCGCTTCGGGCGAGGGCGGGGGGATCGAGCCACGGTGCCTCCGCCAGCCGGCGCCTGAGCCGGACCCGGTCGAAGGCGTCGTCCGCGTTGCTCGGGTCCTGAGCCGCGGCCACGCCGGCCGCTTCGACGACCGACTGAAGCTCGCTTCGCCGCCAGCCGAGCAGCGGGCGCCACAGGCGCAGGCGGCCGTCGCCGCCGGGCACCGGGCCCGCGGCCCTCACTCCGGCAAGCCCGGCCACGCCCGAGCCGCGGTTGAGGCGCATCAGAAGGGTCTCGGCCTGGTCGTCGCAATGATGGCCGGTGAGGAGGAGGCCGAGGCCCTGCCCGTCCATCCACCGGGCCAGAGCCGAGTAGCGGGCCGCCCGGGCCGCGGACTGGAGGCCCCCGCCCTCCCGCTCGACCCGGACGGCGAGGATCCGGTGCGGCACCCCCAGCTCCACGCAGAGGCGGGCGACCGCCTCCGCCTCCGCCGCGCTCTCCGCCCGAAGACCGTGGTCGACGGTGGCCGCGGCGGCTCGGCCGGGGAAGGCGGCGTCGGCGAGAAGGAGCAAGGCCAGGCTGTCCGGCCCGCCCGAGACCGCGAGGGCGAACGGCCCCGGGTCCGCCCCCGCCACCGCCTCGAGATCGAGGCGGAAGCGTGAAACCAAGTCCGGAGGCGGAGCAGTGACCATTTGTCGACCTTAACGTCAGGATGCCACGGGATACAGAATCCGTTCAGCCGCTCTGGCCCAACCCCCGCTCAAGCCCTGTCGGGAGCGTGAAAAGCAAAAAAAGGCGTCATCGAGTGCCCCTTCGTAAATCCTTCCTCATCGCCCTCCTGGCCGGAACGGCATCCGCGCCCCTCCTCGCGCAGGAAACGCCTCAGCCCGAGACCGCCCTTCCCGCTCCGGCTCCGGCTCCCGCGCCGGCCGAAGCGCCGGCGGAGCCTGAGCCGGCGGCCGAGGCGGCCGATGCCCAGGATCCCGACGCCGAGCTCGACGAGGAGGATGAAGGCGAGACGATCGTCGTCACCGGCCAGCGCCAGCGCGGCGCCGTGCTGGGCGACATCCAGCCGGAGGTCCAGTTCGACCGCCGCGAGATCCGGGCGCTCGGCGCCGGGAGCATCACCGAGCTTCTCGACGCCATTGCACCGCAGACCCGGAGCGGCCGGGGCCGCGAGGAGGGGCGGCCGGTCATCCTGCTGAACGGCCGCCGGATATCCGGCTTCGCGGAGATTCGCGACATCCCGCCCGAGGCGATCGTGCGGATCGATGTCATGCCCGAGGAAGTCGCCCTGAAATACGGCTACCGGGCCGACCAGAGGGTGGTGAACTTCGTCCTCAGGCGGCGCTTCGATGCCTATACGGCCGAGGTGCAGGGCGGGGTCGCCACCGCCGGCGGCCGCGAATCCTACGGCGCCGAGCTCAACTACCTCCAGATCAACCAGGCCGGCCGGGTCAACCTCGGCGCCGAGTTCCGCCGGGCCGAGCCGCTCTTCGAGAGCGAGCGCGACATCATCCAGGCGGAGCCAGTCGCCGGGATCGAGCTCGGCCGCTTCCGCACCCTGCTTCCGCAGACCGACCGGCTGGAGCTCAGCGGGACGATCAATCGAGCGGTCTCAGAGACGGTTCAGGCGACCTTGAACGGCACTTTCGACGTCAACTCCAGCACCGCCTTCCTCGGCCTGCCCCGCCCGGCCCTGACTCCCCCGGGCCTTCGGCGCGAGAGCGACACGAGGGCGGCCCATCTCGGCCTCTCGGTCAACGGCACGATCGCGCCCTGGCAATGGACGCTGACCGGCAATCTCGACCGAAGCGCCAGCGAGACCGAGACCCAGACCAGTTTGGGCACGGACCGCTCCCGCTCGGTGAGCCAGATCGGCAATGCCGAGCTGCTGCTGAACGGGCCTCTGTTCGACCTTCCGGCCGGCGGAGTGACCGCGGCCGCCCGGGCCGGCTTCGACGCCCGGGGCCTTAACAGCCATTCGGAGCGCGGCGGTGTGTTCACCGTCCGCGATCTCTCCCGGACCCGCCAGCATGCGCAGGTCAATATCGACGTCCCGATCGCCAGCCGCCGCCGGGCGGCGCTGACCGCGCTCGGCAATCTCTCCGCCAATCTCAACGCGGAGGTCGAGCATCTGTCCGACTTCGGCACCCTGCGCACCCTCGGCGCCGGCCTGAATTGGTCTCCCATTTCCGAGGTCAGCCTGATTGCCTCCGTGACGGACGAGGACGGGGCGCCCTCGATGCAGCAGCTCGGCGACCCGGTGCTCCAGACGCCCGGAGTGCGCGTTTTCGACTTCGTTCGCGGCGAGACCGTTGAGGTGACCCGGATCGAGGGCGGCAACCCGGCCCTGATCGCCGACAACCGGCGGGTTTGGAAGATCGGCGCGAACGTTCGCCCGCTGAAGGAAAAGGACCTGTCGGTCACCGCCAACTACACCTCCAGCCGGACCGTCAACGCCATCTCCGGCTTCCCCGCCGCGACCGCCGAAATCGAGGCGGCCTTCCCGGACCGGTTCCAGCGCGACTCCGACGGCCGTCTGCTGCTCATCGACACGAGGCCGGTCAATTTCGCCCGCCAGGACCGCTCGGAGCTGCGCTGGGGCTTCAACCTGACCCTGCCGGTCGGGCCTCAGCCTCAGCCCGGCCAAGGCCGCGGCCGCTTCGGACGCCCGGGTGCCGCGGGCGCTCCCGGAACGGCCGGAGCCGCGGGAACGCCGGCTCCCGGAGCCGGTCAGGCCCAGCCTGCCGACGGTCCTCTCGCGGGCGCCGGAGGTGAGCGTGGACCGCGCGGCCAGGGCGGCTGGCGTGGAGGAGCGGGCGGAGCCCGCGGCGGCTTCGGCGGCGGAGGCTTCGGCGGCCGAGGGGGCGGCGCGGGGCGGCTTCAGCTCGCGCTCTACCATACCTGGCATTTCGAGGATTCGGTGCTGATCCGCCCCGGGGTGCCGGAGCTCGACTTCCTCGAAGGCTCCGCCGGCGGAAGCCGCGGCGGCCGCCCTCGCCACGAGCTCGAGTTCCAGGGCGGGCTGTTCAAGAACGGCCTCGGCGCCCGCCTCACCGCCAACTGGCAGAGCGGGACCCGGGTCCTCGGCGGAGCGCTTCCCGGCGGAGGCACCGGCGACGACCTCTTCTTCGACGATTTCGCGACGGTGAACCTTCGCCTGTTCGCCGATCTGGGGCTTCAGAAATTCGCCCGCGAGCGGCCCTTCCTTCGCGGGATGCGGGTGAGCCTGTCGATCGACAATCTGCTCGACGCCCGCCAGCAGGTCCGCGACCAGCTCGGCACGACCCCGATCAGCTTCCAGCCCGGCTATCTCGACCCGCTCGGCCGGTCGGTGCGGCTGAGCATCCGGAAATTGTTCTTCTAAGATCCTCCCCATCGAAGATGGGGAGGGGGACCAGGCGAAGCCTGGTGGAGCGACTATCTGGTTTGTCAAAGTGCATAGGCTAGCTCGGCTCGGGTTTCGCGGGCTTTGGCGTTGAGCCTGACGAGTAGTTTGCGGGCGAGGGCGACGCGCACGACCATTTTGGGTTTGCCCTGGGCGAGCAGCCGGTCTCGGAAGTCGGCGAGGCCGGGGTCGTATTTGCGTGCCACGTCGGCGACCAGGAAGAGGATGTTACGGACTGCGGTTCTGCCGCCCTGGATGGAGCGCGGGCCTTGTCGTTGGCCGCTGTCGTTGGCGATCGGGGCGAGGCCGACGAGCTTGGCCACGGCCTTGTTGGAGACGGTTCCGATCTCGGACAGGTCGGCGAGCAGGGTGGCGACGGTTCGATCGGCGACGCCTTTGACCGAGCGCAGGGCCTTGTCGAGCGCCTGCCAGAGAGGATCGGCCTCGATGAGCGCGGAGATCTGCGCGGCGAGCTCCCTGGCCTGGCGGGTGAAGAAGGCGATGGCCTCCTTCAGGCTGATCAGCGCGTCGGGGTCGCGGGTGGTGTGGAGCCGCTGCCGCTGCACGCCGAGGTCGGCGCCGACCTGGCGCAGCCTTGTCGCCAGCGCGGTCAGCTGCCGCTGCTGGATCGAGGGCGGCGGCGCCGGCAGCAGCCGCTTGGCCGCGGCGTAGCCGGCGATCAGCTCGGCATCGACCCGATCGGTCTTCTCGAGCCGGCCCATGGCCTCGGCCCTTCGACGTCGCCTGCGGCGTCGCTCAGGATAAACTTCGGCCAAGGCCGAAGCGCCTGACCGCCTTGGGGTTGGCGATCGCACAGGGGCAGCCTTGCCGCCACAGGGCGAGGTAGGCGCCCTGCTCGACCCCACCGCTCGCCTCCATCACGATCAAAGAGACGCCCCGCTCGCCGGCCCAAAGAGCGAGCGAGGCGACCCCTTCGGGGTCGTTGGCGAAGCGCCGGTGGCCTGCGGCCTCGATCCAGGCGTCGAGCCAGGCTTTGGAAACATCCACTCCACAAATCGTCTGCATCACGGTAACCTGCCTTGTCTGTGCGATTGACGAATCAAGCGACTGTTCGGTCGTGCGTGACAACGGCGATGATCCCTGGCTCCACCACGGTTGAGGCCTGAGGGGCAACGGGCGACATCGCCGCCGCGCCGGGGCGGGCGGCCGCCCGCCCCGGCGCTTCATCGCTTCCACAGGAACAAGAGCCATCTTGTCCAGATACAAGGGGTAACTGGCGCAGGCCCGTGCCATTTACCCCTCCACCACACTTCGCGTGGTCCCGCTCCCCACGGCTTCGCCGCGGGGAGGATTTACTGCCCGAGTATCCTCCCAAGCCCGCGCCGGAGCTTCTCCTTCTTCGTCCGCGGCCGCTCCGACTGCTCCTCTCCGCCTTCGTCATCGTCGTCGCCCATCCCCGGCATGTTCATTCCGAGCAATCCCATGTGGGTCGACTTGGTGCGAAGCTTCACCGTCCATTCCGGCCGCCAGGCGCGCGTGGCGCCTGCCGGCCGCGGCTGCGCGACATTGCTCTCGCCGCCGAAGGCGGTCAGCATCATCATCGATTGCGGTGCGGCGCGGGCCACCTCGGCGGGAACCGTGCAGCGGTCCGCCGCCCCGGGCATCAGCACCCGGCTCTGGATCAACCGGGCGATGTCGGCTTCCGCGACATAATCGGCCGCCATCATCGGCACGGCCGTCTCGGACGAGGTCCAGATGACCATGTCGCCATTCTGCCCGGCGCCCATGACCGAGCCGAACCAGGCGCGCGCGCCCGGCACCGGCCGCCAGACCAGCGGGATCGAGCCTGAAGCGCCCGCGCTGTTGGAGGTCAGGGCGACCGGCGCGAGGAAATCCTGCCCCGCGCCGAGGGCGAAGCGGATCTCCGGGGAATAATTGCCGCGGACCTGATGCTCGCCGACCAGCGAGCCGCCGGCCGGGACCCGCGCCGGCGAGCGTTCGTTCGGCCACTCGCCATAGGTGGCTGAGGTCGAGGCCGAAGGCGGAATCATCGGCTTCAGCGGCGAGTTGGCGAAAGCGGGCGGCACCCGCCCCGCCGCCATCGAGGCGAAGTCGATCACCATCGGCTGGCCCGGACGGGCCGTCTCTCCGCAGCCCCAGTAGATCAGCATCCGCCCCTTCGGCCGCTCCATCTGCCCCCAGGCCTGGGCCGGAGTCGGGTTGCGCGGCGCCGCCTGCGGCGTGAGCAGCGGCAAGCTCGCGCCGGCCCGGAGCCCGGCCGGAGGGAGATGCTCGGCCTGCGGCGCGCCGGTGGGCCGGCGCGGGCTTCCGAGCTGAAGGGCAAGCGTCCGGACATGAGAGGAGCCGCCGCCGCGGCCGCCGGCCATGGCGGCTAGGCCCGATGACGTGTCCGCGCTCATCCAGTAGACGGTCGTGCCGCCGCCGCCCCGCGCCTGGCTCAGCGCGGCTCCTCCCACCGCGAGCGCGACGATTCCCGCGCCGGCCCAGACCATCTTCATCCTCATGTCTCACCCCTGTCTATTAGTGATCCATCATCCCGGCAAACGCCGGACCGCCGGCCGAACCGGGCCTGCAGCTGTGCGCCATCTGTCTCAGCCGCATTTCCCGTCGATGTCGCGCCGGCGGGAGAAATGTTTCAATCGTGTCCGAAGCGGGCGGTCAAGCGAACCGTATCGGTTGCGAAAGGTCTTCGCTGGAGAACCGTCCGGCGCTGGAGGCGGAACGTCTGCAACCTATGTTGCGCTGAGCAAGGCATGAGCGATGACGCCGCCTTCCTGAGGGAGCAGGCCCGCCGCTGCCGCCGACTTGCCCGAGGAATCGCCACCCCCGACGTGGCCGAGACCCTGAACGGCATGGCGAGCGACTATGACGCGCGGGCCGAGGAGATGGAGAAGCGCAATAATCGTCCCCAGCCGTGAAACGGATGGGGAGGCAAATCAGCGGCACTTCGCCTGGGTTCTCGCCGCCGGAAGCCTGGTCTTGAGCCAGTCGCGCATGGTCGAGCCGTAGACGTCCTGAAGCTCGTCATAGGCCTTGCAGGCGTCGGCGGGCTTGTCGAGCGCGACCAGGGCCTGGCCGAGGAAGTATAGGCTGTCCGCGGCGCGCTCTCCCTTCGGATTGGCCTGGTAATTGGCGAGGAAGGCCTTGGCGGCAGTGGCGGGCTTGCCGGCGTCGAGATAGGCGCGGCCGGCGAGGTTCGACGCCCAGCTCGTCCATTTGCTCTTCGGGTAGCGCTTGGCGGCGGCTTCCAGCGCCTTCTGGGCCTCGGTGTAGCGCTTGCCCTCCCAGAGGCGAAAGCCGGCATTGTAGGCCGCCTCGGCGGCGACATCGCCCGTCGGCGCCGGGGTCTCGGCGGCCGGCTCGTCGTCGGGCGCCGGGCGCTGCGGCTTGGAGGAGGAGGAGGAGGTGGTGGACGGCCGGGCCGGCTCCGCGGCCGGAGCCGCTCCGCGCTCCAGGACGTCGAGCCGGGCACCGGCGCTGTCGCGGAACCGGGTGAGCCCGTCCTCGAGCTGGCGGAGCCGGTTGCCGTTCTGCTCCACCTGGCCGGTGATCTCGCGAAGCTGGCTCTCGAGCGCGTCGACCCGGGCGCTGAGGTCGGCCACGGCGCTGGAGGCCGGGACGCCCGACGGAGCGTCGCCGGGGCGCTGCTGCTCGATCTCGGGCGCCACCTGGGCGCCGCCCGGGAAGACCCGGCGCTGCACGGCGCGGAGCTCCTGCTCCAGCCGCTCGATCCTGCGCTCCGTGCTCTCGCCGCGCTGAGCGGCGGCAGGCGCCGCCACGCTCGCCATCACAAGCGCCGCAACAATGTGAAAACGCATCACAATTCCCCCGCCTTACGGTCCCACCGCCACCCTAACCGGCTTGGGGCCGGCGTTGAAGAGTGAATTATTACGGGGTTGCGGCGGGCGGAGCGGCCGGCGTCGCGGGCGCGGCGCCGCTCTGGGCGCGGGCGGCAAGATCGGCCGGGGTCAGGCTGACGTTGGAGATAGTGGTTTCAGGCGGCCCGAGAGGAGGGACCTGAACTCCGCCGACGCTGACCCTGAGCACATTGGCTCTGGCCGTGCGGATCCGCGGCGACTGGGCGCCCGCCGGCACCTGGTAGCTCTGCCCGGCCTTCAATATGCCCATGTAGAGCGGCGCTCCGCCGCCCGCCTGGTCGATCCTCAGCCAGACGTCCTCGGCCGCGGTGAGCACGACCGGGCCGCTGGTCGGGGCGGGAGCGGGTGCCGCGGGCTGGGCCGGGCGAGGCGCCGCCGGGTTGGCGGCCGGCTCCTGCGACTGGGTGATGGCGACGTCAGCCGGGCTGTCGTCGTCGACCGCGCTGCTCCGCCAGACCAGATAGCCGACGACGAGGAGGATCGCGAGCACCGCCGCGGCGATGGCGAGGGAGCGCGGCGGCACCCGCGCCGGATCGGCCGGCTCGTAGAAAGGCGCCGCGGCGAGGTTGCCGGGCCGGGCCCCGCCCAGCTGCTGGCGGACTTCGGCGCCGATCTCGGCGCCGTCGAGGTCGACGGTGTTCGCGTAGCTCCGGGCGAAGCCGACGCTGTAGGTGATGGCGGGGAGCGCTTCCCACTCCTCCCGCTCGATATGCTCCAGGTGGCGGACCGGGATTCGGGTCCGGCGGGCGACGTCGTCGAGGCTCAGCCCCTTCGCCTCGCGAGCGACTCGAAGCCGCTCGCCCACCGACAGGCCCAGCAACTGATCGTGGTCCGCTTCCGCCATCTTGTCCCGTTTTCCTGCCAATATGGATTAATTCCATAGAGACGGGGACAGTGGGCAAAGTCAACCGGAGCGAGGCACGGCTGGTAGCCCACGGCCCTCGTCCCGTCCTTCGATACGGGCCTTCGCCAGGCTCAGTCCCTACTCAGGATGAGCGGTCGAGTAATTCCCAGCCGCTCATCCTGAGTAGCCGGTGAGCTTGTCGAACCGGCGTATCGAAGGAGGGGATGACGATCAAATCTGAACCCCCTGCCCTTCCGCCCAATCGGCGAGCGCCCCGCGCAGGTCGGCCGGCGGCCGCGCCAGCATCTCCTCCATCACCGGGAGCAGGGCGGAGCGGTCGAGCGATCGGATCATCGCCTTGATCGGCCCGACCGCGGCCGGGGTGATCGAGAAGCGGGTGAGGCCGATCCCGATCAGAGCCATCGCCTCGAGCGTTCGACCACCCATCTCGCCGCAAACTCCGACCGGCACGGCGGCGGTGTCCGCCTCGCGGACGATCCGCCTCAGGAAGCGAAGGATCGACGGGCTGAGCCAGTCGTAGCGCTCGGCCAGCTTGGGATGGGCGCGGTCCGCGGCGAACAGGAATTGGGTGAGGTCGTTGGTCCCAATCGACAGGAAATCGACCTTGGGAAGAAGGATGTCGAGAGTCTCGGCCAACGCCGGCACCTCGAGCATCGCCCCGTATCTTATGCTGGTGGGTAGCCTCTTCCTGTGCTGGGCCAGCCATTCGCGCTGCTGCTCGACAAGCGCCCTCGCCTCGTCATATTCCCATGGCTCCGACACCATCGGGAACATGACGTTCAGCTCGCGCCCGGCGGCGGCACCGAGCAGGGCGCGGGCCTGCGCCTTCATCAGGCCGTCGCGGTCGAGCGCCAGGCGAAGGGCGCGCCAGCCCATCGCCGGATTCTCCTCCACTCCGCCGTCGCTGATGTCGATATAGGGCAAAGCCTTGTCGCCGCCGACGTCGACCGTCCGGAAGATGACCGGCTTGTCGCCTGCCGCGTCGAGCACGGCCTTGTAGAGCCGCTGCTGGCTCTCCCGGCTCGGCAGGGTCGCCGACACGAGGAACTGGAACTCGGTCCGGAACAGGCCGATCCCGTCCGCTCCCATCATCTCGAGCGCGGCGACATCGTCGCGAAGCCCGGCGTTGACCATCACCGTGATCCGCGACCCGTCCGTCGTCACCGGCGGAAGGTCGCGGAGCGCGGCGAACTCGGCACGGCGCTTCTTGGTGATCAGGAACTTGGCCTTGAACGCCTCCTCGACCGCGGCGGTGGGGCGGACGAAGGCGACCCCCGCGTCGCCATCGAGAAGGACCTCGTCGCCTTCGCCGATCATCTGCCGGACGTTGCGCACCCGCCCAAGCACCGGGACGCCCATCGCCCGCGCCACGATGGTGACATGGGCGGTCAGCGACCCTTCCTCGAGGATGACCGCCTTCAGCTTGCGCCGGTCATATTCGAGAAGCTCCGCCGGCCCGAGGTTTCGGGCGATCAGCACCGCATCGTGGGGTAGCCCCATCTGGGCCGCGGTTCCGAGCTGGCCGGCGACGATCCGGAGAAGCCGGTTCGACAGATCGTCGAGATCGTGCATCCGGTCCTGGAGCAGCGAATCGTCGATTTCGCGCATCCGCATCTGCATGCGCTGCCGGACCCGCTCGATCGCCGCCTCGGCGGTCAGGCCGGAATCGATCGCCTCGTTGATCCGCCTCGACCAGCCCTCGTCATAGGCGAACATCTTGTAGGTCTCGAGCACCTCCTGATGCTCGCCCGCCGTCCCGAACTCGGCGAGGTTGGTCATGTTGTCGATCTGCTCGCGCATCTTGCGGAAGGCGGAATAGACCCGGTGCCGCTCGGCCTCGACGTCCTCGGCGACCGTATGCTCGATCAGGATCCGGGGCTGGTGGTAGACCGCCTGCCCCCGCGCCATCCCCGCGACCAGCTTCAGCCCGTCGAGCCGCTCCGGCCCGTCCCCGCGCGTCGTCGATCCCGTCGCCGCCGCCTTGTCGGCGAGGCCGGCATTGGCGATCAGCTCGGCCAGCACCATCGCCACCGTCTGCAGCGCCTCGATCTCGAGGTCGTCATAAGCCCTCGCCTCGGCATGCTGGACGGCGAGCACGCCTATTGCCCTTTCGCGGCGGACGATGGGCACCCCCGCGAAGCTGTGGAACAGCTCCTCCCCCGTCTCGGGCCGGTAGGCGAATTCCGGGTGGCTCGGAGCCTCGGCAAGATTGAGGATCGAGACGTCCTTGGCGATGGTGCCCACCAGGCCCTCGCCCAGCGCCAGCTTGGTGACGTGGACCGCGCTCTGGTTGAGCCCGACCGTCGCGAACAGCTCCAGCACCCCATCGCGAAGCAGATAGATGGAGCAGACCTCGCTCGCCATCGCCTCGGCGATGATCTTCACCACCTTGTTGAGCTTGGCCTGGGCGCTCGCCCGCGACGCCATCACGTCGTGCAGCCCGGTCAAGATCTCGCGGGCTGAGGCGGCGGACTGGGCGGGCATGGAGGAGCGGTAGCAGATGGGGGCGCGGGGGCGCCACGGGAATTGCGCGACGGTGTGGATCCAGCTATGTATCTACATAGAGCCGAATGTATATCTGAGAGTCCGATATGAAAATCGCGAAATGGGGCAATAGCATGGCCATCCGTATCCCCAAGGACGTGGCCGACGAACTCGGGTTGTCGTTGGGCGACCAGGTCGAGCTGGAGGCGGGCCGCGTAGGCGTCCTTCGGATCAATCGACAGATGACGAGGGAGGAGGCGCTCGCAAACCTGAGACGCTTGCGAGGAACTGCGCCCCCTGGATTCAAGTTCGATCGGGACGAGGCGAATGCCCGCTGAGGACTTCGTCGACACGAATATTCTCGTCTACTTTACCCTGGGTGCGGAAAAGGCCTCGTTCGCCGAAACGCTCGTTCAGGACGGCGGCACCATCAGCGTGCAAGTGCTGAATGAGCTGGCCGACGTTTGGAAACGAAAACACGGATACTCCTGGCAGCAGATCCAGGAGTCTCTTCTGTCTCTCCGCACTCTGCTCAACGTTGTTCCGCTCACGCTCGATACTCACGAACTCGGACTGTTTGTGGCAGAACGATACCAGTTGCGAATCTACGATGCTCTTCTGTTGGCGGCCGCGCTCCGGGCCGGCTGCACCGCCTTCTGGTCGGAGGATTTGCACGAGGGCCTGGTCGTCGAGCGGCAGCTGACGATCCGCAATCCGTTCCGCTAAACCGAGCGCCGCTCCAGGGCGTGCGCCGCCTCGTCCACCAGCTGGCGCAATATCTCGGCCGCCGGCGCCTCTTCCTTCACCATCCCCACCGACTGGCCGGCCATCACCGACCCGGTCTCGACATCCCCCTCGATCACCGCCCGCCTCAGCGCCCCGGCCCAATAATGCTCGATCTGGAGCTGGGCCTCCATCATCTCGACCTCGCCCGAATCGAGCCGCTGAGCCACTTCGCGCTGCTTGGCGGCGAAGCTTTCCATCTCGCGGTTCTTCAGCGCCCGGACCGGGATGACGGGCAGGCGCGGATCGATCTGGACGCTGGTGACGGCGTCGCGGGCGGAGGCGCGGATGAAGGCCTTCTTGAAATTGGGATGGGCGATGCATTCGGTCGCGCAGACGAAGCGGGTGCCGAGCTGGCAGCCCACCGCGCCCATCTCGAGATAGCCGGCCATCAGCCCGCCATGGCCGATCCCGCCGGCGACGAAGATCGGCATGTCGGCCGCGAGCGGCGGCAAGATCTCCTGGGCGAGCACCGAGGTCGAGACCGGCCCGATATGCCCGCCCGCCTCCATCCCCTCGATGACCAGCGCGTCGACCCCCGACCGCGCCAGCTTCTTGGCCAGCGCCAAAGCGGGTGCGAAGCAGATCAGCTTGGCGCCGTTGCCCTTGATCCGGTCGATCGAGCCGGGCGGCGGAAGCCCTCCGGCGAGGACGACGTGGCTGACCGCGTGCCGGGCGCAGACGTCGATCAGCTCGCTCAGCTGCGGGTGCATGGTGATGAGGTTGACCCCGAACGGCCGCTCCGTCCGCTTCCGGGTCTCCGCGATCTCGGTGTCGAGCAGCTCGGGAGTCATCGCCCCGCAGGCGATCACCCCGAACGCTCCGGCGTTGGAGAGGGCCGAGACGAGGTTGCGCTCGGAGATCCAGCTCATCGCTCCGCCGAGGATCGCCACTTCGCAGCCGAGGAAATCGGTGCCGCGCCTCATCAGCCGCTGGAGGCGCTCGTGGCCGAGGGTGGGTGTATTGCGGTCGGTCATGCTTTCTCCGTCGCCCCAGCGAAGGCTGGGGCCCCAGGGGGTGAAGGGCGCGGGTGCTTTTCACCCACCGGGGTCCCAGCCTTCGCTGGGGCGACGTGCAGGGTCATCCCTCCCCCATATCGTCGAGCCCATAGGCGGTGTGAAGCACCCTCACCGCCAGCTCGGTATATTCCTCGGCGATCAGGACCGACACCTTGATCTCCGAGGTGGTGATGGCGAGGATGTTGATCCCGCGGTCGGCGAGCGTCTGGAACATCGTCGCCGCGATCCCGGCGTTGGATCGCATCCCCACCCCCACCGCGCTGACCTTGACGACGTTGGTGTCGGTCAGGATCTCGTCATAACCGATCGCGTCGCGCGCTTTCTCGAGGATGTCGCGGCTCTGGGCCAGCGAGGCGGTGGGCACGGTGAAGGTGAGGTCGCTCTTCTGCCCCGCACGCGGCACCGACTGGACGATCATGTCGACGTTGATCGAGCCCGCCGCGAGCGGCGCGAACACCGCCGCGACCGCCCCCGGGCGGTCGGGCACCCCGACCAGGGTCACCCTCGCCTCGTTCTTGTCATAGGCGATTCCGGTGATCAGTTGCCGTTCCATTTGATATTCCTCGATGGCTTCGTCGCCCACGACCATGGTGCCGGGCCGGTCGTCGAACGACGAGAGGACCCTGACCGGGATATTCTCGCGCATGGCGAGGCCGACCGAGCGGGTCTGGAGCACCTTGGCCCCGACGCTGGCGAGCTCCAGCATCTCCTCATAGGTGACGGCGGGAAGCTTGCGCGCGCGCGGGACGATTCTGGGGTCGGTCGTGTAGACCCCGTCGACGTCGGTGTAGATGTCGCAGCGGTCGGCGTTGACCGCCGCCGCCAGCGCCACCGCGGAGGTGTCGGAGCCGCCGCGCCCCAAGGTGGCCAGGCTGCCGTCGGCGGCGACCCCCTGGAAGCCCGGGATGACCGCGATCCCGCCCTCCCCGAACACCCGCTCGAGCACGCTTGCGTCGATATCGTCGATCAGCGCCGAGGCATGGCCCGAGGCGCGGATCGGCAGCTGCCAGCCCATGTAGGAGCGGGCGTTGAGCCCCATTCCCTGGAGCGTGATGGCGAGGAGGCCGCTCGTCACCTGCTCCCCGCTCGCCACCACCACATCATATTCGCGAGGGTCGTAGAGGCTGGAGGCCTCGCGGCAGAACTGGATCAGCCGGTCGGTCTCCCCGGCCATGGCGGAGACCACCACGGCGACCTGATGGCCGGCCTCGGCCTCGTTCTTCACCCGCTGCGCGACATGCCGGATGCGCTCGATTCCCGCCATCGAGGTTCCGCCGAATTTCATCACGATGCGGGCCATGACGGCGGCTCTTTTCGAGTCCCGGCGTTGAGTGCAAGGAGATTCACGAACGCAGCGACAGGATCGGCCATGAGCAGCACCACCACCATCGACCCCCGGGAGGCCGCCCATTTCGGCGCCATGGCCGCCGACTGGTGGGACCCAAGCGGCTCCTCCGCCATGCTCCACCAGCTCAACCCGGTCCGGCTCGCCTACATTCGCGACCGAATCGACCAGCATTGGGGACTCGACGAATGCAATCTGAGGCCGCTCGATGGGCGTCGGGCGGCGGACGTGGGCTGCGGCGCCGGGCTTCTCGCCGAGCCGCTGGCCCGGCTCGGGGCGAAGGTGAGCGGCGTCGACCCGGCGCCCGAGAATATCGCCGCGGCGCGCGAGCATGCGCTCGGCCAGGGGCTGGAGATCGACTATCGGGTCGGCGGGGTGGAGGCCCTGGAAGGGCGGTTCGACCTGGTGACCTCGCTCGAGGTGGTCGAGCATGTCGCCGAGACGAGGACCTTCGTCCAGGGCCTCGCCGATGCTCTCGCGGATAACGGACTGCTCATCCTCTCCACCCCCAACCGGACTGCCATGTCCAGGCTGATGCTGATCCTGATCGGCGAGGGCACCGGAAGGATCCCCAGGGGCACCCACGATTGGGACAAGTTCCTCGCCCCGGAGGAGCTTTGCGCCCTGCTCAGGGATTCGGGCCTGGAGATAATCGACTGCCACGGCCTCGCCTGGGGCCCGGCCCGGGGCTTCCATTTGTCGGACAACAAGTCGCTGGATTATTTCGTCACGGCGCGCCGGTCATAGAAATCCTCCTACCGCGAAGCGGTGGGGAGGGGGCCATGCGAAGCATGGTGGAGGGGTAGCTGACGAGGGTTTGGAAGATCCGGCGCGAGACGGCGAATGCCTGCGCCATTTACCCCTCCACCACACTTCGTGTGGTAACCCTCCCCATCTTTGATGGGGAGGATTTCTAGAAATCCACCTTGTCGTAATGGGGCGGCGGGCTGATCACCTCCATCCGCTCGGCGAGCAGCGGCCGGAAGCTCGGCCTCGACTTCATCACCGAATACCAGTCCGCGGTCTGCTTGTGCCCGCGCCAGTCGATCCCGCCGAGATAATCGGCGACGGAGAGATGGGCGGCGGCGGTGAGGTCGGCCAGGCTGAGCACCGGGCCGGCCAGCCAGCGGCGATGGTCGAGCAGATAGTCGATATAGTCGATATGGTTGTTGGCGGTCTTCATCGCCTCGCGAAGGACCCGAGTGTCCGGAGCGTCGCGGCTGACCAGGCGCTTGGTCATCCGCTCCTCCATCAGCGGCCCCACCACCTCCCGGTAAAGCCCCTCGTCGAACCAGGATACCAGGCGCCGCACCTCGGCCCGGTTGGGGGCTGTGCCCGGGATCATCGGCGAGCGGTCGACCGTCTCCTCGAAATATTCGCAGATCGCCTTGGAATCGATCAGCACGATGCCACGCGCCTCCTCGACCAGCACCGGAGTCTGGCCGGCCGGGTTGAGGTCGGTGAACTCGTCGCGCTTCAGCCAGGGTGATTCGCGCACAAGCTCATGCGCGATTCCCTTCTCGGCCAGCATCAGCCGGACCTTGCGGGAGAAAGGGCAAAGCGGGAATTGGTAGAGCTGCCACATCGGGGGCAGTCTCTAGCGCCGGTGGGGAGGGTGCGCCACGCCTGAATTCCCCCCCGAGATTTCTCGGGGAGGGGGACCCTCCCCTGCAAATGCAGGGGAGGATTTTAGCGCGTTAGCGCGGCTCGTATTCCGGGTCGTAGTCGCGAGGATCGTGATCGCGGTCGTAGCGCTCGTCGTAACGCTCGTCCCCGCGAGGTTCGTACCGGCGGTCGTAGTCGCGGTCATAGGGCCGCGAGGCGCGCCCGCGGGCGATCGCGTCCTCCATCCGGCGGGTCGCGTCCTCGAGGCTGCGGCGGAGGATCGGCGTCATCACCGCCATCTGCTCGACGGCGGCGCCGAGGCCGACCGTCACCGCGCCGATCTCGCCGCGGATCCGCTCGCGCGCATAGGGGTCGCGGCGGCCACCGGCGAGGTCGCCGATCGTCTCGCGGCGACCGTGGCGGTAGCGGCGGTGGTAGGGATCCATGGCGTCGGCGATCGGACCGATGTCGACGTCCATCAGCGCCTCGGCGGTGCGGCCGAGCGCGTCGCCGATCCGCTCGACCTCATGCGCCGGCGGGATGCTCCGGACGATCCGCTCGTCGCGGGGGTCGGGATAAGGCCTCGGGTCGTGATGGGGCTGGGCGAACGCGGGCGCGGCCGCGGCGAGCGCCGTCATGGCGATGATAAGCTTACGCAATTGAGGCCTCCTCAAACCATTGGCGCACCGCGAAAACGCGCTGGGGTGCGACTCGGTTGCGGATCATGGCCCGGGGAGGCTGAGCCTAGTCTGAACGCCGATTTGCCTCCCCGCCGCGAAGCGGTGGGGAGGGGGACCACGCGAAGGGTGGTGGAGGGGTGATCTGACGAGGCCTCAACACGCCACCGCTGCACCAGGCAAAGCCTGGTCCCCCTCCCCATGCTGCGCATGGGGAGGCAAGTTACCGCGCCAGCAGCCACACCAGGGCCACGGTGCCGATCACGATCCGGTACCAGGCGAAAGGCGCGAAGCCGAAGCGGGTGACGATCCCGATGAACGCCTTGATGACGATGATGGCGACCACGAACGAGACGACGAAGCCGACGGCGATGTCGCCCATCTCGCCGGCGCCGAGCTGGGCGCCGGACTTGAGCATGGCATAAGCCGAGGCCCCGATCATCGTCGGCACCGCCACGAAGAAGCTGAACTCGGCGGCCGTCTTGCGCTCCACGCCGAGCAGAAGCGCGCCCATGATCGTCGCGCCCGACCGGCTGACCCCCGGGATCATCGAAAGGCACTGGACGAGGCCGATTCCGAGCGCCGTCTTCCAGCTCATCGCCTCGACGCTCTCGGTGGTCACCCGCTTCGTCATCCGCTCAATGACCAGGATCGCGATTCCCCCCAGGATTAGGGCGATGGCGACGATCTCCGGGGTCTCCAGCATGCGCTGGATCCCCTCATAGGCGACCGCCCCGATCGCCATCGACGGAAGGAAGCCGAGAAGCACGTTGCGGGTGAAGGCGACCGGCCCCGCCGACCAGCGGAGGAGCCCGACCAGCACATCCCAGAAGCGCCGCCAGTAGAGCACGATGACGGCGAGGATCGCGCCCAGCTGGATGACGATCTCGAACGTCCCCTCGGCCTCGCTGTCGAAGCCGAGCAGCTCGGCTGCCAGGACGAGGTGCCCGGTCGAGGAGACCGGGATGAACTCGGTGACGCCCTCGACGATTCCGAGCAGGATGATGGTGAGGAGGGAGGCTTCCATCTACTCGTCGTCCCAGCGAAGGCTGGAAACCCAGCGAAAAAAGGTCACGGTGCAAGGTCTCCCTGGGATCCCGGCCTCCGCCGGGATGACGCTTGCGCGTCAATAAGGCGATTTCGCCGCGAAGCGGCCGTGGCGGCGGTAGCTGGTGAGCCAGCCTTCCGACACCGCCGCAAGCGGGGTCCTGGGCAGGCCGAACGCTTCGAGCCCCTCGGCGCCCTCGGCGACGACATTGTCGCGCCGGAGCATAAGCCACTGGTCCCAGGTGATCGGAGCGCCCGGCAGCCAGCCGGTGGTCCGGGCGATCAGCCGGCCGACCGGATCGGGGATGTCGAGCAGCGGCCGCCCGCGCCCGGTCGTCTCGCACACCCACTCCATCAGCTCGCGCATCGTCAGCACCTGGGGCCCGCCCAGCTCGTAGGCCCTGCCGCCATGGCCGCGCGGGTCGAGCGCGGCGGCAGTGATGGCCCGGCCGACGTCGGCGGCGTAGACCGGCTGGAGCCGGGTCCGGCCGCTGACCACCGGAAGCACGGGCGACAGCCGGGCGAGACCGGCGAAGCGGTTGACGAAATTATCCTCCCGCCCGAACAGAAGCGACGGCCGGAGGATCGTCGCGCCCGGGAAGGCGGACCGGACCGCGGCCTCCCCCTCACCCTTGCTCCTGCCATATTCGGATTCGCTCTCGGGATCGGCGCCGATCGCCGAGACGTGGACGAGGGCCTTCGCGCCCGCCTCCGCCGCCGCCTCGGCGACGTTGCGCGCGCCCGTGACGTGGATCGACTCGAAATCGCCCTTGAGGATGCCGACGAGGTTGATGACGGCGTCGCTGCCGCGGACCGCGGCGCCGACCTTCTCCCGGTCGCGAATGTCCACGGCCAGGAGCTGAAGCTGCCCGACGGCCGCGAGCGGGTGAAGGAAATGGGCCCGGCGCGCGTCGCGCTGTGCCACCCGCACCCGCGCGCCGGTGCGGAACAGGGCCTGGGCGGTATAGCGGCCCAGGAAGCCGCCGCCGCCGAACAGGGTCACCACGCGGTCTCTCGCGTCCATCTGAATCCTCGATCGGGACAGTCACTGCTGACTGTCCCCCTTTCAAGCGCCTGGAATATGCCGCCGCCCCATGCCCTTTAGCCCCCGCGTTGACAAGCGCGGGCACGCCCCCTAGTTCGCGCCCCCTACCCCGTGCCCAGGTGGCGGAATTGGTAGACGCACCAGCTTCAGGTGCTGGCGCTCGCAAGGGCGTGGAGGTTCGAGTCCTCTCCTGGGCACCATTTTCTCGGCGTCGCCGCGAGTCTCCCCCCGCGCAGCTTTCGACGTGATCGCGGTCACGGACGAACCGGTGACTCTGGATCAGGAAATCGGTTAAGGTCGGGCACGACCTCATGGGGAGAGTGTCCGTGGTTGACGACAGGAATCCCGGGGAGGGGCGGCCGGCCGAGCCGGGCTTCGATCCGAAGATACTCGACCGGGCCGTCATTGCGCTGCCCTTGCTCCAGCGCATGGCCGAAGCGGAAAAGAGCGACGACCCAACCCAGCCTATCCACGTCATCCTCGAGGCCAATCTCCTCTACCCCGAGGGGCGGGAGGGTGCCCTCCGGGTCATCGAGACGCTGGTGAGAGAGGTCTCCGGCGACCGGCCCGACGCCCTGGAGGAGTTCAAGAACAAGTATAGCCGCCAATATGTCTTCGCGGCCCTGACTCCGGAGGAGATCAGAGCGCTTGCCCGCAAGATGCTGGCCGATCCCAAGGCCAAGGCCAAGGTGGCCAACGACGCCGACCCGCCCTCGCCCGGGCGGGCGATCTTCAGGATCTGGCTCGACCATGAGATCCGGGCGCTGACCAACAAGTCGATCAGCACGGTGAAGGCCGACGCCGCCGCAAACGCCTTCGGCGCCTTCGGCAACGACATCGTCTGGGCAGTCATGGACAGCGGCATCGACGGCCGCCACGAGCATTTCGTCACTCACGACACGCTCGATCTCAAGCCGCCGCTCAAGCACCGCGATTTCACCGGGAGCGGGGGCGACGCGCTTCGCGACGCGTTCGGGCATGGAACCCACGTCGCTGGGATCATCGCCGGAGAATATAGGCGCAAGGCGCCCGGCGACATCATCGCCCGGGTCAAGCGGTTCACCGAGGACGGCAACCAGGAGGAAGTGCTCGACGACACCGCCGAGGCCATGCGCGGCATGGCGCCGCGGGCCAAGCTGCTCAGCATCAAGGTTCTCGACGACCGCGGCGGCGGACGCGCCAGCAACCTCATCGCCGCACTTCAATATATTCAGGAGCTGAACGCCAACGGCCGAAACATATTGGTGCACGGGGTCAATCTGAGCGTCGGTTACGGGTTCGAGCCGAACTGGTTCGCCTGCGGCCAAAGCCCGCTGTGCGTCGAGGTCAACCGCCTGGTCCGCTCCGGAGTGGTGGTCGTCGTTGCCGCGGGGAATACCGGCTACGGCTACAACCAGATCGTGGGGAGCGGACCGAAGTCGGCGGGCCTCGACATCACCATCAACGATCCGGGCAATGCCGAGCTGGCGATCACCGTCGGCTCGACCCACCGGGACATGCCCCACGTCTACGGAGTCTCCTTTTTCTCTTCCAAGGGCCCGACCGGCGATGGCCGCCTGAAACCCGATCTCGTGGCTCCGGGCGAGAAGATCCGCTCCTGCCAGAGCCTCGACAAGCCTCCGCCCGCGAACGCGTCCGGGCAGGCCAAGGCCTTTTACGTCGAGGACAGCGGCACCAGCATGGCGGCGCCTCACGTCTCGGGCGTGATCGCATCCTTTCTCTCGATCCGCCGCGAATTCATCGGCGAGCCGGAGCGGGTCAAGGGCATCTTCCTCGACAGCGCGACCGACCTCAAGCGGGCCGTCTACTTCCAGGGGCGCGGCCTGGTCGACCTGATGCGCGCCATCCAATCCGTCTGAGGAGAGTGCAATGCAGAGCATAGCCGGCTTCCCCTTCCTGCCGCTCGAATTCACCAAGGACGGGCGCCCCGATTCGGCCCAGAGACAGGCCATGCTGGCCGCGGCGGCGGGCGAGCTCGCCGGAGTCACCGACCTGTTCGTCCTGTCCCACGGCTGGAACAACGACATGGGCGAGGCCCGGCCCTCTATCAGCTGCTTCTGACCAACATGCGCCGGCGGCTGGACGGCGGGCACCCGGCCGGGGGCGCCGGGCGCCGGTTCGCGGTCCTGGGCATCTACTGGCCGTCCAAGAAATTCGCCGACGCCGCGCTCAGGCCCGATGCCGATCCCGACGGGGTCGCCATGAGCGTCGACGACGGCGGCATCCCGAGCGACGTCCTCAGGGCCGCTCTGGACCAGCTCGGCAGCCTTCTCGACCTTCGCGAAGACCCGCGCCTGGGCGAAGCCAAGGCCGCCGCCGACGAGGTCGGTTCGGGCGCCGAGGCCGAGCGCCGCTTCGTCGATTCGCTGCGCGCCCTGCTGCCGGACTCGAGCGACGAGCAGGACGACCAGTCCGACATTTTCTGGAGCGCGGACGGGCCGGAGCTGCTGAGCGCGCTGGAGGCGCCCGTGTCACTCCCGCCGGCCCCGCCGTCTGACGAGGGCGGCGCCGCCGGCTTCGCGATGAGCGGCGGAGGAGAGGATGACGGCGGCGCGGCGGGCCTGCTCGGCTCGCTCGCGGGCCGCGCCGCGGGAGCGCTTCGGCTGCTCAATTATGCCACTTATTACGTGATGAAGGAGCGCGCCGGCGTCGTCGGGCGCGGCCTCAACCGGCTGCTGGCGGAGGTTCGAGCGGCGCGAGGCGACCTCCGGATCCACCTGGTCGGGCACAGCTTCGGGGCGCGAGTCGTTGCCGCCGCGGTGGACGGGCCGCAACCCCTGCGCCCCTCCAGCCTGTCGCTGCTCCAGGGCGCCTTCTCCCACAACGCCTTCGCCGATGAGGTCCAGGGGCGGCGGGGCTTCTTCCGCGGCGTCGTGGCCGACGGCAAGGTGGCCGGGCCGATCATCGCCACCCACACCCGCAACGACAAGGCGGTCGGGATCGCCTACGCCATCGCCTCTCGCCTCGCCAACGACGTGGCGGCGGGAGTCGGCGGCCCGGACGACGTCTTCGGCGGCATCGGCCGCAACGGGGCGATGCGGCTGGCGGCGGCGGAGCACCGGATGGCCGAGCTCGGCGGGCCCGATTCGGCCTATCCGCCCTTCGACCCGGGAATCGTGATCAACCTGAAGGCCGACCCCTTCATCGCCAATCATAGCGACGTCGCCAATCCCGCCGTCGCCAACGCGGTGCTGAGCGCGGCGCGATGAGCGGCATCGGGAGCGACGGAACGCCGCTCGTCCTCGAGACCGCCCCTCTGCGCTTCCGCTAGCGATAATCCCTTTTCCGAAGGCGGCACATCCAAGCCGCCTCTCCCCGGCATCCTTGGAGATGAACCACCGGGAGAGTAAGCGTGAGACACGTACCGAGCCGCCAGGGCCCCTTGAGGATCTTCGACGAAGACAAGGACCGGCTCGTCATCCTCTTCCTCGCCAAGCACGCCTTGTCGGGCGGAGTGCCGGACGCCGAGGACGGGACCCACGCCGTCTATCATCACGAGATGCTGACGACGCTGAGGATGTCCGGCCTGTTCGTCTCGGCCGCCAACAGCTACGATTCGCTCTGGGAGCGGCCGGACGCCGATTTCGTCGTGCCGCTGCTCAACCGCGGGGGCTTCCTCAACTCGGAGATGCTCGCGCCCCTCATCCTCACCCGCCACGGACTTCCTTTCCTCGGCGCGGCGCCGATGCTTCGCGGACTTTCCGACGACAAGCATCTGATGAAGACCGCGGCCCGGCTGCGCGGCGTCCCGGTCACCGACTGGGCGATCCACCGCCGCGGCCAGGGCAAGGTCGAGCGGCCCTCCTTCCGCTGGGAGCGGCTGGTGGTGAAGCCCAATGCCAGCTCCGCCTCCTGGGGCGTGAAGATCCTCGACGACTGGGCCGAGGCCAGGGCCCATGCCGAGCACATCCTCGCCTCGGGCCACGACGTCATCCTCGAGCCCTACGCGCCGCTGATCGACATCGCGGTACCCGTCGTCGGCGCGCACGGGCCGTGGCTGCTTCCGCCCATGGGCTATTTCCCGGACGTCCCGGGAATGCCTCGAAGCTATGAGGAGAAGCGCGGCCTGGTCGCCTCGGACGACGAGGATCCGCTCCGCATCGTCGACGATCCGGCGCTCGCCGGCCGCCTGAACGAGGCCGTCCGCGCCCTGCTCCCCGAGCTTTGGCCGTTCGACTATGGCCGCTTCGAGTTCCGCTACGATCCCGCCACCGACGACATCAGGTTCATGGAGGTCAACCTCTCCTGCAACCTCTGGTCGAAGAAGACCATCTCCCGCTCCGCCCGCTCGCTCGGCGTGAGCCATGCCCGGCTGGTCGAGACGATCCTCGCCCACAGCCTGCTCCGGCAGGGCGTGGTGAAGGACGTGGTGAGGCTCTACTGATGGCGCTCTCCCTTCAGCAACTGTCCGGCGAACGCAGGCGATCGAAAATCCTCCCCTGCTTTTGCAGGGGAGGGGGACCATGCGAAGCATGGTGGAGGGGCCTTACTGACTCCGAAGAGCCCCTCCACCAGCCTTCGGCTGGTCCCCCTCCCCAGGAAATCCGGGGGAGGGTTTTGGGAGCCGCCGTCCGGGGCCCCAAGAAAATTCGCTGTCCCACCGCCTCCGCCTCATCCAGACTGCGCTTCGCCGGCATCCTCACCCATGCCGGCCAGAAGCGGGGAGAGACGGCAAGTGGATCAGGAACTGTTACTGGCATTCATGGCGGCGGGCCTGTTCATAGCGGCCTTCCATTTCATGCGCCTGAGGCACGACAACCAGGACCAGAAGACCCTGCAGGAAGCGATCCGGGCCGATTCCCCGATCGCCACCGAATTGTTCGAGCAGATGCGCGACCGCCCTCGGCGGCGGAGCCAGACGACCGGGATCGTCCTGGTCGCCATCGCCATCGCGATCATGGGCTCGGGTCTCATCCAGGGCGGCGAGCAGAATATCCGCAGCGCCGGCTCGGCGGCGCTCTTCCCGGCCCTGATCGGAATCGTCATCTACTGGCGCTCGCTTCTGAAAAGGCCGGGTGGCTGAGCTTTCAACCTCGGCGGACGAGACGCTTGCCGAAGCCGCAGCGCGCGGCGACGGCGCCGCGTTCGAGATCCTCGTTCGCCGCCACGAGCGGGTCGTGAGGGGATTCCTCGCCCGCCTCGCAGGCTCCGATCGGGCCGACGACATGGCCCAGGAGACCTTCCTGACGGCCTGGACGAAAGCCGCGGCCTTCACCGGCGAGGGCCGCTACAAGGGCTGGCTTCTGCGCATCGCCTGGCGGACCTTCCTGATGGACACGCGCGGCCGCGGCCGCCGACTGCCCGCCTATTCCGGCATCGGCGAGGCGCCGGAGCAGGCCGACCGGAGCGACGCCGAGCGCGACCTGATCGTCGAGGACGCCTTGTCCCGGCTCAAGGAAGCCGACCGCGCGGCCGTCGTCCTGTGCCTGGTGCTCGGCCATTCCCACAGCGAGGCGGCGCAGATACTGGACATGCCGCTCGGGACGGTCAAAACCCGGGTCGCTCGGGGCAGCGCGCAATTGCTCGAGCTTCTTGGAGACGATGATGACTCCGACTCCTGACCGGCTCGCCCGGCTCGCCCGCCGCCTCGCCCTTCCCGAGCGCGAGCCGGACGAGGCCTTCGTCGCCCGGGTCCGGCTGGCGCGGAGCGCCGCGGCGCTCGAGCGGGAGGCGGCGCGAAGCCGAAAGGAGCAGCTGCTGGTCGAGATCGGCGGCGGCGGCGCCCTCCTCCTCGCCGCCCATCAATTCGCTTCGGTCGGAGAGCAGGCCGCCGCCCTCCTCACGCCGCTCGCCACCAGCCTCGGCGGCCTGGCTTTGGTCGGAGCGGCGGTGGCGATGATGCTCACGACCCTGGGCGGAGAGCGCGAGACGGCCTGAAAATCTCCCCTCCCTGGAAGGGAGGGGCCGGGGGTGGGTAGGCGAGCGCAGCGAGACTTTTACGGACTCGGAGTTTCGGCCGCCTTCGGCGGACCCACCCCCAACCCCTCCCTTGCAGGGAGGGGAGTTGCGCCCCTACATCGCTCACGACCCTCACGGAGCCCCGAGCATGCCCGAAGCCTATATCGTCGCTGCCGCCCGGACCGCCGGCGGCCGCCGCGGCGGAGCCCTCAAGGACTGGCACCCGGCCGACATGGCCGCCGAGGTGCTCGACGCCTTGATCGCCCGAGCGGGCCTCGACCCGGCGCTGGTCGAGGACGTGATCATGGGCTGCGTCGGCCAGGCGGGCGAGCAGGCCTTCCATATCGGCCGCAACGCCGTGCTCGCCTCGAGCCTGCCCACCTCGGTCCCCGCCGTGACCATCGACCGCCAGTGCGGCTCCTCCCAGCAGGCGGTCCAATTCGCCGCCCAGGCGGTGATGAGCGGAACCCAGGACATCGTCATCGCGGCCGGGGTCGAATCGATGAGCCGGGTGCCGATGGGCCTCCCCTTCACCCTTCCGATGCAGCACGGGATCGGCACCGGCCCCTTCTCGAAGCGGATCCAGGACCGCTTCGGCGTTCCCATGTTCAGCCAGTTCGTCGGCGCCGAGATGATCGCCGAGAAATACCAGTTCCGGAAGGAGGAGCTGGACGCCTTCGCCCTCGACAGCCACCGCAAGGCCGCCCGTGCCACCGAGGCGGGCGCCTTCGACGAGGAGATCGTTCCGCTCAAGGTCCTCGACTCCGACGGCAACGAGACCTTTCACACGAAGGACGAGGGCATCCGCGCCGACTCCACCCTCGAAAGCATCGCCTCCGTGAAGCTGCTCAAGGAAGGCGGCAAGATCAGCGCCGCCAACGCCAGCCAGATCTGCGACGGCGCGAGCGGCGTGATCGTCGTCAGCGAGCGCGCCCTGAAGGAGCACAACCTCACCCCGCTCGCCCGGATCGTCAACCTGACCGTGACCGGCGGCGACCCCGTCATCATGCTCGAGGAAGTCATCCCCTCCACCCGCCGCGCCCTTGAGCGGAGCGGCATGAGCATCGCCGACATCGACCTCTACGAAGTCAACGAGGCCTTCGCCCCCGTGCCGCTGGCCTGGCTGAGGGAAGTGGGCGCCAATCCCGCCCGCCTCAACGTCAACGGCGGCGCCATCGCGCTCGGCCACCCGCTGGGCGCCTCGGGCACCAAGCTGATGACCACCCTCGTCCACGCCCTCCGTGCCCAAGGCAAGCGCTACGGCCTGCAGACCATGTGCGAGGGCGGCGGGCTGGCCAACGTGACGATCGTCGAGGCGCTCTAAAATTCGGTGTCTGACACCGGATTGCGGGGGACGCGAAGCTCGGATACGGTCACCAGCCCCGGCAGACCCTGACTCCATTCTCCATCGTGCAGCGTCCGGGCGGCGGCGCAGCGCGGATCTCCTCCACCTCCCAAACCTCGCGCCCGCCGGCGACGGAGGCCCATTCGTAGGGGTAGGAACGGTCATAGTCGAATTGGGGACGGCCGCCGCGAAGCCGAACCCCGCCGCCGGCGCCGGCGAAGAAGCCGGTGCCGTAAGGGTCCACGGCCTCGTAGGGCCCGGCGAAGCCGCCCGCCCCATAGGCATAAGCATGATCCCCGCCTCGATGCCCGCGCCAGCGGTCGCGGCGATCGTGACCGCCATGACGATCGTGGCCGTCGTAGCTGTCGTGATGGCCGGGACGGTCGCGGCCGGCGCGATCCTGACCGTCGTAGTGCCAGGGACGGCCGTGGCCGCGGCCGGGATGATGCCGGCGCGGCTGCCAGCTGTTGAAGCCGAGCCCCCAGCCGCCGGAGTTCCAGCCGCCGTGCGAGCCGCCGCTCCGCACCATCGTGCCCCGGGCGACCTCCGCGGCGACCGCTCCCCCGCTGGCCGCCACGCTCATTCCCGCGGCCAGCAATAACAAGGTGATGCGCATCGCGCCCTCCATATCGCAGGCCCGCGCCTCGGCGCGCGGCGCCATTCGTGCAACCGCCGGCATGCCGAATCGCAACGCCGAGTCGCCCGAGCCTTGACTTTACGCCTCGTCTCGGCTTGAGGAACCCCCGCAGGCGGGGCTCTTCGCAGCCCCGCCGTCGCATTTTGGGATTTGGGCGGTCTCCCCTTTCGACCGCCCGGCCGCAGCTACCTCGAACGGGCTGCGGACGAACGAAGGATGAAGACATGCGTCACCGCAACGCCGGCCGCAAGCTGCAGCGTACTTCCAGCCACCGCGCCGCGCTCTTCCGCAACATGGCCGCCGCGCTGATCAAGCACGAGCAGATCACCACCACCGTCGCCAAGGCGAAGGAGCTTCGCCCCTATACGGAGAAGCTGATCACGCTCGCCAAGAAGGGCGGCCTCTCCAACCGCCGGCTCGCCCATTCCCGGCTCCTCGACGACAAGCAGCTCGTGAAGCTGTTCGACGTGCTTGCGCCGCGCTACGCGACCCGCGAGGGCGGTTACACCCGTGTCGTCAAGGCCGGCATCCGCGCCTCCGACGCCGCCTCGATGGCGATCATCGAGCTGGTCGACCGCGACGTCTCCGCCAAGGGCCAGGATTCGGGCCCGGTGATGAGCGACGAGTACGAGGCCGAAGCGGCCTGAGCCGGCGCCGGACAGTCACTCGTGACTGTCCCAAAGGAACCACCCCGACTCCCAGGGATTCTTCGCCCGACGTAACAACTCGGGAGAATGAGTCATGGCCGAGCGCAAGCGCGAGCTGATCGATACCGGCAACGACAAGCGCTATGTGCGCCGCGATGCCGAAGGCAAGTTCAAGGACGTCGTCGACGTCGGCGCCTCCCTCGCCGCGGATCGCCGCCAGCACGCCAAGACCAAGGTCAAGTCCGGCCAGGGCGACAAAGGCGACCGCTGACCCGTCGTCATCCCGGCGGAGGCCGGGATCCATGAACACGGACGGGCGCTATTTCGAACGGCCGTGTTCATGGATTCCGGCCTTCGCCGGAATGACGGCAAATCACCTAAGCCATGTCTTGCCATCCCCCGCGCCTCGGGGCAGTTTCGCCTCCACAACGATCCCGGGGAGCTGCAGGATGGCCACACGATACGACCCGGCGCGCCGGATACCCGGCTGGTATTGGGCGGTGGCGTTCGCCGCCCTGATCTGGAACGGCTTCGGCTGCTTCATGTACGTGAGCCAGGTCGGGATGGACGCCGCCGAGATGGCGAAGCTTCCGGCGGTCCAGCAGGAGGTCTGGAGGGCGATGCCGGCCTGGGCGGTCGGCGCCTATGCGCTCGCGGTCTGGGTCGGGCTGCTCGGGGCGATCGGGCTGCTCCTGCGGCGGCGCTGGGTCCGGCTCGCCTTCGCGGTGTCTCTGCTCGGGGTGGTCGTCCAGTTCGGCTGGAGCTTCCTCGGCTCGCCGATCCTGTCCAGGATGGGCGTCTCGGCCGTCGCCTTCCCCGCCTTCATCTTCCTGGTCGCGGCCCTTCTGCTCTGGTTCGCGGGGGTGGCGACGAAGCGGGGCTGGTTGCGCTAAGGGCGCAGGATGGAAATCGGAATATTGCGGACCGGCGCCCCGCCGCCGGAGCTGGCGCCTCGCTTCGGCCCCTATGAGGACATGTTCGCCCGGCTGCTCGGGCCGGGCTTCGGGGTAAGGGCCTATGACGTCCAGGGCGGCGAGCCCATGCCCTCGCCGGATGCCCACCGGGCCTTCCTCGTCACCGGCTCGGCCGCGGGAGTCTACGAGAGCTGGCCGTGGATCGAGCCCCTCCTCGCCTTCCTCCGGGAGGCGATGGGGCAGACGAAGCTGGTCGGCATCTGCTTCGGCCACCAGGCGATGGCGGAGGCGCTCGGCGGCCGGGTCGAGAAGTCGGAGCGCGGCTGGGGGATCGGCCTTCAGGATTACGAGATATGGGACCGGGCGGAGTGGATGGGCGAGGCGCCGCCCGGGCGGATCGCCGTGCCGGTCTCGCACCAGGACCAGATCGTCGTCCCGCCGCCGGGCGTCCGGGTGCTGGCCGGCAACGCCTTCACCCCCTTCGGGATGCTCGAATGGGAGGAGGGCGCGGCCCTCTCGATGCAGTTCCACCCCGAGTTCGAGCCCGCTTACGGCCAGGCGCTGATCGAGAGCCGCCGGGCCCGGGTGCCCGACCCCGACGCCGCTATCGCCTCGCTCGAGCGGCCCAACGACCAGGCGCTGGTGGGGGAGTGGATCCGGGGGTTCCTCCGCTCTTGAATCCCTCCCCCGGATTTCCGGGGGAGGGGGACCGCCCGAAGGGTGGTGGAGGGGTTGCTTCAGGCTCGAAAGTGGCCCCTCCACCATGCTTCGCATGGTCCCCCTCCCCTGCGAATGCCGGACCTTTGCATAACCCCTCTCCCCAGCGGGGAGAGGGCGGGGTGAGGGGGCTCGGCTTTCGAGGAAAACCCGCGGCGTCAGAGCCCCCTCACCCCAGCCCTCTCCCCGCTGGGGAGAGGGGGCTGCACCGAGCCGTCCGCTGAATGTGGCACTTAGTGACTTACGCAAAGATCCCGCGAATGCAGGGGAGGATTTAAGCTCAAACCGCGCCCGAGAACGTGTCGCAGGCCGCCGGGTCGCCGCTCTCCAGCCCGCGCCTGAGCCAGGCCGTGCGCTGGGCCGCGCTGCCGTGGGTGAAGGCCTCGGGCACAACCCGCCCCTGGCTCTTTCGCTGGAGCGTGTCGTCGCCGATCGCCTGGGCGGCGCGAAGGCCCTCCTCGACATCTCCGGGCTCCATCGCCGACCGGCCCTGCTCGTCCTTGGCGTGCGCGGCCCAAACGCCGGCATAGCAATCGGCCTGGAGCTCGACCCGGACCTGGACGGCATTGCCCTCGCGGCTCGACACGCGCTGCTGCTGCGAGCGGGCCTGCTCGAGCACCCCGGTCAGGTTCTGGATATGGTGGCCGACCTCGTGCGCGATGACATAGGCCTGGGCGAAATCGCCGGAGGCCCCGAGCTTGGTCTGCATCTCCTCGAAGAAGCCCGTGTCGAGATAGATCTTGTTGTCGGTCGGGCAGTAGAAGGGCCCCATGGCGGACTGGGCGGCGCCGCATCCCGATTGCCCTCCGCCGCGGTAGAAGTCCATCCCGGCGGGCTGGTAGCGCTGCCCCTTGGCGGCGAACACCTTGGTCCAGGCGTCCTCGGTATTGGCGAGCACCTGGCAGGAGAAGCGCTTGGCGGGGTCGGTCGCGCAGGCCTGAGCGGCATCGTTGGTCGCCCCGGTCCCCTGCTGCTGGGGAGCCACCGCCGGGCCGGAGCCGCCCAGCCCCAGCCCGCCGCCGCCGCCCATGTAGCTGAGCGCGCAATAGCCGAGCAGGAGGATGAGCACTCCGCCGATCCCGAAGCGGCTCATGATCATCGGCAGAAGCGCGAAGAGGCAGCCGCCCCCGCCGCCGCCGCCGCCGCCGAAGCCGAAGCCTCCGCCGCCCTGCCCTTGGTCGCGAACATTGTCGCTCGTCCGATAACCGCCAAGACGCATACCGCTCTCCCGTTTCGGACGCACAATGTTTACGGGGGCTGCAAGGTTGCAAAACCGGCCTTCGATACGCGGGTTCGACAAGCTCACCGGCTACTCAGGATGAGCGGGGGGCGCTTGCTCCGTTCCGCTCATCCTGAGTAGGGGCTGAGCGAAGGCGAAGGCCGTATCGAAGGACCCTCCACCAAGGACCCGATCATGTTCCTCAAAGGCAAGACCGCACTCGTCACCGGCTCCACCTCCGGCATCGGCCTGGCCGTCGCCCGGGCGCTCGCGGCGGAGGGCGCCAAGGTCACCCTGAACGGCTTCGGCGACCCGGCGAGAATCGAGACGCTGAAGGCGGAGCTCGGCGCCTCCTACAGCGACGCCGACCTCACCGACCCGAAAGCGATCGAGGCGATGATGGCCGAGGCCGGCGAGGTCGACATCCTGGTCAACAATGCCGGGATGCAGCACGTCGCCCCGATCGACGAATTCCCGGTCGCCAAATGGGACCTGCTGATCGCCCTCAACCTCAGCGCCGCCTTCCACACCATCCGCCTCGCGCTTCCGGCGATGAAGGCGAAAGGCTGGGGCCGGGTGATCAACACCGCCTCCGCCCACAGCCTCGTCGCGAGCCCGAACAAGGCCCCCTACGTCGCCTCGAAGCACGCCGTCGCCGGGCTCACCAAGGCGGTGGCGCTGGAGACGGCGACCAAGGGGGTCACCGTCAACTGCATCAGCCCCGGCTACGTCTGGACCCCTTTGGTCGAGAACCAGATCCCCGATACGATGAAGGCGCGCGGCCTCACCCGCGAGCAGGTCATGAACGACGTCCTCCTCGCCGCCCAGCCGACCAAGACGTTCGTGACGGTGGACCAGGTGGCGGCGCTCGCCCTGTTCCTCTGCCGCGACGAGGCCGCGGCGATCACGGGGGCGAACCTCAGCATGGACGGAGGCTGGACGGCCGCGTGATCTAAATTCCTCCCCGCGATTTTCGCGGGGAGGGGGGCCGCGCGAAGCGCGGTGGAGGGGTTCTTCCACACTCCGAAGAACCCCTCCACCAAGCTTCGCCTGGTCCCCCTCCCCCGCGAAAGCGGGGGAGGATTTAAGTCAAGCATACCTCTCCACCACCGCCTGGTGGAGCGGCCGGTCGAAGCTCAGGCCGGCGCGCGTGCCCTCGGCCCAGGCGATTCGCGAGGGCCAGCTTTCGAGGCCCGGGAGCTTGAGCCAGACCCGGGCGCCGACCGCGCAATGGCCGGCCACCTCGATTCCGCAGCCGTGGGTGGAAAGATCGACCACGATCACCGGAGCGCCCGGCCGGTCATTCGCTGAGGCGAGGCCGGCGCCGAAGCTGACCGGGCGGCGCATGAATCGGCGCCGGTCCTCGGCGGCACCCCTCTCGAGCATGGCGGCAACTCGCATTCCGGCCTTCCTTTCAACTCGGTGCGGAAGCGGAATGTTCGGCCGGAAAGGGTAAACGCTTCCTTACCGCGGCGCTTTTCACGTAGTTTTACGAGGGTACGGATTCGCCGAACGGAGGCTCGGGCGCCGGGCGCTGGACAGGCGCCGGGGCTGCCTCTAGCCATGGCCCGATGCTGCCTGCGCCCTCGATCGTCGTCGAATGGGAGACCGGCCAGGAATGCGGCGGCGGCCGGGCCGGCGCCTGCCTGGCCGAGCTCAACCGGCAGATGTGGGAGCAGGCCGGCGCCTTCGCCACGGCCCCGGAGCTGATCCTCGTCTTCGACCCGGTCGAGGCGGAGCGGTCCGAGGTGGAGGCCGCCGCCGCCGCCGCGGCGCCGGGGGGCTGGCCCGGCCGCTTCGAGATCGCCGCGGCGCCCCGCCGGCTCGATTACTACCAGAAGAAGAATTTCGGCTTTGCCCGGTCCCGCGGCGAGGTCGCGATCTTCGTCGATTCGGACCTGCTTCCGGAGCCGGGCTGGCTGCTCGCTCTGGCCCGCCCTTTCGCGGACGGCGGGAAGAGCGTCGTCGTCGGCCGCACCCATTTCGAGACCGCCACCCCCTATGAGCGGGCGATGGCGCTGTTCTGGATCTTCGACGAGCGCCTGGCCGCCGACGAGGTTCGTCCCACCCGGCGCCTCGTCTCCAACAACATCGCCTTCCGCCGGGCCCTGTTCGCCGCCCTCCCCTTTCCGGACCGGGCAACCTACCGCGGGCAATGCAGCGAGCTCGGGGCGAGGCTCACCCGGCTCGGAATCGTCATGCACGAGGCGACCGCGGCCCGGTGCTTCCATCCGGCCCCGGCCGGCGCCAGGGCCTTCGCCGGGCGCGCGGCGCATGCCGGGAGCGACAGCTTCGCCTATGCCGCCCTGGAGGCTCGCCCCGGCCGTCTCGAGGCGCTTCGCGAATGGCGCCGCGACCTCGCCAGCGTCAGGCGCCGTATCGCCCACCGAGCTCCGGCCATGGGCGCCGGGGCCGGGACCCGGGCCGCCGGGCTGGCGCTCGGGACGCTTTATTATTCGATCAAGGCCGCCGCCTGGCTCGCTTGTTCGGCTCGGCGCCGGGCCCCTGCCGGCTCCTCTCGGCGAGAGCCCGCGAACGGCTAGCGCTCACTGGGCGACGACGGCTTCCGGGGCTTGCGCCGGGGCGGCGAAGACCAGCCCCGGGTCCATATCCTTCTTCACCAGCTCCGGGCAGCGCTGGCACATGACGGCCTTGCGCTGGGTCTGCCGAATGTCCCTCCGGTAGCGCCGATAGCCGGGGCCGTTCCAGACCGAGGCCAGCGTTCCACCGCCGGCGACGCTGCCGAGGTCGTATTCCGCCATCTGGTCGCGGCAGCAGGGCACGCAATGGCCGTCGGAGTTCAGGACCATCCGCCCCCAGATATAGCTGCAGCGGGCATCGTCCCAATTGACCTTGGCGCGCAGGTCCTCGCGCGAGACGTAGCGGTTGAACTCGTCCGCGTCCGGCATCAGCGCCCATTCCCGCTCGGCCGGCTCGGGGACTGCGGACCCGATGCCGAGCGTCTTCACCACCACCTTGTCGGCGCCGAGCGAGCGGCCGTGGGCGATGATCTCGTCGACATCCTCGCTGCCCTGCATCAGCATATATTGGGCGACCAGCTCCGTCTTCGCGCCGAGCGCCCGCTTGCGCCCGGCGGCGTGGCGGAAGCCTCGGACGACCCGATCGAAATCGCCCCGCACCCGGTAGCGCGGATAGACTTCGGGATGGGGCGTATCGACAGAGACGATCAACCGGGTCAGCCCCGCCTCGAGCAATTCGTCGAGCATCGGCCGCTCCAGGAACATGCCGTTGGTCGACATCTGGGTGAGGATCGAGTTGCGGCTGGCGAGAGCGACCATCTGCGCGAGGTCGCGGTTGAGGAAGGGCTCGCCATAGTTCCAGAAGGTGATGGTCCTCAGCGTGTAGCGGAACCAGCCCAAAGCGCGCTCGAACGTCTCGGGCGCGAGCGTGTAGCCGTCCCGCTCGGTGAGCTTCAGCCCCGTCGGGCAGAGCGGGCAGCGCAGATTGCAGGCCCCGCTCGGCTCGACCATCAGCGAGACCGGCCCGCCCAGCACGAAGGGCAGGTTCAGGCGATAGGAGAGATCGACCAGACGCCCGTTGAGGAAGCGCAGGGCGCGCAGGAGCGCCGACGCGCCGCTCACGATTCGAGCAGTTCGGCTTCGGCCATGCCGCAGCCCACTTCCGGCCGAGGGGCCGACGCGACTAGGAGTGGCAGGTATTGACGCCGTCGGAAGCGGTAACCCGCCCGACGGATTGGGCATTCGACGCCGAATAGGTGGTGGTCGTGGGCTGCGCCCACGGCTTCTTGCACGCTCCCGGCTCCACGGAGCCGCTCTCACCCTTGCCCGCTACGCTCACCCGGTCTTCTCCTTGCTATGTTCGATCGGGAGCCCTGTTCACACGCTCCGCCTCAGCCGTCAACCGGATCGCCGCGCGGGCGATCGAGCCGGCGACCTCGTCGATGCCGGCGCGCCCGGCGCTCCCGAAGACGGCCGCGGACCTGGCGACGGCGGCGATGAGCTCGAAATGCCGGCGCCGCTGTCCGAGCGCGTCGACATAATGGCCCCGATAGCTATTCTCGGCGAGTATCCGCATCGCCAAGGCGCCGGTCGCCCGCCGAAGCTCGAACCTGGCCCAGGTCCGCTCGAGACCGGCTATTGCGAGGAGAGGGAGGGGCACGGGCCAGCGCGGGAGCTGCAGCCCATATTTGCCCGGCCAGTCGGGCGCCGGGATCAGCGTGGCCGGATCCAGACCGAAAAATTCGCAGGCGTCGGACACCAGGCGCAGCCGCGAGCGTCCCGGCCAGGCATGGGCCTTCCCCCCCTCCAGGGTCACGCGGGTGAGATCGTCGCTGAGAAGGATCCAGCCGCGCCGGATGAGCGCATAGGCGGTCGTCGACTTGCCCGCGCCCGAATGGCCCGCGAGCGCCAGCGCGAACGTGCGGTCCGGCGACACCAGCGTGGTAGCGTGGAGCGGCAGCTCGCCCCGCTGATGGATCAGGGCCCCCAATACGGCCCCGCAAAGCGCCGCTTCGACGGCCTGGGCGTCGGCATCGGGCTCCGGCGCATAGTCGATCGCTTCGCCGTCGCGCGCGAGGAAGCGGCCGGTGCCGGGAACGATTCGAAGCAGGGCGCCGGGCCGGGCCGTCGAATAGGGGCCGGTCCGGACGGCGCCTTCGAGGGCCTCCGGCAGGGCGGCGACCCTGCGAATCCGGACTCCGGCAATATCCGTCGCTTCGTCGATCAACTCCCGCCCTCCAGGCCGGCGAGGAACTGGCCGACGTCCATGGCCCGGTCGACAGGCAGGGCCGCGTAATAATCGGTCGAGCCCGCGGCGAACCGGTCGACGCAGCGCCCGAGTGCCGGCAGGTCCAGCAGTTCGCGGCACCAGGTCGAGCCTGCCATCCTTGCCAGCTCGGCCCTATAGCGCCCGGCATGCACGCCGATCAGGGCCGGCGCCTCCGGAACCTGCGCGCCTTGGGTCCTTCGGAGCCTCACCCGCTCCGGCAGCAGATCCACGGCCAGCTCGCGAGCCAGCCCGCGCGGCCGCCCGCCCAGTCGGAAAGCCGCCTGCGGGTATCTGAGCAGCCGCTCCAGCAGGCGCCGATCCGCGGTCGGGTCGCGATATTCGATCCCCCATTGCAGGACGGGGTCCGGCCACCAGACGTGCTTGGGCGTCGTCATGAACGCGATCGAGAACGCCCGGGAACCCGGCGGCAGCGAATGCTCGTTGCGGCGCTGGTCCTGCGAAGGGCGCCGATGCGGCTTGAGGAAGCGGACGGCGGGGCCGACGTCGCGAGACCGGCCTCCCCAGGCCCCGCGCACCCCATCGCGAACCGCGCCGGCCAGGATCCATGGCAGGCTCCTCTGGCGCCCCCGGGCCTCGAGGCTCGCCTGCCGGAATGCCTGAAAAGGACGCGCCCGGACCGCCAGCTCCCACACCGGGGCACGCCCCGCGGAGCTGAAGCCCGGATTGCCATGCTGCCCGAGGAGCAGGACCCGGGACCCGGCTCGCGCCATCGAGCCGGCGATCGCTTCGATCCACAGCAGGTTCGTCGCCGACTTCGTGGGGGTGAGAGATCGCCGGTGGACCGAGCGCGAGACCTCGGGCGTGCAGCGTCCTCCGGGCGGGACCAGCCGATGATCCACGTTGCCGTACAGGGCGGCGACCTCGGCGGCATAGTGGCGGTCGTCGGCTTCCCAGTTCGGCCGCTGCGACACGGCCAGCCCCTCTTCGGGTACCGACGTATAGGCGGTCAGGCGGTCGCCGCCGCTCGACATCAGCCGCGCCGCCAACGCCGTGACGCAGCCGGAATCGAGGCCTCCACTCAGCGTCGAGGACACAGGGCCGGAGCTGCGCAGCTGGGCGGAGACGGCCCGGGCCAGAAGCTCGCCGGCCTCGGCGGCATAATCGGCCGGATCCCGATACCAGAGGGTCGGCCGGTCCTCCGGCCGCCACCATCGCTCGATCTTCGGGTCGCCGCCTTTCCAGGTCAGCAAATTTCCGCCCGGGAGCGCTCTGACGGCGGCGAACGGAGTCGAGCCCCGGTCGATCCCGGCGTCGAGCAGCCTGACGATGGCCGCGAAATCGGGCTGGCGCGACACTTCGGGATGCGCGAGCAGCGAAGGCAGCTGCGCCGAGAGCGCGATCCCGCCGCCGATTCGGATCCAGAAGAGCCTCCTTGCCCCGAGCGGATCCACCGCCGCGACGACCCGTCCGTCGCGGTGCCAGGCGGCGAAGGCATAGTCGCCGACGAGCCGGTCGAGGCAGCCCTCGCCCCACCGGTCATAGGCTTCGGCCAAGACGGCGGAATCGGCGAGCGCCTTTCCCTTGCCGAGGCCGAGCCGCTCGAGGAGCTCGGAGCGGTTGTCGAGGCGCGCCTGGCACACGAAGATTCTCGACTCCTTGACGAGCGGCTGCATGTCCCACTCATCCTCCGGGACGAAATCGGACGGCGCCGAGGCCGCGGCGCAGTCGCGCCCCTCGGCCCGCCACAGCCGCGCCGCGCCCCGCCCGCCGCGCAATTCTCTCGCCATCCCTTCGGGCACGCCGTCGACGGCCGCCGAGCCGGGCCCGGCCAGCAGGAGGAACATCAGGGGGCCCGGATCGGCGTCGGCATGGCGCCTCTTCGCCTGCCGGGCGTCCAAAGACAATGGTTGCGGCGCGCGCCCGCCTCCGCCATCCCGCCCGAAAAGGAGGCTAGGAATGACTGGACGGGTGCTTCGGCGCGATCCCGACGTGGTGTCCGCCGAGGTCGACGGCGAGCCTCGCCTCCTCCACCTGCGCAGCTGGACCTATATGGCGTTCGATCCGATTGGCGAGCGCATCTGGGAGCTCCTTGCCGAGCCGCGCGACGAGGAAGGGCTGGTGCAGGCGCTGCTCGCGGAATTCGACGGCGACGAGGCGCAGATCCGAGCCGACGTCACCGCCTTCCTGGAAAGGCTGTACCTCCAAGGCTTCCTGATCAAAGGCGGTGCCTTCTAAAAATCCTCCCATCGGTGCAGGCGATGGGGAGGATTTCGACGCTAATGATGCCCCGGCCCGCGCTCCGGCCCGAGGCGGGTCCCGGTCGCCCGCATCCCGGCCGCGAGCCCCGCGCGGGCGAGGTCGCACAGCAGCAGCGGCAAAGCGAGGAGCGGTGCGAGCCGCTCGAAATGACGGTCGACCGCCGCCACCGCCGGGTCGGGAAGGCGCTTCCACAGCCGCAGCCAGGACCAGCTCCTCGCCAGCCGCCGGGCCAGCGCCGGCGGCGGCGGCGGCGACCCGAGCCCCGGATGATCGCGAAGCAGCCTGCGCAGGTCCTCGGGCAGCGGGCCGTCGGGCCGCTCGGCATAGAACCAGCCGCGATGATGGACCGAGTAGCGGCGGCAGCGGGCGAGATGATCGGGCGAGGTCTCCCGAGGCCCGTCATATTCCGCGTGGAACACCCGGCCGAGCTTGCGCTCGAGCCTGGCCGAGGGATCGACGCTGGTGAAGTGGCGGCCCGAATCCGGCAGCGGCTCGCCGAGCGGCAGGCCGAAGCGAAGGTCGAACGGCGTCGTCCGCTCCAGCGCCCGCACCGGCGCGGCGACCCCGGACTGGCCGTGCCAGCAGGGGTCGAGCCGGGCCCAGGCCCCGGGCCGCGGCCTCTCCGGCGCCGTCGGGAAAGGGTCGACGGGATTGGGGCAGCAGGGCGAGCGCGGCCCGAGCGTGTCGGCGAATCCGTAATGGCGGGTCATGGCCAATCGCCGCGGCCGGTCGAGCCCCTCGGCGCGGAGCCGTTCCAGGAGCGACCGGCTGGGCACCTCGTCGACGTCGAGCAGAAGGATTATGTCGTCGGGCGCCGCGTCGGCCAGCGCCAGCCGGATGGCGTTGCGCTGGACGGCGGCGCGCTGCCGCGGCGGCGACGAGACCGGACCGAGGCCGGCGAGCCTGACGTGGCGGATCTTGCCCCGCGCCCAGGCGAAGCGCGCCTCGCTCTGGACGAAGCTGAAAGGCTTGGGCGACCCCCGATAGGTCTCCCCCGCCTCGACCAGCACGAAATGGTCGACCAGCGCGAACGTCTCCTTCAGCCGATACTCGAGCAGGTCGAGCTCGCCGTCGAAGGGAAAGGCGTCGAAGATGCGCATCGGGCGGGTGTGGTGGGATTTCGGCCACGCATCAAGGGCGCAGCCGCCCTCGTCCGGAGTCGAATGCGCCCTATCTCGGCGCCATCCTGATCGCCCCGTCCAGCCTCACATATTCGCCGTTCAGATAATTGTTCTCGGCCATGAACACCGCGAGCCGCGCATATTCCTCCGCCCGGCCGAGCCGCTTGGGGAAGGGCACCTGAGCGGCCAAGGCATCCTTCACGTTCTGGGGCATCATCGCCACCATCGGAGTCTCGAACACTCCCGGTAGGATGGTGTTGACCCGGATGCCCTCGCTCATCAGGTCGCGGGCGATCGGGAGCGCCATCCCCAGCACCCCGGCCTTGGAGGCGCTGTAGGCGGCCTGGCCGATCTGCCCGTCCTGGGCGGCGACCGAGGCGGTGTTGACGATGAGCCCGCGCTCGCCGTCCTCCAGGGGCTCGAGCCCGACCATCCCGAACGCCGACTGGGCGAGCACCCGGAAGGTGCCGATCAGGTTGATCTGGATGGCGAGCTCGAACTGGTGGATCGGATAGGGCTTGAACTCCCCCGTCGCCTTGTCTCGGCCGACCGTCTTGGCGGCGTTGGCGACTCCGGCGCAATTGACGCAGATCCGCTCCTGGCCGTGCGCCTCCCTGGCGCTTGCGAAGCCGGCGGCGACCGCCTCGTCGGAGGTCACGTCAACCTGGGCGAACAGCCCGCCGATCTCGGCCGCGACCCGCTCCCCCTTCTCGGCGTCGCGGTCGAACAGGGCGACCCTCACGCCTCGTCCGGCGAGGGCACGCGCGGTCGCCTCGCCGAGGCCGGAGGCGGCGCCGGTCACGACTGCGGCGATATCGGGTCCTAGCTTCATTGGGCAGCTCCTGCGGGTTTCGTCGCGCCGCTCCTAGGCAGTCGCGAGCAGGGCTTCAACGGTCGCCTGGATTTTGTTCATTGTATGCACAGGATTGCATAATTATACAAAGCTAACCTGAGTTAGAAGTTAGAAGAGCGATTCGACGCAATGCTTATTTGTTCGAGCGAGCGCCCCTGGGGCATCCATCCCGCCGTCCGCAGCGACGAGGATTGCCCGCGCTGCGGCTGGCGCGCTCCCGGCCCGCTGGGCGACGCCATCGCCTGGGCCCGGGCTGATGCCGAGGAAGCCCTCGCCCAGGCCGCGGAGCTGTGCTGGTGGGTGGTTCACGACGACCGCGGCTCCGCCGAGGCGCTTGCCGCCTGAGCCGGGCAAGGCGCTCAATTTGTGCGCCATGGCATTGAATGCGGCCGGCCCCGGCGCCATCTCCCCCGGGCAGATGCAAATCACCATCGACAATGAAGCTTCGGCGGCGATGAGCCGCCTCACTGCTATCCGCCTGGCCTTGCTGACCTCGCGGGCGATGGAGAATTGGCGCTCAGGGGTGGGCGACAACGAATCGGCGATGATCCTTCTCGCGGTGGTCGCGATCACCGGCGAGCGGCTGACCCGGACCGATCTGCCCCAGGCCTATTGCAACGTCCTCACCCCGCTCCCGCCCGGCTATGCCGCCGGCTGCAACATCAGCTCGATCGCGTCCGCCACCGGCCTCAACCGCGAGACGACGAGGCGCAAGGTCAGCGCCTTGATCGAGCGCGGCTACCTCTCCCGCAGCCCGGAAGGCGAGATCGGCTTCCCGCCGGAGCGCCAGCAGGATCCGGCGACCCTCGAATTCCTCAGGAAGCAGCTCGAGGCGGTCGCCCGCTTCGCCAACGATTCGCTTCGCGACGGAGTGCTCAAGGCCGCCTGATCCGGCGCTCGGCGGCGGGGCAAAAGGCGGCACGACGCACAAAATGTGCCTAGCCCGCATTCCGCCGGCCGCCGTGAGCGCTGAGGGAAGGCCCAGCGGGCGGCTCCCCCATCTTTGCCGTTCGCGGGCCCGCCGCTCGCCTCGCCGCGCCGCGGCGGGCCCATTCGCACGCTTGATCATGCACGGCAGCCGGCCCGGCCGGATCGCCGGGCGGTCCGTGGCCCCCGGGCTTGTCAGTCGTCGAGCGGAGCGGCGGCAAGCGTGGTCTGGACGAAGCCGACGATCGCCGCCAGGTCGAGGGTGAACACCCCGCCCCGCGCGGCGCGCCATTCGGCGATGCCCACCTCGAACGGCGGCAGCTCATATTTCCCTTTCGCGCGGCGGGTCACGCTGAGGTCGAGGGTCTCGCGGCTGACCGGCAGATGCGGAAGGACGGTGCCGAACCGCTCCCCGATCTTCACCCCGACCACCGAGACATGGAAGACCGGCCCCTGGGCGCCGAGCTCCGGCACCGCCTCCACCCGCCTGATCGCCACCACCGACCCCTCCTCCCCCGGCCGGGTGCGGTAATGCCAGACCTGGCCCTCCGCATAGGAAGGGCGCGCCGGCGTCGCGGCAGGCGCGGGAGCGGCGGCAAGCAACACGGCGACGAGGGAGAGAAACGCCGTCATGCGAGGAGGCTAGCGCAACGCCGGGCGCCCGTCAGCCTCTTCCGGACGGCGACGCGGCTCCGGCCGAGGGGAACCGGACGTTGATAACCTGCGAGTGACAGGCGCGGGCGCTTTTGGCCGCGCGCGGGGGGACCGCTGACGGCTTGGACATGGCGCCCGCCATCCGGCCGGCCGGCGAAGGCCCAAGCCCGGTGATGCCGGCGACGTTACCCACGCGAAAGCGCAAAAAACAAGAGCAGGCCCACCGCTTTCGAGCCATAATGGAAGTTCGTATCCGCCCGATCCGAATACTGGCGATATGCGGAATGAATGGAAAGCGGACGTCGGCCTTCCTACAGGTGGGGCTCCGCGGGGGAGCGAACATGCCGACAGGAAGCGAGACCGGCCGGGCGCCGCCGGGGCCGGCGGGAGAGTGGATCGACCGCTTCAATGCCCGGGGCCTTAGCGACGGGGAAAGATACGCCCTGCTGGCCGAGCGCTTCGCCTCCGTCGGCGAGCAGGCCCTGATCCGCCCGCCCTTCTTCTGCGATCACGGATACAATATCTCGCTGGGGGCCGGAGCCTTCCTCAACTTCAACTGCATCGTCCTGGACGTCGAGCCGGTCGTCATCGGGGAAGGCACGGCCATCGGCCCGGCCGTCCAGATCCTCGCCGCCGACCACCCGCGCGACCCCAAGTTGCGCCGGCAGGGGGTGCGCTTCGGCCGCCCCGTGACGATCGGGGCGAACGTCTGGATCGGCGGCGGCGCGATCGTCCTTCCGGGAGTCACGATCGGCGACGATGCCATCGTCGGCGCCGGAAGCATCGTCACCCGCGACGTAGCCGCCGGCGCCACCGTCGTCGGCAGCCCCGCGCGGGTGAGGTGAAGGCCCGCTTGGGGGCGTGAGCGGGCATAGCATGCAGCGAAAAAAGGGGAAGATGTCGCAATTGGGCGACGAGCGCTCGCTCCGGTCCCCACCGTGCCCACTCCGTCATCCCCGCGCCCGCGGGGATTCCGCGACGTCTTCCCCGCCTTCATTGCACCACTTCCGTTCTCACCGAAAGAACCTATTAGGCTCACGCAACGGTGGCCGCCCTGCGCCTCCGCCAATTCTTCCCGCCTAGCCTCAGGTCGCCCAGCGATAGAGGAGGATCATCGCCGGGAGCGCGACCAGGAAGGCGGCCATGGCGTAGCTCAGAATCTTCGCCCGGCCAGGTGCGGCATCGTCCATGGCTCAGCCCACCGCCGCACGAAGCTGCCAGGCGAGCCCCGGGAGCTTGATCATCGGAAGGGCGCAGATTGTGCAGCGGCTGACGAAGCTGCCCTTCTCCCAGTGGCTGGCCCTGAGATCGGCCGAGTGGCGCCCGAAGAGCGAATGAAGGCTCATGAGCCTCCCCCCGCCGCCGTCGAAATCCTGTCGTCGTCCATGATCGTCACCCGCTCCTGCAAGCGAGAGCGCGAAAGTCTCCCAGTCACGGGGCGCTTGCGAAAGAGGGCGCGGGTGATGGAGCCTATATGGGGTGCGGGCGGCGGATAGCGAGGGCGGGGAGTTTCAAGGGCCCCAAACGCGCCCGCGTCGCTGTCGCGCGCAAGCTGGCGGCGCTGCTCCACACGCTCTGGCGATCCGAGACCGACTTCAGATGGGCCTGACACCCTCGGTGCGACGACCGGACGCCAGAAACGGATGATCTCGCTTATACTGTCGTGGCCACGACCACGCCGGTGACATCGCAGACATCCACCCACTGCCGCCTGACCGCGATCCTGAGGCTCGAACCAACAGGCGCCGACGCCGTTCGCGACCTCGTAGACCACCATAGCCGACGGTCAAATCCAGGAGCCAAACAAAATCAATTAGACAACAATATATATTTATGAGGTGCCGGCGAGGCGTCGTCGCCGAATTAGCTCCCCCTTATTCCGCCGCTTTCAGCGTGGTGAGAGGCACGCCCGTTGTGGACCGTCTCGCCGTCCTCCAGCGTCACCACCCTTTGCACCTAAGGCCCGGCTCCGCCCGGCAAGCGACTTCGCACCAGAGCGGATTCGGCCGTCCTCCTGAGTTTCGCGCCGCATCGGATCGGCAATCGCCTCGGCACACCACTCGCGCTCGATATAGGGCCGCTTCCTCAGCACCTGCTACTCGAAGCAGCGCGTGGTCTTCATCGGCCTGCCGGCGTGGCCTCATGCAAGCAGCCACAAACGAAAAGGGCCGCCTAGCGGCGACCCTTCCGTACTCCAAATCCGGATAAATCCGAGCGGCTTAGCCCAGAAGCTCCTGCTCGAGCTTCTTCGCCATCTCCTCGATATTCTCAGGCGGCCAGCCCGGGATATCCATCCCGAGCCTCAGCCCCATGCTCGAAAGCACTTCCTTGATCTCGTTCAGAGACTTGCGCCCGAAGTTCGGGGTCCGCAGCATCTCCGCCTCGGTCTTCTGCACGAGATCGCCGATGTAGATGATGTTGTCGTTCTTGAGGCAGTTGGCGCTGCGCACGCTGAGTTCGAGCTCGTCTACCTTCTTGAGGAGGTAGCGGTTGAGCTGGTTGGCGTCCTGCTCGGTCTCCGCCGCGCTCGGGCCGTGGCCGCCGTGGCCGTGGCTCGGCACGTGGGTGACGAGGCTGTCGTCGAAGTGGACGAACAGCTGCAGCTGGTCCTGGAGGATCCGGGCGGCGTAGGCGACGGCGTCGTCGGGCGTGATCGTGCCGTCGGTCTCGACCGTCAGGGTGAGCTTGTCGTAATCGAGCTCCTGGCCGACGCGGGTGTTCTCGACCTTGTAGCTGACCTGCCTGACCGGGCTGTACAGCGCGTCGATCGGGATGATCCCGATCGGGGCGTCGGCCGGGCGGTTGGCGGCGGCCGGGACATAGCCTTTGCCGGCCTCGGCGGTCAGCTCCATGTTGAGGGTAGCGCCCTCGTCGAGGTGGCACAAGACGAGGTCCGGGTTCATCACCTCGATGTCGCCGGTGGTGGCAATCTGGCCGGCGGTGACCTCGCCCGGGCCGGTCGCCGACAAAGCGAGGCGGCGCGGCTGGTCGCCCTCCATGCGGAGAGCCACCTGCTTCACGTTGAGGACGAGGTCGGTGATGTCCTCGCGGACCCCGGCCAGGCTCGAGAATTCGTGGAGAACGCCCTCGATCCGGATCGAGGTGACGGCGGCGCCCTGAAGCGAGGACAAGAGCACCCGGCGAAGCGAGTTGCCGAGCGTCAGGCCGAAGCCGCGCTCCAGCGGCTCGGCGACGAAGGTCGCCCGGCGACGGCTGTCGCCCCCGGCCACCTTCTTCTCGAGCGCGTTGGGTTTCTTCATTTCCTGCCAGTTCTTAGCGTTGACGGCCATGGTATTCCTCTGGCGTTGGGGAGGCGGGGAGCCTCCCGATTTCAAATTTCTTTCACCTCGGCCGAAGTACCACTTCGGCCGAAACGCTCAGACCCTGCGGCGCTTCGACGGGCGGACGCCGTTGTGCGGGATCGGGGTCACGTCACGGATCGAGGTGATCTGAAAGCCGACCGCCTGGAGGGCGCGGAGCGCGCTCTCGCGGCCCGAGCCGGGGCCCTTGACCTCGACCTCGAGGGTGCGGACGCCATGCTCGGCGGCCTTCTTGCCGGCGTCCTCGGCGGCGACCTGGGCGGCATAGGGAGTCGACTTGCGGCTGCCCTTGAAGCCCATCATCCCGGCCGAGCTCCACGCGATGGCGTTGCCCTGGGCGTCGGTGATGGTGATCATCGTGTTGTTGAAGCTGGCGTTGACGTGCGCCACGCCTGCGGTGATGTTCTTGCGTTCGCGCCTGCGGAGGCGCTGCGGTGCCTGTGCCATTCGTCCGGTCCCTTACTTCTTCTTGCCGGCGATCGGCTTGGCCTTGCCCTTGCGGGTGCGGGCGTTGGTGTGGGTGCGCTGGCCGCGGACGGGCAGGCCCTTCCTGTGGCGAAGGCCGCGATAGGAGGCGAGGTCCATCAGGCGCTTGATGTTCATCGCGACTTCGCGCCTGAGGTCGCCCTCAACCTGATAGTCGGCGTCGATCGTCTCGCGGATCTGGAGCACTTCCTGGTCGGACAGGTCCTGGACCCGGCGCTCCGGGGCGATTCCCAGCTTCTCGGCGATCTGCTTGGCCTTGGTCCGGCCGATTCCGTGAATGTAGGTGAGCGCGATCTCGACGCGCTTATTCGTGGGGATATTGACCCCGGCAATACGAGCCATAAACTTTCTTCTCCTGCTCCACAGGGCGAGGCGCCCCATCTCTACGCATCGATGGACCCTTAAACAGCGACAGCCGACGAGCGCACGAAAGCGCCGCCGGACGACCGGTTATCGGGATGAGCGCGAGATAGGGTTTGGGAGAGGGGCTGTCAACGGTGAGCGAGAGGTAGAAAGCGGCTTTTTTCCTCAGCTCAGCAGGCGCTCGTGAACGACCTTCCCGCTTTGGGTCAGGCGCACCCCCTTCACGATCTCGTCGTCGTCGGGAAGGACCGGCCGGCCGGCCTCCTTGTCCCAGAAAGCGGAGAGGAAGTTGTACAGGTTGCGGGCGTAGAGCGCCGAGGAGTCGGCGGCGAGGCGGCTCGGCACGTTGCGGTGGCCGACGATCCGAACGCCGTGGCGCTCCGCCACCTCGCCCGGCGCCGAGCCTTCAATGTTTCCGCCCTGCTCGACGGCGAGGTCGACGACAACGCTGCCCGGGCGCATCGAGGCAAGCTGCGCATCGCTGATCAGCCGGGGCGCCGGGCGGCCCGGGATGAGCGCGGTGGTGATGACGATGTCCTGCTTTGCGATATGGCTTGAGACGAGCTCGGCCTGGGCGGCCTTATATTCGTCCGACATCTCGGTGGCGTAGCCGCCGGCGCCCTCGCCCTCGATCCCGGCCACCTTCTCGACGAACACCGCCTTGGCGCCGAGGCTCTCGATCTGCTCGCGGGTGGCGGCGCGGACGTCGGTGGCGGAGACGATTGCACCGAGGCGGCGGGCGGTGGCGATCGCCTGCAGGCCGGCGACGCCCACGCCCATCACGAAGATGCGCGCCGCCGGGATGGTGCCGGCGGCGGTCATCATCATCGGGAAGGCGCGGCCATATTCCGAGGCGGCGTCGAGCACGGCCTTGTAGCCGGCGAGATTGGCCTGGCTGGAAAGCACGTCCATCGACTGGGCCCGTGTGATGCGCGGCATCAGCTCCATCGCCAGAGCCTCGAGCCCGGCGGCGGCATAAGCGTCGATCCGCTCGCGCTGCCGCAAGGGGTCGAGCATGGCAACGACGAGCGCGCCGGGCTTAGCGCCCTGAAGCGCCGCCGGGTCCGGCCCCTGGACGGCGAGGACAGCGTCGGCGCCGGCAAGCGCCGCCTCGCGCGGGCCGACCGCCGCCCCGGCCGCCTCGTAATCTGAATCCGCGATCGACGCGGTGAGGCCGGCCCCGGCCTCCACCGCGATCTCGGCTCCGAGCGCGGCGAACTTCTTCACCGTCTCCGGAGTCGCCGCGACCCTTCGCTCGGCCGGGGCCGTCTCCTTCAGGATCGCAAGCTTCACCGGGAGGCTATTCGCGGATCAGGAGGATGACGATGAGGCCGGTGACGATCGAGATGATCGCGCCCCACTTCATCAGGAAGAGGAACCCCTCATAGCCCTTCCTGTGGACGATGACTTCCTTCTCGAGATCGCCTTCCGCCGCCATCTTTTTCCATTTCCCTGTCGCTGACCGGGGGCCCTTCTAGCGCCGGAGGGGCGGCCGTTGAAGCCCTGATTAAGCCGAACTTTACCTGAGCCGCGTAGAGCCTGCCTACGCGAGCCACGAGGAGGGACGATGCGGCCGGATCCAACGCGCTGCCTGCTGCTGATCGACGACGAGCCCGCCCAGCGGCGGCTCGTCACCGCCATCGGCGCGCGCGCCGGATGGTGGGTGCGCGGGGCCTCCGACGTCGAGGCCGCGGCCAGGATCCTCACCGAGGTCGACGGGCCGCCGGTCGACGCCATCCTGCTCGACCATTGGCTGCCCGGACCCGAGGGCACCTCGGTCATCGAGCAAATCCGGGCGCTTCGGCCCGACCTGCCCCTGCTGGTCATGACCGCCCAGACCTCGGTCGCGGTGGCGGTCGAGGCGATGCGGGCCGGGGCCCATGATTTCCTGGTCAAGCCGATCGCGCCGGACAGCCTGCTCGGGGCCTTGAACGCGGCCACCGACCGGCGCCGGCGCGGCGGCGGCGAGCTTCGCCCGCTTTCCGAGAAGATCTCGCAGCGGCCGCTCGCCTTCGAGGAGATCGTCGGCTCGGCGCCGCCCTTCCGCTCGGCCCTCGCCGTCGCCGCCAAGGCCGCCCGGGCCCGGGTGTCGGTCCTGATCGAGGGCGAGAGCGGATCGGGCAAGGAAGTGATCGCCCAGGCGATCCACACCGCGTCGCCCCGCGGCCGCAAGCCGATGATCACCGTCAATTGCGGGGCGATCCCGGAGAATCTCGTTGAATCGGTGCTGTTCGGGCATGAGAAGGGCGCCTTCACCGGCGCCTTCGACCGTCATGTCGGCCGGTTCGAGGATGCCGACGGCTCCACCCTGTTCCTCGACGAGGTGGGCGAGCTTCCGCTCGACACCCAGGTCAAATTGCTCCGGGCGCTCGAGACCGGCGAAATCCAGCGCATCGGCGGCCGGACCATCCACATGGTCGACGTCCGGATCATCGCCGCGACCAACCGGCGCCTCGCCGAGGAAGTCGCCCGCGGCCGCTTCCGCGAGGACCTCTATTACCGCCTCAACGTCGTCCACGTGCCGATCCCGCCGCTTCGCGACCGCGCCAGCGACATCCCGCCGCTCGCCCGCCACCTGCTCGGCCGGATCGCCGAGCAGCCGGGAATGCGCCACCTCTCGATCACCGACGACGGGCTCGAGGTTTTGATGCGCTACGGCTGGCCGGGCAATGTCCGCCAGCTCCAGAACGCCCTCTTCCGCGCCGCGGTGCTGTGCGACGGCAATGCCCTGACCGCCGCCGACTTCCCGCAAATCGCCCAGGAATCGACTCTTTCGCGCCGCGCCAGCGACTTCCACCGGCCCGCCCTGAACGGCGCGTCGCAGCAGGCGGCGCTGTCCAACGGCCCGGGGATCACCCTCTACGACCCGGACGGCAACCTTCGTCCCCTCGACGCCATCGAGGCCGATGTCATCCGACTTGCCATCGGCCATTATCGCGGCCGGATGACCGAAGTGGCCCGGCGGCTCGGGATCGGGCGTTCCACCCTCTACCGCAAGCTCGGGGAGCTGGGGATCGGGGAGGTCGCGTGACCAGGTCGCAGCGGCCGGCCTGGAGCTGGCGGCTGCTGGCCTGGACGACCTTGATCCTGATCGTCCTGATGCCGCTGCCGGCGGTCCTCGCCGCGGGGCCGAAAGGCTGGACGATGCCCGCGCTCAACTGGATAGCGGTCGTCGGCGCCTTCTCCTACGCTTATGGCCGCGAACCCCGATTCCTCCTGTTCTGGCGGGTCTTCGCCCTCCCGTTCAGCTTTTATACCGTGGCGTCGCTGGGCATCGTCATTGCGACGACCGTCGACTTCCTCAGGGGCCACTCGACGTCTACCTCGCTGGCAATCTGGACGATCACGGTTCCGACGCTGATCGTCTGCGCCTCGCTCTGCATCGCGCTGCTCCGACATGCGCGATTGCTCCGCGGGGCGCAGCGCGCCGCCGTTCGGGACCTGGAGGGCGTCTTCGCCTGAGCCGGATCGGCGCCGGGGTGACGGAAGGACGGAACTCACCTACACTTTCCCGATGCCCGACTTCACCCAAGCCATCGTCCTCATCACCGGCGCCGCCTCCGGGATCGGAGCCGCCACCGCCACCCGGCTCGCCGAGGCCGGCGCGCGCAAGCTGATCCTGATGGACCGGGACGAGGACAGGCTCCGCGACTTCGCCTTCACTTTGCCCTGCGAGCGCCAGATCCGCATCGGCGACGTCGCCGACGCGCAGCTCTGGGAGCGCGAGGACCTGACCGGGCTCACCCATGCGGTGGTCAACGCCGGGATCGGGGCCGGCGGCCCGATCGCCGACACCGGCTTCGCGGACTGGCGGCAGGTCATGTCGATCAACCTCGACGGCGCTTTCCTCACCCTCCAGGCGGCGATGAAGGCGATGCGCGACACGGGCGGCGCCATAGTCCTCACCGCCTCGGTGGCCGGGCTCAAGGCCGAAGCCGGAATCGCCGCCTACGGCGCCTCCAAGGCGGCGGTGATCCACCTCGGCCGAATCGCCGCGAAGGAGGGGGCCCCGCTGGGAATAAGGGTCAATTCCATCGCTCCGGGAGGCGTCGAGACGGCGATCTGGGAAGGGCTGCCTTCGTTCAACGAGATGGTCGAGCGCCAGGGCAAGGACGCCGCCTTCAAGGCGATGGCGGCCGGCACCCCGCTCGGCCGCTTCGGCAAGCCGGAGGAGATCGCCGCCCAGATCGCCTTCCTGCTCTCCGAGGATTCCGCCTTCATGACCGGCGCCTGCCTCGTCAGCGACGGCGGCTATTCGTTGTAGGGATTCCTCTCCCGCTTTTCGCCGGCGGGGGGTTCAAGCCTAAGCTCGCTTTAACCGACGTTCGCTATGGCACCTGGCTATGCGCAGCCTGCTCTTGCTCGCCCTGATCGCCGCCAGCTCGCCCGCCGCGGCCCAGCGGCTCGACTATCAGCCGGTGGCGGACGACAGCCTCGCCGAGCCCGAGCGGCTCGACTATCAGGCGGTGGATGCGCCGGACGCACCGTCCGACCCCACCGCCCCGCCGCCGAAGCGAAGGAAATGGCTGCAATGGGGCCTGCTCGACCGCTTCGAATATGCCGCCCAGAAGGGCGGCGACGGCTATGCCTGGGATTTCTCCGCTCTGCTCGGCGGCGACCGCCACCGCCTGTGGATCGGCACCAGCGGCGAAGGGCCGGCCCTGGCGGGCCCCGATTATGTCGAGCTGAACGCCCTCTACAGCTACCATGTCGGCGGCGGCTGGGATTTGAACGCCGGAGTCCGTTACGACGCCCGGCCGAGGCCGACCCGCGGCTATGGCGTGCTCGCCGCCCAATATGACGACGGCGAGGCGCTGTGGCTGGGCGCCTTCGGCTATCTCTCCCACAAAGGCGAGCTGAGCGCCCGCCTTGCCGGCTATTACAACCAGGCCGTGGCCGGGAACCTCGTCCTCCAGCCCAGCGCCGAGCTGGATTATTATGGCGAGGACGTGCCCGAGCTCGGCCTCGGCCGGGGCTTCGGCTATGCCGAGGCCGGCCTTCGCCTCCGCTACGAGATCCGCGAGGCTTTCGCCCCCTATGTCGGCCTCAGCTGGTCCCGCGACCTCGGCCGGACCGCTCGGATGACCCGTGAGGAGGGCGAGGATCCGGAGACGAAGAGCCTGGTGCTTGGGGTGCGCTCGGCCTTTTGACCCCGTCAGGCCATGAGGTCCTGGGTCTCCGGATGCTTATCCATATAATGCTTCACGAACGGGCAGGCCGGAACCACCTTGAGCCCGCGCTCCCGAGCATCCTCCAGCGCGGCCTCGACCAGCCTGGATCCGATCCCCCGCCCCTCCAGCTCGTCCGGCACCTCGGTATGCGTGAAGGTGATCCGACCGTCGCCAAGCCGGTAGGCCGCAAGCGCTAGCCGGCCTTCCACCTCCAGCTCATACTGGCCCTTCGCTTCGTTGTTCCTGACCTCGCTCTTCATGTCCGCTCTCCTTCAGCCGCCTTCATCGGCGCGATCACCTGCTCGGCGAAGCGGTCCATCTCCTCCGCCTGGGGACTCATCTGCAGAAGCAGCAGGTCGAGCCCGGCCGCCTCATATTCCTCGATCCGCTCGCGCAGCTGCTCCGGCGTGCCGACGAAATTGGGCCTGAGGCCGCGGTTCGAAACCGAATATTCCTGGAGCTTCAGCTCGCGCTCGAGCTGGGTCCCCGACAGCCACTGATCGAAATTGTCAAAGCCCTTCGGCGGCTGAGGCGGCAGCGCGGTGATCCGCTCCAGCTCCCTTTTCGCCTCGGCCTCGCTGTCGCGGACGATGGCGTAGGCAGCCATGCCGTAATGCATCGGCGAAGCGCCCGCCCGCTCCCGCCGGGCGGCCATGTCGGCGATCTTGGGGGCGATCGCCTCCATGGGGTCGCCATGCATCACATAGGCGTCGCACTGCTCGGCGATCATCGTCTTCGCCGCCTCGCTTTCGCCGCCGGCATAAATGGTCGGCCGCGGCCTGCTCACCGGCTTGGGTTCGCAGATCGCGTCCTTCAGCCGGTAGCGCTCGCCCTCGTAGCTGAAGCGCTTCTCGCTCCACAGGCCGTCGACCACCTCCAGCCATTCGCGGGTCCGTCCGTAGCGATCGTCATGCTGGTCGAACTGAAGCCCATATTGGGTCGCCTCGTCCGCCCACCACGAGGAGACGACGTTAAGGGCAAGGCGGCCGCCGCTGATATTGTCGATATTGGCGGCCTGCTTGGCGAACAGGGCCGGCTGGTGGAAATTGGGCCGGACCGCGACCATCAGCTCGATCCGCTCCGTCACCGCCGCCAGCGCCGCCGCCGTCGACCAGGCGTCGAGCGCCGGCGCCTCGACGCCCTTGATGTCGTTGAGGTTCAGCTCGGCGATCAGGCTCAGGTCCCAGCCCGTCTCCTCGCTCCGACGGCCAGGCGGCGGACATAGCCCCAGCTCGCCTCCATCCCCTCGTCCCCGACGTTTCTCAGCCATCCGCCGAACACCGGCATCCAGTAACCGAACCGCATTTACCTCGTCTCCCGGATGGCGGCCTTCAGGAATTCCACGAGGCGGTCGTGCGGGTCCCAGCCGAGCACGTCCAGCGGCTTCGCGACGAAATTGGAAAGCGCGTTGACGTCGTAGAAGCGGGCCGAGCCGTCGCGGTCGTCGATCAGATACTCCACGCCTCCGACGTCCAGCCCGGCCGCCCCCGCGATCCGCTCGGCGGCCTCGATCAGCTCGGTCGGGGGCGTCACGGCCGTCATCCGCACCGCCGACCGCCCCGGCTGGGCCAGGCAGGCGTCCGCCGGACACAGGTCGAAGCTGTCGCCGCCGCTCTCCACCTCGATGGCATAGAGGAACTTGCCGCCCAGCGTCTCGACCCGAATAATGACCCCGCCCCTTGCCGGGGCGTAATCCTGGACGAGGAGAACGCTGTCGACGCTCTCCGGCACTGTCGCGCCCGCGATCGAGCCGGCCAGCTCATCCTCGCTCGCATAGCGGACGATTCCGGCGCCCGAGCCACCGATATTCGCCTTGACCAGCAGCGGCCAGCGCATCGTCCGAGCGGCCGGGGCGAGGTCCTCGCGGCGGTGGACGACCCGCGTCTCCGGCACCGAATAGCCGAGCCGGGAGATGAGCGAGAGCTGCCGGGCCTTGGAGGAATCTACCGCGATGACGTCGGCCCCGTTCAGCACCCGGGCGCCGTTGGCGGCCCAGTGGGCGAGCAGGGCCTCGGCGTAGAAGATGCCGTGCTCCCGCTCCCGAAGGAAGCTCGACATGGCGACCCGGCTCAGCACCACCGGCGCCGGAACGTCCGCGGAGCCGGGGTCGAAGCTGTGGTCGGAGAGTCGGATCGGCTCGTAGGCGACCGAGTGCCGCTCCAGCGCCGCGAAGAGGGGCTCGAACCAGGTCGGGTGCTCGTAGAGGATCGCGAGATCGGGCTTCATCGGGAGGCACTTGGGGGGCGGAGGGGCGGATGTGAAGGCCATTTATCCTCCCCGTGCGCAGCATGGGGAGGGGGACCACCCGCAGGGTGGTGGAGGGGTAGCTGGCAGAAGCCTGCGCCGTTACGCCCTCCACCAGGCTTCGCCTGCTCCACCTCCCCATCTTCGATGGGGAGGATTTACAATCCGAACGGGTAGGTCTCGTCCTCGCCGCTTTGCGGCTCCTCACCGAGCGGAGTCACCGCCTCGGTCTCGTCGAACCAGACCCAGGCGTCGAACTGGTTGGGAAGCACCGCCTCGGCATAATGGCTCCAGCGCTCGGTCTCCGGCCGGTAGATGACCCCGATGAACCGCTCCAGCCGAGGCTCGAGCAGCGCCTCCACGATCCGGTCGTGCGCCGCGCCTTCGCGAAGGTCGAGCAGGAAGCGCGGAAGGCCGCTGTCGTGGCAGAGCCGCTCGTAGCTCCCGGGCAGCGACGGCCGCACCGTCTTCACCTCCATCGGCTCATCCCAGTCGGTCGCCGCCGCCACCGTTCCGCCGTGGGTGCCGAAGCCGATCAGGCGCGCCTCGTGGCCGAACCTCTCCTTGGCAAGCTGGCCTATGTTGAGCTCCTCGCGCACCTGGCCCATCTCCGTATGAGCGGCGTTGCCGATATGGCTGTTGTGCGCCCATACCACCGCTTTCGCCTCGGGCCCCTTCGCCTCGAGCAGCTGGCACAGGGTCTCGAACATGTGCGTGTCGCGCAGGTTCCAGCTCTCGGCCGAGCCGTAGTACATGACCCGGTAATAGGCCTCGGCATTCTTGATCAGCCGGGCGTTCGCGGCGGCGTCCAGCCATTCGTCGCATTCGGGCGAGAGGCAGTCCATTTGCCGCTGCATCAGGTCGCCGAGCATCTGGACCGCGCCGACCTCGCAGAAGGCGAAGCCCTGGGTGACGGCCATCCGGCCGTAGGCGGCGGGGTCGCGGCTCCAGGGCGAGAGGCAGGAGTAGCGCTCGCGAGCGAGCTTGGCCGTATCGGGATCGGCCTCCTCGAGAAAGTCGATCACGGCCCGGATCGAGGCTCCCAGATTGTAGAGGTCGAGGCCGTAGAAGCCGGTCATCGCCTCATGGGCGCGCGCCTCGTTGTGGCGCCTCAGCCAGCGCACGAAGGCGTCGACATCGGTGTTCCGCCACATCCAGGTCGGGAAGCGCTCGAAGGCCGCCTCCTCCCCTTCGCGCCTCGGGCGGTGGCGAACGTGGCGGTCGACGCTGGCGGCGTCGGGCCAGTCGGCCTCGACCGCGACGATGTTGAAGCCGTGCCGCTCGACGAGCCGGCGAGTGATCGCCGCCCGCGCCCGGTAGAATTCCGACGTTCCGTGGCTGGCCTCGCCGAGCAGCACCACCCGAGCGTCGGCGAAGCGGTCGAAGGCCTCTCCGAAGGCGGGGTCGTCTAGTGCCGGCAGGGGCTGCGCCGCCGCCGCGATCAGCTCCGGTACCGACATGCTCTCTTCTCCCTTCGGATCGGCCCAGCCATGGGCCCCGATCAGGGGCACGAAACGCACCGGCCCCAGATCCTCCTCATCAAATTCGTCGGCCGTGCGGCGAGTGACCCTGACCAGCCTCTGGACCGAGTCCGGCTCGCCCAGCGGCATCACCAGCACTCCGCCGACGGCGAGCTGGCGGCGCAGGGCATCGGGAACATGGCTACCGCTGGCCGCGCAGACTATGGCGTGAAAGGGCGCCTCCTCGGGAAGGCCGGCGGTGCCGTCGCGCTGGACGATCCGGACGTTGCCGTAGCCGAGGCGCTCCATCCTGCCCCGGGCGAGGGCGACGAGCTCGAAATGACGCTCGACGGCGATCACCTCCTCGGCGATCCGGCCCATCACCGCGGCCGCGTAGCCCGAGCCGGCGCCGATCTCGAGTATCTTGTCGCCCGGCGCCACCTCGGCGGCCGCGAGCATCAAGGCGACGATATAGGGCTGGGATATGGTCTGCCCCGCCTCGATGGGGAGCGGCCCGTCCTCATAGGCGAAGCCGCGGACGGCTTCCGGCACGAACGCCTCGCGCGGCACCGACCGAAAGGCGTCGAGGAGACGCACTCCTTCGATCCCGCGTCCGGCGATCTGCTGCCGGACCATCTGCTCGCGCTGGGCGGCGAAGTCCGCCATCTAAGCCTCCTGATCTGCCAACAACCGGCGCAACGGGAAGGCGTTCCGGGCTCCGCCGGGATGACTAGCCTCGGCGCAAATTCGCGGGAGGGCTCATATCGCGCCCGGCTCCGGAGGCAAGGCTGCGCGACGTCGCTCTAGGGCACCGGGCTGCGGAAGGGCGGCCGGGTGCCGCCGCGGCGCTGGCGGACGATCCGCAGGTAGGAATCGACCAGCGCCTGGTTGACCTCGTCCCAGCCGTAGCGGCGGCTCGCCTCGCCGCCGGCCCGCCCCGCCGACCGGCGCAGGGCGGGATCCCGGCAATAGGCTTCGAGCGCCGCGGCGAAGCCCTCGATCGCTCCGGCGCGGACGAGGCGGCCGGTCACCCCGTCCTCAACCAGGCTCTCGCTTCCGGTGGCGATGGCCGCGACCACCGGCAGCCCCGCCGCCATCGCTTCCAGGGTCACGTTGCCGAACGTCTCCGTCACCGACGGGTTGAACAGCATGTCCATCGAAGCGACGGCCCTGCCGAGCTCCGGCCCCTCCTGGAAGCCGGCGAAGACCGCTTCCGGCAGCCGCCGCTCGAACCAGTCCTGAGCCGGGCCCTCGCCGACGACCAGCACCTTGTGCCGCGCCTGGCGCCGCTCGAGGCAGTCGATGGTCTCGGCGAAGACGTCCAGCCCTTTCTCCATCACCAGCCGGCCGACGAAGCCGATCACCGGCTCGTCGTCGCCGATCCCGAGCCCGCGCCGCCATTCCATGTCGCGCCGGCCGGGATTGAAGTTCTCGCGGTCGATGCCCCGGGTCCAGATGCCGACATTGTAGCTCATCCGCTGCTCGCGAAGCAGCTGCGCCATCGAATCCGACGGTGCGAAGATGGCGTCGCAGCGGCGGTAGAAGCGGCGCAGGATGGCTTCCATGACCGGCTCGAGGAAGGCGAGGCCGTAATATCGGAAATAGGTCTCGAAGCGGGTGTGGACCGAGGCGACGACGGGCACGTCCAGCCGGTGCGCGAGGCTGACGGCGCGATGGCCGAGCATGTCCGGGCTTGCGACATGGAGGATGTTGGGGCGGAAAGCGCGGATGTCGCGCCTTACTCGCCCCGGCAGCATGAACGGGAATTTATATTCCTTGCGCCGCGGGATCGACAGGCTGGGGATGTGGACCACGTCGCCGTTCGGCGGAAAGGCCGGCTCCGCCACGGTCGGCGAGTAGATCCTGACCGCAGCGCCCTGGCGCAGAAGATATTCGACCAGCCGGTTGAGCGCCTGGTTCGCGCCGTCGCGGATGTAATTGTAGTTGCCGCTGAACAGGGCGATGCGAAGGCCGGTCGCGTCCATGGGCGGGCGATTAGACACGCAAGGGATGAAGAGCAAATTCTCTGCCTCCCATCCCCAGCCTGGGGAGGCAGAGTTGAGCCCGGACCGCCGACGGAGTAGTCTCCCCCTTCCCGCTGGCATGGGGGTGCAGCGACATGAGCTTTCTCCGTCTTCTTCCGCTCGCGGCCGCGGCGTTCGCCGCGCCTGTCTTCGCCCAGCACGAAGGCCACGCGCCGGCGCCCCGAGCCACTGTCGCCGACTGGGCCAAGGGCGCGCAATTGTTCGGAGGCCTGGGCAGCTTCCACCGCAAGATCGCCACCGCTTCCCCGCAAGCCCAGAGTTACTTCGACCAGGGCATGCGCTTCGTCTGGGCGTTCAACCATGACGAGGCGACGCGCTCCTTCGCCAAGGCGGCCGAGCTCGATCCGAAATGCGCCTCCTGCTTCTGGGGCGTCGCGCTCACCCTCGGGCCCAATTACAACATGCCGCTGATGGCCGAGAGCCGCGCCCGGGCCGGCTGGGAGGCGCTTGGCAAGGCGCGGGCGAACGCCGCCGCGGCGACCCCGGTCGAGCGAGCCCTTATCGCCGCCCTGGCCAGGCGGTTCGACGGCGCGAAGCCGCTCGACCCGTCCAACAGCGCCCCGCTCCTTGCCGCCTATGTGACGGCCATGGAGGAGGTGGCGCGCCGCTTCCCGGCCGACATGGACGTCCAGACGTTGCTCGCGGAAGGTCGGATGAACACCAATCCGTGGAAATTGTGGAGCGCGGACGGCAGGCCCGGGCCTGGGACCCCGGCGATTCTCGCCGCGCTACGCAAGGTGCTTGCGAAGGACCCCAGGCATCCGGGCGCCAATCATTATTGGATCCACGCCATCGAGGCGTCGCTCAACCCCGAGCAGGCGCTGCCCTCGGCCGAAGTCCTGGTCGGAATGATGCCGGCCGCCGGCCATCTCGAGCATATGCCCGCCCACATCTTCCAGCGCGTCGGCCGCTACGGGGACTCGGCCGAGGCCAATCGCAAGGGCGCCGCCGCCGACGTCGCCTATCTGAAGCTGACCGCGGCGCCCGATTACTACCCGATGTATCTCATCCACAATTACCAGTTCCTCGCTTATTCCGCGGCGATGGAGGGTCGGCGGGCGGAGACCCTCGAGGCGCTCAGGAAGGCCCGAGCGGCCGCCCCTGAGGCGATGCTGCTCGGAATGCCGGGCCTCGATTGGGGGATCGGCTATCTCTACGACGCCATGGTTCGCTTCGGCCGGTGGGACGAGCTTCTGGCCGAGCCGCGGCCGAACCCGAAGCTCGCCGGCCTCACCGTCGCCTGGCTGCAGGCGCGAGCCACGGCGCTGGCGGCGAAGGGGCGGGTCGACGAAGCCAGGACGCTTCTGCCGGAGCTCGACCGGGCGATCGCGGCCACGCCAGCCGACGCGACCCAGGGCATGAATTCCGCCAGGCCGCTCTACGAGATCGCCGCTCTCAAGGCGAAGGCGCGAATCGCCCTCGCGGAAGGAGAGCAGGGCGCGGCCCGGATCGCGCTGCGCGAGGCGGTGAAGAAGGAGGATGGCCTGGCCTACAACGAGCCGTCGGACGAATTCTTCCCGGTCAGGCACTTATTGGGCTCGGCGTTGCTCGACGCGGGTCGGCCCGCGGAGGCGGAGGCGGTCTATCGCGAGGATCTGCGCCGCAACCCGAACAACGGCTGGGCGCTGCAGGGGCTGGCGAAGGCGCTCGAGGCGCAGCGGAAGGAGGCGGATTCGGTGAAGGCGCAGTTCAAGGAAGCGTGGCGGAACGCCGACACGGAACTGACGGCCTCGGCCTTCTGACTCCCCTCACTGGAAGGGAGGGGAGTTCTCCCGGTCCCGCTCCCTCAGCGCCCGCCTGAACCTGTACCCCGCGACCGCGACGGCGGGGAGGATCATCAGTGCGACGAGGAATAGGGTGAAAGCGAGCTTCATCGGACCCTCCTAAACGAAACGCCCCGCCGAATCTCTCCGGCGAGGCGCTCGTTACTCATGCTGCCGCAAAGCCTCAGCTCTGCAGATACTCGCCGGCGTCCGCATCCGTGCCGTGGCCGCTGGGAGTCACCGCGGCGAGGGGATCGTCGCCGATCGCCGCCTCGGGGCCCTGGGCCAGCTCGGCCGCATGCTCTTCCGCCGCCGAATTGGCCGCGACCAGCGACTCCTGCAGCTTGCGGTGCTGGGCGCGCAGAGCGACGTCGCGGCTGGTGGCCGCGATCCGCATCCGGTTCATGCCCGCGCCGGTGCCCGCCGGGATGAGGCGGCCGACGATGACATTCTCCTTGAGGCCGTCGAGCGTGTCGATCTTGCCCTGCACCGAAGCCTCGGTGAGCACCCTCGTCGTCTCCTGGAAGGAGGCGGCCGAGATGAAGCTCCGGGTCTGGAGCGACGCCTTGGTGATCCCGAGCAGAACCGGCTTGCCTTCGGCGAGGGGCTTCTTGGCCGCCTTCAGCTTGGCGTTGATCTCCCGCATCTCCTGGTGGTCGATCTGCTCGCCGACAAGCAAAGTCGAATCCCCACTTTCGGTGATCTCGACCTTCTGGAGCATCTGGCGGACGATCACCTCGATGTGCTTGTCGTTGATCTTCACGCCCTGGAGTCGATAGACCTCCTGGATCTCGCTGACGAGATATTCGGCGAGAGCGACCACGCCCAGCACTTCCAGGATGTCGTGCGGATCCGGGGAGCCGCCGATCAGATTGTCGCCGCGCTTGACGAAATCGCCTTCCTGGACGTCGATGACCTTCGACTTCGGCACCAGATATTCGACCAGCTCGCCGCCATCCTCAGGACGGATGCCGATCTTGCGTTTGGCCTTGTAATCCTTGCCGAACTGAACCCGGCCGGAGACCTTGGCGATGATCGCATTCTCCTTCGGCTTGCGCGCCTCGAACAGCTCCGCCACCCGCGGCAGACCGCCGGTAATGTCGCGGGTTTTGGCGGACTCGCGGCTGACGCGGGCGATCACCTCGCCGGCGGCCACCGTCTGGCCCTCCTCGACCGACAGCATCGCTCCGGGCGCCAGCATGTAGCGGGCAGCCTCGCCGCTTTCCGCGTCGAGCAGGGTGATGCGCGGACGCAGATCCTCCTTGGCGCGGGCGGTGCCCCGATATTCGGTCACCACGCGCTGGGCGATGCCGGTGGCCTCGTCCATCTGCTCGACCAGCGTCTTGCCTTCGATGAGGTCCTGGAACTTCACGGTGCCGCCGGTTTCGGTGATCACCGGCATCATGAACGG
>DASWLZ010000060.1:0-66797 GCA_036399975.1 Allosphingosinicella sp.
CTCCTCGAATATGCGGTGGGCGCCTCGGCCGTCTCGGTCGGCTGGTCCAACTATTTCATCGACACGGTGATGGAGCGAAGTTGGGGGATAGATTTCCCCGACTGGCTGAGCTCGGGGCCGCTCGTCCTGGGCGGCAAGGAAGGCGGGTTCCTTAACCTTCCGGCCCTGGGCATCGCCTTGCTGATGACGGTCTTGTTGGTGAGAGGCACCTCGGAAAGCGCGAAGTTCAACGCCATCCTCGTCGCGATCAAGGTGACCGCGCTCACCGTCTTCGTGATCCTGACCCTGCCCGTGTCGAAAGCGGAGAATTTTGCGCCCTTCGCGCCGGCCGGGATGTTCGGCGGCTTCGGCTCCGGAGTCGGCGTGGTCGGGGCGGCGGCGACGATGTTCTTCGCCTATGTCGGCTTCGACGCCGTTTCGACCGCGGCCGAGGAGACCAAGAACCCGCAGCGCAACGTCCCCATCGGCCTCATAGGGTCGCTGGGCATCTGCACCATCTTCTACATGCTCGTGACGGCCGGGGCGATCGGCGCGATGGGCGGTCAGCCGGTCATGGGCGCGGACGGGATTCCTCTCCCGACCGGCGAGGCGCTCTCGCTGCAGTGCGCCACGCCGCAATATGCCCAGGCTCTGGTCTGCTCGCGCGAGCCGCTCGCCCATGTGCTCCACACGATCGGCTACGGCTCGATCGGCAACATGCTCGGCTATGCGGCCTTCATCGCCCTGCCGTCGGTCATTCTCATCCTCCTGTTCGGCCAGACCCGCATCTTCTTCGTGATGGCGCGCGACGGCCTGCTCCCCGAGGCGCTCGCCAAGGTCCATCCGCGCTGGAAGACCCCGCATGTGGTGACGATCATCACCGGGCTTCTGGTCGCGGTCGCCGCCGCCTTCTTCCCGGTGGGAGCGCTGGCCGACGTCGCCAATGCGGGGACGCTCTACGCCTTCCTGATGGTGGCGATCGCGGTCTGGCAGCTTCGCAAGACCGATCCCCACCGGAAACGCGCTTTCCGCGTGCCGGCGGTCGGGCTGGTCGCCCTGCTGACGGTGGGCGGCTGCCTCTTCCTCTTCTTCAACCTTCCGAAGGAGGCGATGCTGGTCCTTCCGGCCTGGACGGCGATCGGGATCGTCTTCTACGCCCTATACGGCTACCGGAAGAGCCATCTCGGCCGCGGCATCGTCGAGGTGCCGGAGGCGGATCCGGACGCGCCGATGCCGGTCGGCATCCGCCCGCCGGACGGCTCCTACGAGAATTGATCTAAGGGGAAGGGGGGCTCAGGCCCCCCTTCTTCTATTCAGCCGAGCCGCTCGGCGACCAGGGCCGCCAGGTCCGCCTCGGGGCGGGCGCCGTAATGGGAGATCACCTCGGCGGCGGCGATGGCGCCGATCCGGAGGCTCTCCACGTTCGGTCGCCCCTGCGCATGGCCGAACAGGAAGCCGGCGGCGAACAGGTCGCCCGCTCCGGTCGTGTCGACGATCCGCTCGACCGGCTCGGCCGGAACCTCGACCCGATCGCCGCCTTCGACGGCGACCGCGCCCTGCTCGCCGCGGGTGACGACGAGCAGCCCGACCCTTGCCGCGGCCGCGGCCACCGCCTCGTCGAAGCCGGCCTCGCCGGTCAGCGAGACGATCTCCGCCTCGTTGGCGAACAATATGTCGAGCCGGCCGCTGTCGATCAGGGCGTTGAAGCTGTCGCGGTGACGGCCGACGCAGAAGCTGTCGGACAAGGTGAAGGCGACTCGGCCCCCGGCATCGCGGGTGATCTCGATGGCCCTCTCCATGGCGGCGCGAGGCACTTCCGGATCCCAGAGATAGCCTTCGAGATAGAGGATCTTCGCGCGCCTCAGCTGGGCCTCGTCGAGCGCATCGCTGCTGAGGTTCTGGGCGGCGCCGAGGAAGGTGTTCATCGTCCGCTGGGCGTCGGGCGTGACCAGGACGAGCGAGCGGGCGGTCGGCGCCTCGGCCTGCGGCCGTGTCGGCGTGGTGAACTCGACCCCGATCGAGCTGACGTCATGGCGGTAGACCTCGCCGAGCTGGTCGTCGGCGACCTGGCCGATGAAGCCCGCGCGCCCGCCCAGCATCGCCACGCCCGCGGCCGTGTTGCCGGCGGAGCCGCCGCTGATCTCGCGGCCCGGGCCCATCCGCCCGTAGAGCCGGGTCGCCTCCTCGGCGTCGATCAGCCGCATCGAGCCTTTGTCCAGCCCCTCCCGGTCCAGGAAATCGTCGTCGGCGGCGGCGATCACGTCGACGATGGCGTTGCCGATGCAAAGGACGTCCAGGCTCTTGTCGGTCACGGGTTTCTCTTCAGCTGTCGCAAGGAGCGGCGGCCCTAGCCTCGCCCGGCGCCGCGCGTCAATTGCGCCGAGGCGAGGCAGGGGCGAGCCGGGCGGGCGGCAAGGCGCGTGGCCCTGGCGGCGGCGCTGCGCCACTCTGCGCGCGCAAGAGGCAGGGGAGGGCGCCATGGATTTCGCGATCTGCAGGAAGGCGGCCCCGCTCGCCGCTCTGGTCATTGTGGCCGGCTGCGCCTCCGGAAGCGCCGCGCCGCCGGCGAAAGTCGCGCCGAGGGCCGTCGATCGCCCCGTTCCCTACACCTCCACCGGTCTCGAGGCCGTGCTCGGCCGGACCGCCCGGATGCTCGAGACCCAGCTCGGCAAGCCCCGTCTCGACGTCCGCGAGGGCTCGGCCCGCAAGCTCCAGTTCGCCGGCCCCGCCTGCGTCCTCGACGCCTATCTCTACCCGCCCAAGGGCAGCGGCGAGCCGATCGTCACCCACCTCGACGCCCGCCGCCCCGACGGCACCGACTTCGACCGCGCCAGCTGCGTCGCCGCGCTGACGAGGCGGTAGGAGGGAAATTCCTCCCCGAGATTTCTCGGGGAGGGCGACCGCGCGAAGCGCGGTGGAGGGGTTCTACTGCCTCCGAAGAACCCCTCCACCAGACTCCGCCTGGTCCCCCTCCCCGGCAAATGCCGGGGAGGATACTAGCCTCTCCAACCCCCACGCCGCCGCCTCGGCCACCACCGGATCCCCGTCCGCCGTCAGCCGCTCCAGCACCGGCGCCAGCTCCGCCAGCCCGCTGTTGCCGGCCGCGATCGCCGCGTTCCTCACCATCCGGCCGCGCCCGATCCGCTTGATCGGCGAACCCGCGAAGACCTTGCGGAAAGCGGCGTCGTCCAGGTCCAGCAGGTCCGCCAGCCTCGGCGCTACCAGCTCGGCTCTCGGCAGGAAGGCGCGGTTCGCCCGAGCGGCATCGGCGAAGCGGTTCCATGGGCAGACGGCGAGGCAGTCGTCGCAGCCGTAGATTCGGTTGCCGATCGCCTCCCTGAACTCCTCCGGGATCGGCCCCTTATGCTCGATGGTGAGATAGGAGATGCAGCGCCGGGCATCGAGCCGGAAGGGCCCGGGAAAGGCGTTGGTCGGGCAGGCCTGCAGGCAGGCGCTGCAGCTTCCGCAATGGACAGCGTGCGGCGCCGGCGTCTCCTCCAACTCCAGCGTGGTGTAGATCGCCCCCAGGAATAGCCAGCTTCCGTCGCGGCGGCTGACGAGGTTGGTGTGCTTGCCCTGCCAGCCCAGCCCCGCCGCCTCCGCCAGCGGCTTCTCCATCACGGGCGCCGTGTCGACGAACACCTTGAGCTGGCACGCCGCCTCCTCGACGAGCCACCGCGCCAGCGCCTTGAGCGCCTTCTTGACCAGATCGTGATAATCCGCGCCCTGCGCATAGACCGAGATCCGCCCCACCTCCCGCCGCTCCGCCAGCGCCAGCGGGTCCGCCGCCGGGGCATAGCTCATCCCGAGCGATACGATCGAGCGCACCTCAGGCCACAGACCGGCCGGAGACTCGCGGCGCTCGGCCGTTTCCTCCATCCAGATCATGTCGCCATGGGCCCCATCCGCGAGCCACTGGCGCAAACGCTCGCCGCTTTTCGGCGCGGCGTCGGCGCGAGCGAAGCCCACCGCGCAGAAGCCGAGCTCCCGCGCCTTGTCCTCTAGCCTCGACCGCAGATCGGCCAGCTTCGGCTTGCCTTCGCTCATCGTCGCTCGCTACCACAGGCGCGCACAGGGGGCACGCGTGACGAGTGGCTTAGCTATTGAGGCGAAACGGCTCTTCAAGGCCTTCGACGGCAAGACCGCCGTCGACGGCATCGATCTGGCCGTCCCCGAAGGCAGCATCTACGGAATCCTCGGCCCCAACGGCGCCGGCAAGACGACGACCTTGCGGATGCTGCTCGGGATCATCGATCCGGACAAAGGCGAGCGCTCGCTGCTCGGCAGCGCCCGCCCGCTCGAGGTGGCCAGCCGGGTCGGCTACCTTCCCGAGGAGCGCGGCCTCTACCCGGCGATGACCGCTCGCGAGGCCGTCGCCTTCATGGGCGCCCTTCGCGGCCTGCCGCTGTCGGTCGGCCGCGCCCGGGCCGAGGAGATGCTGAGGGCGAACGGCCTCGGCGACTATGTCGACAAGCCGATCCGGAGCCTCTCCAAGGGCATGGCGCAGACGGTGCAATTGTTCGGCACCATCGTCCATCGGCCCAGGCTGATCGTTCTCGACGAGCCCTTCTCCGGTCTCGACGCGATCAACCAGGGCCGGCTCGAGCATCTCATCCGCGAGGAGGCGGCGGGCGGGGCGACGATCATCTTCTCCACCCACGTCATCGCCCATGCCGAGCGGCTTTGCGAGCGGATCGCGATCATCGCCGGCGGCCGGGTCCGCTTCGAGGGCAGCGTCTCCGAAGCGCGCGACCGGCTTCGGCCCCAGGTGCGGCTCCGGACCCGGGTCGCCGACGGCGCCTGGCGGGGAGCGCTTCCGCCGGACGCCCATCATGAGGGCGGCCTGTGGTCGTTCGAGCTTCCCCAGGCGGGGATCGAGCTCCTGCTCAAGGCGCTGATCGACGGCGGCGCCGGGATCGAGGATCTTTCGATCGAGCGGCCGGGCCTCCACGACGCCTTCGTCGCCATCGCCGGCGAGCAGGCGGCCCGCGACCTCGCCGACAGCGCCGCGGAAGGGGAGGCGGGATGATGGGCTTCGTCCAGTCGGCCTATGTCATCGCCCGGCGCGATTTCGTCGCGACCGTCTGGTCGCGCACCTTCCTATTCTTCCTCCTCGGGCCTTTGCTGGTCATCGGCCTGTCCTTTCTGTTCGGGAGCATGAGCAGCCGGATGGCGCGCCAGGACGTTCATGCGATCGTCGCGGTGGTGGCGACCGACGCCGATTTCGAGGCCCTGATCTCGGCCCGGGAGCGGCTCGGCCCCGGCTTGGGGGCGAGGCCCCTGCCGACCCTGGTGCGCGAGGCGCCGGGCACCGATCCGGAGCGCCAGGTCCAGGCGCTTCTGGGCAATCCGGACAAGCGCATTCTCGCCGTGCTCACCGGCGGGCTCGACGACCCGGTCCTGACCGGCGCGATCAGCGGCGAGGGGAACGTCCGGAAGCAGGTTTCGCTGGTCGTCGATCAGGCCCGCCAGCAGCGTGCCCTCGCCGCCGCCGGCCGCGCCGTTCCGCCCGCGGCGATCAGGGTGGTGGAGACCGACCGCTCGGAAGGCGCGCTCGCCGCGACGAGGGCAATCACCGCCCGCGGCGGCCAGCTCCTCCTCTTCATGCTGACCGTGCTCCTGGCCGGGATGCTGCTTTCGAACCTGCTCGAGGAGAAATCGAACAAGATCATCGAGGTGCTGGCCGCGGCCCTGCCGATCGACGCTATCTTCCTGGGCAAGCTCGTCTCGATGCTCGCCATCTCGATGGTCGGGATCGCGGTCTGGGTGGGCGGCGCCGCGGCCGCTCTGGCGCTGTGGCCCGGGCAGGCGATCGCCTTGCCCGAGCCCGCGGTGGGCTGGCCGCTCTTCATCCTCCTGGTGCTGCTCTACTACAGCGCCAACTACCTCCTCCTCGGAGCGCTGTTCCTGGGCATCGGCAGCCAGGCCAATTCGGTTCGCGAGGTCCAGACGCTGTCGATGCCGGTGACGGTGGCGCAGATGCTGATCTTCCTTCTCGCCTCCTTCGCCGTCGGCGCCTTCAACAGCCCCCTCGGCCTCGGCGCCGCCATCTTCCCGTTCAGCTCGCCGCTGACGATGGTGGCCCGGGCGGCGCAGACTCCGGAGCTGTGGCCGCATCTGGCGGCGCTGGCCTGGCAGGCTTTGTGGGTGTGGCTGACCGTGGCGCTGGGGGCGAAGCTGTTCCGCAGGAACGTGCTAAAGTCGGGCGGAGGCTCGGTCGGGATGTTGCGGCGGAGGAAGAGGGCCACCTAAATCCTCCCCGCGCGAAGCGGGGGGAGGGGGACCCTGCGAAGCATGGTGGAGGGGTAGCTGGCGCTGGCCTGAGCGGCTCGCGCGCGAACCTCCCGCGTCCGCGCCTTCTACCCCTCCACCACACTTCGTGTGGTCCTCCTCCCCATCTCCGATGGGGAGGATTTAGTCACTCAGGCGCCTCCCCCAGCTGCTGCCACAGCTCGACCTTGATCCCGTCGCAGTCGAGGATCCAGGCAAACCTGCCATATTCCTCGTCCTGACGGCCGAGTGTCTCGATCCCCTTCGCCTCGAGTTCGGCGAGCATCCCGTCGAGATCGTCGACCCTGAGATTGATCATGAACGGGGACGCGCTGGGGTCGAAGTAATCGCTCGTCGCCTTGAAGGGCGAGAGGAGGCTGTAGCCGTCCGGCTCGGCCGCGAAGCGGAAGGTCGCGCCCCACTCGCCGCCGACGCCCAGCACCTCCTTGTACCAGCGCGCCGTCGCCTCGCTGTCCTCGACCTTGTAGAAAACGCCGCCCAGTCCCGTCACCTTAGCCATAGATCGCCTCCGCTGCGTCCTTGAGAGCCTTCATCGCAAGCTTGTAGGGGAAGGGGCCGTGGCTGATCCGCCCGACCCCCGCCGCGGCCACTGCGGACGCTTCGGGGGCGCCGGGGAAGGCCATGAAGTTGACCGGCAGCGGCGAGCCGGCACAGATCTCCGCCAGCTGATCCAGATCGACGAGGCCCGGTACGAAGAATCCGCTCGCCCCGGCCTCGGCATAGGCCCTCGCCCGGGCGAGCGCCTCTTCGATTGCCGCGGGCTCGTGGGTTGCGGCCCTGGTCTTGAGGAAGATGTCGGTGCGCGCGTTGATGAAGAAGTCCGGCCCGACCGCGGCACGGGCGGCCCTGATCCGGGCCGACTGCACTTCGACGGAGTGGAGGCCCTCGCCACCGATCACCTGGTCTTCGAAATTGCAGCCGATGGCGCCCGTCTCGGCGAGCCGCGCGATATTGGCCGCAGCCTTTTCCGGCTCGACCCCATAGGCCCCTTCGAAGTCGACCGTCACCGGCAGCTTCACCGCCGCGACGATGCGCGCCGCGTTGGCGAGCGCCAGCTCCAGCGGCAGCGCCTCGGCGTCGTCATAGCCGTGCGCCGCCGCGACCGAGGCGCTGCCGGTGGCGATCGCCGTCGCGCCCGCTTCCGCCACCGCCCGGGCGCTGCCCGGGTCCCACGCATTGTAGAGGACGACCGGATCGCCCGGCCGGTGGAGCGACGCGAAGAGCGCGAATTTTCCTGCTTCGTCCGCCATGCCGCTCCCCGTCATTCCCGCGAAAGCGGGAATCCCGCTATTTCACTTCCCCCGTCAAGAGAGAAGGCCCCGACGACCTCAATTCCTCCCCCAGCTTGTCTGGGGGAGGGGGACCGCGACGCGAAGCGTCGTGGTGGAGGGGTGAATCTTAGTCCCTATTACCCCTCCACCGCGCTTCGCGCGGTCCCCCTCCCCGAGCAAGCTCGGGGAGGAATTGGAAGGGCCCTATCGCGGCGCCCGCCGCGAGCTGACGATCCGGCCGGCGGTGTCGGTCACCACCTCGAGCAGCTGGCCGCTGCGGTCGCGCACCGTGCGCACCGTCTGGCCGGCTGTGTTCACCGTCTGCGAGACCGCGGTCAGCCCCGACGTCGCGAGGTCGAGCAACTGGCCGTTGCGGAGCGCCGTCCCGGCGATCCCGCCGACCGTCCCGACCGTGTTGTTGGCGACCCCGCCGACGGTGTTGACCGTGTTGTCGACGGTGGAAAGAAGCTGAGTCACCAGCTGCGGATTGTTGTCCAGGGTCTGGAGGGTCCGCTCGATGATCGCCCTCACATTGTCGAGCCGGACGACCAGCGTCGCCGTCGCCTGCACGCCCTTGATGCCGATCTTGACCTGGTCGATGCTGGCGTCGGCCCCCGCCGTCAGCTTCAGGAGGTTGGCCAGCCGGGCGTCGAGGGCGATGTGGACCTGGAGGTTGTTCACCTCGAGGTTGATCTCGTCGACCGAGAGGTTGGGGATGTCGAGGAGGACGTCGGGCTGGTCCTGGCCCTGCGACACCGCCTGGGCGAGCGCCGTGGACTGGGCACCCGCCCGCTGCAGGGTGCCGCGGCGATCCTGGCGGTCCTGGGCTGCGGCGGGCGAGGCGGAGACGGCGAGGGCGGCGGCGGCCGCGAGCAGCGGGTAAAGACGCATTTGAACTAACTCCCTGTTACGGGAGACGAAACGTTACTGGGGCGTGCCGGTTTCCGCCTCGACATCTATTTTGAGGCCCTCCTGCACGGAGGCCTCCGCATGGACGTCGACGGTGACGTCGCGAAGCTCCCTCCGCCCCTGGGCCTTCGGCTCCACCTTCACCTCCACCCGGTTGCCTGGGCCCTCGCCGCGAACCTCGAGCCTGGCCTCGCCCTTCTGCTCGATCGTCACCGATCTGGCGCGCAGGTTGAGGTTGAGCTCGATGTCGGGGGCCTGGGTTGCTGCCGCCTGGAGGAGGATGAGGAGGATCATGTCGGTCCTTCGATACGCCGTTTCGCCAGGCTCAACGGCTACTCAGGATGAGCGGTTGCAAGTGTCCCTCCGCTCATCCTGAGTAGGGACTGAGCGAAGGCGAAGGCCCGTATCGAAGGACGGCCCTAATGAACGAACCTCGCCACCACGTCCCGGTAGCTCCGGCTCACCTTCACCTGGCTCCCGCTCTCGAGCACCAGGAAGCACTCCCCGTTGGTGTGCGGCTTGACCTGCCTCACCTGGTCGAGATTGACGATGCAGCTCCGGTGCACGCGCTGGAAGCGGCGCGGGTCGAGGCGCTTCTCGAGATCCTTCATCGTCTCGCGAAGGATGAGGGTGTTGTCGCCGGTGTAGATGCACATATAGTCGCCCGCCGCATCGATCTTCTCGATCGAATCGACGTCGACCCGGAAGATCTGGCCGCGGTCCTTGATGTTGATGAGCTTCTCGTAGCGGTTGGAGCTCGGCGCGTCCTCGGCCGCGTTGGCGACCTGGTCCACCGCCTCCGGAGCCACCTCGGCGAGGACCTCCTTCAGCCGCCCGACCTCCTCGGCGCCGCGCTTCTCGGCGAGCCGGTTGCGGACCCGGTCGAGGGTGTCGGCGAGGCGGTCTTCCTCGACCGGTTTCATCAGATAGTCGACCGCCTGCGCCTCGAAGGCGCGGATGGCGTGGTCGGAATAAGCGGTGACGAAGACGAACAAAGGCGGCTCCACCTCCATCAATCCCTGGATCACCGAGAAGCCGTCGAAGCCGGGCATCTGGATGTCGAGGAAAACGAGGTCCGGCTTGTTGGTCTTGATCGCCCTTATCGCCTCGCGGCCGTTCGAGCAGGTCTCGACGATCTCGACGTCGTCATGCTTGTCCAGGCGCAGCTGGAGCCCCTGGATAGCCAAAGGTTCGTCGTCCACGAGAATCGTGCGGATCGTCATTTCGGTTCCTCGGTCGGTTCGAGCTGGTAGGGAATTTCGATGGTAACGCGGAAGCCGCCCTTAATGTTCGATTCAGTCTCGAAACGATGATCGGCGCCATAGGCTTGCGCCAGACGGTCCCGAATGTTCGCCAGTCCGACCCCGGTGGACTGCTGCGCCTTCACCCAATGATCCTCGGCGCCGGGGCCGGTGTCGCGGACGGTGAGAACGACCCGGTCGATGTTGAGCCGCGCCGTGACCTCGATGTCGGCGCCCTCCTCCTGCGGGGTGACCGCATATTTGATCGCATTCTCGACCAGCGGCTGAAGGAGCAGCGACGGCAGCCTCGCCCGCGACACGGTGGGATCGATGTCGAAGCGGGGCCTCAAGCGGTCCTCGAAGCGCATCTTCTCGATCTCCAGGTACAGCTTCAGCGTCTCCACCTCCTGAGCGACGGTCACTGCGCCCGTCGGCTCGTTGACCAAAGTGTAGCGAAGGAAGGACGACAGCCTCGAAAGCATCGCGTTGGCCCGGTCCGTCTGCTTCAGGAGCACCAGGGTCGAGATCGAGTTCAGGGTGTTGAACAGGAAGTGCGGATTGAGCTGGTAGCGCAGCATGGCGAGCTGGGCCGAGCTCGCCTGGTGCTCCAGCCTCAGCAGCCGGTCGCTCTGCTCCTCGAGCAGGAGGTAATAGTTGATGCTGTAATAGAGGGCCGACCAGGCGACGAGCAGGGTCAGCGTCAGCACGATCGACCCGAAGAATTGCAGCCCCTCCGGAGTGATCCCCGGCCTCACGAAGGTGGCGTGGCTCCAGGTCTCGATCGCGGAGAAGGCGGCCGACGCGACGAGGACGAGGAGGATCGAGCTCACCCAGGTGATGATCGGCCGCATCTTGATCAGCCGACGGTAGGTCGCGGCCATCAGCAGGGTGATCGAATAGCCGGTCGCCGTCAGCAAGGTTATGTGGATGACGAGGCTGAAGCCGAAATTATTGGCGATCCCCGAGAGCGTGCGAAGGAAGAAATAGCCCGCCCAGCCGGCCGACTGGAGGATCCAGAAGGCGCGGTTCTTGTCCTCGAAGAACGGCTGCTGCTGAAGCCGGAAGGGCTTCCAGCCACCGCCCGCGCGGGTCGCGGGCGCCGGATTGTTCGCCTGGGCTAAGCTAGTTGACACCGTTTGCAGCTTTAGCGGGCAAAACCAGGATCGACCAGTCGCCCTCGTCCGTCACCCATTTCGCCACCGCCCGGCGCACCTCCTCCGGGGTCATCGCCTTGTAATCGGCGAGGTAGGTGCGGGTATATTCGATCATCTCGGGCCGGCGCGACCAATCCTCCATGGTCCCCACCCAATAGCCATTGGTCTTGAGCCGCCGCTCGATCCCGGTCACCACCGGGTTCATCGCCCGCTGCCACTCGTCGGCCGAGGCCGGCCTGGCGGCGAGGTCGGCGACGATCTCGCGAGCGAGCCGGAAGAACAGGTCCGCCCGCTCCGGCCGGATCTCGGAGCCGGCGAAGAAGAAGCCCCATTCCGGGAAGCGGAAGGAGGATTGGACGGTGGCCGAGGGCGAATAGCTCGCGCCCTCGCTGTCGCGGAGCCGCTCCATCAGCCGGGCCTGGGCGATATTGGCGGCGACGCTCAGCGCCCGCCGCTCCCGCCGGGGCTCGCCGCCGCCGAAGGTGGTCCAGCCGAGCGCGGCATAGGCCTGGTTGGGATCGCCTTGGTGGGTGAACCGGATCGGCGCCCTGGAAGCCCTGGGGGGCCGCACCTTGAGGGAGGCCGCCGGCGGTGGCACCTCCGCGCGCGGCGGAAGCGCCGCCACCGTCTTCAGCATCGCCGCGACCGCGGTCTCGATATCGACGTCGCCGACGACGATCGCCTCGAGCGGCCCCTGCGCCAGCAAGGGAGTCATGAAGGCGACGAAATCCTCGTGGCGGATCCGCTCGATCTCGGCCCGCTCGAAGGGCTGCCAGCGCGGGTCGCCGCCCCGGGCCACAGCCCCGAACTCCCGCCCCATGCGCGAGGAGGCCGAGGAAAAAGCGAGGTCGTAGCTCTCCAGCGCGCCCGTCCTGGAGCGCTGGAACAGGGACGGGTCGAAATGGGGGGCGACGATCTTGGTCGCCAGCAGGCGCAGCTGGTCGCCCAGCTCCTCCGCCCGGGTCGAGCCGCGCAGGACCAGCGAATCGTCGTCCAGGTCGAAGCTCATCGACAGTCTTCGCCCGGTCATCAGCCGCTCGAGCCCGTCGAGGTCGAGCGGCCCAACTCCGGTCGAGCCGAGCAGCGGCGCCAGCCAGGCGAGCGACTTGCGGTCCGCCGGAAGCCCCGAGATGCCGTTCCCGAAGCGAAGCGCGACGTTGACATTGCCCTTCTCGTAATCGGTCTGCTTGAAGACGAGGCTGGAGCCATTGGCGAAGCGGACGATGGTCGCGTCGAGATCGGCGATCCGCTGGCGCGACACTTCGCGGCCGGGAGCCCCGAGCGGCGGAAGCTCGTCCATGCTCACCCGCCGCTCCGCCCGGCGGGCGGCCGGAGCCGCCGCCTCCGCCGCGGCGAGCGCCTGGGCGAGGCTGGTCACCGGCGCCGGCGACAGCATCGCCAGCCTCGGGCCGGAGCCCGAGAACATCTGCTTCATCCCTTCCTGCACCGCCTGCGGCGTCATCGCCGGGGCCAGCGCCTCGAACAAGGCGAGCTGCACCTGGGCGCTGGAGATGACGCTGTTGCCGTCGATGGCCGAGACGATCCGCCCCGCTCGCGACTGCGACTTGACGGTCGGGTCGCCCTGCACGGCGGCGCGCCCGGCGGTCCGGATATTCTCCATCTCCCGGTCGATCTCGGCCTGGCTCGGCGGCGCCTTAAGGGCGTCGGCGAGGATCGCATAGGCCTCCTTCAGCGCCTCCTGCCAGCGCCCCTCCTTCGCCATCACCGACATCTGGGTGTAATCGGCGATGTTGACGCTGTTCTCGGACTGGACCTGGGCGTTGAGGAAGGCGGCCTCGCCGCGCGCCTTGGCCTCGAGCCGGCGGTTGAGGATCCGCCGGGCGAGGGTCCGGGCGAGGTCCCTCCGCTCGCGCGCCTGGCTCGGCGGGACGGGATCGTAGCGCCGAATCCAGCTCAAGGTGGCGAAATGGGGGGAGCCGGGATAGCTGATCGCGGCGGTCCGCTCGGCGGCCTCGGCGGGCCTGCCGTAATCGGGCTCGCGGGGCGCCGGGCCCGACGGCTTCCAGCCGCCGAAGCGGTCGGCGATCAGCGCCTCCATCAGCTTCGGTTCGGCGTCGCCGACCATCACCAGGGTCGCGCGGTCGGGCCGGTACCAGCGTTCGTAAAAGGCCTTGAGGCCCGCCGCCGTCGCGCCCTTCAGGGTCGCCTCGGTGCCGATCGTGTCCCGCTCAGCGAATTTGAGGCCGCCGAAGAAGAGCGGCATCATCATCTCGCGCAGCTTGACGCTGACCTCGGTCCGCCGGCCATATTCGGAGAGGACGACCCCGCGCTCGGCCTCGACGATCTTCTGGTCGAAAAGGGCAGTGTCGGCCATGTCGGCGAGCAGGCGCAAGGAGGTGTCGAGCGAGGCCCGGTCGGCATGGGGAAGGTCGAGCATGTAGACCGTCTGGGTCGGCTCGGTCGAAGCGTTGGTGTCGCTCCCGAAGCTTGCTCCGAGCCGCTGCCAGATCTCGCGAACCTCGCCGTCGCCGAAAGTCTTCGTGCCTCGGAAGGCCATATGCTCGACGAAATGGGCCCAGCCCTTCTCATCCGCCTCCTCGTGAAGCGAGCCCGCGTCGATCCTCAGGCGGACCGAGACCTGCCCCTCGGGGAGCGCGTTGCGGCGAACGGCATAGCGAAGGCCGTTGGGCAGGGTGCCGAAGGTCCAGGCCGGATCGGGCTGGATGTCGGTGTTCCTGTAGAACCAGCTGGAATCCCCGGCGGCCTGAGCCGGCGCGGCGACGAGGAGGGAGAGGGCGAGGAGACAGCGGCGGAGGAGGGGCATGAGGTTCCGATACGGGCAGGGGAGAAGGCTCTTACTTGATCCTCCCCGGAACGGGGAGGGGGACCATGCGAGCATGGTGGAGGGGGCCCGCCTCAGAGCAGCGCGGACGCCGGGCCTCCTCCACCACGCGCTTCGCGCGCGGTCCCCCTCCCCGTTCCGGGGAGGATCGGTTTCCCTTCCCCCAACTTGACTCTCGCTGAATGAGGTGGGAACAGAAAAGGAACGAAAGAGTCTGAGTCGCGATGTCCCCGAACCCCGCCCGAGTCGAACGCCTGGCAGCCTTGCGTGCGGAAGTAAGGGCGCTCGAATCCGCCGGTTCGGAGCAGCGCGAGCATCTCCCCTTCGAAGTGGACGCCATCGACTCCCGCCTCGCTGGCGGCGGCCTTCCCGTCGCCTCGCTCAACGAAGCGGCGGGCGGGCGGCCGGGACCGGTCGACGAAGCCGCGGCAACCCTCTTCCTCGCCTCGATCGCCGCCCGCCGCCCCGGGATCGTGCTTTGGGCGCTGGTCCGCCGCGATCTTTTCGCTCCGGCTTTGGCCGGCGCCGGCCTCGCCCCCGACCGGTTGCTCTACGCCGAATGCGGCCGCGACGAGGACGTTCTCGCGGTGATGGAGGAGGGGCTTCGTCACGGCGGCCTGGCTGCCGTGGTCGGCGAGGTGGGCCGTGCGGCCATGCCCGCCACCCGCCGCCTCCAGCTCGCCGCCGAGGAGGGCGGAACCCTGGCCCTGATGCTTCGGCGCTGGCGTGGGAACGGCGAGGATCCGCTCGCTCCGCCGTCGGCCGCGGTTACCCGCTGGCGCCTCGCCTGCGCCCCTTCCTCGCCCTTGCCGGTCCCCGGAATCGGCCGCCCCCGCTGGCGCCTCGCCTTGGCCCGGCAACGCGGCGGAGCGCCGTTCGACCTCATCATGGAGAGCCCCGATGCCGAGGGTCGCCTCGCTCTACCTTCCGAACCTGAGCACCGACCGGGTGAGGGCGTCGGAGAGCGGCGGGCGGCGTGAGGCACCAATCCCTCTCCCCGGCGGGGAGAGGGTAGGGAGAGGGGGTTCGGCGTCTGCGACAGGTCCCGGCCGCCGAACCCCCTCACCCCAACCCTCTCCCCCCCGGGGAGAGGGGGAAAAAGGGCGCGAGCCCTGCTCCTGCCCGAACGAGTCCCACTGGCGCCCCGGTGCCCGCTGGGCCCAGAAATCCTCCCCGCCGCGAAGCGGTGGGGAGGGGGACCATGCGAAGCACGGTGGAGGGGTAGCTGCCGTGGAATCAGAGGATCCCGCGCGAACCTCCCACGCCTCGCCTTCTACCCCTCCACCCCGCTTCGCGGGGTCCCCCTCCCCATCTGGCGATGGGGAGGATAATCTGCTCCTCCTCTCCCGCCGTACCGGAAACCGCCTGCTCGTCGCCGCCGCCTCGCCCGAGGCTCGAGCCCTCGGCCTCCATCCCGGCATGGCGGTTTCCCAGGCGCGCGCCCTCGTTCCCGGGCTCGACGTCCGCGACCACGATCCGGAGGCCGACGAGGACGTCCTCACCCGCCTCGCCCTCTTCGCCGCCCGGCGCTGGACTCCGCGCGCGGCCGTCTCGCCCCCCGACGGGCTGTTCCTCGACCTGACCGGAGTCGCCCATCTGTTCGGCGGCGAGGAAAGGATGTGCCGCCGGATCGTCCGCTTCTGCGCCCGGGCCGGCTTCGCCGCCCGGATCGCCGTCGCCGGAACCCCCGGCGCCGCTCACGCCCTCGCCCGCTTCGCCGGCGGCGGCCTCTGTCCGGTCAACGGCGAGCCCGAGGCGCTCGCTCCCCTCCCGCTCGCATCGCTTCGGGTCGAGGAGCCGGTCCTCGCCGCCGCCCGCCGCCTCGGCCTGGAGACGATCGGCGACCTTCTCCCCCTCCCGCGAGGCCCGCTCCAGCGCCGCTTCGGCAAGACCCTTCTCGCCCGCCTCGACCAAGCCCTCGGCCGCTCCGGCGAGCCGATCGAGCCGGTCGTCCCGGAGGAGGCACCGAGCGCCACCCTGCGCTTCGCCGAGCCGATCGCCACCGCCGAGGCGATCGCCGAGGCGCTCGGCCTGCTGATGCGCCGGCTGATGGCGGCGCTGGGCGAGAAGGGGCTGGCGGCGCGAAGGCTCGACATGCTCTGCGACCGGGTCGACGGCCGGGTCGAGCGGATCGCCATCGGCACCGCCCGGGCGACCCGCGACGGCGCCCATCTGCTTCGGCTCCTCGTCATGAAGATCGAGCGGATCGAACCCGGCTTCGGCCTCGATTCGATTCGTCTCGTCGCCGGCCGGGTGGAGCCGCTCGCTGCAGAGCAGCTGTCCGGCGACAAGCCCGAAGCCGATCTCGCCATGCTCGTCGACCGCCTCGCCGGCCGACTCGGCCCCCGCAGCCTCTACCGCGCCACCGCCGTCGAGAGCGACGTCCCCGAGCGGAGCGTCGCCCGGACCGGCCCGCTCGACGACGCCATGCCCTGGCCGAAATGGCCGCGGCCGGTCCGGCTGCTCACCCCGCCCGAGCGGGTCGAGAATGTCGTCGCCTTGCTTCCCGACCTTCCGCCCCGTCGCTTCACCTGGCGGGGCCGGGCCTACCGCGTCGCCCGCGCCGACGGCCCCGAGCGGATCCACGGCGAATGGTGGAAGCGCACGTGCGAGGCGGAAGGGGTGCGCGACTATTTCCAGGTCGAGGACGAGGAGGGGGCGAGGTTCTGGCTCTATCGGAGGGGCGACGGGGTGGATGCGCGGACGGGCGATCTCAGCTGGTATTTGCACGGGGTGTTCGGATGAGGGGGGAGGCGAATCGCGGAGATCGTGAACTTCATGAACTTCACGGGAGAAAAATCCTCCCCCGGATTTCCGGGGGAGGGGGACCGCGCGAAGCGCGGTGGAGGGGTTCTACGGCGCCGGAAGAACCCCTCCACCAGGCTTCGCCTGGTTCCCCTCCCCGGCAAATGCCGGGGAGGATTTAGGCCGTGTACATCGAGCTCCAGGCCCTCACCCATTTCTCCTTCCTTCGCGGCGTCTCCAGCGCGGAGGAGATGTTCGCCGCCGCCGCCTTGCTCGGCTATCCCGCCCTGGGCATCGTTGACCGCAACACCGTCGGCGGCCTCGTCAAGGCGCTGAGGGCGGCCGATGAGACCGGCGTCCGCCTCATTCCCGGCTGCCGGCTCGACCTGATGGACGGCACCGGACTCCTCGTCTGGCCCGAGGACCGCTCCGGCTGGTCGCGCCTCACCCGCCTGCTCACCACGGGCAAGGGCCGGGCGGATCGCGACAAGGGCGAGAAGGGGCAATGCTTCCTCCACTGGGAGGATGTCGCCGCCTGGAACGGCGGCCTGGTCGCGGCCCTGGTGCCCGACGAAGCCGACGAGGCGACCGGGGCCGCGCTCGCCCAGATGCGGGACATCTTCGGGGACCGGGCCCACCTCGCACTCACCCATCGCCGCCGGCCGGGCGATTCGGCGCGGCTCCACGCCCTCGACGCCATGGCGAAACGGCACGGAGTCCGGGCCCTCGCCACCGGGGACGTGCTCTACGATTCGCCCGACAAAAGGATGCTCCAGGACGTCGTCACCGCGATCCGCAACAAATGCACGATCGATGATCTCGGCTTCCGCCGCGAGCGCTTCGCCGACCGCCACCTGAAGTCGCCGGAGGAGATGGAGCGCCGCTTCGCCGCCTTGCCCGATGCCGTCCGGGCCAGTGCCGACATCGCCGAGCGCTGCACCTTCTCGCTTCGCCAGCTCAGCTATCAATATCCCGACGAGATCGTCATGGCCGGCCGCACCCCGCAGGAGGCGCTCGAGCGGCTGACCCGGACCGCGCTCGCCGACAAATATCCGGAAGGCCCGCCCAGGAGCAATGTCGACCTGCTCGAGAAGGAGCTGAAGCTCGTCGAGAAGCTCGCCTACGCGCCTTATTTCCTGACCGTGAACTCGGTCGTCCAGTTCGCCCGGAGCCAGGAGATACTCTGCCAGGGCCGGGGCTCGGCCGCCAATTCGATGATCTGCTTCGTTCTCGGCATCACCTCCATCGATCCGGTCAAGCACACTCTCCTTTTCGAGCGATTCATCTCCGAGAGCCGCAACGAGCCGCCCGACATCGACGTCGATTTCGAGCATGAGCGGCGCGAGGAAGTGATCCAGTGGATCTACGAGCATTACGGCCACAGCCACGCCGCCCTGACCGCGGTGGTCAGCCGCTACCGCACCCGCGGCGCGGTCCGCGAGGTCGGCAAGGCGCTCGGCCTCCCGGAGGACCTGACCGCCATGCTGTCGGGCCAGGTCTGGGGCTGGTCTGAGGCCGGCGTGCCCGAGCGTCACGTCGAGGAGCTGGGCCTTGATCGCCACGATCCGCGCCTCGCTCTGACCCTCGAGCTCACCCGCCAGCTGGTCGGCACTCCGCGGCACCTTTCCCAGCATCCCGGCGGCTTCGTCCTCACCCGCGACCGCCTCGACGATCTCGTCCCCATCGAGCCGGCGGCGATGGACGATCGGCGGGTGATCGAGTGGGAGAAGGACGATCTCGAGGAGCTGAAGATCATGAAGCTCGACGTCCTCGGCCTCGGGATGCTCGGCTGCATGCGCCGGGCCTTCGATCTGCTCCGCGAGCATAAGGGGATCGACATGAACCTGTGGTCGGACGTCCTCCAGGCGGACGATCCCGCCGTCTTCGCGATGATCCGGAAGGCGGACACGATCGGCACCTTCCAGATCGAGAGCCGGGCCCAGATGTCGATGCTTCCCAGGATGAAGCCGAAGATCTTCTACGACATCGTCATCCAGGTCGCGATCGTCCGCCCCGGGCCGATCCAGGGCGACATGGTCCATCCCTATCTCCGCCGCCGCGAGGGGAAGGAGAAGGTCGAGTTCCCGTCGAAGGAGCTCGAGGCGGTGCTCGGCAAGACTCTCGGCGTCCCGCTCTTCCAGGAGCAGGCGATGAACGTCGCCATCGTCGGCGCCGGCTTCTCGCCCTCGGATGCGGACCGCCTGCGCCGCGGAATGGCGACGTTCAAGTCGACCGGCGGGGTCAGCCGATTCCAGGACCAGATGATCGAGGGCATGGTCGAGCGCGGCTACACGCGCGACTTCGCCGAGCGCACCTTCCGCCAGATCGAGGGCTTCGGGAGCTACGGCTTCCCCGAGAGCCACGCCGCCAGCTTCGCCAAGATAGCCTACGCCTCGAGCTGGATGAAATGCCACCATCCCGACGTCTTCTGCGCGGCGATCCTCAACGCCCAGCCGATGGGCTTCTACCAGCCCGCCCAGCTGGTGAGGGACGCCCAAAATCACGGGGTCGAGGTGAGGCCGGTGTGCATCAACCGCAGCCGGTGGGATACTCGGATGGAGGGTCTTGTTCCTCCCCGGAAGGGGGAGGGGGGCCATGCGAAGCATGGTGGAGGGGCCCCATGTCCGAGCCACTCCAACGCCGGGCCCCCTCCACCACCGCCTGACGGCGGCGGTCCCCATCCCCGTTCCGGGGAGGAGCAATTACCCCTCCGCCTCGGCCTGCGCATGGTGCGCGGCCTCTCCAACCTCCATGCGGCGCAGATCCTCGCCGCCCGCGCCGAAGCCCCCTTTCACTCGATCGAGGACGTCTGGCGCCGCTCGGGCGTGCCGGTGGCCGCGCTCGAGAAGCTCGCCGATGCCGACGCCTTCGCCTCGCTCGGCCTCGACCGCCGCCAGGCGCTTTGGCGGGTGCGCGGGCTGGGCGAGTCGCCTTTGCCCCTGTTCGCCATCGCCGACGCGCTCGGCACCGAGCCCGAGGTGGCTCTGACCCCGCTCACCGGCGGCCGCGAGGTGGTCGAGGATTACCGCACCGTCCAGCTGTCGCTTCGCGAGCATCCTCTGGCCTTCCTTCGCGGCGAGCTGGGGCCGAAGGTGACGACCTGCGCCGGCCTCGCCGGCCTCAAGGACGGGACCCGGGTCGAGGTGGCGGGCCTCGTGCTGATCCGCCAGCGGCCGGGCAAGGGCAACGTCACCTTCATCACGCTGGAGGACGAGACCGGGATCGCCAACATCATCCTGTGGCAGCGCAAGTTCGAGGCGCAGCGGAGGATCGTCATGTCGGCGGCGATGATCGCGGTGAAGGGGCAGATGCAGAAGGAGGGCGAGGTGATCCACATCGTCGCCGACCGGCTCGAGGATCTGACGGGATTGCTTCACCAGGTCGGAGCGATGGACTTCCCCCACCGCTACGCTCCGGCGGACGGCGGCAAGGGCGTCCCCCCCGACCCGCGCAAGGCGGCGGCCAAGGAGGTCATCAAGGTGAAGACGAGGGATTTCCATTGAGACATCCTCCCCGACCTTGCTCGGGGAGAGGGGTCAGGCGAAGCCTGTGGAGGGGAGATGGCCGATGCTCAGAGGATCAGGCGCAAGACGGAAGAGGCCTGCGCCTTCTACCCCTCCACCACCCTCCGGGTGGTCCCCCTCCCCATCGGAGATGGGGAGGATCTAGAACTTCTGCTGGCGCTCGTAGAGGCTCTTGTAATGCTGGATTCGAGTCACCCGAAGCCCCGGCATGCCGGAGCGGTCGACCGCGCGCTGCCACGACGCGAACTCCTCGAGGCTGAGCGTGTAGCGCTGGCAGGCCTCGTCGACGCTGAGCAGCCCGCCATTGACCGCGGCGACCACTTCGGCCTTGCGGCGGACCACCCACCGGGTCGTCGAGGGCGGCGGCAGCGAATCGAGGGTCAGCGGCTCCCCGAGAGGGCCGATGACCTGCGCCGGGCGCGGCGCCCGGGTCTCGATCGTGTCGTATTCAAGGACGTTCACGGACATTTTATCTCCTGCCTCCCTTCGCTCCGCCTTAGGCGGCAGGCGTTGAAGGAAGGCTGAAACCCCAAGGTAAACGCGGCGGTCATCTCAATTGACGGCGCCTTGCCGCGCATAAGCCGGATTGAAGCAGCCGCGCTGCGCCGCCACCGCCTCACGCCAGCCGGGGCCGGCGAGAAGGATTTCCGCGATCGGGTCGGCGAACCGGGCCTCAGTCGCCGAGGCCGCCGCAAGAGCCGACGCCGCCGGCCCCGACTCCCGCTGCGAGCGCAGCGTGGCGACGAGCATTCCGAAATCGAGGCTGGCGGGCGTACGGCTCGCAAACCTTTGCTCGGCCCTGCGGAAGAAGCTCAAATCCATGGCCGCACTTCTAGCGCCGAGGGTCTAAGACGCGGTTAAAGCGGCCTTAGGACCGGCTTTACCTGGGTTAACCGCGATCCCGAGGCTGGGCTTCGCCAGCCCCTCGGCCTATGTAGCGCCCGCCATGATCGCCGATTTCCAGCTCGACCGGCCCGCCAGCGAGGCCCGAATCGTCGTCGCCATGTCCGGCGGGGTCGACAGCTCGGTCGTCGCCGCTCTGGCGGCCCGTACCGGCGCCGAGGTGATCGGGATCACCCTCCAGCTCTACGACCATGGCGAGGCGATCGGGCGCTCGAAGACCTGCTGCGCCGGGCGCGACATCTACGACGCCCGGACCGTCGCCGAGCGGCTCGGGATCGCTCATTACGTCTTCGACTACGAAACGCGTTTCCGCGACAGCGTCATCGAGCGCTTCGCCGACGAATATGCCCGCGGCCGGACCCCGATCCCCTGCGTCTCATGCAACCAGTCGGTGAAGTTCACCGACCTGCTCGCTCTTGCCCGGGACCTCGGCGCCGACTGCCTCGCCACCGGCCATTACGTCCGCCGGACCTTCGGGCCCGAGGGTCCCGAGCTCCATCGCGCCGCCGACCCGGCGCGCGACCAGAGCTACTTCCTGTTCGCGACCACCCGCGAGCAGCTCGACTTCCTGCGCTTCCCGCTCGGCGGCCTGCCCAAGCCGGCGGTTCGCGAGATCGCCCGGGAGCTCGGCCTGATCGTCGCAGACAAGCCCGACAGCCAGGACATCTGCTTCGTCCCGAACGGCGACTATGCGTCGGTGGTGAAGAAGGTGAGGCCCGAGGCGGCGCAGCCGGGCGAGATCGTCGACCTGGAAGGGCGCGTGCTCGGCGACCATCGCGGCCTCATCCACTTCACCGTCGGCCAGCGCCGCGGGCTGGAGATCGGCGGCCAGGCCGAGCCGCTCTACGTCGTCCGGCTCGAGCCGGAGGCACGGCGGGTCGTCGTCGGGTCGAGGGCCGCGTTGGCGGTCGCCTCGGCGCGGCTTTCGGGCCTCAACTGGATCGGCGAGGACCAGCGCGACGGGCTCGCCGCCAAGGTGCGGTCGATGGCGCGCCCCGCGCCGGCTCGCTTCGAAGGCGACCGGATCCACTTCGAATCGCCGGAGTTCGGGGTCGCGCCGGGCCAGGCGGCGGTTATCTACGACGGGTCGCGCGTGCTCGGCGGAGGCTGGATCGAGGAGACGCTGCCCTTCCGCGCTGAGAACCTCGCCGCAGCGTAAAGCAAGGTTCCGACGGCGACCAGGGCGGCGAGCACAGTCCACAGCACGGCAGGCGGATAATTGGGGTTGGTGTTGCGGATGGCCGCCCATAGGCAGACGGCGACGCCTGCGGCCATCATCACCCAGACGTAGGCCGTCGGCCGCTCGTGCTTCGGCAACGATGCGATGCAAATCGAGTAGACGATCAGGCGGGCGAGCGTGCTCGCCGCCGCCAGCACCAGGAAGCTGCCGCTCACGGCGAGGAGCGCAATCAGAGCGCCCATGAAGATGATCGAGTTGACCGGCGTCGCGTAGCGCGCGTTGACTCGGCCGAACCAGTCCGGAAGCAGCCCATCCCTCCCCATTGCGTAGGTCGTGCGGGTCGTCCCCGTGACGCCGCCGCTCACGTTGCCGAGGATCGAGCAGACGGCGACGAGCGTCAGCGCGAGGCCACCCGCCGGACCGAACAAGGCCGTTCCGAAGGCGAGCAAAGGCGCGTCCTTTCCCTCCCCCGGCTCCATCACCGCGACGAAGGCGAGCTGGATCAGGAAGTAGAGGGCTGCGGTCGACACGATCGTGGCGACGAGGGCACGTGGGATGGTCCGTTGCGGGTCGGCCGTTTCGCCGGCGGGGACAACGCTGTTTTCGAAGCCCACGAAGGCATAGAGTATAAGAAGGGCGGCCGCCTCGAGCTGGGTGAAGGGCGGCGGCCCGGCGACCGGATCAATTGAGGCGCCGGCGACGACCAGCCCCGCCAGCGCCACGAGGAGCAGGGGCGCCGCCTTGAGCAAGGTGAGCGCGTCGAGCAGCCGAATCGCGCGCTTCACCCCGATGGCGTTGACGGCGACGATGGCGGCGACCACGGCGAGGATCGCCGCGCCGCGGGGGAGGGGGGCCGCCAGCGGCGGCCAGAGCTTTCCCAGGTAGGTGATCAGGACCGTCAGGTTCGCCGCCAGCGCGGCCGCCCGCGCCACGTAATAGAGCCAGCCGGCCTGGAACGAGGCGGCGGGGCCGAAGACGGCGGCATAGACGACCGGTCCCCCGGATTCGCGGTGATGGGCGGCGACGCGGGCGAAGGGCAGCGCGACTACCAGGACGAGCAGGCCGAAAAGCGGGAAGAGGAAGGGGCTGAAGGCGCCGAACTTCTCGTACAGCGTGCCCGGCAGTGCGAAGATGCCCGCGCCGACGACTCCGTTGAATGACAGGAAGGCGGATCCGAGGAAGCCGATGTCGCGGCGGAGGGGTTCGTCCTTTGCCGCGGTCACTCGTCCCTCCCCAGGCCCTTCGGCCACGGTTCTGGCGGGCCGGCCGTCTCCTCGCAAGGGCCTAGTGTGCGGAGCGGCCGCTGTCGCAAAGGCCGGAATCCAATCTGCAACTAATCTCGATCAACCCGGTTGCGGTGGCCGCTTCCATCCTTCCTGTGGTAGCAGCGTCGCCGGGACTGGGGGAAAATTGCGGAGGCTCGTCACAATCGATCTGCCGCGACGCTTGTCGCGCCGGCTGCCGAGGCCGGTGACGGAGCTCGCCGTCGGCATAGGCGTGACCGCCTTCTTCGTCGGCGTCCGGCTGGCGATCGCACCGGTGCTGGGCGAAGTCGCGCCCTTCGCGCTCGGAATCATAGCCGTGGTCATCGCCGCGCTCGTCGGCGGGTGGCGAAGCGGGCTCGTGTCGATGATCCTGGGGACCGGGCTCATCTGGTACCTCGTCCTCCCGCCCCGCTTCAGCTTTGCGCTGGAAGGCAGCTCGACCGCCCTGACCCTCGCCGCGGGCGCCTTCACCGAGGCGATCATCCTCCTCGCGCTCGCCCTCTACCAGCGCGAGGTCCGCACGGGGCAGCTGGAGCGGACACGGCGGATCAACTTCCTCGGCCATGCCCTGAAGGAGATGGACCATCGCACCAAGAACAATTTCCAGATCGTCACCAGCCTGCTGATGCTTCAGGCGAACCGGTCCTCCAGCGACGAGGTCAAGACCGCACTCAACGAGGCGGTGGAGCGGCTGAAGGCGGTCTCGGCGGTCTACGACGCTCTCGCGCCGAGCAGCCAGGGGCTGGCCTCGGTCCGGCTTCAGGACCAGCTCCAGGAGATTTGCGACCAGATCAGGCGCGGGATCCTCCCCGACGGGATCGCGCTCGCCACCGAGCTCCAGCCGATCCTGGTCCCTCACGAGAGTGCGGTCGCGATCGGGATCATCGTCAACGAGCTCGTCACCAACGCCTGCAAACACGCTTTCGGCGACGGCGGCGGCTCGATCCTGGTCAAGGCCTGGCGCGACGAGGGCGCCGCCTATATCGAGGTGGCGGACGACGGCCGCGGCTTCGTTGCCGGCGCCGCCAGGCCCGGGCTTGGAAGCCGTCTCGTCACGGCCTTCCTTCAGCGGCTCAAGGCGAGGAGCGAGGTGCAATCCTCGCCCGGCGGCACCGTCCACCGGGTCCGGGTGCCGCTGGCCTAGTGGCGGCCGCCCGAAGCGCGGGAATCCTGCTCTACCGGCTCGGCCCCGGCGGCCTTCGGCTGCTCCTCATCCATCCGGGCGGCCCCTTCTGGCGAGGCAAGGACGAGGGGGCCTGGATGATTCCCAAGGGCCTGGTGGAGCCGGGCGAGGACCCGCTCGCCGCCGCCCTTCGCGAATTCGAGGAGGAACTGGGCGCGAGGCTGGAAGGCGAGCCGCGCCCGCTGTGCACGGTTCGTCAGTCGGGCGGCAAATGGGTGGAGGCCTTCGCCCTGGAAGGTGATTTCGACCCCGCCGGGCTGAGGAGCAACGCGTTCACGATCGAATATCCCCCGAAGAGCGGCAGCTTCCGCGCCTTCCCGGAGGTGGACGAGGCGCGGTGGTTCACGGTGGAGGAGGCGAGGGCGAAGATCCTGAAGAGCCAGGCGCCGATCGTGGACGCTCTGGAGGCGGATCTGGACGAACCGTCATCCCGGCGGAAGCCGGGGGCCCCGGACGATTAGTCACGCTGGGCCTCAGCCCAGGGTCCGGCTTCCGCCGGGGCGACGGCAGCTCAGAAGCACAGCAACCCCTCGATCACCGTCACGCACTTTCCGCCGAGCACCGCGCGATCCCCAACCCGCCGGCACTCCACCCGCCCGCCGCGCCGGCTGGCCTGGAAGGCGGTGAAGTCGTCCCGGCCCAGACGTTCCCCCCAGAAGAAGGTGAGCGCGGCGTGGGCGGAGCCGGTGACCGGGTCCTCGTCCACGCCCCAAGCGGGAACGAAGACCCGGCTGACGACGTCGTGGCCGCCCCCGCCAGGCGCCGTGGCGATGACCATATAGTCGATCTCGGCCAGCCGCTTCAGGTCCGGCCGAAGCGCCCGGACCGCCCCCTCGTCGGCGAAGAGCAGGATGGCGACGCCCTCCGCCCCCTCGTAGCTCAGGTGCAGCTCGGGCGGGGCGGAGTCGCTGGCGCCGTCATGGGTGATGATGTCGATGATGCTCGCCCCGTCGCGGGCGATGACGTCGCGCATCTGCGCTTCGGTGGCGAGCCGGACCCGGGTCTGCGGGAGGTCCAGCAGATAGCCCGCGCCGTCGCGGCTGACGATCAATATGCCGGCCTGGCGGGTCCGGAAGCGAAGCCTTTCCCGCTCCCCCATCAGGACGTGACCGCTCGCCAGCGTCGCATGACCGCACAGGGCGACCTCGACGATGGGGGTGAACCAGCGCAGCTCGTAATCCGCCTCGTCATCGTCCGTAGGCACGGTGAAGGCGGTCTCGGAAAGGTTGTTCTCCTCGGCGATCGCCTGGAGCGTGTCGTCCGGCAGCCATTCCTCCAGCGGCACCACGGCGGCCGGATTGCCGGTGAAGGGGCGGTCGGCGAAGGCGTCGACCTGGACGAGGCGCAACTGGGGCATGCTTGGTCCTTTTCCGTGGGGTCCTTCGATACGGGCCCTCGCAAGGCTCAGTCCCTACTCAGGATGAGCGGTTGGGCCTATCCGATGTCGCTCATCCTGAGTAGCCGCTGAGCCCTTCGACGCCGCCTGCGACGGCGCTCAGGATGAACTTCGGCTTCGCCGAAGTCGAAGCGGCGTATCGAAGGGCCTGATCACGCTTCTCCCGCCGTCAGATCCGTCTCAGCAAGCGTGTTGCCGGGCTGGTCGACCTGGCCTTCCGGATCAATGTGGATGAGGATCTCGACCCCAGGGAACTCGGCTTCGAGCTGCTGCTCGACCTGGTCCATCACCCGGTGAGCGTCGGCGACGCTCATCCGAGGGTCGACCCAGACGTGGAACTGGACGAAGTCGTGAGCGCCGCTGGTTCGGGTCCTGAGGTCGTGAAGGCCCTTGAGCGCGGGGTGGCGGGCGGCGACCTCGACGAAGCGGCGGCGCTTCTCCTCGGGCCATTCGCGGTCCATCAGCTGGTCGACCGCCCGGCTCGATGCGCGCCAGGCACCCCACAGCAGCCACAGTGCGATGAGGATCCCGAAGACCGGGTCGGCGCCGGTGAGGCCGAGATACTGGTCGAGGACGAGGGCCGCGATCACCGCGAGGTTGAGCAGGAGGTCGCTTTGGTAATGGACGTGGTCCGTCTGGATCGCGACGGAGCCGGTGCGGGCGATCACCCGGCGCTGATAGGCGAGCAGGCCGAGCGTCGCGATGATCGCCACGACCGAGACCCCGACCCCATATTCGGCATGGGCGGTCGTCTGCCCGCCGAACAGGCGGTCGATCGCCTGCCAACCGATGCCGAGGGCGGAGAAGGCGATGATCCCGACCTGGGCGAGCGCCGCCAGGGCCTCCGCCTTGCCGTGGCCGAAGCGATGCTCACGGTCGGCGGGAGTCGCCGCGACCCTGACTCCGTAGAGCGTGATCAGCGAGGCGAGCAGATCGAGGCCGGTATCGGCGAGCGAGCCCAGCATGGCGACGGAGCCCGTCGCCCAGGCGGCATAGGCCTTGAGCAGAAGCAGGAAGAGCGCGGTTGCGACGCTGGCGAGCGCGGCCGTCGTCGTCAGCGAGCCGTGCGCTTCATGGGGCGGACGGGCGCCGCTCACGGGTAGAGCAGACCCTCGCTCCAGCCATCGCCGATCCGCGTGAAGAGCCGGCGCTCGTGGAGGCGATGGGCGCGGTCGCTCCAGAACTCGATCCGCTCCGGCGCCACCCGCCAGCCCGACCAGCGCGGCGGCCGAGGCACGTCTCCGCCCTCGAAGCGGCTGCGCATCCCCTCGTAGCGCGCCTCGAACGTGGCCCGGGCGTCCAGCGGGCGCGATTGATCGGACGCCCAGGCGCCGAGCTGCGAATCGCGCGAACGGGTGGCGAAATAGGAATCGGCCTGCGCCTCGCTGACCGGCTCGACCGGGCCGTCGATCCGAACCTGGCGGCGAAGCGATTTCCAGTGGAAGAGCAAGGCGGCATTGGGATTGGCGGCCAGCTCCACGCCCTTGCGGCTGTCGAGATTGGTGTAGAAGACGAAGCCGCGCTGGTCGTGCCCCTTCATCAGCACCATTCGGGCCGAAGGCCGGCCCTGAGCGTTCGCCGTGGCGAGGGCCATGGCGGTGGGGTCGTTCGGCTCGGACAGCCGGGCCTCGGCGAGCCATTCCTCGAACAGGGCGTGGGGGTCTTGAGCCATGCCGCCTCTTGCCGCTCCGTGTTGCGACACACAAGCGTTACACCCGTCATTGCGAGCGAAGCGAAGCCATCCAAGGCAGCGCCTCCGCCCGCTGGGTTGCTTCGTCGCATCGCTCCTCGCAACGACGAGGTTGCCAAGCGCAGGTGCGTTACCCATCTGACACAGCGTCGGCAACGCAACGGTGGACATTTGCGGCGGTCTGGAGAACGTACCTAAGCCATGTCGGATCTCTATTCACAGCTGGGCGTGAAGCGCGACGCGGGCGAGGCCGAGATCAAGAAGGCCTATCGCAAGCTCGCCAAGGAGCTTCATCCCGACAAGAACAAGGGCAACCCCAACGCCTCGGAGCGCTTCTCCAAGGTGACCCGGGCCTATGACATCCTCACCGACAAGGACAAGCGCGCGCGCTACGACCGAGGCGAGCTCGATGAGGACGGCAACCCGCGGGCGCCCTTCGGCTATGGCGGAGGGCCGGCCCGGCCGGGCGGGCCGGGCGGCGCCGGCTTCGGCCGAAGCCCGGGGCCCGAATTCGGCGGTGGCGAGGAGATCGACCTTTCCGATCTGTTCGACGGCCTGTTCGGAAGCAATGGCGAGCAGCGCCGAGGCGCTCCGGGCGGCTTCGGCGGCTTCGGGGGGTTCGGCACCCGCCGCCCGGCGGCGGCGGCTCAGAAAGGCGCGGACATCGCCTATCGGCTCCCCGTGGCGTTCGAGGACGCGGCGGCGCTGAAGGAGCAGAGGGTCACCCTCTCCGGCGGCAAGACCGTTTCGATCAAGCTTCCCCCGGGGGTGGAGGAGGGCGCCAGGATCCGCCTCGCCGGCCAGGGTCAGCCCGGCCCCGGCGGCCATGGCGACGCCATCGTCACCATCTCGATCAAGGCCCACCGCCACTTCACCCGGGACGGCGACAATATCCGCCTCGATCTGCCCATCTCGCTCGACGAGGCCGTGCTCGGCGCCAAGGTGAAGGTCCCGACCGTTGACGGCCCGGTGATGCTCAGCGTCCCGGCCGGCACCAGCTCGGGCAAGGTGCTTCGCCTGAAGGGCAAGGGTTTCACCGCCAAGGGCGGCCAGCGCGGCGACCAGCTGGTCACCCTGATGGTCGACCTTCCCGCCGACGATCCCGAGCTCGCCCGCTTCGTCGAGGGCTGGGGCGGCAAGGGCAAAGGAAACCCGAGGGCGGGGCTGGGCGTCTAGCCCCCGTGCAGCCCAGTCCCTCCCCCGAATCACCGGAAGCCAGGCGAAAGCGCCTCGCCCGGACCAAAGCGCGCTTCGGCAAGATCCGCCACCACATGCGGCCGGGCGAGTACGGCTTCGAAGTCGTGAAGCGGGTGGCAGTCGGGGTTTATAACGACGGCTTCATCCATGCCGGCAACCTCGCCTACCTCGCTTTGATGACGGTCTTCCCATTCGTCATCGTGGCCGCCGCGGTGGCGCGCGTGTTCGGGCAGAGCGAAGGCGGTCTTCAGACGGTCACCGCCCTGCTCGAGACCATGCCGCCCGACGTCGCCGACGTTCTGAGGAAGCCGATCAGCGACGTGCTCCAGGCGCGGTCCGGAAACCTGCTCTGGCTCGGCGCGCTCGTCGGCCTGTGGACCACCGGAAGCTTCATCGAGACGATCCGCGACATCCTGCGCCGCTCCTACGGGGTCACTGGCGGAGCGCCTTTCTGGGAGTACAGGCTGGGGTCGATCGGGCTCATCTTCGGGTCGGTGATCCTGATGCTGATGTCGTTCAGCGCCTCGATCCTGCTGGCCTCGGTCGAGCAGTTCATCCGCACCGCCCTGCCCTTCGCGGAGGACGTGCTCGGCCTCCTCGCCTTGTTCCGGGTCATCCCCGCTTTGGTGCTGTTCGGCTCCATCTACCTCATCTTCCTGTCCCTGACCCCGAGGCGCTACCGGCGCATGAAGTGCCTGAAATGGCCGGGCGCCCTTGTCGTGACCTTGTGGTGGCTGGCGACGACCGCGCTGCTTCCGGTGGTCCTGAGCAATCTCGGCGGCTACGATCTCACCTACGGCAGCCTCGCCGGGGTGATGATCGCGCTTATTTTCTTTTTCATCATAGGCCTCGGCGTGGTTATCGGCGCCCAGCTCAACGCCGCTCTGGCGGAACCCCCCGAGCCGACGGTAAAGGAGGCGCAGCTGGAGATCGCCGCAGAGGAAGCCGCGGAGAAGGCCGAAGAGGTCCAGAAGGCGCGGCTGGACGAAGAAGAAGCCGAAGCCGAAGCCAAGGGGGAGGGCGCATGACCGGATTGATGAGCGGAAAGCGGGGCCTGATCATGGGCCTCGCCAACGACAAGTCGCTGGCCTGGGGGATTTCGAAAAGACTGGCGGAGGCCGGCGCAGAGCTCGCGTTCTCCTATCAGGGGGAGGCTCTCCAGAAGCGGGTGGGGCCGCTGGCCGCGTCGGTCGGCTCGGATTTCCTGATCGAGTGCGACGTCGCGGACATGGCCGATCTCGACCGCCTGTTCGAGCAATTGAAGACGCGCTGGGAGACGATCGACTTCGTCGTCCACGCCATCGGCTTCTCCGACAAGAACGAGCTGCGCGGCAAATATGTCGACACCAGCCTCGACAATTTCCTGATGTCGATGAACATTTCCGCCTACAGCTTCACCGCCGTCGCCCGCCGCGCGCGCGAAATGATGCCCAATGGGGGAGCGCTCGTCACCCTCACCTATTACGGCGCCGAGAAGGTGATCCCGCATTACAACGTCATGGGCATCGCCAAGGCGGCGCTCGAGACCAGCGTCAAATATCTCGCCATGGACCTCGGCCCGGAGAACATCCGGGTGAACGCCATCTCGGCCGGCCCGATCAAGACGCTGGCGGCGAGCGGCATCGGCGACTTCCGCTACATCCTCAAGTGGAACGAATATAACGCGCCGCTCCGCCGCAACGTGACCATCGAGGATGTCGGCGGCGCCGGCCTCTACCTCCTCTCCGAGCTCGCTTCGGGCGTCACCGGCGAGATCCACCATGTCGACGCCGGGTACAACGTGGTCGGAATGAAGGCGGAGGACGCTCCCGATATCGCCACCACCTGATGGCGCGCTTCGCGATCGATCACGTCCAGATCGCCATTCCTGCGGGCGGCGAGGCGCTGGGGCGGGCTTTCTTCGGTGAGCTGCTCGGCCTGGAGGAGCTTCCCAAGCCGCCCGGGATGCAGGGCCGCGGCGGCTGCTGGTTCGACCTCGGCGGCGCCCAGATCCATCTCGGAGTCGACGCCGGTTTCCGTCCGGCCCGAAAGGCCCACGTCGCCCTTCAGGCGCCTTCGCTGGATGAGGTTCGAGCCCGCCTCCGCGCGGCGGGCTACGAAATTCATGACGATTCGCCCGTCGAGGGTCGCCCCCGCTTCTTCACCCACGACCCGTTCGGAAACCGGATCGAGTTCGTGGAGCGGGCGGAATGAGCGGCGTCAGGCCGCAGACCGGCGACGATGCCGAGGCGATTCGGGCTGTCCACCTCGCGGCCTTTCCGACCTCCGCCGAAGCCGATCTTGTGACTCGCCTCCACGAAGACTTTGATTCCGAAGTTTCGCTGGTCGCCGAGCAGGCGGGCGGGATCGTCGGTCATGTCATGCTCAGCCGGATGAATGTCTCCGCCGGCAGCCGGGGCTTGCGCGCGCTCGGGCTTGGGCCGGTGGGCGTGCTGCCGGGCGCCCAAGGCAGCGGGGTCGGCTCGCAGCTGATTCGCTCTGCCCTCGGAATCGCCGGGACCCTGGGCGAAGAGGTGGTTTTCGTTCTCGGCGGGCCGGATTATTATTCCCGCTTCGGATTTTCGGCGGAAGCGGCGGCGCCCTTTGCTTCGCCTTATGCGGCGACCTTCTTCATGGCCTTGTGGCTTCGACCGTCCGCCGCCCCGCTTGAAGCCGGCAAAGCGGAATACGCCCCCGCTTTCGGCAGCCTGGGCGACCCCCGATGAGCTGGAACAGCTTCGGCCGGGTCTTCCGATTCACCACCTGGGGCGAAAGCCACGGCTCCGCCATCGGTGTGGTGGTAGACGGCTGCCCGCCCGGCCTCGCCCTCGCCGAAAAGGACATCCAGGCCTGGCTCGACCGCCGCCGTCCCGGCCTGTCGGCGCAGACCTCGCCCCGGCAGGAGCCGGACCGGGTCAGGATCCTCTCCGGGACCTATGGAGGCCGGACCACCGGCACGCCGATCAGCCTGTTCATCGAAAATGTCGATGCGCGCCCGAAGGATTATGCAGGCATGCCCCCGCGAGCGGGGCATGCCGACTCGGCCTATGAATCCAAATACGGCTTCCGCGATCCGCGCGGCGGCGGCAGGGCCTCGGCCCGGGAGACGGCGGCCCGGGTGGCGGCCGGGGCGATCGCCCGGCTGATCATCCCGGAGGTGACGATCGCGGCGCGCGTGGCCGAGATCGGCGGCTCGGCCGACGAGTCGCGATGGGAAGGGATGCTCGATGAGGCCGGAGCCGCGGGAAGCTCGCTCGGCGCCCTCGTCGAATGCATTGCGACCGGAGTCCCGACCGGCTGGGGAGCGCCGGTCCATGCCAAGCTCGATGCCGAACTCGCCGCGGCGCTCATGTCGATCAACGCGGTGAAGGCGGTCGAGATCGGCGCCGGCGTCGAGTCGGCGCGGCTGCGCGGGGAGGACAATGCCGATCCGGCGCTGGCCGGCGGGATCACCGGCGGGATCTCGACCGGCGAGCCGATCGTCGTTCGCGCCGCCTTCAAGCCCACCTCCTCGGTCGCGGCTCTGGGCGTGAAAGGCCGGCACGACCCATGCGTCGGAATCCGCGGCGCCCCGGTCGTCGAGGCGGCGGTCGCCCTGGTCCTCGCCGATCACAAGCTCCTCCACCGGGCGCAGTGCGGATGAGCGGCTGCCGAGTGCGAATCTACGGGCGGGTGCAGGGCGTCTTCTTCCGCAACTGGACGATGGACAGGGCGCGCGCTCTCGGCGTCCGGGGCTGGGTGCGCAACCGCCTGGACGGAAGCGTTGAACTCGTCGCCTATGGGGACGACCCAGCGGTCGAAGCGCTGACCGCCGCCTGCCGCACCGGCCCGCTGGCGGCCGAGGTCGAACGGATCGAGGTCGACATCGTCGAAGGGGAGGGGCCGCCGTCCGGCTTCCGGGTGACAGCGACGGACTAATCCGTCATTCCGGCGAAAGCCGGAATCGATGAAAGCCGACCGGGCCGATATTCATGCAGAGATGTTCATGGATCGCGGATCAAGTCCGGGATGACGAGGAAAGGGAGCGTTACGAGGCCTAGATGAGGTCGGCGAGATAGTCGCCCAGACGATCCATGCCCTGCTCGGTCAGCATGATCGATCCGCCGCGCTTGCGGCTCCGGGCCACGAGGTTCTTGTCGATCAGCCGGTCGATCAGCGCCGGCCCTTCCTCGGGATCGACCTTGGCGGCCTTGTAGGCCTCGTCGAGCGGGACCTCGCGGCCGTCGTCGCCGGCGATGAAGAGCGAGAGGAGCAGGTCCCAGGCGGGTTCGCCGAACAGCCCCACCGGGAAATATTCGTCGCGCCGCCGGCGCTCCATGTAGAGCCGCTCAGCCACGGCGCGCAACGACTGGCCCGCTTCGGGCGAGTCCGGCTCGGAAAGCACAACCAGTCGCGCCGACGCCTGTCGAACTATGGCCAGTGCCGCCTCTAATCTTGCTGAATGAATTTCGCGCACCACTAAATCTTCCCCGCGGACACATTATCGATTTCCGCGGCGCTGCATAGTGCCTTATTTCGTGCCTCATCAATTCCTCCTGGCCGGCTGGAGCAGGCCCATCGCCCGGAAGCTCGACCAGCCCGACCGCGCGACGATGACATGGTCGTGGATGCAGATATCGAGCGCCCGCCCGGCCTCGGCGATCCGCCGCGTCGCCTCGACGTCGCCGCGGCTGGGGGTAGGGTCGCCCGAGGGGTGGTTGTGGGCGAGGATGAGCGCAGTGGCGCCGACCTCAAGCGCCCGCCGCATGATCTCGCGCGGGTAGACGGGAGTCTCGCTGACCGAGCCGTGGGTGTGGGTCTCGTCGTGGAGAAGCCGATTGCTGCTGTTCAGGAAGAGGACCCGAAGGCGCTCGGTGGGGAGAAGCGCCATATCGAGCGAGAGATAGTCGATCAGCTTCTGCGAATCGTCCAGCGTGGGGCGGGCGAAGGCCTCGGTGCGGAGCGAGTGAAGCATGGCGTCGCGGACGATGCCGAGATGGCGTACGGCCGCCGCGCCGTCTCCCAGGGCGCGAGCCTGAGCGGCGGGTGCGGCCGCCAGCGTCCCCGCCAGCGACCCGAATTCCGCGACTAGCCGATCGGCCCAGTCGGAGGCCGCGTTTCCGAGCGGCCGGAGGAGCTCGACCAGGATTTGTCGACACCGAACCTGGCCAGGCGCTTCTGGTGGTTCCAGGTTCCCAAAGCCAGCAGGAACAGCATCGGATAGCTCCAGAACGCCAGTGCGAAGGCGTACGCCCAAGGGATCACATCTGCGTCCGACAACCTCACCGCGTGGGCGGCCGTCGAAATGGCGTGGAGTGCTGTAACCCATATCGGCCAAAATCTCTCCGCACGCACCGTTAACACCAGGAGAGCCAGCAACATCGCCACGTCTACGGCGAGAATGCCTTCCTCCACTGAGCTGAAGCGGCTTGCTGCACCCGAGGCTGCTACCTGGGTGAACGCCACCCCCATCAAATAGATGGCTGCTCCAACCCGCTCCGGCGCCCCGCCCCACCAAAATGCGTAAATGCAGGTGGCAAGAAACAAGACGTCGAAGATAATATAATTTGGCATCTCCCAACCCGATCACGCGTAGGGGACAGGGTCAAGCCAGCCGTCTTTGTCATTATGCCACGACCTGCAGGTGTCCGCTTTCCCTGCGGCCCTCCACGCCAGGTTTCGGAAGCGAGTCTCCAAAGGAAAATGTCCTCAGCCCAACCTGAATTTGAGCCTCGCTCAGCCTCTTATGGGTTTCGACAATGTCGCAGCGTGCACGCGCAAGCGCTGCAAACGCGGATGCCGCGACCTCAAAAGCGTCGTGTGCGACCAGTGGGGAAAGCCTTGCCTCGGTGCGAGCCGTGATGAGGGTGCCGTGCAGTTCAGCGGCGCGCGCAAGCGCGGCGTCGATCGCCTTTTCTGTCGCGAAGAGGCTTTCAGCCACTTTGATGGCAGCGTCCCGTCGTGCTTTGAGCATGTTATCTCCCTGTTCGCGAGACGCAGTCCCGCGGCTTTGAACTCGGTCCTGTAGGTGCCGGCCTACCTCGCCGGCTGGTGATTCAATGGCCCGGGGCGCTGAAAGCGGGTGCCGCCCAAGGCACCGTCTCCACGCCAGCCTCGTCAACCACGCAAGGTCGCCGGGCCCTGAAGTGCCGGTCGAGAGCAGTTGCTTGGGGAGCCCCTCCCGGCAAGCGACTGGAGGAGCTTGTCCTCCGCATCGGCTGCCGGACACCCGCTTGGTGCTAGCTGCTCTCGATCGGTCGGTCCGAATGTGCGGGGATGCCGCTATCTGGCAATGTCCAATGGTTGGTATACCAACGGCTGGACGTCCTGCTGCGCTTTCCGACAGAGGCGAAAAGAGCCGCGATTGCCGGTTTTCCGACAGGGGCGGATATTGGTTCTATCCGATCGGCAGCGAAATGCCGCGCCCAGGGGAGGCGTCAGCCTTGGGTTAGGCGGCCAAGCGCTTCGATAGCGGAGACCAGAGCTCCGAATGCCAGTGCCACACCGATCGCGATCACCGCGATCCATCCAAGCCTGGTCGCCCAGCTGAGGTCGCCAGGCTTCGAGGAGCCAAGGGGTAGCTGGAAGGTCGGGCTCCCGCTAGGCGTGGCGACCCTGAAAAAAGCCTGCTCCTCCCGCATCGACGCGCCTGCGGGTTCGTGCGGCTGCCAGCCGCTCACGATGGGAGGCACGAATTTGTACGGGTCGATTGGCAGGTCCGGGTTGTGCGGCGGGTAGGCCACGACAGGCGAATCCTCCCGGCCCTCATGATCCGCGAGGATGCGCGCGGCGGTCCGGCGGTCGCCAACGCCGAGGGTCTTCATCGCCGCCTTGATGTGCTGGTCGACCGAGCCGGGCTCGATCCCCATCAGCGGCGCGATCTCCTTGGACGTCAGGTGCGCGTAGACATGCCTGAGGCAGGCACGCTGTTGCTCCGTCAGCCTTGCGATGCGTTTCGGGTCCATGCGGAATGGGATTATCGCTTAGGACGGGCTTCTGCACAATGGGGCAGGCAGAGCCCGCAATTCAGGGTTACCCAACGAAACCGGAACCACTTGGTTTCACGCCCGGATACGCCGCGAATCCCGTCACGAACTCGGCGGTGGCCGCCCGGAAGCGGGTGAGGCGGTCGTCGACATTGGCGAAGCCGCTCTCGACCGCGTCGATCTCCCGGGCGACGCTCTCGGTATCCTCGCGAATCGCCGCGATGGTCGCGGACATGGAGTCGGCGGCCATGGCGGTCTCGTCGACCGCGGCGGTGATCATCGTCACGGTCCGGGCCTGGACCTCCATCGCCTGACGGATCCGCTCGGCCGAGGTCTGGACCTCCTCCACCGTGCTCTGGATCGCGCCATTGGCGTCCACCGTCTGCCGGGTGGCCTGCTGGATCGCCGTGATCTTGCCGGTGATGTCGTCCGTCGCCCGGGCGGTCTGGGCGGCCAGCGACTTCACTTCCTGGGCGACAACGGCGAAGCCGCGGCCGGCGTCGCCGGCCCGAGCCGCCTCGATCGTGGCGTTGAGGGCGAGCAGATTGGTCTGCCCGGCAATGTCCCGGATCAGGCCCAGGATCGATTCGATCGCCTCGACATGGCCGGACAGGGCCCGGCTCGCCTTCATCGCCCCGCTTGCTTCCTCGCCGGCGCGAGTCGCGACCCCCGCGGCGACCTCGACCTCGGAGCGGGCGCCCTCGATGGCGCGAATCAGCCCTGCGGCGGTCTCGGCGGCGTCGCGCATCGCGAGCGCCGATTGCTCGGCGGCCTCGGCCACCTCCGCCGTCTTGCCGAGCATGCCCCGGGCCGAGTCGGCGGTCTGGCCGGTCTTGTCGCGAAGCCTCGCCGATTCGCCGGTGGTCGCCTCGACGAGGCCGGCGACGTCGCGCTCGAACCGCTCGCTGCTCCGGCCGCGGGCCGCGGCGGCCTCATTGGCCTCGAGCAGAGCGAGCTGCGCGAGGATGATGTCGCTTTCATAAGCCGCCAGCCGCTGCAGCGCCTCGAGCGCCCGGCAGAAGCCGGCGTCGTCGGCGAATCGGCCGCGGAATTCGGAGCAGAGCGACGCGACGAGCCTCGCCCGGCGGTCCATCTCCTCGGGAACCGAGCTTCCCTTGGCGTAGATGTCGAAGCCCAAGGCGGCGACCTCGTGGATCCAGGCCGAGTCGACGGGATGGGTGAAGCTCTCGCGGGTTCGCCTGACGGCGGCCTCGCCGCCGCTGGCGAGAACGGCCGCCTCGATCAGGTCGCCCGCTTCTTCCCAAAGCCAGCGAAGCTCGCGCTCGAAGCCGCCGTCGACATTATAGGCGCGAAGGCGACGGTCGACCTGCTCGGGCGTCAGCTTCTGCAAGCTCTCTCCATCCGGCTCTCGCGATCCTCCGGCCATGGCGCCGCTCCCAAGCTCATTGCGTCGGGCGCTTCATTATCGTCCTTGCGGTAAAGGAAGGCTTAGGCGGCGAAGCGCTTGACGAACTCGGCGGCGGCGGCCTTGAACCGCGCCATCTCCTCGTCGACATGGCCGAAATTGCTCGTCACCCCGTCGATCTCGCGGGCGACGTTCTCCGTATCCTCCCGGATTGCGGCAATCGTGGCCGACATGGAGTCCGCGGCGAGGGCGGTCTCGTCGACGGCCGCGGTGATCATGGTCACCGTCTGGGCCTGGACCTCCATCGCCTCACGGATCCGCTCGGCCGAAGTCTGGACGTCCTCGACCGTCTTCTGGATGGAGCCGTTGGCCTCGACCGTCTGGCGGGTGGCCTGCTGGATGGCCGTGATCTTGCCGGTGATGTCGTCGGTGGCGCGCGCCGTCTGCGCGGCCAGCGACTTCACTTCCTGGGCCACCACCGCGAAGCCCCGGCCGGCGTCGCCGGCCCTCGCCGCCTCGATCGTGGCGTTCAAGGCGAGGAGGTTGGTCTGGCCGGCGATGTCGCGGATCAGCCCGAGGATCGATTCGATCGCCTGGACGTGGCCCGACAGCGCCTGGCTGACCCGGGCCGCGTCCGCGGCCTGGCCGCCGGCGCGGGTGGCGACCTCGCCGGCCAGCTCGACCTCGCGGCGGGCGTCCTCGATGGCGCGGATCAGGCCGGCCGCGGTCTCGGCGGCATCCCGCATCGCGAGCGCCGACTGCTCGGCGGCGGCGGCGACTTCCGAGGTCTTGCCGAGCATTCCCCGAGCCGAGGCCGAGGCCTCCGAGGCCTGGGCCCGGAGCATCCGGCTGTCGGAGGCGGTGCGCTCTACGGCGCTGACGACGTCGTCGGTGAAGCCCTTGCCGTGGGCGCGGCGGCTCTCGCGCTCGGCGCGGTCGCGAAGAAGCCCGAAATGGGCCGCGAACATGTCGGCCTCGAGCAAAGTCGACTGGGTCAGGCAGCGGGCGAGCCGGCCGAGCCGCTCGGGATCGCCACTCAATTTTTCAACGAGGATGAGATGCGCTTCCTCGGCGGCCGCGCTGATCGAGGCGATGAGGGTGGTCAGCGAGACGTTGGACGATTGCGCCTCGAGCACATAGCCGCCGACCATGTCGCTCCAGGCCTGGGCTCGGACGTCGGTATATTTGGCGGCCATGTAGGGGAGGATCTTGCGGACCATCTCGTCCATCTCGGCCTCGCCCAGCGGGGCGGCGACGTCGGGGGCGTGGCCCATATGGGTCCAGAAGCGGCGGGCGACCCGGACCGAATCGTTGGCGAGCAAGGCGGCGAGCTCGCGGCAGGCGGCCTCGAGCCCGCCGTCGGAGTCGAACAGCCCGATGCGATCCGCCACCATCACCTGGGTGAATTCCGAGCTCATCCCACTGCCTTTTCGCCACACGTCCGAGTTACGCCCGACTGTCTGGCCGCAAAGGGTTAACATCGTCTTAGGAATGGGCCGCCGACTGTACCTTCACCCGAGGTCGCGGGGTCGAACCTATTCGTACCAGTACCCGTTGGTCAGCTTTCCCGACGAACCCACCCAAAACGCCTCGAGCGACTCGGGAATCCTGGAGATGAGCGCGATGTCCCCCTCGTTCGAGGCGGCGTCCGGGTCGGTCTGGTGATAGGTTTTCCAAGGGTGGCCGTCATACCAGTAGATATTGTTCACTTCGCCCCGCAGGCTGATCCACATCACCTCGATGGTTCCCGACTTGCGCGCCGTTGCCGTCACCCCGCCGAAAGGCGAGGCTTCGAGAGGCGGGGTCAGCGCCGAATGCTGCCAGCGGGCCCCTCCCTCATACCAGAAGGAATGGTGAAGGGCGCCGCCATGCTCGACGTAGAATATTTCGATCGTGTCCGGGTTGCGGCACACCGCGGCGGCCGCGGAGAGCGTCTTGGTATAATAGAGAGGTTCGGTTCGCCAGACGCCTTTCAGTCCGGAAGTCTTGCTGTCGTCCGACCATCGGCAGATGACCAGATGATAGCGAGACACCTTCTTGGTTTCACCGTAAAATTCTCCGGTTTCCAGGTACTCGGGATTCAAGGGGTCTTGAATCAGCATCCCGTTTTCATCAAAAGTAGGAAAATAGTTGGGGTTGGGTACAACGATCGGAATCCACTTAAAAACCTCATCGAATATGACGGCTTCGGAGTAGACGACATCGAGATTGTCGGCATTGCGCGAAACCGCCGTTACGTGCGAATCGAGCGCCGCGTTGCCGGCCAGTCTTCCGAACTTCCACTCTCTGGTGGAGTCATACAAGAAGGCGTTGCGGAGGCTCGAATCCGGAGCGACCCAGAACACCTCCTTCGTGTCCGGCCGCCGGCTCACGGCCGCGATACCCGAGGTGGCGCTGGCCGAGCCCGGGGGTGCGAAAGCGGAGAAGTCCCACAGGCCCCCCGGCTGCTCCCTGTCGTCGCTCCAGCGGCCCTGCCGGACGGCGCCGTCGGGACCGATCCAGAAGATTTCAATCGCGTTCCGGTCCCTCGATATCGCCGCGATTCCGCCGGTGACCGAGGCGCTTCCCGGCGGAAGGAGCTCGCCGGACTCCCATTGGCGATCGCCCATGTCGTACCATCTGGCGTTGTTCACGGATCCGTCCGGGCCGACCCAGAATAGGTCCATCGTATTGTCCATCCGGGAAACGGCGGCGATCATCCCGGGGCCCGGACGAGCCACCGGGGTCTTCGTCCGCAAATCGCTCTGGCGCCACTTGTTGGGCATAAGGACACGTCCTTTCCGGGAAGGGAGAGCTGCCGGGCAGGCGATCCCGCTGCCATCGCCCCCACCAGCCTACAGCAGCCGGATGAGCCTGTCACATCGGCCCGACTCCCGGCGCGAGAGTCCGGGGCAACCGCCCCCCGCGCATGAAGATGGTTAATAACTGAACCATCCCAAACGTTTGGCGTTGGGCGGGAGGCAGGAGAACGAGCATGCCCCCTGAAGCCGAAGCCGCGGTCCGCCGCCTAGTCGCCCCTCCGCACCAGGCGCGGGTCGATGCCCTCCAGGCCGCGATCCGGGCGGAAGGGACGGGCTCGCGCCCTGGGCTGTTCCGCCCGCCACCGGATCGCCCCGCCCGCTCGGGGCGGGAGATCGACCTCAGGGTCGCCGAGGAGGTCGAGCTCGCCGCCCGCCACATCGAGCAGGTCGGCGACGCCCTAGTCAGCGATCCCGCCTTCCTCCACCGCCACGGCGCGACCCTCCAGGCGCTCGACCTCATCAACCAAAATTTGCGCCACCTCGCCGCCGTCGTCTCGGCCGCGGACAAGGAAGGCGCCGCCGAGCGGATCAGCCTCGAGGAGCTTCGGCGGCGGCTGACCCGAAAGTCGATCCGGGCGATCGCGGGCTAGGCTCCCCCGCCGCTCCGTTGGTGAGAGTAGGTGAACGTCGGATTTGGGGCAGCCGTCGGCCTTCAGCGGCCGGCGGCGAGCCGCTCAACCGGTCGGCGCGCGGCGGGGGAAGCCGCCTAGCCGAGCGTCCTGTTGTCGATGACGAAGCGATATTTGACGTCGCTTCGGAGCATCCGCTCATAGGCCTCGTCGATCTGCCGGGCCTCGATCATCTCGATGTCGGAGACGATCCCATGCTCGGCGCAGAAATCGAGCATCTCCTGGGTCTCCGCGATCCCGCCGATCATTGAGCCGGCGATGGACCGGCGCCTGAAGACGAGGGCCGAGATGTCGGGCGAGGGGTGGGCGTGCTCCGGGACTCCGACCAAGCACAAGGTGCCGTCGCGCTTCAGGAGCTTCGTGTAGGCGTCGAGGTCGTGGCTCGCCGCGACCGTGTCGAGGATGAGGTCGAAGCGGCCGGATTGGGCCGCCATCTCCGCCGCGTCGCGCGAGACGATCACCTCATGGGCACCGAGCCTCAGGGCGTCCTCGCGCTTGCTCTGCGAGGTGGTGAAGGCGATGGTCCGGGCGCCAAGGGCACTGGCGAGCTTGACGCCCATATGGCCGAGGCCGCCGATGCCGACGATCCCGACCGTCTTGCCGGGGCCGGCCTGCCAGTGGCGAAGCGGCGACCAGGTGGTGATCCCGGCACAGAGCAAAGGTGCCACCGCGGCGAGCTGATCCTCGGGATGGCGGATCCTGAGGACGAAATCCTGGTCGACGACGATCGACCGCGAATAGCCGCCCAAGGTGTGGCCGGGGGGATCCGCGGTCGGGCCGTTATAGGTTCCGACCATGCCGTTCTCGCAATATTGCTCGAGGCCCTCGCCGCAGGAACGGCAATGGCCGCAGCTCCCGACCAGGCAGCCGACCCCGACCCGGTCGCCGGCCGCGAATCTCGTCACTTCGCGCCCGGCGCGGCGGACATGGCCGACGATTTCGTGGCCCGGCACGCAGGGGTAGAGGGTGCCGGCCCATTCGGAGCGGACCGTGTGCAGGTCCGAATGACACACCCCGCAATAGGCGATCTCGATCTCGACGTCGGCGGCCCCCGGCTCGCGCCGGTGGATGGCGACCGGCTCGAGCGGCCGGTCGGCGGCCCAGGCGCCATAAGCGGGGACGGTGGCACCGGCGCTTTGCCGGTCGGCCGAAGGGCGGGGATCGATGAGGTCGGACATGCTGATTCTCCTGAGAGCCGCCCCGGGGGAGGCCGGGACCGCATGCGTGGTCGTCGGACCCACGGGGCGGCACCGGGCCAGCGAGCGGAGGGAGGTGAAGTTCCCCGAACCCGCGCGCCGGCCGCGTTGACGGCCTATGAGCCTCACCTTCGTCCTCCTCGCGATCGGCGCCGCGGGCCTGGTCGCGGCCTGCTGGGCCGTCGCGGCGGGGTCGCGGCTGGGCGAGGCCGGCTATCGGCGGCGGCAGTGGCAGGCGGGTCTCGGGCTGGGCGGGCTGCTGGCGGCGATCGTGCTCGTGCAGGCGGGGCATGACGGGCGGGTGGTGCAGCGGCTGACCGCACCGTCGGTGGACGGGGGCTGGGCGGCGGTGGCGATCGACGGCCGGGCGGTGCCGGAGCGCGCCTACCGGATCTCCGTCGAGGGCGGCCGGGTGAGGGGCGGCCGGGATGGCTGCAACGACTGGGGGTTCGACGCGCCGGAGGTGCCGGGCGGCCCCCGGATGATCGTCTCCACCGCCGTCGGCTGCCCCGAGGGCGATCCCGTGCGCGAGGCCTATTGGGCGCTCGCGCTCGGAGGCGGCGCGGCGCCTGAGCTTGAGGAGGACGGCAGGATGCGCCTGGCGTCCGGGGGGCATGAGGGCGTCTTCCGCCGCTGCCGGTGGGTGAGCGAGCCGCTCCCGCCCGGCACTTCCGGGACTGGGCCGCGGGTCTGCGTGCCGGAGTGACGGCCGGGGCAGGCGCAGCAAGCGGTTGACATAAAAGTGACGAGGCGAGGGCCGGACCGCCCGCGAATCCATGTTCACCGTTTCGTAGGGCCGCGGGGGCGATGCTGGGTGAAGGCGGGGGGCTGGGTGCATGGAAGAGGAATATCCATTCGGCCGGGCCGCGCGGGCGGGGCTGGTGCTGCTCGGGCTGGCCCTGGCGGGAGCGGGGCTGCTGACGGGCTTTTATGCCGTGGCGATCGTCGCCGGAGCCTTGTCCGAACGGCTGGCCCAGCCCTGGCAGGCCTACGCCCTTGGGGTCGCCATCCTGGCCTTTCCGGCTCTGCTCCTGGCGGCGGGCTTTCGCTGCCTGAGCTGCCGTGACGGAGGGGAGCTGAGGCTGGCGGCGGCGCTGGCGGGGGCGGCGGTGCTGGACGTGGCGCTGGCCGTCTGGCTGGTGCGTCTGCCGATGCAAAGCTGCGTGGCGAGGCCGCCCGTCGCCCGGGGGTCGATCAAGGCGACGGGGTGCATCGATCGCTCATGGTCGCCGTCGAGGAACGGAACCTATTTTATTGCCACAGGTTAGGAACGGGTCGCGTCACGCAGCGGCATTGGCAGGCTCCCTCTGCCGGCGGGCGCCTCGGGTTTTTCCGGGGCGTCTTGTCGTTGGCGGAGGAAACAGGAGGTAATATGAAGAAGATCATCACCGCGCTCGCCGGGGCGACCTGCCTGGCCGCCCTCGCCGCATGCGACGTCGACCAGACCAAGAATGCCCAGCTCCCCGACGTCGACGTCAACGCGACCGGAGGCCAGCTCCCCGAGTTCAACGTCACCACGCCCGAAGTGACCGTCGGCACCGAGAACAAGACCGTTCAGGTGCCCGACGTGGACATGAAGGTGCCGGCCGAGAACGCTCAATAAGCCGCTTCCCGGCGCGGCACAGGGCGTCGCGAATCGAGAGGCCCCGCAGCGATGCGGGGCCTTTTTTGTGCCTGAGGCGAACGGGCCGCCCTATGCCCCGGCGCGGCGGAGGCCTAGACTTGGTCCGAACCTCTGCAAGGATTCGGACGATGAGACCCGTCGCACTGGCCGTTTTCGTTCTGGCTCTCGCAACGCCCGCGCGGGCGGAGCAGGTCGAGACGGCGTGCAGCCCGCGGCCGATGCCGGCGGCGCTGGACTGGATGCCGCCGCTTCCCCTGTCAAGGAGCAGCGTCGCCTTTTCGGCGACGGCCTGGCAGAGCCCCGGGCGGGCATGGGTGGTCCGGGCCCATCGCGGCCGAGGCGATTTGGTGACCCTTGAGATCGTCCGGCTGCTCCGGCGGAAGGCCTGCAACGACTATGACGTGGAGTCCCGGTGGGAGGCGCCTTTGCCGGCGCAGGACTATCGGACGCTGATGCAGGCCGCGGAACGGCTCGGCATCCCGAGGGCCGACGCTTTCTCGCATGACGATCCCGCCCGCGACTCGGAGGGGATCGTCCTGGATGGGACCATGATCGAGCTTCGGCTCAGGCGAACGGGCTGGGAGGTCCGTCGGGACCTCAACCATTACGGCAAGGGCGGCGGGGCCATATCCGCCCTGTTCCACGCCCTGGTGGCGAAGCACGTGCCGGCGGATCAGCGCCCCGGCGAGGGCTGGCGGACCCTGGGCCGCGACTGAGGCATCGCCCTTCTAATCCTTGCTCAGCGCCTCCGCCTTGTGGGCGGCGCGCTTGCCTTCGTCGGTCTCGACGATGAACTGCGGGTTTTCGGGGCATGCGGCGACCTTGTGGCCCTTGATCCGCGTCGGCGCGGTCTGCTTGCGCACGACCTTGCCGTGCGCCTCGCCGCCGTGGCTCTTCCACTTGACCTTGTCGCCTTTCGAGAAAGTCTCGCTCATCCGTCGTCTCCTTGCCGCCCCTAGCGCATGGCGAACGGGAGAGTTTCGCTCTAGCCTGTGTTCCGGCCGGAGCCGCTGGAGGACAAGGATGCGCAAAAGGCGGTTGTGGCGGAGCCTCTACTTCCAGGTGCTGGTGGGGATCGCGCTCGGCGTGCTGGTGGGCTGGATCTTCCCGGCCGTCGGAGAGTCGCTGAAGCCGCTCGGCGACGCGTTCATCAAGCTGGTCAAGATGATCATCACTCCGGTCATCTTCCTGACCGTGACGACCGGAATCGCTGGGATGTCCGACCTCAAGGCCTTCGGCCGGGTGGGGGCCAAGGCGATGGCCTATTTCCTCACCTTCTCGACCCTGGCGCTGGCGGTGGGCCTCGTCGTCGCCAACGTCGTGAGGCCCGGGGCGGGGCTCAACGTTGATCCAGCCGCGCTCGACCAGGGCGCGGTCGCCACCTATGTCGACAAGGCGCACGAGCAGACCATCACCGGGTTCCTGCTCAACATCATTCCGGACACCTTCTTCAGCGCCTTCACCTCGGGGCAGATCCTCCAGGTGCTGTTCGTCTCGATCCTGTTCGGGGTCGCCCTGGCGCTGCTCGGGGAGCGCGGGGAGCGGGTGCTGGGCGCGATGCGGGTGCTGACCGCGATCATGTTCCGGATCGTCCACATCCTGATGTACGCCGCGCCGATCGGGGCGTTCGGGGCGATGGCCTATACGATCGGCGCCTACGGGATAGGGACCCTGGCCAATCTGGCGGCCCTGATCGCCACCTTCTACGCGACCTCCCTGCTGTTCGTCCTGGTCGTGCTCGGGCTGGTCGCCAAGGCGGCGGGCTTCTCGATCTTCGCGCTTATCCGCTATCTCAAGGACGAGCTTCTGCTGGTGCTCGGCACCTCGAGCTCGGAAAGCGCGATGCCGCTGCTGATGGAGAAGCTCGAGCGGGCGGGCTGCCCGAAGCCGATCGTCGGGCTCGTCGTCCCAACCGGCTACAGCTTCAACCTCGACGGCACCAACATCTACATGTCGCTTGCGGCGCTTTTCATCGCCCAGGCCACCAACACGCCGCTGAGCTTCGGCGACCAGATGCTGCTGATGGCGGTGGCGATCCTGAGCTCGAAGGGAGCAGCGGGCGTGACCGGATCGGGCTTCATCGTCCTGGCCGCGACCCTGTCGGTGCTTCCGACGGTGCCGGTGGCGGGGATGGCGCTGATCCTTGGGGTCGACCGGTTCATGAGCGAATGCCGGTCGCTGACGAACTTCATCGGCAATGCCGTGGCGACCATCGTCGTCGCCCGCTGGGAGAAGGCCGTCGATCCCGTGCAGCTGAGGGCGGCCCTGGCCGGCCGCGGCGGCGAGCTCGAGGAGGAGGAAAGCGACGCGCTTCAGATCGAGGGGCGAAGCGACGTCGTGTAGAGCGCGGCCTCGGAGGCCCCTGGATTGCCGCCTCGCTTCGCTCCTTGCAATGACGGCCCTGGCTCAACCGCCGCTTCCCCTTGCGTGCGGCGAAAGTTAGGCTCGGCCGATGTGCAATCTCTTCCGACTTCGCTCGACCGAGGATCTGGGCCGGCTGTTCGAGGCCCGTCCGCCTGGGCTGCCCTTCGAGGGGCGCAGCGACATCTATCCCAAATACGAGACCCTGGTGGTGAGGAAGGAGGCGGGGGAGCGGCGGCTCGACTGCATGGCCTGGGGAATCGTGAGGACGATGAAGGGCAAGAGCGGCAAGCCGATCAAGAAGGCGATCACCAACGTGCGCAACCTCGACAGCCCGTTCTGGCGATCGACTATCGCCGATCCGGCGCAGCGCTGCCTCGTCCCCTTCACCTCATTCGCCGAGCCCCGCCCGGGCAAGGACCCGGAGACTGGGTGCCCGGCCAATTGGTGGTTCACGATCGGAGGTGAGGAATGCTGCGCCTTCGCCGGAATTTGGCGGATGAGCGAGGGGGCGAAGCGCTTCGCCTTCCTCACCTGCGAGCCCAATCCCCTGGTCGCCACGCTCCACCCCAAGGCGATGCCGGTCATCCTGCAGAGGGAGGATTACGACCGCTGGCTGGACGGCGAATCGGCGGATGCCTGCTCGCTGGCCCAGCCCTTCCCGAGCCAGCTGATGCGGGTCGCGTGAATGGACAAGCCCGGTGACGACGGCTGCCGAGTGAAGGCCGTATTAGGTCGCCGCCCTCGCCTTGTTCCCGACTCCGCGCCCTTCAGGATTAAAGGGAAGGCACAAAGAGGCGGCGAATCCCGGCGCTCGCTCAGAATTTCGGGACGGCTCGAGCGTCGGCGGCGGGGTCTCGGTTCTTGCCCTCGGTGGCGTAGTAGAGGGCGCGGAGGTCGGGCATAGGCTTGGTGATCTTGTTGGGCGGGATGCCCTGGAAGCTCGACTGGTGGGCGAGGATCCGCCAGCGGCCGTCTTCCTTGCCGCGCTCAAGGACGAAGGTGGTGGCGGCGGCGCGCTCGTAGGTTTGCTGCGCGGCGGAAGCATAGAAATAGCCGCGCTCCCAGACCTGCACCTTGGCGAAGGACGAATCGGCGCGGACCGAATCTATCTCCCAGGCGAAACGGAGGGCTTCGGCGGCGAGCGAGGTGTAGAGGCGCGGCCCGGCCCTCCGTGAACGGGTCTTCGCGTAGCGGTGGTGAGGGCTGGCGTCGATGAAGCCGGGGGCGGTGAGGGCCCAGACCCGGCCCTCCTCCTTCTTCGCCAGCGCTTCGTACCAGCTCGAGATCAGAGCCCGGATAGCGGGGTCGGCCGGGGCCGCCCGGGCGGAGGCCGGGGCGGCGAAGGCGAGGAGCAGCAGCAGGAGGAGACCGGCAGCCTTCAGCCTCGAACTCGTCATTTCGTGCCCTCCCATTCCGGGGGAAAGACTGGAGCGCCCACGGCCGGGATGCAATGGGCGGGCGCGGCTGGTGAATCCGGTGTAAACCTCGATCGGCAAAGCGGCGCTAATCCGGATCCGTCATTCTCCCGGCATCATGGCTCGGATCGGAACCCGTTTTGCAAGGAGGGCGCGGCTCGCGGCGGCGGCGGCGCTCGCCCTTGCCTCGCCGCTGCTGGCCGGAGCGACGGGGCGGGTGACCAGCCTCGACGATCGGCTATTGGCGGCGCACAATCGCGAGCGGAGCTCGGCTGGGATCGCTCCGCTCGCCTGGGATCCGGCGCTCGCCGCGGAGGCGGCCGAGTGGGGCGATACCCTCGCCGCGAGCGGGGAGTTCGAGCACGATCCCGACACCGACGGCGAGGACCCGCAGGGCGAGAATCTGTGGGCCGGCACCCGCGGCGCCTATGCGCCGGAGGAGATGGTCGGGGGCTGGATCGAGGAGAAGAAGCATTTCCGCCCAGGGCGCTTCCCCGACAACAGCCGGACCGGCGACTATGCCGACGTCGGCCATTACACCCAGCTGATGTGGCGGGAGAGCGACCGGGTCGGCTGCGCGCTCGCCGAGGGGGACGAGGAGGAGGTCCTGGTATGCAGATACCGGACCGCCGGCAACGTCATCGGCGAGCGGCCCTTCTGAGGTCTCGGGGCTAGCGGGCCAGGAGCTTCTCGGCGGCGCCGGCGACCCGGTCGGGCTCGACATGGGCGACGGCGGCGACCAGCCTGTCGGCTTTCTCGAGCTTCTCGGGAGTCTCGGCGGCGGCGGCGGTGTTGGCGATCGCGATCCGCTCGATCAGGGCGGGGTCGGCGCGCGCCACGGCCTCGGGCTCCTCCGCGCAGGCGGCGAGGGCGAGGACGGGGAGGCAGAAGGCGAGCTTTTTCATCATCTTGCCCCTCCAAACGCACCGGCGGCCCGGAAGGATGCGTGCCGCTCAGCTCGTAGAAATACCGGGCTGGGCGGATGACCCTAAGGCCCTGCCCGCTCGCCGTCTCCGCTCGCCGCCACCTCGCCCTCCTCGAGCTTGCGCCGGCGGCTGTGCAGCGGGGTGAGCTGGGCCAGGAGAGGGACGAGGGCGGGGTCGAGCGGGGCCGATCCGCGGCCCCTGATGAGCGCCATCAGATCGGAATCCGCGAGGGTCCGCCGGACCACCCTGGCCGTGGCCTCGCGAGAGCCGGGGAGATCGGCGCCCTCCGCCTCCACCGCAGCGAGCGGATCGCCGGACTGGAGGATCGGGACCAGCGAGGGAAAGGAAGCGAGCAGCCGCCAGGTCTCGGGCCATTCGGTCATGACGATCACCCACAAGGCGAGCTGGGTCCGGAACGCCTCGTCCGGATCGAGGCCGGGCCGCTGCAGGGCGACGGCGTAATAGATGGTGATGGCGTTGACGATCCGCTTGATCTGGCGGGGGTTGGCGGGGAAGTGCGCGGCGAGCGCCTCGAGCTGGTGGGCCACCGCCTGCTCGACGCGCTCGCTGCCGGCCGCGTTGATCGCGAGGGTCTCGCCGACCAGCTGCTCGACATGGAGCTGGAGAGCGGCGTTGTCGGCGACCGAGGCCGCCGGGCGGGATCCCACCTCTTCGAGCGCCCGGCTGACGATCCTTTGCGTGTCGAACGGGTCGGAACCGGGCGCGTCCGTTTCACGGTTCACGACCTCGCGAACGGCTTCAGCCGTGCCCGCGTCGATTCGGGCAGCGCCCTCGCGGGCCGGGCCGGGAGCGGAGCCGAGAAGCACCCGCCGGACATAGGCCAGCCGGCTCTCGTCGCTCATCGCGGGCAGGATGAAGGACATCTGGATCGCCTTCTCGACGAAGCGGGCGCCGAACGTCTGCTCCGGGCCGACGTCGACCGTCGCCATCGCCTTGTGATGCGCCTCGAAGGCGCGCTCGATCCAGTCGCGGTCGCCGAGGATGACGAAGACGACTCGCGGGCTCCGAAGCAGGGTCTGGATGCCTCGGACGAGGCCGACGACGAAATCGGGCGTGCATCGGTCGAGATCGTCGATGACGACCATGACCGGGCGGCGCAGGTCGGCCATCGTCCGATGGAAATGCCTGCGGAACCGCTCGAACGGGTCGCCCGTGCCCAGGCTGAGGCGCTCGGCTGGGTTGTTGGTGCCCGGCACCACCGATTCCGTGAATAGCGCGGCCAAGGCCCACAGGCCGCTCACTCCGGTGAGGCCGGCGGCGAACAGGCCCAGGCCGCTCGTCAGGACGAATCCGGCCGTCGTCGCGCCCCTCGTCTCGACGGCGCCCCAGGCGCCCAGCCGGTAGAGCAAGAGCAGCATGAGGCCGCCGAAGGCCGCCGTTGCGAACAGCGACAGGATCTTGGGATTGCGGGCGCGCCACGCATATTCGCGCGCGACCAGCACCGGCCACCGGTCGAGACCCCGCGCCCCTGCCATCAGCCTGTCGCCGAGCCGCGCCAGGCGAGAGCTCCAGCTGTTGGCGGGCGATGGGGCCCGCGGCCGCCAGGCCAGATCGCCCTCGCGGCGAATGGCTCGAAAGCATTGTTTGCGGATGGATTCGTAGAAGACCCACCAGGGCGGAGCGCAATGCTCGGCCTGCCAGGCGTTGAAGGGTACGACGATCCAGGGGCGGCGAGACTGCGGCGGCAGCTCGGCCAGCTCACGCGCCGCCGCCTCGTCGACGGGGGGATCCCGGAGGAAGAGGCCGCCCAGATCGGCCTCGCCATAGCGGTCGCGCAAGAAATCCGCCGCACGGCCTCCGCTCAGGGGATTGAGGACCCGGGCGATGAAATTGGCGAAAGTGGTCTTGCCGCCGCCCCAGGGCGCGTCGAGGTGGACGACGAAGGCGGCGCGCTCGTCGTCGCGCGCGGCCGGTCCCGTAGCCTCGTTGGAGCTGCGCCAGATTCGATGCAGCCTGCGGGCGAGCCCTATCGCAAGCACGGACCGGCCGAGCTCGTCGCGCTCGGTCTCGGCATCGTCGGGGACGAAGTCGGTATTGGCCTCGCTCTCGCGAGAGACGACTCGCGGCGCCGGAAGGGGGGCGCCTTCGATGGTCTCCCCGTCGAGGATCGGCATTTCGCCTCCAGCCAAGGCCGGTCCGTCTCCGGCGTCGGCGGGCCGTGGGGCGAATTGGGGCGGTGCCTCGACGCCGGTCCCCATGTCGTTGCCCACCGCGATCGGCGGCGGCATGGCAGGGCCGAGTGCGACAGCTTCCCAATCGGTCTTCGTCTCGCCGCCTTCCGCCCAAGTCTCGAGGATCGGGAAGTCAGCTCCGATTTCGGCGGCGGCGAATTGCCGAACCCCGCGGCGCTCCGCCGCCACGGGCAGCCGCCGGTTGATCTCGTCGAGCAGCCCCTCGATCCCCGCCCTTCGAGGCGGGCCTTCGGAAAGGGCTTCGAGGCTCGCCATCAAGGCCGTGGCGAACAGGCTGGTTCCGTTTTCGTCGAAATGCGCGGCCTCGTCGGGAGGGGCGGCGTAGATGACGGCGGTCCTCGCCTCGGCCTCGACGAGATCCGGCTGGGGCGGCCAAAGGGTCAGCGCACCGGAATATTCCTGGCGGCCGGCGTCGGCGATGAAGAGCAGGTTGGCGTCCAGACCGCTCATCGTATCGATGAGCGACCCGAGGCCGATGGCGCTGCCATGGTCCGGCGCCTGGAAGTCCTTGAGGAGCAGGGCCGTATCTCCCCGGAACTCCACGGCGTGGCCTGCGAAGTAGAAGATCCCGGTGGCCATCGGCTGACGGCGCAGGCGCCGGTGCCAGGCTTCGATCGCGGCCTTGACAACCTCGAAGGTCAGCGGCGGCACGAACTGAAGCCCGCGAGCGGTAAGCTGCTGCGCACGCTCGATCTGGAATGTGTCGAAGAAAACCCAGTCCAGGCTGGCCAGGGGCGCGAAGGCGTTGCGGTACCCCAGGCGCATCCAGGTCGCGAACATGGCCGCCGACCTCGAGGCGGAATGGGGAGGCAGGTCCGGGACCGGGGGGTAGCCGCTGACCCCGATGACGAGCGCATGCGTGGCGGGGCCGGCGACTTCGCGCTCGTAGATCATGACCATGGCAAGGTTGCTAATGCAATCGGCGCAAGTGCGCGAATCGCCCCCTGAAGGCCGGCGGGTCGGCATGCCTCGGATCAGGCGATGAAGCGAGGCGGTACTTTTCTCCCGGGGGAAAGCGCGGCATTATGTAGCAAACGAGCAATGGGGCCTATGGCCTTGGCTCATTTGGGGGTTCAGGTCGTCGGGGCGATTGCCATGACGATTTGGGCATATCTCTCCGGCACGTTGCCGGGGTGGGCGTTGGCTCTGGTGTTTCTGATGACTTTGGCGGCGCTGTCCGCACTAGCGTACTGGGGCGCGGGCGCTGTCGTGAGGCTCAGGTCGGCCGTGCAGCCAAGCATGACACCTATCGACCGCGAGGCTTTGGCGGACGATATAGAACGGCTGGGGCGCGACCTCGCCCGCCTTCTCGGGGACCACGCCGCAAGAGCCAAAATAGCTTGGGAGAAGGACACCGCGCGTTAAGATCGCTGTGGAGCTGAGGTATGCACAGCCTGTTGTGCCCGACCCTGAGATTGCAGAGTTTAGGGCCGCTGCTAAGGCTCGAGCCGAAGAGCAACAGCGCCTCTTGCCTCCAAGCACTGCACCATAATACAGCCGTAAACTCCCCCGCGCGAGCTTGCTGCGGATATTCGGCTCCGTCTCTGTAGCCCTATCGCTGCCAGCTTCGCGACTGATTATAGGACACCTCCCGGCGCTTCAGCTCGCCCTTAAGCAAGCCCTTCACCTTCGCTTCCCATTCCGTATCCGGTATCTGCCACTTCGTTCGTCGGAGTGTCACCCTATGCCGTACGAACGCTCTGCGAGCTGTCGGCCAGCTGGATCTGAATGCACATGGTGATTCGCGGCAACTGAGCGGGGCAGGGCCGAATCGGGCCCGAAAACGGCCTCCGAAAATAAAGTTTTTGCGGAAAAGGGCGCGGAAAATAGGAATTCCGAGTCCTATTAGACTGCACGAGGAATGGCGGTTTTAAGCGGGCTGGAGCGTGAAAAAAATAGGAATTCACCGGAGCGGTACAATGTCGTTGACAGCGTCACGCTGCTCGGGTATCTTTTAGTCACGCTGCAGAATTGTAGCTGAGGAAGATCGAGCAGCCGGCGCGGGCCAAACCGCGGCGGCTTTTTCTTTGCCCGCCGCGGCGCGGTTCCGAAAATCGGAGAACTCCCTCGCGGGAACGGAGGGGTCAGGTCGTGGGTCCGCGGAAGGCGGCCGAAACTCCGAGGCAGCGAAGCTCGCTGTGCTCGCCTACGCACCCAGCCCTCGCTTCCAGGGGAGGGAGTTCCTGCGGGGAGGATGTCATGAAATCGTGGTTCGGACGGAAGGCTGCGGCGGCGCCGCGGCCATTGCTTCATCGCGGCTATTCGGGCGCGGTGGCGATCGGGGAATGGCCCCGCAATTACGAGGCCCAGGTGCGCGACGCCTATCTGGGCAATCCCATCGCCCAGCGGGCGGTCCGGCTGGTGGCGGAGAGCGTTGCCTGGGCGCCGGTCTATGCGGCAGACGGGGACTCCGGGCCGGAGGCTTCGGCGAGGGCGCTGAGGCTGGTCTCCCCGGCGCTGCTGGACTGCGCGGCGGCGCAGCTGCTTCTCCACGGCAACGCCTTCCTCCAGATCCTGCTCGACGCCGACGCGGCGCCGGCCGAGCTGTTCGCGCTGAGGCCGGAGCGGGTCACCGTCGAGGCGGATTCGGGCGGGTGGCCGACGGCCTATGTCTATCGCGCCGGGGAGGTGAAGGCCCGGCTTCCGGCGCGCGACCCGCTGGGTCGGCCCGGCGTCGTCCACGTCAAGGCGATGCATCCGCTCGACGATCATTATGGGCTCGGCTGCCTCGGCGCCGCGGCCGGGGCGGTGGCGATCCACAATATGGCGACCCGGTGGAACAAGGCCCTGCTCGACAACATGGCCAGGCCTTCGGGGGCGCTCAGCGTCGACGGCGGCGACGGCTCGCTCGCGCCCGAGCAATATGAGAGGCTTCGCGACGAGCTGGAGCTTCATTTCTCGGGCAGCGCCAATGCCGGGCGGCCGCTGCTGCTCGAGGGCGGGCTGAGATGGCAGGCGATGAGCCTTACGCCCGCCGACATGGACTTCGCCGGAATGAAGGCGGCGGCTGCCCGGGAGATCGCTTTGGCCTTCGGGGTGCCGCCGATGCTGATCGGGCTCCCCGGAGATTCGACCTACGCCAATTACCGCGAGGCGAACCGGGCGCTCTGGCGGCTGACCGTCCTTCCGCTCGCCGACCGGTTGCTCGGGGCTCTGGCGGGGGCCCTGGGCGCGTGGTGGCCGGGGCTGAAGCTGGCGCTCGACGTCGACCAGGTCACGGCTTTGGCCGAGGACCGGGAGCGGCTGTGGGCTCAGGTGACGGCGGCGGATTTCCTGAGCCGCGAGGAGAAACGGGGAATGCTGGGATTCTGACGGGAGAGATTCATCCCTCGGATTTCCGCGGGAGGGGGACCGCGTGGAGCGCGGTGGTGGGGTTCTCGGGCGCCGAAAGAACCCTTCCACCAGGCTTCGCCTGGTCCCCCTCCCCGCGAAATCGCGGGGAGGATCAAGAAGGGAGGCGGATCATGGGCGAACAGAGCAATGCCATGCTCGCGCTCCTCGTCGCTCAGGCGGAGGGGCAGGGGGCCGGGCTGGTCACCGTGCGGGCGCTGATCGAGGAGGCGAGCGAGGTGGGGGCACAGCGGGCGCTGGAGGCGCTCGGGCTGACCGGGCCCAAGGCGAGGCGCGACATGGACGAGCTTCGCGAGCTCCTCCAGGCCTGGCGCGACGCCAAGAAATCGGCCGGGCAGGCGGTCGTGAGCTGGATCGTGCGGATCCTGCTCGTCCTCCTGGTGCTGGGGATGAGCGTCAGGCTCGGGCTTCTGGAGGCGATAAGATGAGGTTCGCGGGCTATGCCGCCATCTTCGACCGGCCGGATCGGGGCGGCGACGTGGTCCGGGCGGGCGCATTCGAGCGGAGCCTGAAGCGGGGCGCCGGGGCGGTGCCGCTGCTCTGGCAGCACGATCCCGCGCGGCCGGTGGGGCGGATCGAATATCTGAGGGAGGACAGACGCGGGCTGCGCGTGATCGCTCGGCTTTCGGGCGGGACGGCGGGCCGCGAGGCGGCGGCTTTGCTGAAGGAGGGTGCGGTCGGCGGGCTGAGCTTCGGCTACCGGGTGCGGAAGGCGAGCGGAGCGGCGCCTCGCGCATTGGAGGATGTCGAACTGGTCGAGGTCAGCCTGGTGAGCTTGCCGATGCAGCCCAAAGCCCGGGTGCACGCCGTGGAGGATCAGACGCCGAGCCAGGCCAGACCGGCAGGCAGCGTATCGGAAGAATAGAGGAGCTGGAGGACCCGGCGTCGGGCGGGGACGCGGACCCGGTCCGAGGCGTGAAGGATCGGGGTCGCACAGGCCCAGACGTCGCCCGCTTCGGCGAGGCAGGGGAAGGTGCCGCAGCGCTCGACGGCGGCGGCGACTTCGGGCTGGGCGACGGCGCCGAGGCGATGGGAGCCGGGCGCGACCAGGAGTGGGGCGTTGGCTTCGCCGACCGGGTCGAGGTGGATTCGGAGGGTGAGGCTTCGCTCGAGGATCTCGAACGGAGGGACGCAATGGGCGATCCCGGCCTTGACCGTCCACTGGCCGAAGCCGGGGACGTCGCGTCGCTCGCGAACCGGGATGGTGCGGTCCTGGTGCCAGCCGAGCGCCCAGTTGCGGGCCGCGGATTTGTCGAACAGCTTGGCGCCGACGGCGCGGGCGGCGCGGCCGAGGATTCCCGCGGCGATGGCGTCGGCGGGTGCGAGCCGGTCGGCGAGGCCAGGCCTTCCGCCGAGCCGGGCACCGGGTCGGTGCCGCGGGAGCGAAAACAGAGCGGTGAGCGCCGCCGTTTCGGCTGGGCCGAAGGCGGCGGGGAATAGCCGGGCGCCGTCGCGGTCGAGCTGCATGGGCGGGGATAGCGGCAAGCGAAACAAGGAAGAAGTGGATTCCCGCCTTCGCGGGAATGACGCGGGTGCGTCGGGCGCAATGACGCGCTGCGCGTCCAACATGAGGGAGAGTGGTTATGCTGGAAGTGAAAGCGGATCCGCTGGAGGCGTCGTTCGAGGCGCTGGAGCGGGAGGAGGGCGAGGTGGCTCAGCTCCGCGAGGAGATGGCCCAGCTCAAGAGCCGGATGGACGCCCAGGCGGTGGCGGCGGCGAGGCCGGCGCTGAGCGGGGCGAAGGGGCGGGCTTCGCCCTTCGTCGACAATTATCTGAGGAAGGGGCTGGAGAGCGGAATCGAGATGAAGGCGCTGTCGGGGGTGACCGACCCGGCCGGCGGCTATGCGGTGCCGGAGGAGATCGACACCGAGATCGGGCGGTTGCTGACCTCAATCTCGCCGATCCGGGCGATCGCCAACGTCGTCAAGGTGGGGAGCTCGGGCTACCGCAAGCTGGTCACCGCCGGGGGCACCCCATCGGGCTGGGTCAGCGAGACGGCGGCCCGGCCGGAGACGGCGACCCCCACTTTCATCGAGGTGGCGCCGCCGTTCGGCGAGCTCTACGCCAACCCCGCGGCCAGCCAAGCGATGCTCGACGATGCCGCCTTCGACGTCGAGGCCTGGCTCGCCAACGAGATCGCGACCGAGTTCGCCCGGGCCGAAGGCTCGGCATTCGTCGGCGGCAACGGGGTCAACCGGCCCAAGGGCTTCCTCGCGGGGCCGACCTCCGCGCAGGGGGATTCGTCGCGGCCGTTCGGGACCCTGCAATATCTGGCGACCGGGTCGGCGGGGGGCTTCGGGGCCAATGCCGCCGACAAGCTGATCGACCTCGTCCAGGCGCTCCGGCCGCCTTGCCGCCAGGGGGCCGCCTTCGTGATGAACTCGGCGACCGCCTCGACCATCCGCAAGCTCAAGACTTCGGACGGCGCCTTCCTGTGGCAGCCTGGGCTGGTGGCGGGGCAGCCCGACTCGCTGCTCGGCTACCCGGTCGTCGAGGCGGAGGACATGCCGGACGTGACGGCGGACAGCCTATCGATCGCGTTCGGCAACTTCAAGGTGGGCTATCTGATCGCGGAGCGGACGGAGACCCAGATCCTTCGCGATCCCTACACCAACAAGCCGTTCGTCCACTTCTACGCGACCCGGAGAGTCGGCGGACAGGTGGCCAATTCGGAGGCGATCAAGCTGTTGCGCTTCGCGGCTTAGGTCAAAGTGGTACTTTGACCTAGCTTACCCCTCCATCACCCTTCGGGTGGTCCCCCTCCCCATCGGGCAAGGCCCGATGGGGAGGATAAGGAGAAATAATCATGATCGAGGGCGAGGCGCTGGTCCTGCCGCCGGAAGCGGCGGGGGCGGCGAAGGGATTTCTGCGGGTCGAGCGCGAGGATGAGGACGAGTTGATCTCGAGCCTCGTCGCGGCGGCGGCGGAGCTTTGCGAGGGTTTCGTCGGCCAGGCGCTGCTGGCGCGCGGCTTCACCGAGACGCTGCCGGCGAGCCGCGCCTGGCAGCGCCTGTCGCGAAGGCCGGTGCGGTCGATCGGCCCGGTCGAGGCGCTGACGGCGGACGGCGACGCGGAGGCGATGGCGAGCGACGGCTATGCAATCGATATCGACTCCGACGGCGACGGCTGGGTTCGGCTGAACGCACCCGGCGAGGCCAGGCGGATCCGGATCGGCTATCAGGCCGGGGCGGCCGCCGGCTGGGCCGAGCTGCCGGCCGCGATCCGCCACGGCATCGCTCGACTGGCGGCGCATTTCTACACCCGCCGGATCGCCGAGAGCGGCCGCTCGGACGAGACGCCGCCGGCGGCGGTGACGGCCTTGTGGCGGCCCTACCGCCGGATCCGGCTTCGCTGAGGGAGGGACGAGATGTTCGAGAAGCTGATGCTGAATGGCGCGGCGCTGGCGGAAGGCGCCGCCCGGCGCCGTCTGGGCAACCTTGCGGAGACGCTCGGCGAGGAGGCGCCGGCCGGAATAAAGGTGACCGAGGAGGAGAGCGCGGTGGCGTTTTCGGGCCATGGCCTGAGGCGCCGGTTCGCGCTCGAGCCGGCGCTGCGCTGGCTCGTCCAGGGGAGGGCGCGGTGAGCGGCGCCGGCGCGGCGCTGGGCTCGGCGGCGCTCGAGGCGCTCGAGGCGCTGGAGCTGGGCGGAGTCTATCCGGGGCCGCCGCTTCAGGCCGCTTTCCCCCACGCCGTCGTCGAGACCGGGCCGGAAACGGACTGGGGCCACAAGAGCGGCCGCGGTCGCGAGGTCAGGCTGGCATTGACGGTGCGCGACCTGGGCGAGCGACCCGACCGCGTTCAGGCCCTAGCGGAGGCAGCCGAGGCCGTGGTCGGGGCCGGGCTGGAGGTCGAGGGATGGCGGCTGGTGACAATGGCGCTGGTCCGAAGCCGGACGGTCGCGGAAGGGCGCGGCGGCAAGGCGGGCTGGGCTGTGGTCAGCGATTTCCGCGCGAGGATGCTGGCGGAGTGAGGAGAGCGTCCATTCCCCCCCCGAGCAGATTGGAGGGGTCTACTATCGGGTTCTTATTTCGGCTTGGTCTCGGGGAGGCTGGCCTTGAAGGTCTCCACGGCATTTTCGTGGATGTAGCCGATCTCCTCCGTCGCGTTCCTCTCGGCGGTCGCCTTGGCGATCTTGGCCGAGAGGTCGGTGGCGACCGACGCTGCGCGGAAGGCGGCCTCCTCCGCCTTGCAGGCGGTGGAGAGCTTCGTCTGGAAGCCGGCCTCGTCCAAGCCTTCCTTCACCTGCGCGCGGGCGAATGCGCCGAGACATTTGGAATAGCTTGTGCGCGCCGAAGCGAGATTGCCCTGGGCGGACGCCATCAGGGCCATGATGAGCACTTGTGAAATCATCCCGAATTCCAGTGCAACAGTTTGAGCCGAAGGGAGAATATCCATGGTTGCGGAAAAGGGAAGCGCTTTCTTGCTGAAAGTCGGAAATGGCGCTCAGCCGCCGGTCTTCGCGACGGTCGCGGGGATGCGGACCACTCAGATGTCGGTGAACGGCGAGGCGGTGAACGTCACCAGCAAGGATTCGGGTGGATGGCGCGAGCTGTTATCCGGGGCGGGCGTGCGCTCGGTCTCGGTGGCGGCGAGCGGGATCTTCACGGGATCGGCGGCGGAAGTCCGGATCAAGACAAACGCGCTGGCCGGGCAGATCGACGATTACCAGCTGAGCTTCGAAAGCGGCGAGAAGCTGAGCGGCCGATTCCTCGTGACCCGACTCGACTATTCGGGCGACTATAATGGCGAGCGCAATTACGCCCTGAGCCTCGAAAGCTCCGGGCCGGTGGCGGCGTCGTGAGCGGCGCCGCCAACCCCGCGCGGGGCGAGGCGGCCCTCGCGGTCGGCGGCGAGGCGCTTCGGCTCCGGCCGAGCTTCGAGGCGCTGGTCGCCGCCGAGGAGGAGCTGGGGCCGCTCTTCGCCCTGGTCGAGCGGGCGGCGGCGGGCGGGCTCAGGGTCGCCGAGATGGCGGCCCTGTTCTGGCATTGCGCCGAGGGTGGGCCGGAGGGGCTGACCCGTGAGCGCGTCGGCGAGGCGATCGTGGAGCGAGGGCTGGCGGGAGCGACCCCGGCGCTCAAGGTCCTGCTGTCGCAGATCCTGCAAGGCCGTGTTTAGCGAGTCGGCGGCGAGGCTGGCGGGAATCGCCGGAGCTCTGCTCGGATGGCGGCCGGACGAATTCTGGCGGGCGACTCCGGCGGAGCTGGGGGCGGTGCTCGCGGCGATGATCGGGACGCAAGAAGGCGGCGTCTCCAGCGACGACATGAGGCGGCTGGTGGAGCGGTTCCCGGATTGATCATTCTTAGCTCGGGGCGGGTTACCCCTCCACCAGGCTTCGCCTGGTCCCCCTCCTCGAGCAAGCTCGGGGAGGATTGAAATGGACGAGGAGATTGAGCGGCTGCTGGTCAGCGTTCGGGCCGACACCGGCGGGTTCGCTCGGGACGTGGCGGAGATGAAGGGTCAGCTGGAGGGACCTCTGGCCGACGGGCTGGAGCGGGCCGGGCGGGTGCTCGAGACCGCGCTGGTCCGAGCGGTGCGGACGGGCAAGCTGGGCTTCGAGGATCTGAAGCGGGTCGCTCTGAGCGCGATGGCGGAGATCGCCGCGGCGGCGATCCGGGCCGGTGTCCAAGCGGCCGCGGGCGGCGGCAGCAAGGGGGGGCTGCTCGCGGCGGCGGCGCAGGTGCTGAGCAGCCTGCTCGGAGCGCCGGGGCGGGCGACCGGCGGGCCAGTGGCTCCGGGTAGGCCTTATCTCGTCGGCGAGCGGGGGCCCGAATTGTTCGTGCCCACCGCCAGCGGCCGGGTCGAGACGGGCCGGGCGGCCAGTCGCGACATCAGGATGAGCATCGTCGTCAGCGCCCCGGCGGGCGAGGCGCCGCAGGCGCTGGCGCGCTCGAGCCGGCAGGTGGCGCGGGCGGTGAAGCAGGCGCTGATGCGGGTAGAGGACTGACGGGCTGCCCGTCGGGCGCGGACAGGAAGACGAAGGCGCTCCAGGCGACGAGGAACGCCAGGCCGAAGCGATGGATGCGCGCCGACGCCCAGAGAACGAGGACGGCGAACGGGGCGAGAACGAGGGCAATTCCCGGAGCGTCCCCCGGCGCCGGATCCCAACCGAACAGCGCCAGGTCCGAGACGTAGGCGGCGATTTTAGAGAAGAGGAGCACGACGAATATCGAGCGCGAATTGGACGCGTAATATTCGTCGAGGGAGGCCCAGTCGTCCGGCTCGGAGGGGAACATGATCGTCGTCACGAAGACATAGGGCAGGGCGACGCACAGCACCGAGGCGAGCGCCAGAGGCCCCATGGCGGCGATTTCCTGGCGGCTCCACAGGCCGAGCCAGAAGCGGGAGATATCGAGAAGGAGGAAGGCGGCGAGCAGCGGCGTCAGCCAGCCGATCTCGGCTCGGCGGCGGGTCTGCCACATGGTCCCGAAGCCGCGGGCGACGGCGGCCACGGCGAGACCGATGATCAGGGTGAAGAAAGAGAAATAATATTCGAACGCGTCCATGGCGCACTCCCCTGAAGGAGGGTGTCACAGGCGAGCGCGGCTGTCGCGTCTCTTCGACGCACTGAGACGGCATGTCAGCGAGGGAAGCGATCATGGGACATTGGCTGGCGCCGCCGGGGGCGGCGAGGCAGGTCGGGCATGTGAAGCGCTTCGACGCGCGCTTTTGGACCGTCAACTTCCCGCGGCCGATGATGGCCTCGGTGGTGACGACGGGGCCGAATGCGCTTCGGGTCGACTGCGTCTTCTACAAGGCCGATGATCTCGCGGGCCTGATCTGGGAATCGGAGGACCGATACGATCACCCGCTGCTCGCCTACGAGACGAGCCGCGATTTCCGCCGCTGCAGGCTGACTTTCCGGTGGCGGAGCGGGGGTATCAGAGCCTTGGACGCCGTCGACGGGCCGACCCTCACCCTCGAGGGGCGCGACCAGGCCGGGACGGCGCGCAGCTGGTACGTGCGGCTGTGGAATTACGCGCAAGGGACTCCCGAGGACGCTCTGATCGAGCTCGACTTTGCCCTTCTTGCCGGCGGCTGGGCGGGCGAGGACCCGGTCTGGGCCGGCGACGTCGATCGGATGTTCGTGTCGATGGTGGCGCCCGGGTTCTCGAGCGAGGACGCGCCCCTGGCTACGCCCGCGCTCGGCTGGGCGGAGCTGAGCGGGATGGCCTGCGACGGCTCCGGGTCGGTGCTGAGGATCGGGGACGTGCTGGTGCCCGAGCACCGGCTTCGGATGGCGACCGGCTATGACGACCTCTACCATCTCACTCCGGCCCGGATTCTGAGGAGCTGCCTTCAGCTCGGCTATCGTGGCCCGATCAACCATTATGTCGGGATGAGCCATTATTTCCGGCTCGAGGCTAATAGCGGCGGCTATTACATCAGCCTGGCGGGAGGGGTCCTGAACGCGCCCAGCTCAGCCTGGCATCAGGATTTCGCCGAGCGGGCCAAGGCACTCGGGTTCGAGATCATCTGGTCGCTCTCCTACGAGCTGCTCGACCAACATGTCTGGGGGGATTGGAAGCAGCGGGCGGCGGACGGGTCGCCGGCGCTGACCGGCTGGTCGCCGCCCTCCACCCTGCTCTCGCCCGCCCACGGCGGAGCGATGGGATATTTGCGGCTGGTCGCCCAAGCTTTCGCCGGGATCGCTTCGGCGGCGGGGCTGAGGGTGCGCTTCCAGGTCGGCGAGCCCTGGTGGTGGGTGTTCGGCGATGGGCGGATCTGCCTCTACGACTGGGCCTCGGCCGGGCTGTTCGCGCCGGTCGCTATAGCCGACGTCCGGGCGCCGCTGAGCGAGGCGCAGCGGGCGACGCTGGAGGCCGCCGGGGCGGTGCTGGCGGATTCGACTTCGGCGCTGACCGCTGCGGTAAGGGCGGTCGCGCCAGACGCGGAGACTTTGCTTCTGGCCTATCTGCCGACGGTGCTGGGGGCGCCCGATATAAAATCGGCCAACCTTCCGCTCGGCTGGGCAAGCCCCGCCTTCGACCTGCTGCAGCTCGAGGATTATGATTGGGTGACGGGCGGCAATGCGGGCGCGAGCCAGCGCGGGGTCGCGGCGGCGCAGGCTCGGCTCGGCTACCCGCCTGAGCGGCAGCATTATTTCGCCGGCTTCGTTCTGGCGCCCGAGGACAAGGCGCAATGGCAGGCCATCGCCGGAGCGATCGACGCGGCCCGGAGGCGCGGCACCGGCGAGACGTTCGTGTGGGCGTTGCCGCAGGTGCTTCGCGACGGCTTCACCTGGTTCGATCTGGGAGACGGGGACATGGAGGCCTATGAGGACGTGCGATTCCCGGTGGCGCTGGGGCGGGAGGCCAGCGTCGAGACGGCATTCTCGACCGCGGTGGTAACCGGCGCGGGCGGAGGCGAGCAGAGGAACAGCGACTGGGCCGACGCCCGGCTCCGCTTCGATGCGGGGCCGGGAGTCCGCGGCGATGAGGACCTGCACGCGCTGATCGCCTTCTTCCGGGCGCGGCGCGGTGCAGCGGTGGCTTTCCGGTTCGAGGATCCGTTCGATAACAGCTCCAACGGGATGACCGGAGCGCCGGGCGCGGCCGACCAGGAGCTGGGAACGGGCGACGGAGTTCGAACCGAGTTCGCCCTGGTGAAACATTACGGATCTCAGGAGCGGCGGATCACCCGGCCGGTGGCGGGGTCGGTCCGCGTCTCGGTCGCAGGCATGGAGCGCAGTGGCGGCTGGACCGTCGCTCCAATCGGGCTGATCCGCTTTGACGAGGCGCCGGCAGCGGGCGCCCAGGTGAAGGCGGGTTTTCGCTTCGACGTTCCGGTTCGCTTCGCGGAGGACCGGCTCAACGTGAGCCGAGCGACATTCGAGGCGGGGGAGATCCCGTCGGTGCCGCTGATGGAGGTTCGGGAGGGGTAGGCCTTCCTAATACCTCCCCGACATTTGTCGGGGACGAGGACCGCACCCTTCGACGCCGCCTCCGGCGGCGCTCCGGATAAACTGCGCCTTCGGCGCAGCGGTGGAGGGGGGTGTTCGGACTCTGCGGAAAAGACCCCTCCACCATCCTTCGCATGGTCCCCCTCCCCGTAAATCCGGGGAGATTTCAGAAAATAGGAGCTTCGCCATGCCTTCCTTTCTCGAGCGGGGGCTGACCACGCTCGCTTTCTGCTGGCGGGTGGAGCGGCGGGATGGGATCTGCCTTGGCTTCACCAGCCACGACCGCGAGTTGGCGATCGGCGGGCTGGTCTACCGCTCGGCCCCGGGGATGCTGCCCTCCGCCGTGTCCGTATCCGACGATTTCGACTCCTCGACGCTGGACGTCTCCGGCGCTCTGACCAGCGATTCTATCAGCGAGAGGGATTTGGCCGCCGGGCGGTGGGACCGGGCGGCGGTGTCGCTGTTCCTGGTCGACTGGCAGGATCCGGAGGGCGAGCGGCTGAGCCTGGCCCGAGGCGAGCTTGGCGACGTGGCGGTGAAGGCGAACGGCTTCGAGGCCGAGCTTCGCGGGCCCGCCGCTCTGCTCGAGCGGGCGGTGGTGGAGCAGACCTCGCCCGAATGCCGGGCGGAGCTGGGCGACCGGCGCTGCCGGGTGAATATGGCGGCGCGGGTGAGCACCACCCGGGTGGTGGCGGTGCTGGGGGAGGCGGTGGTGGCGGTGGCCGAAGCCGCGGGTCATCCGGTGGCCTATGCCTTCGGTCGGCTTCGCTGGATCGGCGGCGCGAACAGCGGCCTCGAAAGCCCGATCGTCGCGTCCGAAGGATCACAGCTCTCTTTGCAGGAGCCGCCGCCCTTCGCGGTCGCCGAGGGCGATCTCGTCGAGATCAGGCAAGGCTGCGACAAGAGCTTTGCCACCTGCACCGGCCGCTTCGCCAATGCCGAGAATTTTCGGGGCGAGCCGCACCTGCCCGGGATGGACCTTCTCACCCGCTATCCGGGAGCCTGACATGAGCCTCAGAGGGCATCGAATCGCGTGCGGGGCGCGGGCGCTGGTCGGAGTCCGTTTCAGGCCGCAGGGCCGGGACCCGATGGTGGGGCTGGACTGCGTCGGCGCGGCGGCGGCGGCGGCCGGCATCGCGCGGGACCGACTGCGCAGCGACTATGCGATTCGGGGACAGCATCTGGCGGCGATCGAGTACGAATTGTGCGAGCTCGGTTGCCAGCCGGTGCCGGTGGCGCGGGCGGCGGCGGGCGACCTCCTCGTCTGCGCGGCCGGCCCCGCCCAGTTCCACATCGTCGTTCGAGCGTGGAGCAGCTTCGTTCACGCCGACGCCGGGCTTCGCCGGGTGGTCGAGCGGCCGCTTCCAGTCCCCTGGCCGGTGGCCGGTGCCTGGCGCTTCTTCGAGGGAGGATAGGACCATGGCGACGCTGGTGCTCACCGCGGTCGGAGCCGCGGTCGGCGGACCGATCGGCGGGGCCGTCGGGGCCCTGCTGGGCCAACAGATAGGCGGGCGGCTGCTGGCGCCCAAGCCTCGGCAGGGGCCGCGGCTCGGGGAGCTGGCGGTGCAGACGTCGAGCTACGGCAGCCAAATCCCGAAGCTGTTCGGGACGATGCGGGTCGCCGGGACGGTGATCTGGGCCACGGATCTCAGAGAGGAGCGTTCCAGGAGCGGCGGCGGCAAGGGCCAGCCCAAGACCGTCAACTACAGCTATTCGGCCAATTTCGCCGTGGCGCTTTCGGCGCGCGAGATTCGCGGGGTGAGGCGGATCTGGGCGGACGGGAAGCTGCTTCGGGGCGCCGCCGGGGACTTCAAGACGGCGACCGGGTTCCGACTCCACCTCGGCGGCGAGGACCAGCCGGGCGACCCGCTGATCGCTTCGGCCGAAGGCGCCGGGCAGGCGCCGGCTTATCGCGGGTTGGCTTATGCGGTGTTCGAGGGTTTCCAGCTCGCCGATTACGGCAACCGGATCCCCTCGCTCACGTTCGAGGTGGAGGCGGACCCGGGCGCGGTGACCGTCGGCGCGGTGGCGGCCGAGCTCGCCGAGGAGGTGTCGGCGGCGGGCGGATCGGTGGACTTGGCGGGCTATGCGGCCGGCGGAGACAGCCTTCGTAGCGCAATTGCCGCTTTGGGCGAGCTGGAGCCGCTGTCGCTGGTCGACGGGCCGGGTGGGCTCGTGCTCGCCAGCGGCGGATCGGGCCCGGTGACTCTCGCCGAGGCGGAGCTCGGGGCGGCTGCGCCGGGCGCCGGCGGCCGCGGCGAGTGGCTGCGGCGAAGCGGTGATTCGGTGCCCGCGGAAGCGACCCTCGCTTATTACGATCCCGGCCGCGACTATCAGACGGGGCTGCAGCGGGCGAGCCGCCCCGGAGCGGCTCTGATCAGCGACCGTCAGGCCGTCGCTGCGGCGCTCGATGCCGGCACGGCGAAGGCGCTGGCGGCGCGGCGGCTCGATCGGCTGTGGGCGGCGCGGCGGTCGGCGAAGCTTCACCTGGGCTGGTCGCGGGTCGGCCTTGCCGCGGGGAGCCCGGTGCGCATCGCCGGGCGCTCCGGCCTGTGGAAGGTGGCGCGCTGGACTCTCGATCATATGGTGCTGACGCTGGAGCTGAGCGGGATTCCGGACGTCGCCCCGGCCTTGCCGGCCCAGGGCAGCCCGGGCAGGCCGGTCGGGCAGCCGGATCTGCTTCACGGCCCCACTACGCTCGTCCTGCTCGACCTTCCGCTCGGCGCCGAAGAGCTCCCCGGCCGGCCGCGACTGCTTGTCGCCGCGGCCGGGATGGAGGCGGGCTGGCGCCGGGCCGAGATGATCGCCAGCTTCGACGGCGGCGGCAGCTGGACCGCAGCTGGCCCCACTGCTCCGCCGGCCATCATCGGCACGGCGCTAGATGTTCTCGCTCCGGGCGGTTCCGCACTGATCGACGAGCGCAGTCGCCTGGAGGTCGAGCTACTGAATGAGGCGATGTGGCTCGAGAGCCGGGGCGACGCCGCGCTCGCGGGCGGCGCCAATCTGGCCGTGCTCGGTGACGAGCTAATCCAGTTCGGAATGGCCGAGCCGCTCGGCGAAAGACGCTTTCGGCTCTCGCGGCTGCTGCGCGGCCGCCGGGGCACGGAGTGGGCGGCCACGCTCCACTTTGCGGGGGAGAGGTTTACCCTGATCGAGGGCGAGAGCCTCGCCGTGGTCGAGGCGCCGCTCGGTTCGGTGGGAGGCGAGGCTCGCCTGCTGGCCGGCAGCCCGGGCGATCCCGATGGAGCAGCCGTGGCTCGGGCCGTGACGGGCGAAGCAATGCGGCCGCCCGCGCCGGTGCACCTGCGGGCCGAGGCGCTTGCCAATGGCGATCTCGCGCTGAGCTGGGTGCGCCGAAGCCGAAGCGGCTGGGTGTGGCCGAGCGGCAGCGACACGCCGCTCGGCGAGGAAAGCGAAAGCTACCTGCTGACCCTGTCCGGCCCCGGGTTCGAGCGGACCGTCGCGTTGTCCGCGCCCTTCTATCTCTACACCGCGGCCGAGCAGGCCGCCGACGGCCTAGCCGGGCCGCTGGCCTTCTCGGTCGTCCAGTTCGGCACGTCGGCGCCCTCGAGGCCCGCATCCCTGGTCACAAGCTGAAGAGGAGATCGTCCATGGCCGACAGCAGCCCGCGCTTCGCGCTTCCGTACATTCTTCCGGGACAGGCGCAAAAGGAGCTGTTCCACAACGAGGCGCTGGCGCGCATCGATCTCGCCCTCCACCCGGCGGTGGAGGGACCGCCCGCCTCCGCTCCGCCGGCCGCGCCGGCCCAGGGGGCGTGCTGGATCGTCGCCCCCGGCGCGGGCGGCGAGTGGAGCGGGCGCGACGAATTGCTGGCGATGTGGACCGAAGGCGGCTGGCGTTTCCTCGCTCCGGCGCCGGGAACGAGCGCCTGGAACAAGACGGAGGGCGTGCCGCTGCTGTGGGACGGCCTGCAGTGGCGGGAGGGGGAGCTGGTTTGCGCCGGCTTGAGGGTGAACGGCGTCCAGGTCGTCGGCGAACGCCAAACTGGAGTGCCAACCCCTTCTGGCGGAACGATAATCGATGCGGAAGCAAGGGCGGCCATCAGCGCCATCACTGCGGCATTAATGTCACACGGCCTGATCGAGTGACCATTTTGGTTGCCGATATGAAACCAAGGGGGCAGAGGGTCGTTTGCGGGCCGTGTGACGAGGGGCCTTCAGGATTCGGTAACCGACTGACTGAGGCATTTCGGCAACATTTGTGGGGATAAGCGTGCTTGCGCGGAAACTCCGCTTACCGTATTGAGTTCATGGTCGTTCCCGTAGGGACGCAAGAAGAAAGGGGAAAGTTTATGCGGAAGCTCGCCATCGCTATGGCG
>DASWLZ010000061.1:0-21590 GCA_036399975.1 Allosphingosinicella sp.
CCCCCACCCCCCGGCCCTCTCCCCGACGGGGAGAGGGAGGTCGGCATGAAGATTTCCGACCTCTCCGTCCGCCGCCCGGTTTTTGCCGCAGTGCTGGCGATGCTGATCGCGGTGGTCGGCCTGGTGGGCTTCTTCGCCTTGTCGGTCCGCGAATATCCGGACGTCGACCCGCCGGTCGTCTCCGTCCAGACCCAATATATCGGCGCTGCCGCGAGCGTGGTCGAGACCCGGGTGACCCAGGTGCTGGAGGACCAGCTGTCGGGGGTCGAGGGTCTTCAGACCATCACCTCGAGAAGCCAGGACGGCCAGTCGTCCATCACCATCGAATTCTATCCCGGGCGCTCGATCGAGTCGGCGGCGAACGACGTCCGGGACAGGGTCGGCGCCGCCGCCGGCAATCTGCCCGACGACGTCCGGCCCCCCGAGGTCCGGAAGGTCGACGCGGACGCCTCGCCGATCCTGTTCCTCGTCGTCTCCAAGCCCGGCTGGTCGAGGCTCGAGCTCAGCGACTATGTCGATCGCAATTTGCTTGACCGCTTCTCGGCCATCGAGGGCGTCGCCCGGGTCTTCGTCGGCGGCGAGGCGAGGCCGGCGATGCGGGTGTGGATGCAGCCGGGGCGGCTCGCCGCCTACGGCCTCACCCCGGGCGACCTCGAGAGCGCGCTCCGCAGCCAGAATGTCGAGCTCCCCGCCGGCCGCCTCGAATCCGCGCAGCAGAACGTCACCCTCCGGGTCGACCGGCCGTTCCAGAACGCCCGGCAATTCGCCCAGCTCGTCGTCGGCCGCGGCGCCGACGGCTATCTGGTCCGGCTCGGCGACGTCGCCCGGGTCGAGCAGGGGCCGGAAAATCCGTACAGCGCCTTCCGGCTCAACGGCCAGGAGGCGGTCGGCCTGGGGATCGTCCGGCAGTCCGGCGCCAACACCCTCGCCGTCGCCGAGGCGGCCAAGCAGGCGGCGGAGGAGCTGAAGCCGAGCCTGCCCGAAGGCATGAACATCGTGGTCGGCTCGGACGAGAGCCTGTTCATCAGCCGAGCCATCGAGAAGGTCTGGGAGACCCTCGCGGAGGCGGCGGTGCTCGTCGTGCTGGTCATCTACCTGTTCCTCGGCAACTGGCGCGCCACGCTCATCCCGGCGGTGACGGTGCCGCTCTGCCTCCTCGCCAGCTTCGCGGTGCTGTGGATGTTCGGCTTCTCGATCAACCTCCTGACGCTTCTGGCCATGGTGCTGTCGATCGGGATCGTCGTCGACGACGCCATCGTCGTGCTCGAGAACGTCTACCACCGGATCGAGGAAGGCGAGCCGCCGCTCGCCGCCGCCTTCGAGGGAACCCGCCAGGTCGGCTTCGCCATCGTCTCGACCACCCTGGTCGTCTGCGCGGTGTTCGTGCCGATCATGTTCATCGCCGGCCAGACCGGGCTGCTCTTCCGCGAGCTCGCCGCGGCGATGATCGGCGCCGTCGCCTTCTCCGGCTTCCTCGCGCTCAGCCTGGCGCCGATGCTCTGCTCGAAGCTCCTCAAATATCAGGAGCGCGGCCGGATGGCGCGCTTCGTCGACGATCGCTTCCGCCGGCTCGAAGGCTTCTACTCCCGCCGGCTCGACGCCGCGATCCGCAAGCCCCTCGTCCCACTGGTCGCGGTCGGGCTCTTCGTGGTCGGCGCGGGATCCCTCTTCCTCACCATGCAGTCGGAGCTGGTTCCCGCCGAGGACGTCGGGATCCTCTCGGCCAACGTCAACGCGCCCGAGGGCACCGGCTACGACCAGATGGACCGCTACATGCTCGACGCGCAGGGCCAGCTCCTGCCCCTGGTCGACAAGGGCGCCGTCCGGGCGATCATCCAGCGCACTCCCGGCGGCTTCGGCCAGTCGGACGATTTCAACAGCGGGACCTTCGTCGTCTTCCTGAAGCCCTGGGAGGAGCGCGAGAAGACCACCCAGGAGGTCGTCCAGGAGGTCAACCGCAGGCTCGGCCAGCTTCCCGCCGTCCGCGGCAACGCCCAGGTCCGCTCGTCGATCGGCGGCCGCGGCCGCGGCCAGCCGGTCAACTTCGTCATCGCCGGGTCGACCTATGCCGAGCTCGCCCGGGCCCGCGACCGGATACTCGCCGCGGCGGCCGCCAATCCCGGCCTGATCAACCTCGATTCCGACTATAAGGAAACCAAGCCGCAGCTCCGCATCGCCGTCGACACCGCCCGCGCCGGCGATCTCGGCGTCTCGGTCGAGGACGTCTCCAACGCCCTCCAGTCGCTGCTCGGCTCCCGCCGGGTCTCGACCTATGTCGACCGCGGCGAGGAATATCGGGTGATCGTCCAGGCCGAGGCCGGCAACCGCGCCACCCAGGCCGATCTCCAGACCATCCACGTCCGCAACCGCTCGGGCGGCGTAGTCCCGCTCGCAAGCCTGGTGACGGTCGCCGACACCGCCGGAGCGCGCGATCTCGGCCGCTACAACAAGATGCGCGCCATCACCCTGTCCGGGGGCCTCGCCCCCGGCTATTCGCTCGGCGAGGCGCTCGAATGGCTGGAAGCCCAGGCCGCCCAGTCGCCGGAGGTGGTCGCGGTCGGCTATCGCGGCGAGAGCCAGGCGTTCAAGGAAGCGGGAGGCTCGATCTGGCTGGTGTTCGGGCTCACCATATTGATCATCTACCTGCTGCTCGCCGCCCAGTTCGAAAGCTTCGTCCATCCCGCCGTGATCATCACCACGGTGCCGCTGGCGGTGGCGGGCGGCGGCATCGGCCTCGCCCTGATGGGCCAGACCCTCAACCTCTACAGCCAGGTCGGGCTCGTCATGCTGGTCGGCCTCGCCGCCAAGAACGGAATCCTCATCGTCGAGTTCGCCAACCAGCTGCGCGACCAGGGGCGGGACATAGGCGAGGCGATCCGCGAGGCTTCGGCCCGCCGGCTCCGCCCGATCCTGATGACCTCGATCGCCACCGTCGCCGGCGCCGTGCCGCTGATGCTGGCCAGCGGGGCCGGCGCCGCGGCGCGGACCGCGATCGGCGTGGTCATCGTCTTCGGGGTCTCGATCTCGACCGTGATCACCCTCTTCCTGATCCCGCTCCTCTATTCGAAGCTTGCCCGCTACACAGGCTCGCCGCTGGCGGTGACGAGGAAGCTCGAGGAGCAGTTGCGGCACCCGCCCGCTGCCCAGCCGGCTCCGGCGGAATGAAGGGGGTCGCTGGGGGCACGTCATCCCAGCGAAGGCTGGGATCCCAGCGGGTGAAAAGCGCTGGCGTCCTTCACCCCCTGGGGCCCCAGCCTTCGCTGGGGCGACGAGCGCGGAATGAAGGAGACAGGAAGATCTGGGCCTGTCACGCTTGGCTCATGCCCAATATCGGCCCCACCTTCTCTTCGCGCCTTTCCCGCGCGCCCGCCCGCCGCGCCCGGCCAGCCTCGGCAAAAATCCGGGAGATCGTGAACTTCATGAACTTCACCTCGCGAAACGGAGCCGGCCGATGACCGCGATCGCGTCCAGGTCGCAGCTCAGGATGTCCTTCCTGCGCTATGCCCTCTTCACCGTCCCCGGCGTCGTCCTGCTCGGCGCCGTCTCCGGCCGGATCGCCAATTCCGGCTACGGCAATCCCTGGTTCGATGCGCTTCAGAAGCCGGAGATCATGCCGCCGGGATGGATGTTCGGGGCCGCCTGGACCCTGCTCTACATATTGCTCGGTCTCGCCCTGGCTCTCATCCTCCACGCGCGCGGCGCGCGCGGCCGGCGCCTCGCCCTCGCTTTGTTCGCCGCCCAGCTCCTGCTCAACTACGCCTGGTCGCCCATCTTCTTCGCCTATCACGAGGTCGGCGCCGCCTTCTGGGCGATCGTGGCGATGATCGCGATCTCGGCCGTGACGGCCGCCCTGTTCTGGCGGATCCGCCGCTCCGCTGGCCTGCTGATGCTGCCCTATCTCGCCTGGCTCTGCTTCGCCGCGACGCTCACCTGGCAGATCGGCCTCCTCAACCCCGGCGCCGCCGAGCTTGCGCCGGAAGGCTCCACTCCCGATATCCCGCTCTAAGGCACTTCACGAGGAGGACGCGCGATGCAGTCCGAGAACCGTCTGTTCGACGATTTCGTCAAGGTTATGAACGGCGCCGCCGGCACCCTCGCCGGAATGGGGCGCGAGGCCGAGACCGCCTTCCGCGACCGCATGCGCGACTGGGTCGGCGGCCTCGACATGGTCTCCCGCGAGGAGTTCGAGGCGATGAAGGCGATCGCCATCGCCGCCCGCGAGGAGAGCACGGCGCTCAAGCGCCGGGTCGAGGCGCTCGAGGCGGCTTCCGCGGCGGCCGGGCCGGGCGCCGCCGCCGCTCCGGCCGCCGCCGCCGCTCCGGGCGCCGCCGCCGCTCCGGGCGCCGGTGCGGGGCCGGACGCCTAGTAATCCACAACATATTGTGGTCGCCTGACCTGCATCACTTGCGCCGCCGCCTGCGCGCGGGCAGTTTCGTGGAACAGGGGCGGCCGGAAAGCTAAGTGATGAACGTGGACGAATTCGAGCTGGAACGAGAGCCGGGCGGCCCCATCGACATGCTCGAGCATTATTTCAGCGCCCATGGCTGGGCCTGCGAACGCGGCGAGGACGAGATCGTCGCCAACTTCCAGGGCAGCTGGGCGCAATATGAGCTTCGGGCGGTGTGGCGCGACGAGGACCATGTCCTCCAGTTCCTCGCCCTCCCGGACATCAGGGTCGCCCAGGACAAGCGCTCCGCCGTCTACGAGACGATCGGTCTCATCAACGAGCAGCTCTGGATCGGCCATTTCGAGCTCTGGGCGTCGTCGGGCCTCGTCCTCTTCCGCCACGCCACCCTGCTCGAGGGCGAGGAAGGCGGGGTCCTCACCCTCCAGCATGCCGAGACTCTGGTCGAGGCCGCGATCGAGGAGTGCGAGCGCTTCTACCCGGTCTTCCAGTTCGTCCTCTGGGCCGGCAAGACCCCCCAGGAGGCGATCGCCGCGGCGCTCATCGAGACCCAGGGCGAGGCGTAAGGCCGTCGCAAAGGGCCTATGAAAGCGATCTCGGACCCCGGCGATGCCCTGGGACGGGGCCTGGCCTCGATCCGGGCCCAGTTCCAGGTTCCCGAGACCTTCCCCGCGCCGGTGCTCGCGGCGGCCGAGAAAGCTTCCAGGCGGGTCCCGGCCGAGCATTCGGACCGCACGAGCCGGCCGTTCGTGACCCTGGACCCGGCTTCGTCGACCGATCTGGACCAGGCCTTCACCATCGAGAGGAGCGGCTCGGACCTGCTTCTTCACTATGCGATCGCCGACGTCGCCTGGTTCGTGGAGGACGGCGACTCGATCGACCGGGAAGCCTGGCGGCGCGGCACCACCCAATATCTTCCGGACGGCAGGGCGGGGCTCTACCCGCCGGTGCTCAGCGAGGGCGCCGCGAGCCTGCTCCCGGGCGGCCCCCGGCCGGCGGTGATCTTCACGGTGAGGGTCGCTCCGGACGGAGCGGTCCGTCTCGACGGCGCGGAGCGGGCACTCATCCGCAACCGGGCGAAGCTCGCCTACGACAGCGTTCGCCAGGCCGATCTTCCGCCCGATTTTCCCGAGCTCGCACGCCGGATCCAGGGCGCGGAGGCGCGGCGCGGGGCCGCACGGGTCAATCCGCCCGCCCAGGAGATCGTGGCGATGGGGGAAGGCCGCTACGAGCTCCTGTTCCGACCGCCGCTCGAGTCCGAGGTGCGCAACGCCGCTTTGTCCCTGGCGACGAACCTCGCCATAGCCGATGTCCTTCAGGCCGCCCGGACCGGCCTTTTCCGGGTGATGGCCGAGCCGGACGAACGTGCCGTGGGCCGCCTCCGCCACACGGCCAAGGGCCTCGGCCTGACATGGCCGGCCGAAGCGACGCTGGCCGAGTTCGAGCGAAGCCTGACGCCAGCCGATCCGAAGCAGGCCGGCTTCATCCTGGCGATCCAGCGTTCCAGCCAGGGCGCCGGCTACGTGCCGTTCCGGGAAGGCGAGACCCCTTGGCATGCCGCGGTAGCTGCCACCTACGCCCATGCGACCGCGCCCTTGCGCCGCCTGGCGGACCGCTATGTGGTCCGAGCCACCCTGGCGCTTGCCCGCGGACGGAAGGTGCCGCCTGCCGTGTCGGAGGCCTTCGAGAAGCTCCCCGCCGTCATGGCGAGGGCCGACGCCCTCGGCTCCCAGCTCCAGCGCGCCGCGGTCGACCTCGCCGAGGCCGTGATGCTGCGCGGGCGGGAGGGCGAGACGTTCGCCGCGATCGTCACCGACGTGGATCACCGGGGGGCTCGGATACAATTGCGCGACCTGCCGGTCGTGGCCAGGCTGAGCGATCCGGACAGCCGCGCCGGCGAGCCCCTGAGCGTCACCCTGGTCAAGGCCGACCCGGATCTTCGGGCGGTCGCCTTCAGCGCGGCGAATGGGAGCGAAGCATGACGCGACTCCACCTCCCCGGCCCCCTCCACCTCGTCGGATGCGGCAACATGGCCGGGGCCATGCTCGAGGGGTGGCTCGCGGCCGGCGCCGATCCGCGCCTGATCACCGTCGTCCGGCCGAGCGGGGTCGCGCCGGCCCCCGGCATCCGCACCCTGACCACCATGCCCGAGGGCGAAGTGCCGGCGATGGTGCTGCTCGGCGTGAAGCCGCAGAAGCTGGCCGAGATAGCCCCGGCCGTCGCTCCGGCGCTGGAGCCCGGCACGATCCTCGTCTCGATCCTCGCCGGGACCACGCTCGCCACCCTGCGCTCGCTTTTCCCGACCCCGCGCACCGTGGTGAAGGCCATGCCGAACCTGCCGGTCAGCCTCCGAAAGGGAGTGACGGAGCTGCATGGCGATTCCGCCTGCGACGACGCATCGAAGGCCGAGGTGGAGCGCCTGATGGCGGCGCTGGGCGAGGTCGTCTGGTTCGACGACGAGGCCCTCTTCGGGGCCGCCAGCACCCTCACCGCGGCGGCCCCGGCCTTCCTCTACCGCTTCATCGACGCGCTTGCGGAGGCGGGGGAGGCGCTCGGCCTCCCGGCGGAGCAGTCGGCAAGGCTCGCCGTGGCGATGGCCGGAGGGGCCTCGGCCCTGGCGGCCCGGTCGCGGGCGGCTCCGCGGGAGCTCGCCCGCCGGGTGGCGAGCCCCGGCGGCACCACGGAGGCGGGCCTGAGGGTGCTGGATTCCGAGGAGGGGCTGAAGGCGCTGGTGCTCCGAACCCTCGAGGCTTCCCGCCGGCGAGGTCAGGAGATGTCGGCGGAGCGCAACGGCGAGCCGCCGTCGGTCGCTAAACCGGCGATGAACGCGCCGTAGTTTCACGTTCATGCAACGCCCGATAAGCTCCGCTCGTTCTTCCGGCGCCCGCGATCCGCGCGGGCGCTCCAGTCGAGGAGAGACGAGTATGCGTATGTATGTTCTGGCCGCCACGCTGGCGGCCGCGGTCACGCTTCCGGCGACCGCAGCTTCGGCACAGCGTTATTACGGCCATGGCTACGGCAATCGCGGCGAGGTCCGTCAGGAGGTGCGGGAATGCCGCCGCGAGCTTCGCCGCGCCGACAATCGCTGGGAATATCGCCGCGAGCTTCGCGAGTGCCGCCGCGAAATTCGCGAGGCGCGCCGCGACGACCGCTACGGCTATCGCTATGACGACCGCCGCCGCTACCGGAGCGGCGATCGCTGGCGCTACCGCTACTAAGGTGAACGGCCAGGCTTCCGCCGGACCCACCCTTCAGGGCCCGGAGGGAGCTTGAGCCGGCGGGCAGCCGATGCCGTCCACCGTCATCCGCTCGATCGATTATCGCGCCGAGGCGCGCGAGCTCGACGTGCTGTTCACCACGGGTCGCCGCTACCTCTTCCACGACGTCCCGCCCGAGGCGGCGGAGGCGTTCCGCGCCGCCCGGATCAAGGGCCGCCACTTCAACAGCCGGATCCGAGGCCGCTATTCCTTCTCGGAGGCCGAGCCTTCCTGAGCGGAAGCGGCGGCCATCCTGCATTCCGGCAGCCCGAGCTCCCGCGCGTCCCTGCAGGCGCTGACCTGAACGTCGCCGTTGGGCGCTATGTAGATGGAATAGTCGCCGGCGTCGCTGCAGCGCGCCGTCCACATCGCCATCGTCTTGTACTGCTGCTGGTAGGCGCCCTGGTCGACCCGCTTGCAGCGCCGGCCGTTGTCCCGGACCGCGCGGTAGAGGCCGAGATTGCGGGAAGGCTCGCTCAAGGCCTTGAGCTGGTCGCTCATCGGATTGGCCGCGACGATCTTGGTGACGTTCCGCTCCGGCGCCCCGTCCTCGCAGCCCGCCAGAAGCAACCCGCACATGCTTATCGTGACCCAGGCCTTCATCTGTCGCTCCCTCGCCGTTCGCGCCTAATACGCTCGGGCGAAGCGCTCGTTGCCGACGAAGCCGAGCTGCTTGACCCCGGCGCGCTTCACACCTGTCAGAACGCGATTGAAATCCTCATAACGGGTTTGCGGGTCGGCGCGGTAGTGGAGAACATTGTCCCGGGACTCCGCCTGGAAAGAGGCCAGCCGGGCCGGGAGCTCGGCCTCCGCGATCGGCGTTCCGTCCCAGGCGAGGCGACTTGCGGAGTCGATATCGAGCCGGTGAACCCGCGGGTTCCGCTGCGTGTCGCCGGGGCCGGGCAGGTCGATCTTCACGCTATGGGTCATCAGGGGGAGGGTGATGATGAACATGATGAGGAGGACGAGCATGACGTCGATGATCGGCGTAGTGTTGATCGTGCTGAACGGCTGCTCGCCGACGGTGGCATAGGCGATGGGGCGGCGGCGGTGCGACATGTCGGCCTCCTCGATGTTATGAGACATCATAACAAGAACGACGACGAGGGACAACAAGTTCCTGATCGTCGCCCCAGCGCAGGCTGGGGCCCCGGCGGGTGAAAGGCCCTGTGTTCTTCACCCCCGGGGGTCCCAGCCTTCGCTGGGACGACGGACTAGCGGCGGTCCCCGGTGTAGATTCGCCAGCCCGCGCCGGCCTCCGCCCCTGAGGTGGCCCTTCGCATCGTGACGCTCCCGGCGCTTGAGAAGGTCTTGCCGCCGCGGAACCTGCCGCGGATCATCACGGGCACCTCGACATAGGCCCAGCCGTGGGCCTGGACCGGCTCGCTCGGGGTCCCGACATCGGCCTCGTAGCGTTCGTAGGCGCGGAAATTGCTCGCGAACCGCCGCTGGGCCTCGCCGTCCCCCTCGCCCGAGCGCATCGCCCATGCCGAATCGTAATCGCCCGCGCCGATCCGGGCATAATAGGTTTTGAGGGTCGCCGCGGCGTCGCCTTTGTCCTCGCGGTCCCGGGCCGTCTCCACCGGCGGCTCGAGCTCGGGCATCGGCGGCTGCTTGGCGATTTCCCGCTGCCGCGCCTCCCTTGTCGTTTCCGGCTCGTTGCCGCACGCAGAAAGGAGAAGGAGGCAGCAGAAGGCGGCGCGCTTCATCGCGCCCCCATAAGGCGCGGCGGGCGTTGCGTCACCCCGTCAGGCGCTCAGCCGGCTCTGCGTTCCGTGAATGAGGTCGGTGGCGCGCTCGAAGCTCATCGGGCGGCCGAACAGATAGCCCTGGATCTGGTGGCAGCCGAGGTCGCGCATGCGGGTGAAATCGTCGGCGGTCTCGACGCCCTCCGCGGTTACCGTCATCCGGAAGCTCTTGGCGAGCTGGACGATCGACTGGATGATGGCGACCGTCTCGCGGTTGCTGCCGGCCTCGCGGACGAAGCTGCCGTCGATCTTGAGCTTATGGAAGACGGCCTTGTTCAAATAGCCGAGCGAGGAATAGCCGGTGCCGAAATCGTCGAGGGCGATGCCCACACCGAGGGCGCGGAGGCGCTTGAGCACGTCGAGCGAGCCCTCCGAGTCGCCCAGGAACACCGACTCGGTGACCTCGAGCTCGAGCCTGTTGGCCTTGAGCCGATATTTGGCGAGGGCTTCGGAGACGGTGTTGGGAAGGGCCGGAAGGATCAGCTGGCGGGCCGACAGGTTGAGCGCGACGCTGATATAGTCCGGCCAGATCGAGGCGGCGCGGCAGGCTTCGTCGATGACCCAGTCGCCCAGCTGCATGATCAGGCCGGTCTCTTCGGCGAGCGGGATGAACTCGACCGGCGAGACCATTCCGCGGGTCGGGTGGTGCCAGCGGATCAAGGCCTCGAAACCGACCAGGCTCTGGTCCGCGGCGTTGACCAGCGGCTGGTAGTCGAGCCGGAACTGCTTCAGGGTCAGCGCCTGGCGAAGGTCCTGCTCCAGCCGCAGCCGGTCCTCGGCCTCGTTCTGCATGTCGGCCGAGAAGTAGCAGCAGGTGCCGCGGCCCTGAGCCTTCGCCTGGTACAAAGCGAGGTCGGCCTTCTGGATGAGGTCGTCGACGCTCTGGCCGTCGATCGGGCCGAAGGCGCAGCCGATCGAGACCCCGATGCGGATCTCGGCCTTGTCGATATGATAGGGCTCGGCGACGGCGGCGATGATCCGGCGGGCGAGGTCGTCGACCTTCTTGCGGCTCTGCGCGTCGCGCATCACGATGGCGAACTCGTCACCGCCCATCCGGCCGACATGGCCCGATTCGCCGGCTTCCTTGACGAGCCGCTGCGAGACGCTCTTCAGGACCGCGTCGCCCTTGGGGTGGCCGAACGTGTCGTTGACCGGCTTGAAGCCGTCGAGGTCGAGGAACATGATCGCGCAGGGCACATTGCTCGACTGCGAGGTGGAGAGCGCCTCGCCGAGAAGCTGGCGGACCCGGCCGCGGTTGGGAAGGCCGGAAAGCACGTCCATGTTGGCGAGGTTGGTCAGCCGCTCCTGGGTGCGGCGGACCTCGGTGATGTCCGAGCCCACTCCGCGGAAGCCCTGGAACTGGCCGGCCATATCGATGATCGGATCTCCGGCGAGGCTGATCCAGCGGGTCCCCCGGCGGGTCTTGAGCTCCATCTCCAGGCTCGCGAACGGAGCCCGGGCGAGGAGCGTGCGGCCGAGCGCGCTGTTGCCGCCCAGGGTCGCGGGAAGCGAATGGCCGATCAGCTGGCTCGCCGAGCGGCCGAGCAGCGAGGTCATCCGCGAGGAGATGTAGACGACCCTGTTCTCGGCATCGACCTGCCACAGCCAGCCGACCCCGCGATGCTCATATTCCTTGAGCAGGAGGCGGACCGACTCGGCCTGGGTGCGGACGTTGGCGATGGTCTGGAGCTGGCCGAAGGTCCAGCGGGTGAGCCGTGCCACTCCGAAGATGGCGACCGCCGCGACTCCGACGATCGAGGCGCCGAAGGTCGGGTTGAGCTGCGAGCTGCCCAGATAATAAGCGCAGCACAGGGCCGCGGTGAGGGTCGCGATCCAGGCGAAAGCGGCGGCGGGGACCGAGGCGAGGCCGATGGCCGCCATGATCATCGCGCCCATCGCGCCGCCGATCACTACCTGCACCTCGTGGGGCTGGGTGGCGAAGGCGTAGGTTGGGAAGGCCGACCAGATGGCGGCCAGGCCGACCGCCTCGCCGATCGCGCGGACCAGCGGCCGGCCCTCGGCGGAGCGGCTCTCGGCCGCAGCGCCCTCGGCCCTTGCCCAACGGTAATAGGTCCAGTTGGCGAAGCCGACGATCGCGAGCCAGCCGGCGATCAGCTCGATCCGGGTCGTGCCCAGCATCGCCCAGGCGACGAGGAGCGCAGCGCCGGCGCCGGTCAGGGCGAAGAAGGGCGCGAACAGGAGCCGGGTCTGGGCCTGGCCGTTGTGAAGATGGGCGTCGCGAAGCCTCTGGCTGCTCGCGTCGGCGCCGACGCTTTCATCCGCAAGCTCCGCCGGCTCCAATTCCTGCGGGTCGACATCCAGTGGAACGGGCGCGTGATACATGGGAATCCTGCGTGCTGCCGGGTTGCCCTGTCCCTAGCGGCAGAGGTTTGATGGAGTGTTAAGGACGGACGCGAATGCGGCGAACCGTCCGTTTCCGGACCTTCTCTCGGTGGGACGGGAAAATCGAGGCAGCGCCTTGATTTAGGTTAAGCCGCATTCGGTCCCGACAGAGGCGCGGACGCTCCGCTTAGTGCGGGCGAGAGGCTCAGCATCTCTCATATTTCCAGTTCCGCCTCTTCCCTTCGGCGATCCATTCGACGGCCTGGGCGATGCGCTTGTCGCGGGTCTCGGGCCTCTTCGCCTCCGCCACCCATTGGACATATTCGCGGCGGCAGCTCGGCGGGAAGCCGTCGAAAACGGCCCTTGCGGCCGGGTTGGCACAAAGCGCCGAGTCGAGCTCCGGGGGAGTTTCCAGCTCTGGTTTAGGCGCGCCCTTCGCGGCCGGGGGAGCCCCCGCGTCGGTCAGCGCCATCGCCTTGCGGATCAGGCCTCGAAGCACTTCCTCGGGCGGCAGGTCCGCCACCGACGTCAACCGGCCGAACTGCCCCATCGCCTCGCGCTCGGCCCCGGTCTCCCCGAGCACCTCCCTCGCGCGCCAGAAGCCGAAGGTGGCATGCGCCTTGAAGGCGGCCATCCCGACGAGCATCCGCCCCTTGCAGAGGAAATGCGGCATCCCCCACTTGATTGTCTCCTCGGCCTCCGGGCAGGCGGCGTGGACGGCGGAGCGCAGATGCTCGAGGATCGGCCGGGCGAATTCCGCCTGCCGGTCGATATAGGAGTCGATCCTCGGGTCTGTGGCCATGCCGGAATGATAGATTCGATCCGGCGCGGAATCGATTCACTTTGGCGCGGCGTGTGGAACGGCCGATTCCGCAATGCTTTGGCAGACGATTCTCTGTGGAGAATCAATCAGATGCTGGCCACCCGCCTCAGCTCGAGCGTGATCGAGAGGATTGTCTACGACGAGGAGGCCGCAAACCTCTTCATCTCCTTCCGGGAGACCGGCCGCTACCTCTATTCCGGGGTGCCGAGGGCGATCTACGACGGGCTGAAGAAAGCCCCCTCGCCGGGCCGCTACTTCAACGAATGCATTAAACGGCGCTTCCCCTGCCGTCCGGATCCGGAGCGAAGGCGGCTCGGCCTCTCCAGCGACGGAGGCGAGCCGGCCACGGAGCGCGACCATCGCCCCACCGGGCTCACCCGTCGCCCGTGCGGATATTGAGGCGCACAGCTCCTGGCGGGCCGGACAGGCCGATGCGGCCCTCGGTTTTCAGCGCCTGATCCGGATCTTTCCTACCAGCCGCACGCCCTCGCCGTCCCCGTCCCGGTCCTGATCGTCCTCCTCGTCTGCGCTGTCCGGGAGTAGCTCGATCTCCACCGTCTCCTCCTTCTCGTCGGGCCGGCCGAAGTTGCGGATGAGGCGCGCCGTGATCCGCGAGGCGCCGTTGGGGTTGATCTCGTCGGCGGAATAGACGTCGGCGCGGACCGTGAAGGTTCCGGCCGGTGCCCGGCGCAGCAGATATTCCTCGGGCCCGTAGCCGTCGGTCATGTCGTTCGAGATGCGGCCGCCGATCCGGGTCTCGTCATTGCTGTAATCGGCACGCTCGCTATTGGGCTCGTCCACCCACAGGTCGAGATCGGTCTCCTCCGTATTCCATTCGATGACGACCCGAACGTCGACGTCGAGCAGGGCGATCAGCCTCTCATCGAGCGGAACGTCCGTGCCGCCGAGGGCGCGATAGCGTGGGATCAGCCGGTTGACCTCCATCAGGGCGATGAGCTCGATCCCGTCATAATCCCCGTCCCAGGGAGTCATGATCACCTGGGTCAGCAGGTCGATGGCCCGAGCGAGATCGGCCCGGGCCTGCGCGCGCGCCCGGCTCTCGCTTCGCTTCGCCAGCGCCAGAGCGAGGCTTCTGAGCGGCTGGGGGCGGCCCGGCTCGGCTTCGGCGACGGCCTCGAGCATCTCGATCGACCGGTCCTGCTCGCCGTAGCGGAACAGGCGCTCGGCCACGATGGCCAGGGTCTCGTTGTTGCGTGTCGGAAGATCGAGGGCGGAGAGGAGCAGCCGCCTGGCCTCTTCGCGGCGCCCCGACTTCCAGGCGAGCTCGGCCACGTCGAACCAGAAAGCGGGAAGGGCGCCATGCGCCTTCTGCTGCTCAGCGAGCACCCGCTCCCGGTCCCGGGGGGCCGCCGACCTGAGCGCCTTCATATAGGGCCGGGTGGAGGCCCATTGCGCGGTCTCCGTCTCCTCCGCCACGGTTTCGCCGGCCGGCGGAGTCGGGTTGCGCTGCTGAAGTTCGATTTCGCCTACGACGGTTACCGGCACGCTCGCCTCGAGATTGGGACGGCGGATCCGAGTTCCCGTGACGATCATATCTGCACCCTCATTTGCGTCGGAAAAGCCGCTCGCGCCCGGCTCCTCTACCGGGTCGCCCGGCGAAGAGGGTGGAGGCGGAGGGACCGGCACCGGCTCCGCTACCGGGGGCGGTGGCGGCAGAGCCTGCGCGTCACGGCCGGAGCGCGGCGCCCGCTCGTCCGGATCCGCCTTGGCGTTGGGGTCGAACCTGGTGCCCCACCACGTCTTCTGCTCCTCCCAGGACTCGACGATCTCGGCAAGCCTGCCGCGGCGCTCTTCCGCCTCCTCCTTAGCCGCTTCGGCGGCCAGGTTGCGATACTCGGCGGCCTGGTTGGGCGGGAAGTTGGCCGGTGGATCGATCTTCCATTGGGCATAGTCCTCGGCGCTCTCCAGCACGAGGAACGAGATGTCGGGGCCGGCGACCGAATAGCGGCGGGCGAAGGCGACCAGCGCCTCGCGCTTCTCCCGGCCTGAGGCGGAGCGGACGGCGAGGCGATCCGCCGCCCACAGCGCCGCGGCGCCGGACCAGCCCGCTTCCACCTGCGGCGCGGAATAGACCCTTTCGCTCGGGGCGGTCCCGGAACCGCTCAGGGTGACGACGACGCCGCCGCTCGGCGGCATCGGGCCGACGAGGCGCCAGCCGCCGCCCGGGGCGTCGAGCCGGACGGCGTCGATCGCGGCCCCGGAGGTCGAGCGGACCCGCACCACGCGCGCGCCTCTCGATTGGAGGCGCCGGAGGATATCGGAGCTATTGCCGCCGGTAAGGTGGAGCGCCTCGCCGCCCGAGACGGAGGCGAGTGCGGAGAGTGCCGGCCGGTCGGCGTCCGGGGCGCTCGACATGGCGGTTAGCGGACAGGAAGGCGCGAGGACGGCGCGCCGGTCGATCGTCACCAGCCCGTCGGTGAAGAGCAGGCACGAATCGGCGCGTATCTCCTGCGCGGCGAGCGGCGCGTAGCTGGTCGCTCCGCGATAGCGCACTCCCGCCAGCCGCTCGGCGACCGAAGCGGCGTCGGGGAGCTTGACCCGCTCGACTCCGCTCGAGTCGAACAGGATCAGCTCGATGGTGGCCGGCCGAACCGCCTCGAGCCAGGCTCGCAGCAGCGCGATCTCCTCGGCAAGCCTGTCGTCCGCCCGCGACAGGGAGCGGTCCCAAAGCAGCGCTACGCTGCCCGGCCGCCTGGCATCGGCCTCCGGGGCGGGGCCGGAATCCGCGATCTCGAAGAAACGCTCCCCATCCGGCCCGGCCCCGACCGCGATCGGCCCGGCGCCGGCGGGGCCGGCGATGGAGAGCTTCCCGTCCAGCGCCGCCTGGTCGACCTGCCACGCGACCCGGTCGCCATCGCCCTGCCGCGTCCATTGCAGCCTCGGCGAGCCGGGCAGTCGGACCTCGGGGGGGCGTCCGCCGCTCGCCATGACCGAGATCGACAAGCGCCCGACCGCCGCCCCGCCGTGGAGCGGAAGCTCATAGCCCTGCCCGGGCGCGAGCGCCGTCACGAACCGGACTCGGACCGTCCGGCTCGACCCCGGGGCGATCGGGTAGACCCGGGTGCTGAACTGGAAGCTGCGGGAGACCTCGCCGAGGCCGGGGTCGACATTCTGGCGCACCTGCGCCTCGTAGGCGCGGCGGGCTTCGAGCTGGTCGAGAAGAACGCCGTCGATCATCTTGCCGTCGACGTCGAGCGCGTAGCCGGTGACGATCGAGGCGCTGGGCATTTGGAGGGTGAAGCGCCCTTCCAGGATTTCCCGGCCTGTATTGCGGAAGCGCGCCGTCACTATCGTCTCGGCGATTCCGCCGTGAAGCCGGACCGCGACGTCGAGGGCCTCGACGCGCAGGTCGGCGCTTTGCGACTGCTCGTCGTCAACGCCACGCACGAGGGCCTTCAGCTCGGGATTCGCCGCCTCGGCGGGGCTCGCCGCCGCACCGGCGAGAAGAAAGGCGATAGCGGCCGTGAACCCGCCTGCCCCAAATGCCCTGGCCATCGCTTCATCCCCCCTTTCCGGGCGAAGCTATGGCATAGGCCGGGTTTAGCCAAGCCGAGTGCCGGGCCGTCCCAACCGGTCCGCAACGGACGCAATATGGCGGACGCGAAGATTGATCCGCCCCGCCCGTCGTGCCAGTGCATTGCAAGGAGAATAGCCTTGCGTCTGAAGACCTTGACCTACGCGAGCCGAGCCCGCCTCGATCTCACCGACCAGGATCTGGCCGCAATCCACCAGGCGGCGCGCCACCTGAACGCGCTCGACGGAATCAGCGGCCTGCTCCTCTTCGACGGCTCGCGCTTCCTCCAGATCATCGAGGGGTCGGAGGACGCCATCGACAATCTCGTCGAGCGGCTGCGCATGGACCCTCGCCATTCGGCCTTCGAGGTGCGCGACGAGCGCTATGTGGACGAGCGGTCGTTCCCGGACTGGTCGATGGAGCTCCTCCGGGTCAGCGCGGGCTATTGCAACGCAAAGGAAGAGGTTGGTGCGGCCCTGCCGGACGCCGTGACCGCGCCGGTGCGGGACCTGGTGCTCAAGATGTCCGGGCAGCTGGCCGAGGCTTGAAATCCTCCCCGGCATTTGCCGGGGAGGGGGACCATGCGAAGCATGGTGGAGGGGCCTTACGGAATCCGAAGAACCCCTCCCCCGCAAAAGCGGGGGAGGAATTGAGAGAGATAGGCTTTCGTCGGAATGACGACCCGTTAACTCCGGCTCCAGCCCGCCCTCGGGGGCCGGTGCAAATTCGCTTCCGGGATCAGTCGCCGAAGCTTCCTGGCGAAGCTCCTCAGGCACACTTCGCTCTCGCCCAGCGGCCCCGGCACATAGCTACGCGAGGCCATGCCCAGCTGCACGTTGCGGATCAGCATCGTGTCCTCTTCATTGACCCGGCGGTTGATCCGCCAGTTCAGATAGCGCGCGGCCTTCATCTCCCGGCGCGCATCCGGAAGCGCGTAGCTGATCTCCCGAATCACCGTCTGCGTCGGCGAGACCGGCAGGAACTGCATGAAGTCGACCTGGTCGGGGTAGATGTCGAAGGCGACGTTCGGCCACAGCTTGAAGTAGATCCAGCGCCGCTGCAGCCCGGCCGGCAGGTGCGGCACGACCGGAAGATGCTGCTGATAAGCGCGCTCGGACGGGTTTGAGGACGGCCGTTCGATCAGGTCTCCCGCCATCCGGTCGACATGCTCGCCGGCGGAGATGGAATAGCCGTTGCCGAAGAGGCGGGTGAGGCCGGGATGGGCGACGGGGATGTGAAGGCCGTCCGAATAATTGTCGGCGACGTTCTTCCAGTTCACCTCTCGCGGCCTCGAGGTGACCCGTCCGAGCGCTTCCAGGGCCTCGAAGCGATAAGGCTCGATCTCCGCCTCATGGGGCGCCATCATCTCCGCCACCGAGGGGCCGCCGGATTCGAGCCGGACGAAGAGGAAGCCGCGCCAGGTTTCCAGCTCGACGGGGACGAGCCCGAGAGCGGACGGGTCGAGGCCGGGATAGTCCGCCTTGTGCGGAACTCCGATCAGCCGGCCGTCCAGCGCATAGGTCCAGGCGTGATAGGGGCAGGTCAGCCGTCTCGAGCAGCCCGAGGCGCCGCCCACCAGGCGCGAGCCGCGGTGGCGGCAGACGTTCGAGAAGGCGCGCACCTCGCCGTCGTCGCCGCGGACGACGAGGATGCTCTCGCCGAGATATTCGATCGTCCGCCAGTCGCCCGGCCTCGGAATTTCGCCGGAATGGCAGACCACTTGCCAGGACGGACGGATGACCCGATCCATCTCCACTTCGAAGAACTCCGGGTCGCGGTAGATCCAGCCGGGCAGGCTGAGCTCCGGCTCGGGCGCTGGCGCGAGGTTGGGGCTGGGCATGGCGGCTTGTCGCAAAAAGGCTGGCGAAAGTCACGTCGTTCCAGCGAAGGCTTGGACCCCGCGGATGGAAGGCGCGGCGCTTTTCACCCCCTGGGGCCCCAGCCATCGCTGGGGCGACGGATTGGCTTGCATCCCGGCATCACTTCCCGGACAACAGCCCATGACCGACGAGCTCTCCGTCCTCGCCTGGGGCTGCATCCTGGCCCTCGTCCACATCTTCGTCGCCGTCCGTTTCAAGACCCGGCAATATGGGACGAAGTGGAATGTCGGCGCCCGCGACGAGGAGCTGCCTGCGCCTCAGCCGATCGTCGGCCGCCTCGCCCGGGCGCAGGCCAATTTCCTGGAGACCTTCCCCATCTTCGCCGCGGCAGCCCTGATCGTCAGCGTGGCCGGGCTGACGGACCGGTGGACCGCCCTCGGCAGCTGGCTCTGGCTCGGCGCCCGGGTCGTCTACCTGCCGCTCTATGCGCTCGGCGTGCCGGTGGTCCGGACACTCGCCTTCCTGGTCAGCGTCGTCGGGATCGCGCTCGTCCTGAGGCCGGCGCTGGTCGCCAGCCTCTCCTAGAGGCGGAAGGGGTCCTCACCCTCCTGGCGGGGCGGCACCGGAACTTCGGCTATCTCGGCGATGATCCCGTCGCCGCAGCGGATCGAGACCCCGCCGTAGCTCTTCATCGCGGTGAAGACTCCCCGGACATTGTGGGTGACCGGGGCGGCGCCGGCCTCGGGCCTGCCTTCGGTCCGAACCAGCACCTGCTGGACCGGCTCGTCGAGCCGCGACACCGGGCCCTCGTCGATGCTCGCGCTATAGCCTGCGGCCGTCGTCACCTTGCCGGTGACGACGAGCTTGCGCCGGACATAGGGGATCGGGCTGGAATTCGGGAAGAGCTCGACCTGCGCCTTCCAGTCGGACGTCTTGAGCACGTGGCAGGCCGAGTAGATCGTCTCGGGGACCTCGGCGGTGGAGATGCAGCCGGCGGGCAGGGCGAGAGCGAGCGCCAGGGCCGCGCGGCGGCGAAGCCGGGGATTGCGGAGGGGGTGGTTCTTGAGCATCGGCACGTGCTTAGCGGGTCGCCGCCTGAGGGGCTAGACCGCTGCCTCGGCCGCCGACGCGGGCCCGGCCGGTGCGCACGCCTTCCCAGACGAAGATGCCGAGCGCGAGCCAGATCGCGGCGAAGCAGACCAGATGGGCCTGGGTGAGCGGCTCGCCGAAGACGAGCACGGCGAGCAGGAACTGGAGCGACGGGGCGACATATTGGAGGAAGCCGAGCGTCGAATAGGGCAGCCGCTTCGCCGCGGCGGTGAAGAGGAGGAGCGGAATGGCGGTCAATGCGCCGCCCAGGATGAGCAGGATGTCGGTCGTCCGGCTCTGGAGAAAGGCGCCCTCGCCGGTGTGCGTCAGCCACATCACCCAGCCGAAGGCCAGCGGGGTCAGGAACAGGGTCTCGATCCACAGCCCCTCCAGCGAGTCGACCGGTGCCACTTTCCTCAAATAGCCGTAGACGGCGAAGCTGGCGGCGAGGGTGAGGCTGATCCAGATCGCGCCTCCCGCGCCGAAGGCGAGGATCGCGACTCCGGCGCCGGCCAAAACGACGGCCCCCTTCTGGAACCGGCTGAGCTTCTCCTTGAGCAGGAACACCCCGAGCAGCACGTTGACGAGGGGGTTCAGATAATAGCCGAGGCTTCCTTCCAGGACATGGCCGCTGACGACGGCGTAGATGTAGACCAGCCAGTTGATCCCGATCAGGACTGCGGTGAGCAGAAGGGTGAGCGCGACCCGGCGGTCGGCCAGAGCGGAGCGGATCGTCGGCCAGCGCCCCCACAAGGTTGCCAGCGCGCCGAGGAAGATGAGCGACCACAGGATCCGGTGGGCGACGATCTGGGTCGCCGGAACGTGGACCAGCGCCTTGAAATAGAGCGGGAGCACGCCCCAGAGGGCATAAGCGCCCAGCCCCATGAGGAGGCCGGATCGGGTGCGGGCGGCGTCGGTCACCGAGGCGCGGGTAGCGGAGGGCGCGGGCCTCGACAAGCATTTGGCGGGCGCCGCCGGACGGGCTAGGATCGGGCAGAATCCGAGGGAGAGAGAATGAACCGCCCGCCCCTTTGCACCGCCTTAGCCGCCGCCGCCTTGCTCTTCGCCTGCGATTCCAAGGCTCCTGAGGAGGAAGGCGTTAACGAGCTGGCCGGCAACCAGGCCTCCGCGGAGGGCAAGGCCGAGGAAGGGAAGATCTCGCTCAAGATGCCGGGCCTCGACATGACCCTCAGCCTCCCCAAGGGGGTCGCCGACGAGGCCCGGGCGGAGCGAGACAGCAAGCTCCTCTATCCCGGCTCGACCTTGCGGGGGATGGCCATCGCTGCCGGCCCCGAGAGCGACAAGAGCAATGACAGCGAGGTCGAGATTCGCTTCTCGACCCCGGACCCCCTGGAAAAGGTCGCCGCCTGGTACCGCGATCCGGCGCGCGCCGAGGGTTTCCAGCTGGAGCGGGCGGCGAAGGAAGGCGATGCCTGGCTGGTGACCGGGGTGCAGAAGCGCGACGAGCATCGCTTCAGGCTTCGCCTCAGCCCCCGCGCCGGCGAAGGCACCAACGGCCGGCTGACCGTCCGCCACCGCGACTGAGGCCAAGCGGATGGGACCGCTGGCCGAGCCGGAGGATGTGCGGCTCCACCTCGTCGCCGCGGCGAAGGCTGGCATTGCGCTGAGCTACGGCGAGCTTCTGGGGCAGCTCGGCTATTCCTTCTCGCGCCCGAAGATGCGGGCGCTCTGCGCGATCCTTGGGACGGTCGACGAGGAGGCGGCGCGGCTGGGCGAGCCGGAGCTCGCGGTGCTCGTCGTCCGGCAGAGCGACGGTCTTCCCGGCCAGGGATGGTGGGTCGCCGGAGGCGGCCGTTCCCGGGGCTATGAAGGCCCGTGGGAAGGCCCGGAGGCGCGGCGGTTCGTCGAGCGGGTCCAGGCGGAAAGCTTCGCCTTCTGGCAGTCCCGAAGCGGGACAGGCGCCGGCCCTGCCCTCGGTTAACCATCTCTCGTCACCCATTTTGCGCGCGGATGCGGCATAGCGGCGGCTTCAAGGAGTCTCTTCGATGACCGACCGAGCCTTTTCGCCGCTTCGACTGACCGCTCTCGCAGCCTTGGCCGCGCTCGCCGCCTGCAACCGCGGCGGGGGAGAAGACAATCTCGCCGCACTCGGCAACGATGCCGATCCCGCGGTGACGAGCGCGCTCAACGATCAGATACTCGTCGATTCGAACCTGGCGTCGCAGTCGAACAGGAACGCGGCCCGTCCCGCTCCGACTCCGGCCGGCGCGCCCTATCCCGCGTCCGACGCGGCCGGGTCGGCGCCCGCCGCTTCCGCCGGCAAAGGCCCGGATGCCGCCGCCGCGATCGGGGAGGGTGGCAAGGGCTGCTCCGACCCCCGCCGCTTCGACTATAACATGGCCTGGGCGAATCGGCTTTCGCCCAACTTCCCGGTTTATCCCGGCGGACGCGTGACCGAGGCCGCGGCCAACAACCAGAGCGGGTGCAGCACGCGAGTCGTGACCTTCGCCACCGCGGACGATTGGCAGCGGGTCCTCGACTGGTACCATACGCGGGCGGTGCGCGCCGGCTACTCGTCGGAGCACCAGGTCCGCGACGGCGATCACATC
>DASWLZ010000062.1:0-13111 GCA_036399975.1 Allosphingosinicella sp.
GCCGGACCCCCTCACCCCAACCCTCTCCCCACCGGGGAGAGGGAGAAGGTCGGCGGGTTCGTCCACGTCCCGCAATATCTCCCCGACGTGCAGCGACCAGCCGAGCGCCGCGATCTTCGCCATCGTCTGCGCCGCAACGGCGGCCGTGCTCCAGGCAATGCCCTCGAACACCGACCGGTCGAGCCGCCTCAGCCCGAGCAGCACATAGCCGCCGTCCTGCGCCGGATGGATGAAGGCCTCATGCCCTTCCAGACTTGCCGCCGCCGCTCGCAGCCGCTCCCGGTCCAGCTCGGGGCAGTCGGCGCCGATCAGCAGGATCGGCTCGCTCCCCAGCACTCGCTCCGCCGCGCGCGCCAACCGTTGGCCGAGGTCTCCCGGGCCCTGCGCCGTCAGTGCCAGCCCCGCCCTCGCCTCATGCCACTCGAGCGCATCGGGCTCCCCGCAAAGCTCGACCGCGAGCCCCGTCGCCAGCGCCTCCTCGATAGTCCGCTCCAGCATCTCGAGCGCAAGCCTCGCCGCGCCTTCCGCGCCCAGCGCCGGGATCAGCCGGGTCTTCACCCGCCCCGGCACCGGCGCCTTGGCGAAGATGACGATCCTGGTCATCCGCGCCGCCAGCGGTGGTAGCGCTCGACCCAGGCGAGAAGCCGCTCCGGCTTGTGCGCCTTCTTCCATTCGCCGGCGGCATATTTGTTGGCCTCGGCGAGAGTCGGATAGGCGTGGATCGTGCCCAGGATCTTGTTGAGGCCGAGGCCGTGCTTCATCGCCAGCACCAGCTCGGCGACCAGCTCGCCCGCGCCCGCCGCGACGATCGTGGCTCCGAGCAGCCGGTCCTTGCCCGGCACGACGAGCAACTTGACGAAGCCGCGGTTGGCGCCTTCCGCCAGCGCCCGGTCGAGGTGGGAAAGGTCGTAGCGCACCACTTCATACTCGATCCCGGCCTCGCGGGCGGAGATCTCGTTATGCCCGACATGGGCGACCTCGGGATCGGTGAAGGTGACCCAGGGCAGCACCCGGCAATCCGCCCGGAAGCGCTTCAGCTGGCCGAACAGCCCGTTCACCGCCGCGAACCAGGCCTGGTGGGCGGCGAAATGGGTGAATTGATAGGGGCCGGCGACGTCGCCGACCGCGTATATGTTGGGGAAGCGGGTCTCCAGCCAGTCGTTGACGGCGACGGTGCGGCCGGTCTCGACACCGAGCTCTTCCAGGCCGTAGCCGCTCAGCCGCGCCTTGCGCCCGACGGCGACGACGATCTCGTCGAAGGGGATCGACTCCTCGCCCGCGCCGGAGCGGACGATCAGCGACTTGCCCTCGACCCGCGCCGCCTCGTGGCCGGTGCGGAGGTCAACGCCCTCCTCGCCGAGCACCGCCTCGACCAGCGCGGAGACCTCCTCGTCCTCCTTCGCAAGCAGCCTAGTGCCATTCTCCACCTGGGTGACCTTCGAGCCGAGGCGGGCGAAGGCCTGGGCCATCTCGGTGCCGATCGGCCCGCCGCCGACGATCGCGATCCGGGCCGGCACCGTCTCGCGGCCGCGGAGCCTTTCCCACATCGAGTCGCTGGTCAGGTAGCCGCTTTCGGCGAGGCCGGGGATCGGCGGCACGGCCGGCTCGCCCCCCGCGGCGATGACGATGGCGCGGGCTGTGAGCCTCTCGCCGCCGTCGATCTCCACGGTCCAGGGATCGACCAGCCGGGCATGGCCCTTCCTCACGTCCACGCCCAGAGCGGTGTAGCGCTCGACGCTGTCGGCGGGAGCGATCTCCGCGACGATCCGGTGGATCCGCTCCATCACCTCGGCGAACCGGACCCGCGGCTCGTCCGGCGCCACCCCGAAGGCGGCGGCGCCGCGGATCTCGTGGGCGGCCCGGGCGCTCCGGATCAGGGCCTTGGAGGGGACGCAGCCGGTATTGAGGCAGTCGCCGCCCATCTCGCCTTTCTCGATCAGGGTCACCTTCGCCCGAACCGTCGCGCCGATCAGCGCGGTGACGAGGCCTCCGGCTCCGGCGCCGATGACGATGAGGTTGCGGTCGAAGCGTCGCGGGCGGCGCCAGCCCCGGTAGATCCGCCGCCGCCGCCACCAGCCCACCGCCGCTTTGGCGAGGAGCGGGAACAGGCCGAGCAGGACGAACGAGCCGAGCAGGCCCGGCGATAGGATGTCGCTCGTGCTCTCGATGCGGGCGAGCTGGGTGCCGGCATTGACGTAGACGAGGGTGCCCGGAAGCATGCCCAGCTGGCTGACCAGCGCGTAGGGGATGAGCCGCATCGCCGTCAGCCCCATGGCCAGGTTGACGAGAAAGAAGGGGAAGGCGGGGATCAGGCGGAGGGTGAGGAGGTAGAAGGCGCCGTCCGTCGCTATGCCGCGGTCGACCGCGGCGACCCGTCCGCCGAAGCGCGACTTGACCCAGTCGCGGAGCAGATAGCGCGACGACAGGAAGGCCAGGCTCGCGCCGATCGTCGAGGCGAAGGAGGCGATGAGAGTGCCCTCCCAAAGCCCGAAGATCGCTCCCGCGGCCAGGGTCAGGATCGCGGCGCCGGGGAGCGAGAGGGCGGTGACGGCGACGTAGAGCAGGAAGAAGGCGGCGATCGCGGCGAGCGGCCGGGCCTCGACCAAGGCGGCGAGCTCCGCCTGGCGGGCCTTGAGGCTGGCGAGGGTGAGCCAGGCGCCGAGGTCGAGGATGAAGAAGGCGCCGATCGCGAGGGCGATCGCGAGCAGGAGGAGGATCTTGCCCGGCTGTTTCATTCCGCCCTCGCAGTCGCTTCACCACTCCGTCATTGCGAGGAGCGAAGCGACGATGCAATCCAGCCTGACTGGCCGGCCGCACTGGATTGCTTCGCTTCGCTCGCAATGACGGAGGCGGCTTTCGGCCTAACACCGCCGCTGCAATTCGCCTATCTGTGGCTTGTGATCGAAGCCTCCGCTCCAGCCTCGCCCTTCGTCGATCCCGCCGCCCGCCGGATCGACCCCGCCAAGTTCCGCGACCCTCTCGTCACCGCCAGGGGCGAGCCTCGCGCCCGGGTCGCCCTGGAGCGGCTCGACACGCTGTGGATCAACACCGGGACGCTCTGCAACCTCGCCTGCACGAGCTGCTACATCGAGAGCTCGCCGACCAACGATGCGCTCGTCTACCCGACCCTGGCGGAGATCCTCCCTTATCTGGACGAGGCGGCCGCGCTGGGCACGCGCGAGATCGGCTTCACCGGCGGCGAGCCCTTCATGAACCGCGAGTCGATCGCGATGATCGCGGCGGCGCTGGGGCGCGGCTTCGAGGTGCTGGTTCTGACCAACGCGATGCGCCCGATGCGCAGATTCGAGGCAGCGCTCGAGGCGCTTCCGCGCGAGCGGCTGACATTGCGGGTCAGCCTCGACCATCACAGCGCGGCGGTCCATGAAGCGGAGCGGGGGGCGGGCAGCTGGAGCAAGGCGCTGGACGGGCTTCGCTGGCTCGAGGCGAACGGCTTCAGGACCGCCATCGCCGGCCGGCAGCTTCCGGGCGAAGGGCTCGACGCCGCCCGGGCCGGCTATGCCGCCTTGTGCCGCCGCGAGGGCCTCGCCGCCGAGGCCGGCCTCGTCCTCTTCCCGGCGATGGACGCTTCGGCCGACGTGCCCGAGATCACCACCGCCTGCTGGGACATACTGCACGTCGCCCGGGGCGCGATGATGTGCGCGTCGAGCCGGATGATCGTGAAGGCCAGGGGGGCCGTCAGGCCCCACGTCGTCGCCTGCACGCTGCTGCCCTACGACCCGCAATTCGCGCTAGGCGAGACCCTCGCCGACGGCCCCCGGGACGTGGCCCTCAACCACCCCCATTGCGCGCGGTTCTGCGTGCTCGGCGGGGCCTCGTGCACTGCCTGAAAATCCTCCCCGTCCGGAGGGCGGGGAGGGGACCATGCGAAGCATGGTGGAGGGGTGGCTGGCGCAGGCCCGCGCAGCTACCCCTCCACCACACTTCGTGTGATCCCCCTCCCCATGCTAGGGCATGGGGAGGATGCTTACGGCCGTCATTCCCGCGCTGAACGCCGCCGCGACGCTCGGCTCGTGCCTCGCCGCGCTTCGCGACGCCGACGAGATCATCGTCGTCGACGGCGGCTCCGCCGATTCCACCGCGGCCATCGCCCAAGGCTCCGGCGCCCGCCTCGTCCGCTCGGCGCGCGGCCGCGGGGTCCAGCTCGCCGCCGGCGCTGCGGCGGCGAGGGGCGGCTGGCTGATCTTCGTCCATGCCGACACGATCCTCGCCCCGGGCTGGCGCGAGGCCGCCGGGCGGCACATGGCCCGCAATCCCGGCCGCGCCGCCTGCTTCCGGCTCCGCCTCGACGCCCCGGAGTGGCAGGCGCGGCTGGTGGAGGCGGGGGTGGCGCTCAGGGTCCGGCTGCTCTCGCTCCCCTACGGCGACCAGGGCCTGCTCATCTCCCGGGCCCTTTACGACCGGGCCGGCGGCTTCCGGCCGCTCGTTCTGATGGAGGATGTCGACCTCGCCCGCCGGATCGGCCGGGTCGAGCGGCTCGACGTCGGTGCGATCACTTCGGCGGAGCGGTGGCGGCGGGGCGGCTGGGCCAGGCGCTCGGCGCGCAACCTGCTCTGCCTCGCCCTTTACCGGCTCGGGATGAGCGCCGAGCGGGTGGCCCGGCTCTATGCCTGACGGGCAGACGCTGTTCGAGGCCGCGACGGCCCGGCTTCGCGGCGACGGCGGCCGCCGCGACCTCGCCGCGGCCCGGGAGCTGTTCCGCCAGTCGGCGGGGACGGGGCGGGTCGACGCCGCCGTCATCTACGCCAATCTCCTCGCCGCCGGAGTCGGCGGGCCAAGGGAATGGGCCGCCGCGCTTCGGCTGCTCGAGGCGCTCGCGCAGGCCAGCCCTCGAAGCCGGCGGGAGCTGGAGCGGCTGAAGGCGATGGCGCTCACCGCCGAGGGCGACCCGCTGCAGGTGCCGGAGGGGGAGAGGCTGTGCGAAGCACCGGAGGTGAGCCGCTTCCCCGGCCTCTTCTCCGCGGCCGAATGCGAATGGCTCGCCCGGTCGGCGGCGCCGATGCTCGAGCGGGCGGTAGTGGTCGACCCCGCCTCCGGCCGCCAGCGGCTCGACCCCATGCGGGTCTGCGACAGCGTCGGCTTCACCTGGCCGCTCGAGAACCTCGCCGTTCACGCCCTCAACCGGCGGATCGCCGCGGCGAGCGGGACCGCCGTCGAGCAGGGCGAGCCGCTGCAGGTGCTCCGCTACCGTCCGGGCGGCGAGTACCGGCCCCATTTCGACGCCATCCCAGGCTTCGCCAACCAGCGGGCTATGACGATGCTGGTCTGGCTAAGCGACGGCTACGAAGGCGGCGAGACCCATTTCCCGACTCCCGGCCTGAAGCTGAAGGGCGGGGTCGGCGACGCCATCCTCTTCCGCAATATCCGTCCCGACGGGCGAAGGGACCCGGCTTCGGGCCATTCCGGGCTCCCGGTCACTGCGGGCGAGAAGCTGATCGCCAGCCGCTGGATCCGGGCGCGGTGCTTCGTCATGCCGGCGGGGGAGGTGGCGGGGTGAGCGTCATCCCGGCGAAGGCCGGGATCCCAGGGGGTGAAGGACGCCGGGTGAGCGTCATCCCAGCGAAGGCTGGGATCCCCTCGGGTGAAAGGCACCAGCGCCCTTCACCCCACGGGGCCCCAGCCTTCGCTGGGGCGACGATCAGGCCCCCAACACCCTGCGGCACACCGCGTCGAGCTTCGCCAGCATCGCCGGGTCCCTGGCCCCCGCAGCGGTGATGATCGCCGTGTCGAGGTTCGAATCGATCGGGGAGGCCTCGCGCTTCGCCGGCAAAGCCTTCGCGAAAGCCTCCACCATGTGCCTCGCGGCCTGCGCGTTCGCCATCAGCTGGGCGATGATCGCCGAGACCTCGACCGCCTCCTCGCCCCGGCGCCAGCAATCATAGTCGGTGACCATCCCGACGAGAGCATAGGGGAGCTCCGCCTCCCTCGCCAGCTTGGCCTCCGGCATGGCGGTCATGCCGATGACGTCGCAGCCCCACCCGCGGTAGAGCTCGCTCTCCGCCCTCGACGAGAATTGCGGCCCCTCCATCGCCAGATAGGTGCCGCCTTCGGCGACGCTCGCCCCCGCGGCCTCGGCGGAGGCGGCGAGGAGGGCGGAGAGCCGGGGGCAGACCGGATCGGCCATGGAGACGTGGGCGACGAGGCCGGGGCCGAAGAAGCTCTTCTCGCGGGCGAAGGTCCGGTCGATGAACTGGTCGACGAGGACGAAGCGCCCCGGCTCGAGCTCCTCGCGGAGCGATCCTACCGCCGAGATGGCGACGAGGTCGGTGCAGCCGGCCCGCTTCAGGGCGTCGACATTGGCTCGGGCGTTGACCTGGCTCGGCGGGATCCTGTGGCCGCGGCCGTGGCGGGGGAGGAAGGCGAACCTCACCCCGTGAAGCCGGCCGACCAGAAGCTCGTCCGAAGGCGGCCCCCAGGGCGTGTCGACGGCGATCCACTGCGCCTCCTCCAGCGCCTCCATCTCGTACAGGCCCGAGCCGCCGAGGATCCCGATCGTCCATTCGCTCATCGGCGCGGGATAGGTGAACCGCGACCCCCCTGTCGAGCGCCGCAAGAAAATCGGGACAGTTACGAATTTCGCCAAAGGGCCGGCGCAGCGGCGACGGGCGCCCGGAAATTCGTAACTGTCCCGATTTTCTTTAACCGGCGCGAGGAGGGGACAGGTGCCGGTACCTGTCCCCATACGCATTAGCTTCACCGGGTTTCAGGTGAGGATGATCCGGAGGTCGCTGACGTTGGTGCCGGTGGGGCCGGTGACGAACAGGCCGCCTCGGCGGTCGAACCAGCCGCCGGAATCGTTCGCCTCGAGCGCCGCCTCGCCGCCTTCGGCCCCGCAGCCGAAAAAGGCTCCGGCCGCCTCGCTGTCGCCGTCGATCCCGTCGGTGTCGGCGGCGAGCCCGCCGATGCCCGCGCGCCCTTCCAGGGCGAGAGCGGCGGCGAGCGCATATTCCTGGTTCGGGCCGCCCCGCCCGCGGCCGCGGACCGTGACGGTGAGCTCGCCGCCCGAGAGGAGCGCGGTGCCGGGGGCGAGTCGGGCCGCAAGCCCGGCATGCTGTCGCCCCACCTCGCGCGCCTCCCCGACACTTTCGAGAGTCATCGTCGCGTAGCCCAGCGCCCGCGCCTTGGCCGCGGCCGCCCTCAGCGCCTCGGCGCCGCTCGCCACCAGCCGCCACTCGCCCGGCACCCGCTTGGGGGTCTCCGACCAGCCGAGCGCCGGCGCCTCGATCCCGAAGCGGGCGAGGACGGCCTTCGCCTCCGCGACCGTGGAAGGGTCGGCGACGGTCGGGCCCGAGCCGATATCCTCCGGCATGTCCGCCATCACGTCGGAGATGGCGAGCGTAACCAGCCGGGCCGGCGCCGCCGCCAGCGCCAGCCGGCCGGCCTTGAAGCGGGAGAGGTGGCGGCGGACGCGGTTGATCTCGCTCACGCTTGCCCCGGAGCGGAGCAGGGAGCGGGTAAGGCGCTGCTTCCCCGCCAGGTCCAGCCCGTCGCCGGGGAGGCAGGCGAGCGACGAGGCGCCGCCGCTCAGCAGGGCCAGGACGAGGTCGCCCTCGCCCGCGCCGCCCGCCAAAGCGAGCAGCCGCTCGGCCGCGGCCACGCTGCTCCAATCCGGCGTGGGGTGGGCGGCCGCCATCCTCTCGATCCGGTCGAGGGCCCCGCCGCTCCCGTGAGGGGCCACCGCCACTCCGGACAGCGGCCCCGGCCAGCGCGCCTCGACCGCCCCCGCCATCGGCACCGCCGCCTTGCCGAGCGCAAGCAGGAAGGTTCGTCCCGGCGGCGGCTCCGGCAGATGCGGCGGAAGCACCCGCTCGGGGAGGCAGGCCTCCATGCCGGCGCGCCAGATCGCCTCCAGATGCTCGCGCGACATGACTTCAGGCTTGGCCCTTCGCAGCCCCCGCATCAAGCGCTAGGCTGGCGCCCGTGAGACGCGCCTCCCGCATCGCCCTTCGCACCGCCGCGGCCCTGCTCGCCGTGCCGATCCTCTATTTCCTCGCCGCCCTGATCCTCGGCACCGTCCCCGCCAACCGTGGCTGGCAGGAGGCCAAAGAGGGCGTGACGATCTTCGTCCGGACCAACGGGGTCCACACCTGGATCCTGATCCCCAAGGTGAGCGAGGAGATGGACTGGCGGCCGCTCCTGCCCGGCGAGCATCTCAGGGACAGCCGCTGGGGCCGGGGCAATTACGTCGCTCTGGGCTACGGCAACCGCACCTTCTACCTCGAGACCCCGACCTGGGGCGACCTCACCATGAAGAACGCCTTCCTCGCCGCCTTCGGTCAGGGCCGGAGCCTGATGCACGCCGACCACGACCACGATCCGAAGGCGGCCGACCACCAGCGGCCGATCGTTCTTCGCCGCGAGGAATATCGCCGGCTCGTCGCCTTCGCCCGGCGCAGCTTCCAATATGACCGGGAAGGGAGGACGATGCCGATCCTCGGCCGGGGCTACGGGACGTCGGACATGTTCTACGAGGCGGCGGGGCCGTACAGCGCCGTCTACACCTGCAACAGCTGGACCGGCGCGGCCTTGCGGCATGCGGGGGTGAAGACGGGTGTCTGGACCCCGCTCTCGCAGAGCATCATGTGGCGTCTGTGACAAATCCTCCCCGGCATTTGCCGGGGAGGGGGACCATGCGAAGCATGGTGGAGGGGCCTTACTGAATCTGAAGAACCCCTCCACTGCGCTCCGCGCGGTCCCCCTCCCCCGGAAATCCGGGGGAGGAATTTCACCTACCCACGCCCCCACCGCTGGGTTAGAGGGGCTGCAACTGACAAACCACAGGGGGTTTCGATGGCTAAGATACTCGGCAACTTCCATCTGGCGCTCGTGATCGGAGTCGTCCTGCTGATCGCGGCGATGGTCGGCCTTCACGGCGGGTTGATCGGCGACGGCGGCTACGACTGGGCCCAGTTCGTCCGCTACGTCCACGTCTTCGCCGGAGTGCTGTGGATCGGCCTCCTCTATTATTTCAACTTCGTGCAGATCCCGACGATGCCGAGCGTCCCCGCCGAGCTGAAGCCGGGCGTGACCAAATATATCGCCCCCAAGGCCCTGTTCTGGTTCCGCTGGTCGGCGCTGGCGACGGTGATCCTCGGCCTGCTCGTGGGCGAGATGCAGGTGGGCGGCTACAGCGCCCGCGCTCTGACCCTCAGCGACGGCTACCGGACCATCGGAGTCGGCATGTGGCTCGGCCTGATCATGGCCGCCAACGTCTGGTTCGTGATCTGGCCGAACCAGAAGAAGGCGCTCGGGATCGTCCCCGCCGACGACGCCGCCAAGGCCCGCGCCGGCTCGGTGGCGATGATGGCGTCGCGGACCAACCTCATCCTGTCGCTTCCGATGCTCTACTGCATGGTCGCCCAGTCGCACATCGGCGGCTGAGCCCGAGACGCCGCCGCGGATGACGAAAGGCTGGTCCTTCTCGATCGACCGCGGCGGCACCTTCACAGACATCGTCGCCCGGGCGCCGGACGGCCGGCTGCTCACCGCGAAATTGCTCTCCGACAATCCCGAGCAATATGACGACGCCGCGGTCGAGGGGATAAAGCGGATGCTCGCCGATCATGGCGACGCCCAGCTCGAAGCGGTCAAGATGGGCACAACCGTCGCCACCAACGCCCTGCTCGAGCGCAAGGGCGAGAAGCTCGTCCTGGCGATCACCCGCGGCTTCGGCGACGCGCTGAGGATCGGCTATCAGGCGCGGCCCGACATCTTCGCCCGGCGAATCGTCCTGCCCGAGGCGCTCTACACCGATGTCGTCGAGGTGGACGAGCGGGTGACGGCCGAGGGCGAAGTGCTTCGACCGCTCGACCTCGAGGACGCCCGCGCCTCGCTGACAAGCGCTTACGAGGCGGGATACCGCGCCATCGCCATCGTCCTGATGCACGGCTGGCGCTGGACCGCTCACGAGGCGGCGCTGGCGGCGCTGGCGGAGGAGATCGGGTTCGCCCAGGTGTCGGCGAGCCATCGTGTCGGGCCGCTGGTCAAGCTGGTCGGGCGCGGCGACACGACGGTGGTCGATGCCTATCTCTCCCCGGTCCTTCGCCGTTACGTCGACCGGGTCGTCACCGCGCTTGGAAGCGGCGCTCGCCTCTTCTTCATGCAGTCATCGGGCGGGCTCACCGACGCCGCCGCCTTCCAGGGCAAGGACGCGATCCTCTCGGGCCCGGCCGGCGGGATCGTCGGAATGGTCAGGACCGCCGGGGAAGCGGGTTTCCCGCGGATCATCGGTTTCGACATGGGCGGCACCTCGACCGACGTCTCCCACTATGCCGGCGCCTACGAGAGGACCAACGAGACGGTCGTGGCCGGAGTCCGGGTGCGGGCGCCGATGCTCGAGATCCATACCGTGGCGGCGGGCGGCGGCTCGGTCTGCCATTATGACGGCGCCCGCTTCCGGGCCGGGCCGGACAGTGCCGGGGCGGTGCCGGGGCCGGCCTGCTACCGTCGCGGCGGCCCGCTCACCATCACCGACTGCAACGTCGTCCTCGGCAAGATCAGGCCGGAGCATTTCCCCCGCGTCTTCGGGCCCGGCGGGGACCAGACGATCGACGCCGATGCGTCGCTGGCGCTCTGCGAGGCGATCGGAGCCGAAGCGGGGATGACCGCGGAGGACGCGGCCGCGGGCTTCATCCGGATCGCCGTCGACAACATGGCGAGCGCGATCAAGCGGATCTCGATCGCCCGGGGCCACGACGTCACCCGCTACACCTTGGCCTGCTTCGGGGGCGCGGGAGGCCAGCACGCCTGCCTCGTCGCCGACGCGCTCGGAATGGAGCGGGTGATGATCCATCCGCTCGCCGGAGTGCTCAGCGCTTATGGGATGGGGCTGGCGGACATGGCCGAGCTCCGGCAGCGAAGCGTCGGTGGCGAGGCGCTGGAGGATGTGCTCGCCGAGCTGGCGGGGGAGGCCGAGGCGGCGCTGAAGGGGCAGGGGGTGGAGGCGGTCGAGCTGAAGCGGCGCGCGGCGCTCAGGTATGAGGGGAGCGATTCCAGCTTGGAGGTCGAGGCGGGCGATTTCGAGGCGATGCGGGCGGCGTTCGAGGAGGCGCACCGGGTGCGGTTCGGGTTCGTGTCTCCGGAGACGGCGGTGGTCGTGGAAACGGCGATCGTCGAGGCGGTGGGACAAAATTCCTCCCCCGGATTCCCGGGGGAGGGGGATCATCCGAAGGATGGTGGAGGGGTTCTTCCGCCGCAGGCCCCTCCACCAGGCTCCGCCTGGTCCCCATCCCCTGCAAATGCAGGGGAGGAATTTCCCTTGTACGATCGCGCCCAGCTCCTTCCCGGCGCGGTCATCTCCGGCCCGGCCCTGATCGTCGATCCGTCCGCCACCACCGTCGTCGAGCCCGGCTGGCAGGCGCAGGTCGACCCGCTCGGCAACCTCATCCTCACCCGCTCCACCCCGCGCGAAAGCGCCCACGCCATCGGCACCGATGCCGATCCGGTCATGCTCGAGGTCTTCAACAACCTCTTCATGGCCGTCGCCGAGGAGATGGGGGTCGCGCTCCAGAACACGGCCTCGTCGGTCAACATCAAGGAGCGGCTCGATTTCTCCTGCGCCTTGTTCGATTCTTCCGGAGCGCTGATCGCCAACGCGCCCCATATCCCGGTCCACCTCGGGTCGATGGGCGATTCGATCCGCACCGTCATCGACGCCCGCGGGGAGGGAAGAGACGGGCGCGGCATCCGCGACGGCGACGTCTATGTCCTCAACGCCCCCTATCGCGGCGGCACCCACCTGCCGGACATCACGGTGATCATGCCCGTCTTCGCGAAGCAGGGCGATCCGGCGCCGGCCTGGTTCGTCGCCGCCCGCGGCCACCATGCCGATATCGGCGGGATCGCTCCGGGCTCGATGCCTCCCGACAGCCACACCATCGCCGACGAAGGGGTATTGATCGACAACGCCCTGCTCGTCGACGAGGGCCGCTTCCTCGAGCGGGAGATCCGCGCGCTGCTCGCTTCCGGCCCCTGGCCGGCGCGAAGGCCGGACCGCAACGTATCGGACCTCAAGGCCCAGGTCGCCGCCTGCGCCCGCGGAGCGGCGGAGATGCGGCGGGTGGCGGGGGAATATGGGCGCGGCGTGGTCGACGCCTATATGGCGCACGTCCAGGCCAATGCCGAGGAAGCGGTCCGAAGGCTGATCGGCTCCTTGAGCGATGGCGACTTCCGCTACGCGATGGACAATGGCGCGCAGGTCTGCGTGAGCGTCCGGGTCGATTCCGAAAGCCGCTCAGCGGTCGTCGACTTCACCGGCACCAGCGGCCAGCAACCGAACAATTTCAACGCGCCTTATTCCATCTGCCGGGCGGCGACCCTCTACGTCTTCCGGACCCTCGTCGACGACCGGATCCCGATGAACGACGGCTGCCTGAGGCCGATCACGCTCGTCGTGCCCGAAGGCTCGATGCTCAATCCCCGCTATCCCGCCGCGGTCGTCGCCGGCAATGTCGAGACCAGCCAGGTCATCACCGACGCCCTGTTCGCCGCCTGCCGGGCGCTGGCGCCCAGCCAGGGGACGATGAACAACTTCACCTTCGGCAACGAGCAGCACCAATATTATGAGACGATCGCCGGCGGCGCCGGCGCAGGCCCCGATTTCGACGGAGCGAGCGCGGTCCAGACCCATATGACCAACAGCCGGCTGACCGATCCCGAAGTGCTCGAGACCCGCTTTCCGGTGCTGGTCGAGCGCTTCGCGATCCGGCGAGGAAGTGGCGGCGAGGGCGCTCACAAGGGCGGCGATGGCGTGGAGCGGCACATCCGCTTCCGGACAAGGATGCGCGCCAACATCCTCTCCAACCGGCGCGAGGTGGCGCCGCGCGGGATCGAGGGGGGAGGGGATGCGAAGCCGGGATTGAACCAGGTGATTCGCGCGGACGGCACCGTGGAGACTCTGGGCGCCACCGCTTCGGCGGAAATGCGGGAGGGGGACATGTTCGTGATCGAGACTCCGGGCGGAGGGGGGTATGGAAACCCTCCCCATGCGGAGCATGGGGAGGGGGACCAGGCGAAGCCTGGTGGAGGGGTAAATGGCTGAGGCCTCGTCAATTACCCCTCCACCACCCTTCGGGTGGTCCCCCTCCCCATCTCC
>DASWLZ010000063.1:0-4450 GCA_036399975.1 Allosphingosinicella sp.
CTCCGGCTTGCCCTTGCGCTCGGTCGAGGCGAGCGCCTCGAGCTGCTTCTCGCTCATCGACGAAACCATCTGCCTGGAAGCGCCCTGGAGCTTGCTCTTGGGCGTGTCGCCGCGCTTGGCGGACAAAGCGGCTCCGGCGGCTTTCTGCTGCGCTTTCGATTTGGCAGGCATGGTTTGTCTCCCTAAGGGGATCGCGGCTGGAACGGCTTTGGCTTGGCGAGGGTTCCTTGCCGCCTGTCGCCACGATGGAGAGTTTGAAGGCATGGACGAGATCGAATGGTGGGAGTTCGACACCGCCAAGGAGATGGCGGCGCAGGCGGCGGGGGACATCGGTTTCGTCATCGAAAGCGCGATCGAGGCGCATAAGGGCGCCCGCATCGCGCTGCCCGGCGGCTCGACTTCCGACCTCATCTTCGCCCAGCTCGCCAAGTCGAAGGCGATCGACTGGTCGAAGGTGACGATCATGCCGACCGACGACCGGCTGGTGCCGCTGGGCGACTCGCTCAGCAACTATCGAAAGCTCGAAGGCTATTTCGCCGCCAGGGGCGCCAACCTCGTCTCGCTCGTCGACGAGGCCGCGCTCGGCGACCGCCAGGAGGCGGGCCGGCTCGCCGACGCCCGCCTGTCGCTGCTCGGCTGGCCGCTCGACCTCGCCTGCCTCGGCATGGGCGCCGAGGGCCATACCGCCGGCATCTTCCCAGGTGCCGATCTCGACCGCGCCGTGTCGGGCCCGCGCGAGCGCCGCGCCGTCGGAGTCCGGCCCGATCCGATGCCCGAGGACGCCGCGGTCGACCGGGTCACCCTGACCGCGCCGGCACTGACTTCGGCTCGCGCGATCATGATCGTCATCGCCGGCGCCGAGAAGCGCCGGGTGCTCGAGCAGGCGATCAAGGAAGGCCCGCTCTCCTCCGCTCCGATCGGCCGGGTTCTCGCCGGGATCGACTCCCCGATCGACATATTCTGGAGCGCGGAAGGCTGAGGGACACTCGCCGAGGGAAGCGGAGCGATCCAAAGGTGAAGCGGAGGTACTCGTCATCCCGGCGAAAGCCGGGATCTCGTGGCGGACAGGGCGCCTTTCCTTGCTGAGATCCCGGCTTTCGCCGGGATGACGGCTCCTCCGGTCAGATCAGCTCCTCCAGCCCCAGTGTCCCGAGCATCGCGGCTCTTGCCCCTTCCATCCGCGTCCACAGCGGCGGGTCGAGCAGGTCCTCCGGCTCGATCCGCTCCGGCCATTCCGCATCGACCACACCGGCGAGCCGGTCCAGCTTCGCCTCATCCACCATGAAACGCGGGTCCACCGTCTCCGGCTCGGCGACCACCCGAAGCCGAAGGCAGGCGGGGCCGCCGCCATTGGCCATGGACTGGCGGACGTCGACGACGAGCAGCTCACGGATCGGGCCGTTGCCGGCGACCATCGCCTGAAGCCAGGACCAGACGCCGGGGGTCTCGCGCGCTTCCTCGGGGAGGATCAGGCCCATTCCGCCGGCGGGCAAAGTGACCAGCTGGGCGTTGAACATGTAGCTTCGGATCGCGTCCTCGAGGGTGACGGCGCTCGCCGGGACCTCGACGATCTCGACCTCGGGCAGGAGCCGCTTGAGCTCGGCGTAGAAGCTCGGGCGGTCCTCGAAGGCCTGCTCGTGGGCGAAGAGGACGTTCTCGTTGGCGACGGCGACGACGTCGTTGTGGAAGGCGCCGGCGGCGATCGCTTCCTCCGACTGGGCGACGAACAGGGCGCGGTCCGGATCGAGGCCGTGGAGCCGGGCGATCGCCCGGCTCGCCTCGTCATGCTGCCGAATGGGGAAGGCGCCGCCGCGAAGGCCGTAGACGAAGACCTCGACCCCCGGCTCGCCGTGGGCGGCGGTGAGGCGCATGTGGTTGGCCGCGCCCTCGTCGCCGAACGTGCCGGGGACGGGGGGGTGGACGGCGAAATGCGCCCCATCGGCGAAGGCCAGCCGGAGCTGGGCGAGGGTCTCGGGCCATTCGTGGCTTCGGTGGGCCATGGTCCGGAGGTTGGCGACGGTGAGGTGGCAGCGGCCGTCGGCGGTGTCGGGGGCGGGGGAGACGGTGGCGGCGTTGGCGGCCCACATGGCCGAGGCGGAGAAGGCGGCGGCGCGGAGCGAGGTGGGAACCGTCTCGACGGCGGTGCCGAGCTCCGCCAGCCAAGCGCGGTCGGGCCGGCGATGGGGCGGGAGCAGGCCCTGGGGAAGGTCGAGGCACAGGTTGTGGCGCATCTTCTCCAGCCCCTGCAGTGCCGCCGCGCGCGGGTGGGAGACCAGCCCCTTGTTGGTCGCCGAGGCGATATTGCCGAGGCTCAGGCCCGAATAATTGTGGCTCGGGCCGATGATCCCGTCGAAGTTGATCTCCCGGAGCGGCATCAGCGGCCCATGGCGAGCAAGGTGTCGCCCGGCTCGACCCCGAGCAGGGCGGCGGTGGCGCGGCCGATCGTCGCGCTCTCGTCCGGCGCAATCCGGACGTCGCCGCAGCAGGCGGCGAAATTCTCGAGGCGGCCGTGGGCCAGCATCATGTTCGTCCCCTCCACCGAGTCCGCGACCTCGGCCAGCACCAGCTCGCGCGATTCATGGACGGTGCGGATCTGGTCGGTCGGCGCCGTCATCGTCGGGCCGCCGTCGAAGATGTCGACGTAGCAGTCGAATGTGAAGCCCTCGCGCTCCAGCATCTTCATCGCGGCCCGGCCCGAAGGGTGGGGGACTCCCATCACCGCCCGGGCGGCGTCCGGAAGCATGGCGGTGTAGATCGGCGTCTTGGGCATCAGGTCGGCGATGAACTGGGTGCCGTGGGCGCCGTTGAACTCGTCCGCCTCCTGGAAGCTCATGCCGAAGAAGCGGCCGGCGAGGGCGTCCCAGAAGGGCGATCCCCCGCCTTCGTCGATGACTCCGCGCAGCTCGGCAATCACTCGCCTCGCGAAACGCTCGCGATGGAGCTTGATGAAGAGGTAGCGGCTGCGCGCGAGCAGCATGCCCAACCCCCCGGCGCGCTCACCCGGGTGGAGGAAGAGGCCGCCCACCTCGGACGAGCCTTCGAGGTCGGTGGTGAGCGTCACCATCTCGTTGCGGAAGGTCTGGCCGAGGGCCTTGGAGGTCTGGGTGAGGGTGCTGATCCGGTAGGAGTAGAAAGGGGCGTCGCGGCCCACCATCCCGAAGATCTGGCAGGTACCTCGGAGCTGCCCCGTCTGCGCATTCTCGAGCATGAAGACGTAGAGCTCGTCGCCCGGCTCCGTCACCTGGGCGGCGAAGCCGCGCTCGGAGCGGATCAGCTTGTCGACGAGGGCGCCGCGATCGGCGGGCAGGTTGGTGAAGCCACCGCCGGTCAGCTTGGCCATCTCGTAGAGCGCCTGGAAATCGTCGTTGCGCGCCGGCCGGATCCGAAAGCTCACAAACCCTCCCCCCGAGCCAGCCGGGATATCGCCAGCGCCGACAATCTCGCCCGCTCGACGAGGCTTTCGACGATCAGATATTCGGCGTCCGAATGGATGGCGCCGCCGCGCACTCCCATCGTGTCGACCACCGGCACTCCGCACGCCGCGATGTTGTTGCCGTCGCACACCCCGCCGCTGTCGCGCCAGCCTATCGCCTGGCCGAGATCGGCGCCGCAGCTTTGGACGAGAGCGAACAATTTCTCCGCCTTCGCGTCGAGCGGCTTGGGTGGCCGGCCCCAGCCGCCGTGCATAATTATGCGCACGTCGCGCCGCGCCGCCACTCCGGCCATGGCTCCCTCCAGCGCGGACTGCGCCCGAGCCTGGTCGGCGAGGGTGGCGGGGCGCATATTTATGCGGAGGATCGCATGATCGGGGACGACGTTGTTGGGGCCGCCGCCGTCGATCCTGGCGGGATTGACGCTGAGGCCGTCGCCCTTCGCCTCGGCCAGAAGAAGCGCCAGCTCGGCGGCCGCCAGCAGGGCGTTTCGGCCCTCCTCGGGATTGCGGCCGGCATGGGCGCTTCGGCCCTGGACGATCAGCGAGAAGTTGCCGCTGCCCGGGCGGGCTCCGGCAAGGGTGCCGTCGGGGAGCGCGGCGGGCTCGTAGGTCAGCGCCGCCTTCTTGCCCAGCGCCGCGGCGGCGATCAGCGCGGCCGAGCCGGGCGAGCCGACCTCCTCGTCGGAGTTGATCACCACTTCGTAGCCGAGCGCTCCGGCCAGCGGCGAGGCCTCGACCGCCTTCAGCGCCGCGAGGAGGATTGCGAGGCCGCCCTTCATGTCGGCGACTCCGGGGCCGCCGAGCACGCCTTCGTCGCGCCAGAACACGTCCTGAAAGGCGTGATCGGCGGCGAACACCGTGTCCATATGGCCGGTGAAGAGCAGCTGCACCGGCGCTTGCGGGCGAACGGCGAGATGGAGGTTGCTGCCGTGGCGAACGGGAAGGCGCTCGCCGGCGGCGGTCACCGAATCGACCAGGCCGGGCTCGCGCAGTGCGAGCTCGCCCGGCAGGGCCGCG
>DASWLZ010000064.1:0-14697 GCA_036399975.1 Allosphingosinicella sp.
ATATTCGCCGCACGCCATCTCGCCTTCGTCGGGTTCGAGGACGGTGATGCCATCCCGGCGAAGCTGCGCCACGTTGCGCACCGTCGCCTCGTGCTGCCACATCCGCACGTTCATCGCCGGCACCGCGAGCACCGGCTTGTCCGTCGCCAGCAGCAGTGTGGTGGCGAGATCGTCCGCGATCCCCGCCGCCATCTTCGCCATCAGATCCGCGGTGGCGGGGCAGACCACCACCAGATCCGCCGCTCTCGACAGCTGGATATGCCCCATCTCGACCTCGTCCTTGAGGTCCCACAGGCTGGTGTGGACCGGCTGCTCGGACAGAGCGGCGAGTGTCATCGGAGTGACGAACTGGGCTCCGCCCGCGGTGAGCACGCAACGAACGCTCCCGCCGGACTTGCGGATCAGCCGGATCAGCTCGCACGCCTTGTAGGCCGCGATGCCGCCGCCGACGATGAGGAGGATGCGCCTGCCGTTCACGGCATCCCACTAGGTCATGGGCGGTTCGGAGGGAAGCCGGGCCGGATCGCCTGTCCCCATGTTATGGATCGAGCGGCTCGCCTCCGATCAGGAATTGCTTCGACCGCCACAGGAGATGCGCGGCGCCGGCATCGTGGCCGTGCAGCGCTTCGGCGAGCAGACGGGCCATTCCCGCCCTGCTTGTCGCGGGCGGCGGCCCGGGCGAGACGCGCGCTTCCATGAAATGATCGAATGTATCGGCAAGAATGGCCTGGACCTCCGGGGGCAGGCTGAAAATATCGTCCGCCCCGAACAGAGCGCCTCCCCATTTCGCCGCCAGATCGGCCGCTACCTCGAGCACGACGTCGGTTCGGCGAGCCAAATCCGGCTGTCGGACGACGACGAGATCGATCGGCTCCTTCGATCGAAGCTCGGACCCGAGCGCGACGACGTCGTGGGACTGACGGGCGCTGAAGCGGGCGCTGAAGCCCAGGGTAGCCAGATCGCCATAGAGCAGGAAGGCGAGCACCGCGATCCGCAGCCGGGTGAGCCGCGGATAATCCGCCAGCGCGGTCGTCTCGTCGTGGATCGCGAAATTGAGCGCTAGAAGGTCGCACAGTACTTCCTCCGCCAGTTGCGGTCCGGCCTCGGTCCGCAGCCGGGTCACCGCTGGTCTCGCGAGTCCTTCGAGCAACTCGCCGCTCAATTCGACCGGGGAAATTCCCCGAGAGATGAAATAATGGCCGGCCTCGTGATGGCTTGCAATCTGTCCGGTAACCGACTGGAGCTCGCCGACTCGCTTGGTCAGGACCGGATCCATGGACGCATCGGCAAAAATCGGCTCCATGACTTCGTCCTGATCCAGCAGGGTTTCGATCAGCATGGCGCGGCCGATGAGGCAGTTGCGCTCGCCGAGCGCGGCCTCCGCATAGAATTTCTTGTAGTTGTGACGCAGAGCGACCTTGAGCGCGTCCGGCCCTGCCCGCGATCCGGCCCGGTGCCACAGCCACACGAGCGCGAGATTGTAGGCGTGGGAGGACAGGAAGCCGTTCGTGATGATGAATGGCCAGCCTCCCACTTCCCGGAAATGAGTGCTGAGCCGATGCTCGTAGATCGAGACCAGGACGAACTGCTGATCCGCCTGCTCATGCGTGAAACGCCCGGCCTCGATTGGTGCGTGCCGGAAGAAGCGACCTTCCGGAAAGGTCGAGCGGAGCAGCTCATGCGCCTGTTCGAGCGGTCTCTTCATTCATCGGTCGACGAGGCGATCCTGGCCTGCATGTCGCGAAACGCTTCGTTGGACAAGAGACGTTCGACGTCATCACGGCCGAACCCTTCCAGGCTGATCTGGTCCTTCCCGATCACGACCTTGGCGCCGTCATGGCGCCCACGTACGCTGTCGGTGAATGCCAGCATGCCGGCGATCGCTGCACGAAGCGATTTGAGGGTCGAGATGGAAAAGAAAGCGGCGATCTCCGTGCCGCCGATGAAATTCGAGGACGCGCTGACCTCCGCGTCCCGCAGCTCGCGGCGCGCCTGCTCGGCGAGGGCTGGATCGCTCGTTTCCAGCAGCAGGGTGAAGGGGACTTCAGGCTGGTCCGGCATGTTCGAGACGCCTCGGTGGTCGAGGCCGGCAACCTAGCCCGTTGCCGATGCCGGCCGCAAGCGGCGCTTCACCGTCGGTCGTGACCGTCAGGCCAGAAACCACGCACCCGCCGCGCCGGCTGCCGCCGAGACGATGGCTGTCGCCGCATAGCGCCAATAGCGCCGCGGCTGGACCACCACCACCTCGGCGAACGGCGGGTCCGGCGGGGCCGCGCCGGGCGGCGGGTAATAATGGTCGATCCGCCGGATCAGCTCCGGGATCTTCGCGAAGGTCCTGACGTCGCGGACGATGCGGTCGGCCAGCGCCGCCTCGGGGCCGAGCTCGCCGCGCACCCATTCCCTGAGGAACGGCTCGGCCGTCTCCCACATGTTGATGTCCGGGTCGAGCGCGTGAGCGACACCTTCCTCCATGACCATCGTCTTCTGGAGAAGGAGGAGATGCGGCTGGGTCGGCATTTCGAAGTCGCGGGTGATGGTGAACAATCCGTCGAGCATCTGCCCGATCGAGATATCCTTGACCGGAAGGCCGCGGATCGGCTCGCCGACCGCCCTCAGCGCCGTCGCGAACTCATCGACGTCGTGATGCGAGGGGACATATTGCGCCTCAAAATGGATCTCGGCCACCCGCCGGTAATTGCCGGTGAGGAGCCCGTAGAGGATCTCGGCGAGCCAGACCCGCGACTGACGGTCGATCCGGCCCATGATCCCGAAGTCGATCGCGGCGAGGCGGCCATCGGGGAGGGCGAAGAGATTGCCCTGATGGAGGTCGGCGTGGAAGAAGCCGTCGATCACCGACTGGCGGAGGAAGGCCCGCACCAGGGTCGCCGCGAGCGCCTTGAGGTCATGGCCCGCCTCGACCAGCGCATCCGGGTCGGTGAGTTTGATCCCGTCGATCCATTCGAGCGTCAGCACCCGCCGCGAGGTGCGGGTCCAGTCGATCGCGGGGACGTAGAAGCCGCTCTCCGCGACCAGATTCTCGCGCAGCTCCGAGGCCGAGGCGGCCTCTCGGCGAAGGTCGAGCTCGCGCGCCGTCCATTGCTTGAAATAGGCGATGACCGCCCTCGGCCTCAGGCGTGCCGCCTCGCCGCCCATATTCTCGACCTGAGCCGCCGCCCAGGCATAGGTGTCGAGGGCCCGGGCGAAATCCTCCTCGATATTGGGCCTGAGCACCTTGACCGCGACCAGCTTGCCGTCGGTGGTGTGGGCGCGATGGACCTGGGCGATCGAGGCGGCGCCCACCGGCTCCGGGTCGATGTCTGAGAAAATCTCCTCGAGCGGCTTCTCGAGCCCCTGCTCGATCGCCTGGCGCACCTGCTCGAAAGGGGCGGGGGGAAGGCTATCCTGGAGCAGCTGCAGGTCTCGAGCCGCCTCCACCCCAACCAGGTCGGGGCGAGTCGCCAGGGCCTGGCCGAACTTGATCGCCGCGGGTCCGAGCTCGACGAACGCCTCGCCATAATTGGGGACCCGCGGGATGCGGGCGCCGAAGCGCGCGATCCGGGCGAGACGCCGAACCGGCTGCGGCGTGTTCGGATCGCGCTCGATGCCGCGCAGCGCCCCATGCCGGGCCAGCACCCGGCCCCATTTCAGGAGGCGCCAGATATGGACGACGGGATGGGTCATGGGCGTAGACCGTCACCCGGAACTTGTTTCAGGGTCCAGCTGCTCGCCCGCTCGGGAGGCGGAGGACTGGATGCTGAAGCAAGTTCAGCATGACGCAGGGCAGCTCCCATCAAATCTTCCATCCGCTGTGGATGGCGACGAGGCCGCCGAGGATCGGCTCGGCCTTCACCCGGGCGAAGCCCGCTTTGGCGATCATGGCCGAGAATTTCTCCATCGGAGGGAAGCGGCGGATGGATTCGACCAGATAGCGGTAGCTCTCCTCGTCCCCCGCCACCGCCTTGCCGATCCGCGGCACGGCGTGCATCGAATAGGCGTCGTAGAGGGAGGCGAAGCCTGGCCAGCGGGTCGTGGAGAATTCGAGGCAGTAAAAACGGCCGCCGGTCTTCAGCACCCGATGCGCTTCGCGAAGCGCCGAATCGATATCCGTGACGTTCCGGATCCCGAAGGCGATCGTGTAGGCGTCGAAAGCGGATTCCGGCAGGCTCGGGGCCTCGGCATTCTCGACCGCCCAGCTAAGGCCTTCGATCCGGCGTTTCGCGGCGCGGTCGCGCCCGACCTCCAGCATGTCCGGATTGATGTCCGCCACCAGCACCCGGGCGCCGTGGCGGGCCAGGCGGAAGGCCACATCGCCGGTGCCGCCGGCCATGTCGAGGATCGATTCACCCTCGCGCGGCCGGACCCGCCGGACGAAAAGATCCTTCCACTGGCGGTGCAGGCCTCCCGACATCAGGTCGTTCATCAAGTCGTAGCGGCGGGCCACGCTGGAGAAGACGGCGCCCACGCGCCGGGTCTTCTCCTCGGGCGGGACTTCCTCGAAGCCGAAAGAAACCTTGTCCATCGCGGCCGCCTCTAGCAGGGGTTTTAGCGCATGTGCACTCTTCCCGTCACGCCAGGAGGGACCCCATCAAAGTGCTACTTTGATGGGAACCCGAAGGCTGGCATCCCAGCGGGTGAAATGCGCCTGCGTCTTCACCCGCTGGGGCCCCAGCCTTCGCTGGGGCGACGGAATGGATTCGCCCATGCCTGAGCTGCCCGAGGTCGAAACTACCGTGCGCGGACTTGTTCCCGTGCTCGAGGGCCGCCGGCTGGTCTCGGCCGAGGCCCGGCGGGCGGATCTCAGGCGCGCCTTTCCACCCGACCTTCGCCAGCGCCTGACGGGCGCCACCGTCACCGGCCTCTCCCGGCGCGCCAAATACGGCCTCATCGCCACGGATCGCGGCGATACGCTCGTCTTTCATCTCGGCATGTCGGGCCGCTGGCGGATCGATCCGCTGGAGCTGGGCGCTCACGACCATTTCCTGCTCGAGACGGACGAGGGGAGGCGGCTCTCGCTCAACGATCCTCGCCGCTTCGGATCGCTGGACCTCGTTCCGACGGAGGCGGTCGAGCGAACCGCCCCTTTCGACTCGATGGGGCCCGAGCCGCTCGGCGAGGAGTTCACGCCGGCCTACCTCCTCCAGGCGCTCAGCGGCCGCTCGGCGCCGATCAAGGCCATGCTCCTCGACCAGAGGATCGTCGCCGGGCTCGGCAACATCTACGTCTGCGAGGCGCTTCACATGGCGGGGATCGCGCCGTCGCGGGCCGCGGGGAGAATCTCCCGGCCCCGGCTGGAGCGCCTCGCGGAGGCGATAAAGGCCGTGCTCATTGCCGCGATCGAGGCGGGTGGCTCGTCGCTTCGCGACTATGCCCGGCCGTCGGGCGAGCTCGGCTATTTCTCGAAGCAATGGCTCGTCTATGGCCGGGAAGGGGAGGCGTGCCATTGCGGAAGCGTCATCCGCCGGCGCTCCGATTCGGGCCGCTCGACCTTCTTCTGCCCCCGCTGCCAGCGCTCTTGAGGTTGACCTTTCGGCCCTCCTTGCGTAGAGGCGCAGCCGAGCGGGTGCGGTGGATTGGCCGCGCCCTTTTCATTTAGCGATAAGAGGCAATTGAGATGGCGAATACGCCGCAGGCAAAGAAGCGAATCCGCCGCAACCAGCGCCGGACCGACATCAACCGCACCCGGGTCAGCCGGATCCGCACCTTCGTCAAGCAGGTCGAGGCGGCGATCGAGGCCGGCGACAAGGATCAGGCGCTCGCCGCCATCTCGAAGGTCCAGCCGGAGCTCGCCCGCGGAGTCGCCAAGGGCGTCTTCCACAAGAACACCGCCGCGCGGAAATTCTCGCGTCTGACCCGCCGGATCGCGGCTCTCGCCTAAGCCTTTCTAAAGCTTCGAGGTCGCCCGCCGGGACGCGTTTCCGGCGGGCTTTTTCGTGTCATTTTCCTGTCATTGGAACGTAACACGAAACCCTAGGATTCCCCGCGATTCGCGAGGGCGCCATTTGGAAGGAATGGCGGTTTTCCGCCATTTCAACGGCCGCCCGCGCAAAACCTATGTCAAGCGTGTTTCTTTGAACTGACACGCAATTTCCGCCTTGCATGGCGGGGCCGAGACTTCCAAAAAGACCGCTCCGGTGGGGCGAATCTCCCTCCGGACGCCACAGCAAGAACCGTCTTTCGAATCGGCGACCGCCGGGGGGTCGCCGCGCGTCGGGAGAAGTTTGCGCCAGTCAGGGTCCGAGTGAAAGAGACCTGGTAGGAAGAGGGGGTGCGTTTCGTGACTGTGAAGCCGGCGGGAGGCAGTTCTTCGATCGATGCGACGGAGCGGGGCGCGCTCCAGTGCGCCTGGGAGGCGATTCGTTCCGGGCTCAGGCGCGATTGCGGCGCCCGCACCTTCGACGGCTGGCTTCGGCCGATCGCGCTCGGCAATTTCGACTCGGAGACCGGCACGCTTCGGCTCGAGCTTCCCTCGCAATTCATGGCGGACTGGGTTCAGACCCATTTCTCGGAGCGGCTCACCCTCGCCTGGCGCGCCGCCTGCCCGGCGATCCGCCACATCGTTATCCGGGTCGGGGCCGCGGCGCCGAAGACTGCCGCCGTCGTCGAGATCCCGGCGCCCCCGGCGTCCGAGGAGCCCGTCCCCGGCGACGCGCTCTACGCTGTCGCGCTCGAGCCTCGCTACCGGTTCGAGAATTTCGTGGTCGGCAAGGCCAATGAAGTCGCCTTCAGCGCGGCGACGACTCTCGCCACCGCCGACAACGTCGCCTTCAACCCCCTCTTCCTCCACGGCGGCACCGGCCGCGGCAAGACCCACCTTCTCCACGCCATCGGCCACGAATTCCATCGCCTGAGGCCGAGGGCGAAGATCATCTACATGTCGGCCGAGAAGTTCATGGTCGAGTTCGTCGCCGCGCTCCGCGCCAACGACACGATCAAGTTCAAGCAGCATCTGCGCGCCGCGGACCTGCTCATGATCGACGACGTCCAGTTCATCGCCGGCAAGGAATCGACCCAGGAAGAGTTCTTCCACACGATGAACGAGATCATCTCGGCCGGCCGCCGCCTCGTCATCAGCTCGGACCGGGCGCCTCAGGACCTGGACGGCATCGAGCCGAGGATCCTGTCGCGCCTGTCCTGGGGCCTGGTCGCCGACATCAACCAGGCCGATCTCGAGCTTCGGCTCAACATCATCATGAAGAAGCTCGAGGCGCTTCCCGAGGTCTCCGTGCCCGAGGACGTCGTCATGTTCCTCGCCAAGCGGATCAACTCGAACGTGCGCGAGCTCGAGGGCGCCCTCAACCGGATCGCGGCCTACGCGACCATGCAGAACCGGGTGATCGACCTCGACTTCGTCGGCGAGGTCCTCGCCAACACCCTCCGCGCCAACCAGCGCCGCATCTCGATCGACGAGATCCAGACCCGGGTGTCCGAGCATTACCGGATCCGCAAGGCGGAGATGACCAGCGCCCGCCGGGCCCGCGAGGTCGCCCGCCCGCGTCAGGTCGCCATGTACCTCTCGAAGCAGCTCACCCCGCGTTCGCTTCCCGAGATCGGCCGCCGCTTCGGCGGGCGCGATCATACGACGGTGATCCACGCCGTCCGCCAGATCGAGAAGCTCCGCGCCCAGGACAGCGAGCTCGACGCCGACATCCGCCTCCTGACCCGCCAGCTCGAAGGCTGACCTCGCTGCTCCTCGGCGAAGGCCGGGGCCCAGCCGCACTGTGGAAGAAAATGGGCCCCGACCTTCGCCGGGGAACGTGAGGTGCCGATCAAGGTGAATCCCGCTTTGCTCTTCTCGCTGGCCGCGGCTTTCGTCGGCGGCACCCTGATCGCCCTGCAGGCGCCGACCAATGCGCTGCTGGCCCGCGGAGCGGGCTCCGCCGTGAACGCGGCGCTCGTCTCGTTCGTGATCGGAACCGCGGCCCTGCTCGCAGTGGCGCTCGCCCTGGGCGAGCGGCCCGCCGCCGGCGACCTGAAGGCACTTCCCTGGTATGCCTGGACGGGCGGCTTCTACGGCGCCTTCTTCGTCGCCGTCGCCGCTTTCGCGGCGCCGCGAATGGGGGTCACCTTCTTCCTGATGGTGGCGATCGCCGGCCAACTCGCCATGGCCCTGTTGCTCGACCGGATCGGCGCCTTCGGCCTCGCCCGGGTCGAGATCAGCCCGACCCGAATTGGCGGTATCATCCTCGTCCTGGCGGGCGCCTTCCTGGTCCGGCGCTAACCGTCGCCCCAGCGAAGGCTGGGGCCCCAGGGGGTGAAGAGCTCCGCGCCTTTCACCCGCCGGGGTCCCAGCCTGCGCTGGGACGACGCCCTATTTCCAGGCCGGGCCCTGGATGTCGAAGCCCGCCGCCGCCAGCCCGTCCAGCAGCCCGCCGCGCCCGGCGAGAGTCCGAAGGCTGAGCACGGCCACCGTGATCTGAGGCTCGATGAGCAATTGCTTCATCTGCGGGAGCAGTTCGGCGTTGCGCTCCGCGAAAACGCCGCTCGGCCAGCAGCGCTCCCAGGGCCGGTCCGCCGGCGATTCCAGAACCTCGCGAACCCGCCGCGCCGCCCAGGCGTCTGAGCGGGCCTGCACGGCCGCCGGCCCCGCTTCGGCCATGGCCAACGAAGCTTCGAGGCAGGGCAGATGCTCCTGGGGGGTCGAGGCGAACAGATCCTTGACCACCGGCTTGGCCTTGGAGCGCTGGATCGGGACGACCTCGGCCAGCTTGTGCTTCTTCGCGGCGTTGCGAGCATATTCCGCGACGTCGCGGCTATAGTCGATATCGCCCTTGCCCTTGTCCCTGAGGTCGTTCGAAAGGTGGAGCGGGTGGCGCCGGTCGTAATCGGCCCGGACCATTCCCCGCGCTCGAAGCGCCGCGAGCCTGCGCATCGACTCGGGCCCGGCGATGGCAGACAGGCTCTGGTCCTTGGGCAGGCTGCCCATCTTGTTCCACTTCGCGATCCAGCCGATCGCCCGGAAGGGCGAGGCGGTCAGCGCATAGGATTGCGGGAACATCACCCGGTCGGCCTTGCGAAGCGCCTCGGTGAGCGCGGCCGGATCCCAATGGGTGGTCTTCGAGACTCCGTTGATCCCGCCGACCAGGACGAGCGTCGTCTGATCGCTCCGGACCGTCCACATAGGCACTCCGCTGCGGCGGCCGGTGACGACGATGTCCTCGGCCTGGGCCTTGTCGGCGGCCTTGTTCTGAGCCGGCGCCGCGGACGCAAGCGCGATCACGGCCAATCCGGCCGCTCCGATAGATTTCAGCATTCACCCTCCCCAAGACTTTTTCTTATTCCCCTGTCGGGGCGGGAAATCCGGCCCGGCGGATGAACGCCCGTTGAATGCGCAAAAGAAAAGGGGGGCTCGTTGCCGGCCCCCCCTCATCTTTTCGATCCGACGCTGCGCTTAGCGCCTGCGCTCGGGCGCCACCGTGATCTTCACCGTCTCGCCCGAATTGCCGGGGAAGCCGGTGAACATCGCCTCGACGAGGTTGGGCACGAGCACGCTCAGCTCGTCGCTGCGCGAGCGGGCGCGGGCGGTGCCTTCGAACACCGCCTGGCCGTCGGGCCTGCGGATATCCAGGTCGAGGTAGGAATTGTAGACCGTGTAGACGTCGATCTCGTCGCCGAAGCCGCGATACCAGAAGGGATCGTCCCAGCCGTAATAGAAGGGCGAGCGAAGCCGGCCGTAGCCGCCGAAGCGCGACCAATAGGGCCGGTAGCCGAAGCCGCCATAGCCGAAGCGGCTGTAGCCGCCGAGCGCCGGCCGGGTGACGACCTGCTGGCGGCCGTCGTCGACCCCGTAGTCGAGCGAGACGATCAGCGACGCCTGCGACGGAGAGGCCGCCTCGCTATAGCCCTGGCCGATCATGTGCCGGCGAACGAGATCGGCGTAACGCGAGAATTCGAGCCCGCCGCGATCCTCTTCGCGGGCAGCCTGGATGACGAAGCTCTGGCCCGCCGGGGCCGGCATCGCCTGATAGCGGGAGACCTGGGTGGGAAGGCCGGTGGCGCAGCCGCCGAGCGCGAGCAGGGCCGCCGGAGCGGCGAGGGTCAGCAATTTTTTGGCGAGAGACATGGAACGCATCCTCTTCGGAACCGAGCCGTGGCTGTAACTATATAGGAAACCGCGCCTTTCTACAAAGGGCGGCTGAACGGCGGCTGAAGAGCAGAATGGGTGCCAGGCACCTATTAGATCAATTATACGTGCGGATAATTGGTCAGCCGGCCTTCTTGCGCCTGAGCAGGATGAGGATGTCGTCGCGGTTCATCGCCCCGATGAGCCAGGCCACGGCGAAATAGACGATCCCGCCCGCGGCGACCAGCGCCCCCATCGCCAGGATCCGGTCGCCCGCCGAGCCGGCGAAGCGATCGGCGAGCACTCGCTCGAGCACCCACAGGGTCGCCCCCATGGCCGCTCCGGCGAGGATCTGCCGGACCAGTCGCGAGGCGAGCCAGCCCGGCACCCGGAAGTGGCCACGCGAATGGAGGAGCCCGGCGAGCAGGAGCGCGTTCGCCCAGGCGCCGATCGCGGTCGACAGCGGAAGGGCGACGATCCCGAGCCGGGGCACCAGGATGAAGTTCAGGACGACGCTTCCCAGCAGGGTCGCGACCGCGACGACGACCGGGGTCTTGATGTCGCGCCGGGCATAGAAGCCGGGCGACAGGATCTTGATCAGGACATAGGCCGGAAGCCCGAGCACCAGAGTCGCCAGGACGGCGCCCGTGACGGCCGCATTTTCCTCCGTGAACCGTCCGCCCTCGAAGATCACCGTGGCGATCGGGGCCGAAGCCACCGCGAGCGCGATCGCGGCCGGAATGGTGAGAAGCATCCCGATCTCGATCGCCTGGGCCTGGACCTGCCCCGCGGCCGCCTCGTCCGACCGGCCGATGGCTCGGCTGATCGAAGGCAGGATCGCGACCCCGAGCGCCGAGCCGATCAGGGCCAGCGGGAGCTGGTTCAGGCGGTCGGCCTGGCCGAGGATGAGAAGCGACCCCTCCGGAAGGCGGCTGGCGAAATAAACGTAGAAGAACTGGCTGATATAATAAGTGCCGCCGGCCAGGGTGGCGGGCAGGACCAGCGTGAACAGCTCCCGCACCCCCGGAGTGATCCGCGGCGCCCGGAACTTCAGCGGCACGCCCGCCCGCACCATGCTCGCCCAGGTGAGCCCGAGCTGAGCCACTCCGCCCGCGACGACGGACCAGCACATCGCCTGAACGGTCGGCCGCCCGCCTTCGGGCACGAGGATCAGTGCGATCACCAGGGCGATGTTGAGGAGCGCGGGGGCGAAGGCCGCCGCTGCGAACCGACCGACCGAGTTCAGGACCCCCGACACCAGCGACAGCAGGCAGATGAGGACCAGGTACGGCATGGTGATCCGGGTCATCGCCACGGCGAATTCGGTCTTGCCCGCGTCGCCGCCCCAGTCGCCCCCCACGATGAGGCCGATGAACAGTGGCATGAAGACCATGAAGATCGCGGTGATGACGAGGAGAAGCGGAAGGAAGACCGCCAGCACCTCCTCGGCGAAGCGCCGCGCCTCCGCATTGCCGCCGTCGTCCTTCAGCCTCTGGCTGAAGAGCGGGACGAAACCCGCCGAAAAGGCGCCCTCGCCGAACAGCCGGCGGAAGAGATTGGGGATCAGGAAGGCGAGGGTGAACACGTCGGCCGCGGCCGAGGCCCCGAGCACGCGAGCGACCACCATCTCCCGAACGAAGCCGAGAATCCGGCTCACCATGGTGAGCCCGCCGATCGTCCCGGTCGCCTTCCAGAGGTTCATGGCGCCGCCCTGGGGCCTGGAGGGGTCAGGCCTGGCCGATCTCGCCCGGCTGGGCGCCCTCGAGCTCCTGCTGGGCCCGGGAGACGTAGAGCGCATGGAAATCTATGGGGTCGAGCATCAGCGGCGGGAAGCCGCCCTCCTGCACCGTCTGGGCGATGATGTGGCGGGCGAACGGGAACAGGATCCGCGGCGCCTCCGCGAGCAGGAAGGCCTGAATGTCGGCCTCGTCGGTGACGTTGCGGATCCCGATCAGGCCCGCATACATGAGGTCGACCGCGAAGGCGGTCTGGCCGTCGGCGGTGGCGCGGACCTCGATCCGGAGCGCAACCTCGTAAATCTCGTCGTTGAGCTTGCTCGAGCCGATGTTGAAGTCGACTCCGATCTGGGGCTGGGTCTGCCACTGGTAGACGGCCGGGGCATTGGGATTCTCGAAGGAAAGGTCCTTCACATATTGGGAGATGACCCCGACCTGAGGTGCGGTGTCGTTGCCGTTGGGCTGCTGCTCGGCGGGGTTGCCCTGGTCTTCGGCCATGTGATTCGCCTTGAAAAGATGGGTTGGAGACGGGTCGCGGCGGCACGGGACCCGGTGCGCCCGGGCCGGTAGCAGGCGCGGGGGGACCGCGCAACCGGTCGGCACGGCGCCTCGATCGGGGCAGGGAACCGAGCGCCATTTGAAACCTTGACGCCGACAGCCTATGTAGAGGCTCGTAGAGTTCGGAGATCCTAGTGACCGAGATTGTCCTCCTGGCGATGGTGGCCCTGTTCGTGGGCCTGAGGCTGTACTCGGTGCTTGGCCGCCGCACCGGCCACGAGCAGCAGCCGATCCTTCGCCCCGCCGAGACCGCCGCGTCCGCCGAAGCCGCGGTTCCCGCCGCCGACGTGACCGTCGACCGGCCCGAGACCGGCGGGTTCGTCTACGAGGAGCCGGCCACCCCGGGCATCCGCGCCATCGTCGGGGCGGACCCCGCCTTCGACGTCGGCCGATTCCTGGAAGGCGCCCAGGCGGCCTATCGGATGATCCTCGAAGCCTTCTGGCGCGGCGACCGCGAGGAGCTTCGCCACCTCGTCGGCGGCGACGTGCTCACCACCTTCGAAGAGGCGATCACGGCGCGCGAGACGGCCGGCGAGCAGCTCGACAACCGACTGATCCAGATCGAGCGAGCGGTGATCCAGGACGCCCGCCTCGCCGGGCGGTCGGCGGAGATCGACGTCCGCTTCGACGCCGACATCGCCGCCGTCACTCGCGACCGCGAGGGCGTCGTCATCGCCGGCACGCTCAGCGACGCCATCCCGACCCACGACGTCTGGACCTTCCGCCGCAACCTCGCCAGCGGTGATCCCAACTGGCTGCTCGTCGACACCGACGAAGCGGACTGAGCCCAGCCGAAAGGCCGCTTTGTCGCCCAGCGAAGGCTGGGGCCCCGGCGGGTAAAAGGCTCGGGCGTTCTACACCCCCTGGAATCCCAGCCTTCGCTGGGATGACGCGCTCTTCAGAAACAATTTTCCTACACCCCCTCCCGGCGGGTATCCTCGCTGGGTGAGAAGCGTCGAATCATCCCCGGTCATCCGCCTTCCGGGCCGCGCGGCGAAGCGGCGGCCGAAGGTCACAGGGAAATACTCAGTGAAGTTCGTGAACTTCGCTGCGGTTCTGGGGATGGTCGTCCTCGCCAGCTGCGTCCCCAAGCCGCAGCGGCCCGAGCCGCCGGCGCCGCAGCCGGCGCCCGCCGCGCAGACTCCTCCGCCGGCCCCGGCCAGGCCTCCGACCGCTGCCTTGCTCGGCATCTCGGCGGGTCCGGCGCTCCCGGCGATAGGCGAGGCCGAGGCCGCCCGCGCCCTCGAGGCCTTCCGGATCAGCTGCCCGGCCCTGGTCAAGCGCGCTGACGCCAGCAGCCTTACCCGACCGGAGGACTGGCAGCCGGCCTGCGCCGCCGCCGCGGCCGCCGCGTCGCCTTCGGCCTTCTTCGCGGAGCATTTCGAGCTGGTCCAGGTCGGCGACGGCGCCGCCTTCGTCACCGGCTATTTCGAGCCGGAGATCGCCGGCTGCCGGACTCCCCAGCCGGGCTGCGAGGTGCCCGTCTACCGCAAGCCGCCCGATCTCGTTGAAGTGGATGCGGCGACGGCCGAGGCCGCCGGCACTCCGCGCCGCGGCCGGCTCCAGGACGGGGTCATCGTCCCGTATCACGAGCGCTCCGAGATCGAGGCTGGGGCGCTCGCCAACCGAGGCCTTGAAATCGCCTGGGCCGCCGACGAGATCGACTTCTTCTTCCTCCAGATCCAGGGTTCCGGCCGCCTCCGCCTGCCTGACGGGGGAGTGATGCGGATCGGCTATGCCGGGCAGAACGGCCGCGAATATGTCGGTATCGGCAAGCTGATGAAGGACCGCGGCCTCCTCGGCCCCGGCCAGACCACCATGCAGGGCATCGTCGCCTGGCTTCGCGCCAACCCCGAGGAGGGGAAGGCGATCATGCGCGAGAACAAGAGCTACATCTTCTTCCAGGAGCTGACCGGGCCTGGCCCGCTCGGGGCGCTCGGCCTTCCGGTCACCGGCCGGGCCACCGTCGCCACCGACCCGAAATATGTGCCGATGGGAGCGCCGGTGCTGCTCGATCTCGACCGGGCCGAGGCGAACGGCCTCTGGATCGCGCAGGACACGGGAGGCGCGATCAAGGGCTCCAACCGCTTCGACACCTTCTGGGGCGCCGGCGCCGAGGCGGCCCGGATCGCGGGCGGCATGCAGGGCCGCGGCCGGGCCTGGGTGCTGGTGCCGAAGGGCACCCTGGCTCGGCTCGATGCGACGCCTCAGCCCTGAGGAGGCGAAATTGTGGGCGAAGGTGGTCGAGTCGGTTCGGCCGCGCGCCGGCGTGGAGAGGCCCGCTCCGCCAACCTCCCCGGCGGTGGCCGGGGCCGAGGATGCGCCTCCGGCTGGCCCCGGCCT
>DASWLZ010000065.1:0-13512 GCA_036399975.1 Allosphingosinicella sp.
CCTTCCTTGCGTGTGCGGGGTTAAAACCCCTCGCAACCGTACGGGTTGATGAAGATGCGCCCGGAGCACCAAGCTCCCCAGCGGTCTGCAACTCCTAGGGGGTCGCGGGCTTCCGGGCGCCGCAGGTGGCCCCGCGGGGCCCCCTGCGACCCACCTTCTGCCACAAATCAAAGATACAAGGGGGACCACCGAAGGTGGTGGAGGGGTAGAAGGCATGGGTCTTTGCCGTCCGGCCCTTGATCGTCGGCGGGCAGCGCCATTACCCCTCCATGCTTCGCATGGTCCCCCTCCCCATGCTTTGCATGGGGAGGCAGCTACGGCCGCTTCGGGATTTCGAGGCCGCGCTGGACGGCCGGCCGTGCCAGGCCCCGTTCGAGCCAGGCCGGGACGCTGGTCAGGCCGTCGAACTCCACCAGCTCGCGCGCCTCGTAGAAGGTGACGAGGTTCCTCACCCACCCCAAGGTCGCAACGTCGGCGACGCTGTACTCCCCCATGATCCACTCGCGCCCGTCGAGCCGCCCCTCCAGCACCCTGAGAAGCCGCTTCGACTCGTCGACGTAGCGCTGCAGCGGGCGCTTGTCCTCGATCGCCTTGCCGGCGAAGCGGTTGAAATAGCCGACCTGGCCGAACATCGGCCCGATCGCCGCCATCTGGAAGAAGACCCACTGGATCGTCTCCCACCGCCGCGCCGGGTTCGCCGGGATGAGCTGCCCCGTCTTGTCGGCGAGGTAGAGCAGGATCGCACCCGATTCGAACAGCCCGAACGGCTTCCCGCCGGGGCCGTCCGGATCGATGATCGCCGGAATCTTCCCGTTCGGGTTGAGCGACAGATATTCCGGGATCCAGGTCTCGTTCCTGCCGATGTCGATCATGTGCGGCTCGTAGGGGAGGCCGGTCTCCTCGAGCATGATCGACACCTTCACGCCGTTGGGCGTGTTGAGCGAATAGAGCTGGAGCCGGTCGGGATGCTCGGCGGGCCAGCGGCGGGTGATCGGGAAGGCGGAGAGATCGGTCATTCCTACCTCGTCAGGCCGGACTTGATCCGGCCTCCGTGAACACGGCCGAACCCGGTTCGCAGGTCGGTGTCGAAGGACCGAGGGTCAAGGGACCCCAGCACTACTTTGATGGGAACCTTGTCCGGGATGACGAATGCCTTCAGATCGCCGTGGCCCCAAGCTCGTCCCGCCAATGGTCCAGCCGCCGCTTGAGCATTGCCCATATCAGGGCGGCGGAATCGTCCGTTCTCTCGAGCCGCTCGACCACCTCGAAGGTGAAAGCGTCGGCGCCGTGCTCCCGGGCCGCCGCCCGAAGGCTGCGATGCGGAGTGCTCGCCATCTTCAGGGCGACGGACAGACGGTTCCAGATCGTCGCGAGGTCGGGCGCGCGGCCCACCCACCGCTCGCCGGTTGGCCGGCAGGTGAGGGCATAGATGCCCGGCTCGCTCTTCCGCTCCTTGAACGCCGCGGCGGCCGCTTTGCGTGCTTGCTGTTCCATCGGCGCCGGATAGCCGGAAAGCGGGCGGCCGTCAATATTATCCGGGTATAATTAAGGCAATGCTTCGAACACGCGATCGAAGATCGTGTCGACATGCTTCAGGTGATAGCCGAGGTCGAAGCTCTCCTCGAGCCGCTCCGGCGGGAGGAGGGCGGCGACTTCCGGATCGCCCTTGAGCAGCTCGAGCAGCGACAGCCTGCCGTCGCTTTCCCACACCTTCATCGCGCTCCTCTGGACCAGCCGGTAGGAATCCTCCCGGCTGGCCCCGGCCTGGGTCAAAGCGAGCAGCACGCGCTGCGAATGGACGAGGCCGCCCATCCGGTCGAGGTTCGCCTGCATCCGCTCGGGGTAGACGAGGAGCTTGTCGATCACGCCGGTGAGCCGGGCGAGGGCGAAGTCCAGGGTCACCGTCGCGTCCGGGCCGACGTAGCGCTCGACCGAGCTGTGGCTGATGTCGCGCTCGTGCCAGAGGGCGACATTCTCCAGCGCCGGGTTCACATAGGCGCGGACCATTCGGGCGAGGCCGGTGAGATTCTCGGTGAGCACCGGGTTGCGCTTGTGCGGCATCGCCGAACTGCCCTTCTGCCCGGGCGAGAAATATTCCTCCGCCTCCAGCACCTCGGTGCGCTGAAGGTGGCGGACCTCGGTGGCGAGCCGCTCGACCGACGAGGCGATCACCCCGAGCGTGGCGAAATACATGGCGTGACGGTCGCGTGGGATGACCTGGGTGGAGATCGGCTCGACCCTCAGCCCCATCTTCGCCGCGACATGCGCCTCGACCCGCGGGTCGACGTTGGCGAAGGTGCCGACCGCGCCGGAGATCGCGCAGGTCGCGATCTCGTCGCGTGCGGCGACCATCCGCGCCCGCGCCCGGTCGAACTCGGCATAAGCATAAGCGAGCTTGAGGCCGAAGGTCACCGGCTCGGCATGGATGCCGTGGCTTCGCCCGATCGTCGGCGTGAGCCTGTGCTCGAGCGCCCGACGCTTCAGCACCTCGAGAAGCGTGTCGAGATCCTCGATCAGGAGGTCGGAGGCCTGCTTCAACTGCACCGCGAGGCAGGTGTCGAGGACGTCCGAGCTGGTCATCCCCTGGTGGAGGAAGCGCGCCTCCGGCCCGACATGCTCGGCCACGCTGGTCAGGAAGGCGATCACGTCGTGCTTCACCTCGGCCTCGATCGTGTCGATCCGCTCGACGTCGAAGCCGCCCTTGGCCCACACCGCCTCGGCCGCCTCGCGCGGGACGATGCCGAGGCCGGCCATCGCGTCCAAAGCGTGAGCCTCGATCTCGAACCAGATCCGGAAACGAGCTTCGGGCGCCCAGATGCTGCTCATCTGCGGCCGCGAGTAGCGGGGGATCATCGGCGCTTCCTAACCTGCGTTGAGAAGAAGGGCGCCTAGCAAAGTCGTCCCGTGGCTTCAATGAGACGAGGCACTGGAACGGTGAGACCAGCGACTTCGTTTTTCACTTGAGCCTTCAGAGCGTTAACTGCCTAAGGCCCGTGTTTCCAAGTAAATCCAGGTCAATAAGAGAGGAAGAAATCCGATGCTGAAATCCATTCTGATGGGAGGCGCCATGCTGCTCGCCATCCCCGCCCTCGCCCAGACCACCGGCACCAACAGCGGGACGGGCACCGGTACCGGCACGGGCGCCGGCCAGACCGGCAGCACGACCAACGATCACGGCTCCATGCACGGCGCCCAGGGCACTGGGACGACGACCGGCAGCCAGGTCAATGGCGGCGCGACCAGCTCGGCCCAGGGCAGCGGCCAGGCCGGCCAAGGCGGCACATCCGGCCAGGCGGGCACTTGGAGCGGCACCGGCGGGACCGGCACTTCGGGCAGCGGCATGGGCACCGGAACCGGAACCGGCACTGCGGGCATGGGCACCGGCGGCACGGGTACTGGTACCGGAATGGGCACCGGTACCGGTACCGGAATGGGCACTGGCGCCGGCGCGACGGGTGCCGGCATGGGCACCGGCACCACCGCCGGCACCGGCGGCCCCTTTCAGGCCGCGCGCAGCTACCCGCCCTGCACCCGCACGCGCACCGACAGCTGCACCCAGCGCGGCCGGCGGTAGTCTGAAAATCCTCCCCATGCTGAGCATGGGGAGGATCCATATCAGCCCCAGCGACCTCATGCTCGCGCACGTCCGAGTGCCGACGGTGGCGGTGTTGGCCGGGTCGTGGCGGATCGTGACCCGATCTGCGCTCGGGCGGCGGCGATCAGCCTCCCCGCCTTGCCCGGCGCCGCGGGAGCGGGGGCCGCGTCCGCCTCGCTTCGGCCGCAGCCCGCAGCGCGAGGGCGCCCCCGCCGTGAAGGAGGGTTCTGCGATCCAGAAGCATCACCTCGCAACTCTATCACAGCGCCGCCCAAGCCCGTCAAACGCTTCCCCGCCATCCCGTGCGATGCGGGCTTCGGTTTGATCGCCCTTACGGCTACGAAGGATCGGCTGCCCGCCGCTCCAGTCGAGCCATTGAGGGATTGCCGTCGTGGAACCGCCGTCGACCCTCCTCGTCAAAGCGTTCGCCGCCGTCCTCGCCGGAGCCTTCGCCTTCGCGCTGGCGGGCGGGGGCCTCTTCCTGATGGGAGGCCTGCTCGAGGGATGGATCTGTCTCGTCGCCTTCGCGGCCGTGCCGGCGGCGGTCTTCGCTCTGCTGCCCTTCAGCGCAAGGATCTTCTGCTTCGCCCTCGGCCTTCTCGCCATGGCCGTCACATGGGTCATGGACCCGAGCGGGCCCCACAACCCGCTGATCGTGCTCCCCTGGATCGCCTTGTGCTTCGCGGCGGCTGCCGTCGTCGCCGAGCTTTGCGTCCGCGCCGCCGCGCTCGGCCTTCGCCTGCAGGCGGCAGGGTCTCAACCCGCCGACCGGCGTTGATCCGCCGCTTCGGCGAGGAAAATCTCAGATCAGCCCAAGCGACCGCATGCTCGCGCAGGTCCGGGCCCCGACGATGACATGGTCGTGCACCGAGATTCCGAGCGGCCGACCCGCCTCGACGATTTCGCGGGTGAGGCGGATGTCCTGCTGGCTCGGCTGCGGGTCGCCGCTCGGATGGTTGTGGACGAGGATGATCGCGGTGGCGTGATATTCGAGCGCCCTGCGGATGACCTCGCGGACGTAGACCGCGGCCTCGTCGACCGATCCCTCCGACACGGGCTCGTTGCGGATCAGCATGTTCCGGGCGTTGAGATAGAGGATCCGCACCCGCTCGACCGCCAGCGCGCCCATGTCGGCGCGAAGATAGTCGAGCAAGGCCTGCCAGCTGCCCAGCACCGGCTGGTCCATAACCTTCGATTCGAGCAGCCTCAGGGCCGCCGCCTGGGCGATCTTGATCGCCGCGGCGGCGCCTTCGCTGACGTCGCCGACCCGCATGATCGCCTCGGCGTCGGCGGAGAGAAGCCGGCCGAAGCCGCCGAAATCGTGGATCAGCTTTTTGGCCAGGGGCTTGGTGTCCCTGCGGGGCAAGGCGAGCGCAAGCAGATATTCAATAAGCTCATGCTCCAAGAGAGCCTCCGGCCCGCCCTCGAACAGGCGTCTCCTCAGCCGGGCGCGATGGCCCCGGCCGTCGAGAGACTCGTCGGCCATCAGGGAAGATTAAGCGAGGCGAGCCTTTTAGGCAAACCGCTTCCCCTCGCGCGGAAGCCCCGGCGCGATCAAGGTCGAAGACCGGATATGCGCAAGATGCCAAGGCAATCCGCCCGACCGATTCTAGGCGGCGGCAGACGCCTTCTTGCGCCGCCTCGGCCTGCGCTGGCGCTTGGGTTTGGTCCACCAACGCCAGACAGCCCCGCCCAGGAAAACCACTAACGCTCCGCCACCCAGCTCCTTGAAAGGACCAAGGCGCTCGGCCCATTCAACAAGGCCGTTCCACCAAGGCACCTTGACTACCACAGGCTGCTTGAGCACGTTCACCTCGACGGGCTCGCCGGCTTTCCCATCCACGATAAAAATCGCCTTGAGTCGAACGACGATGGGATCGTTGTCGCCGGCCTGCACGGCCTTGATTTTCCAGCTCCACGTCGTGGGCCCGGTTTCCGAGACGGGCATTACAGGATTGGGAAATTGGGGCGTCGCTTCGAAAGACGGACCGGGCTCGATCTCGGCACGCATCGAATATGTCCACTTCACCGAACGACCCTGAACCTGCTTTCCGGGATTATCCGCCTCGAGGTAGGCCTTGGCCGTGCGTTTCGAGGGATCTACCACGAGGTCCAACCGAAACGTCCTCTCCAGCTTCACGGAATCGGGCGAGACGATGAAGGCGTTCGCCCAGGGTCGGGCTTCGAGTAGCTGTTCGACCTTGCGGCAAATTTCGTCGACCTGCCACGCACAGGTGCTTGCCGCTCCCGGCCGCGCGCCATCGGCTGACGAAGCCCCGGGGGCCACTTCCCCCGGCAAAGGCACCCGAACCGGGGTCGGCGCGGGCGCCCGCACCAGGACCCGCGGCGACGCGGCGCCGGTTCCGGCGGCGGGGACGGGGGATTTAACGTCCGAACCGAGGTTTGAGCTCTCGTACGCAGCATTTTGCCACTCCGGAGGAAGCCGCATCGAGGCCTTCTCATGCCCGCAAAGCAGGCTCACGACATAAGCGTTGGTCTCGCGATCGCAGAAATCGGTCAGGACCATGTCACGGGCCGGAGTTCGTTCGAGGCAATATTGGGTTGTCGCGCAGCGTGGGACCATCTTTGGATCGTAACGCACCTCGTGACGTGGGCCGCGCAGACCGACGAGAGCGCCTGCGATCCCTCCGTCATTCCCAAACCCTGCGAAAGTACCGAAGCTCGCGAGCTTCGCGCTCTGCTGCCATCCCGTCCGGCCGAACCAGCGTTCATTCAGAGGAAGCGAGATCGATTCCTCTCTGCACCTGTCGAGCTTTCGAACGGACAGGGTGGTTTCCGGCAGGTCCAGCGACAATCGGATCTTGCACCCGAAATTGATGGGCACCTGGATCCTCTCGCCCGGTGCGATTCCCGCGACCTGGAGAAGGTCGGCGCCGCGTCCGCGCTTGGGGCGCACTGCGAAATAGCGGATCCTTGACGGGCTCAGATTGTCGACTCGCAGCGCACCTCGCCGGAATGAGATGTATACCCGCTTCGACTCTTCCAGCGGGAAATCGGTTCGAGTCCGAATTATTTGCGGCGGATCTTCGTCGACCCCTGTATATTGAAGATCCCTAGCTTGAGTAACGGGGTTGGTCTGGCAGGCCGAAAGGCTCGTACCGATCATCGCCGCAAGCGACCATGAGCGGGCACAGGCATTCACTGCTCGCGAGTCCGGCTGCGGCGGGCACAACAACGTTGCGCTTCCACGAACTGAGCTTCATCCTCCATCCGTTGACCCCTTCCATCGCAATATATCGCGTTTTAGCGGGAATTGCACCGATGCTTAGTCTGATGCTCTCGCTTTAGTCTGGCGGTCAGCGCGCCGGACAATGGCTTATCCAAGGGCACGAAGACGACTGCGGCTACTGTCAGGACTGGCTGGCATCGAGCGACCGGCCGATCGGCTCGCAGCGGCCCTGCCACGGCCGCGGTAGGTGCGAGGCGCTGTCGGCAATAAGCAAAGATTAAGCTTGGTCAGCCTCTTAGGCAAACCGCTTTGCCGCCGCCGCTGCGAAAGGTACGGAGGCGGAATGGGAGCGGCTTGAGGAGGCAAGGGAAGCGGTGGACGAGGGGGCCTCAGTCGAGGTGCGGCGGCGGCGCCCGGTGAAGCGGCTGACGGCGCTCGCCTTGCTCGCCGTCATCCTGCTTGCCCTCCTCGTCGCCTGGACCCAGCGCAGGCCGATCGCGTCCGACTTCATCGAGCGCGAGCTCGCCCGCCGCAACGTGCGGGCCACCTACGAGGTGACGAGGATCGGCTTCAGGTCACAGCGGCTCGAGAATCTGGTGATCGGCGATCCTCGGAATCCCGACCTTACCGCCCGCTTGGTCGAGGTCCGGCTGGGCTGGAGCGGCCTCAGCCGTCCCAAGGTCACCCTGATCACCGCCCGCGGTGTCCGGCTGAACGCGCGGCTGGGCGCGGACGGCAGGATCCGCTTCGGCGAGATCGACCGGCTGCTTCCGCCGCCGACCGGCCTGCCGTTCCGCTTCCCGGATCAGAATGTCGACATCGCGGACACCTCGGTTCGGTTCGACACGCCCGCCGGCCGGGTGGGGATCGCGCTCGAGGGCAAGGGCAACCTCGCGAACGGATTTCGCGGCCGGATGGCGGCGGCGGCGCACTCGCTCCGGCCCGGCAGCTGCCGGATCGACGGTGTGAAGGCCCGCTGGGCCGTCGCCATCTCGGATTTGCGGCCGAGCTTCCGCGGCCCCGCGGAGGCGGCCCGGCTCGGCTGCGGCGACAGCCTTGCGGCGACCGGCATCGGCGCCGATCTCGACGTTGCCCTCGCGCCCGGGCTGGACAGCTGGAAGGGGACCACCGCCGTTCGCGCCGCCCGCCTCCGGGCGGGCTCCACCCTGCTCACCGGCCTCGGCGGCCGGCTCGGGCTCGACGGCAATGCCGGGATGACGCGCGGCGCCCTCGATCTCGCCTCAGCCGCCGCTCGGGTGGGCGGAGTCACGGCGTCGCGAATGGCGGTCGAGGGCCGCTACGGGCTGTCGCTGGACAATGGCGGCTTCACCCTGATCGGCGACGCTTCGGCACGGGGGGCGTCCGCGCCCGGGCGGGCGGCGGGCGCCGTCGCGGCTCTGGGCTCGGCCGGGGGCACCCCGCTGGAGCCGGTCGGCGACGCGCTGGCCGCGGCGCTTTCCCGGGCCGCCGGCGCCTTCGACGCCGACGCGTCCCTCCGGCTCGTCAACGGCCGCGGCTATGGCGGCGTTCGTTTCGAGCGGCTGAGCGCCGCCACTCGAAGCGGCGCCCGGGTCGCCCTGGGGGGAGGGCAGGGGCTCACATATTACTGGCCGAGCGGGCTGACCCGGCTCGACGGCGACCTCGATGTCGCCGGCGGCGGCTTCCCGGCGATTCGGCTCAGCCTCGACCAGCCCCGCCCGGGGGCGCCGATCAGCGGCAGCGGCCGGATCCAGCCGATGCGGGTCGGCAATTCGCGCCTGGCACTCGGCGAGATCGGCTTCACCGCGGGCGGCGGGGGTGAGACCCGCATCGCCACCGTGGCGACGATCGACGGCCCGCTCGACAATGGCTGGGTGCGCGGGCTGGTGCTCCCGATCGCCGGCCGGATCGACGGCCGCGGCGGCTTCGCCTTCGGCGAGCGCTGCACGCCCGCGCGCTTCGAGGCGCTTCAGTTCGGAAGCCTGCGCCTCGGCCGAACGTCGCTTCCTCTATGCCCCACCGGGCGGGCCCTGGTCTGGAAGACGCCGGGCGGCCGGGCGTCGGGCGGCGCCGAGCTTCGCGCCCCCCGCTTCGCCGGCACGTTGGGTGCCTCGCCGCTGAGCGTCGCCGGAAGTCGGCTGGGCTTCGGCCTGGCCGGCCCGAGCTTCACCGCCTCCAATCTCGAGGTCGGGCTCGGCCCGAACCGCTTCGGCCTGGCCTCGCTCGACGGCGATTTCGGGAAAAGCGGGATCGCCGGCCGCTATGCCGGCTTCTCGGGCAAGCTCGCCAACGTCCCCCTGCTGATGAGCGAGGGCAGCGGCACCTGGCGGCTGCGCGAGGGCGACCTGGCGGTAGAGGGCGGTATGCGGGTCGCCGACGAAATGGATCCGCCCCGTTTCCACCCCCTCGTCGCCCGCGGCTTCCGGCTCACCCTGGCGGACAACCGGATCGAGGCCGGCGGCTGGCTCGACGATCCCGAGACCGGCACCCGGATCGTCCGCGCGGATATCGACCACAGCCTCGCCACCGGGCGCGGCCGCGCCGACCTCGACGTCCCGGGGATCCGCTTCGGCAAGGATTACCAGCCCGAGCAGCTCACCCGCCTCACCACCGGGGTGGTCGCGCTCGTCGACGGCATCCTCAAAGGGAAAGGCGAGATCGGCTGGGACGAGACGGGCTCGCGCTCGAGCGGCACCTTCTCCACCGACGACATGGATTTCGCCGCCGCCTTCGGACCGGTGGAGGGCCTCGCCACGACCCTCCGCTTCACCGACCTGCTCGGCCTCGTCACCGCGCCGGGCCAGGAAGCGAGGATCGGCCTCGTCCGGGCCGGGATCGACGTTCTCGACGGGCGGATCCGCTACCAGTTGCTGCCTGGCCTCCAAGTCAAGGTCGAGAGCGGACGCTGGCCGTTCGCGGGAGGCGAGCTGATCCTGGAGGAGACTTTGCTCGATTTCTCCAGGCCCTCGGCGAAGCGCCTGACCTTCCGCGTCGAGGGCCTCGACGCCGCCCTGTTCATCCAGAAGATGGAATTCGCCAACATCACCGCCACCGGAACGTTCGACGGCACCATCCCGATGGTCTTCGACGAGCGCGGCGGCCGGATCGTCGGCGGGCGCCTGGTCGCGCGGCCGGAGGGCGGCACCCTCTCCTACATAGGCGAGCTCACCGACAAGGAGCTGGGGGTCTACGGCAAGCTCGCCTTCGATGCGCTCAAATCGATGCGCTACTCCAAGCTGACGATCGACCTCGACGGCTCTCTCGAGGGCGAGTTCGTGGCCGGCATCGAGCTCGACGGGGTCGCGCGAGATCCGGTCCTCACGGTCGCCCCCGCCGGCGGGATCCAGGGAATGGTGGCGAGCCGCGCCCTCAAGCAGCTCGCCAAGATCCCGTTCGAGTTCAACATCACCGTCAAGGGCCCCTTCCGCGCCCTGATCGGGACGATGCGCTCGCTTCACGACCCCACCTTGCTCATCCAGTCGACCCTTCCGGACCTCGTCCGGGGCAAGCCGGAGCAGCCTCCCCTTGTTCAGCCCCAGGAAAGCGAGATTAAGCGATGAAGCGGTCGTTGTTGACGTTGTTGCGTTGCGATGCGACGCAGGGCGCGATGAGACGGATGAAGATCCTCCTCGCCGCGCCGGTTGCTCTCGGCTCGGCCGGGTGCGTTCAGGTGAGCGCTCCGGAGAAGCCCATTGAGATCAACCTCAATATCAACATCAGGCAGGAGGTCGTTGTCCGTCTCCAACAGGACGTGCGCGATCTCATCAAAGAGAATCCGGGAGTGTTTTGACATGAGCCGCCGAATGAAACTGATCCTCGCCGCGGGCATCGGGCTTGGCGCCATACTGGGCACGACCGCCGCTCACGCCATGCTTCAGGACGCCTCCGCGCAGCTTCGCGCCTCCGGCCAGGTCGGCGAGCAGGCCGACGGCTATCTCGGCCTCGTCGGCTCGGCCCCCGCCGCGGTCCGGGCCCAGGTCGACTCGGTCAACATCAAGCGCCGTGCCTATTACACCGATCTTGCCGCCAAGCGCGGCGCCAAGATCGAGGAGGTCGCCGCCACCACCGCCTGCGAGCTCTTCCGCACCAAGGTCGCCCAGGGCCAATATTACCGCCTCCCCGACGGCGTCTGGCGCCAGCGCGATGCGGCGCCGATCCCGCTGCCGGCCTATTGCGGCTGATTGTTCGTCGCCTGCGGAGCCCACTCGCGACCGCCGTGCGAACTCATTTTTTGAACGCAAAGACGCAAAGATTCCGCGAAGCGGAAAAACTCTACTGCCCGTCCGATAAGGCCACGCCTTCCGCTAGCCTCGGCGGCGATGGAGCGCTCCGCGCTCTTTGCGTCTTTGCGTTGAGAGATCGACCGGCACCGCGGTCGCGGAATGGCTCCGATGGCGCAGACCATCGCTTACCGCGTTTGGGGGCGGGCGTTTCTCCAGGCAGTCCACGTCGTTGTTGCACGCCCGCGGGGGTGAAGCGGAGAGGGCGAACCCCGCCCGGAAGCGCTCCGCCACCAGGCCGAGCAGGCGTCGGGTGACCGGCACGTAGACCATGTAGGTGCCGCCGGCATAGCCTTCGAGCTCGTTGAAGGTGACCTTGAGCCGGGTCACTCGTCCGCCTGCGGCCAGCAATGCCACGGTGTAATAAGGCGGCTCCTCGCATCCAGGGTGGAACTGGGGGTTTCGCCTTCGCCGCAATTCAATCAAGGCAGGGCAAAGCTGGTCCCGGATCTCCGAATTGGCCGCCACCGGGTCGCTGAACAGCTCGTCCGGTTTCAGCTTGCGGTTGCGGGACTTGTCCCAAAGCAGCGTCCCGAACCCGAACCAGCCGTGGGCGCCGCCGGTGTAGGACGAGGTCATCTTCGACAGGGCGAGGAGCTGCGGAGCATCCGAGTCCAGCGTGTAGACCGTTTCCTGGAAGAACCGGTTTCCGGGATTCTCCTTCGCATATCTCGCAAGCGACCCGATGCTCTCCTCGTGATCGCCCTCGTCCTCCCTGGACTGGCTCCGCAGCCAGGCGTCGAGCGCCGGGATTCGCGCCGCCTCGGGCGGATAGACGAAGGCGTAGGTCCAGTTCGGGCCCCTCTTGGCGATGCACATGCTGCCCTTGGCAGGCTTGGAGCCTTCGATGGGGCAATCCGGCTTGGCCGGGCCACGCGCTGCTTGCGATCGCCCCTCCGCGCAGCCGCTCGAGCCGGCACCGATCGCGAGAAACAGGGCCAGGGCGAGGGGCTTCGACATCCGCAAAGCCTAATCGCGGCCGCGCCCCAGTCAATTCGCTCGTTTGCCGCACCGCACAAGAGTTGACTTGATCAGCCCCCCTTCCTAAAGGGGCGGCGCCTCGGCGGGTTCGTTCGACGGCATGTCCTGCTACCCTCATACGCGCCGCTTTTTCGAGCGGTCGTCCATGGAAGAAAGACATGGCGGAAGACGAGCCCCGGCAGGACCCGAAGCTTCCCCCGGACGCGCGGCTCGACTTGCTCGATGAGCGATTGAAGGAGGCGCAGGCGGCGGAGGCGGCAAGGACCCGCGGGCCGCAGAGGCGCGCGCCGCAGACTGGCCAGCGCCAGGGGATGCGCATCCTCTCGGTGATGGTCAGCTACCCGCTCGGAAGCGCCCTGATCGGTTGGGTGATCGACCGGGCGGCGGGGACCAAGGGTGTCTGGGTGGCGATGCTGTTCCTCGGGTTCGGCGCCGCCATGTGGGAAGTTTGGAAGATTTCGCAGCAGAAGCCCGAGTGACGGGCAAAGGGACGTAAAAGAGTGGCGGCCGAAAGCAAGATCGACCCGATGCACCAGTTCCAGATCAGCCCGCTGGCGGGCAATCTGGACGGAAGCCCGTTCGTCTTCACCAACAGCGCGCTTTGGATGCTCGTCATCCTCGCCCTGATCTGGATCTTCATGCTCGGCGGGATGAAGCGCCAGCTCGTGCCCGGCCGCTGGCAGGTGATGGTCGAGGGCGTCACCGGCTTCATCCATTCGATGGTGACGACGAACATCGGCCCCGAGGGGCGCAAGTACATGCCGTGGGTGTTCACGGTGTTCATGTTCATCCTGTTCGCCAATTTGCTCGGCCTGATGCCGTTCGCCCTCGTCGGGGCTCAGCCCTTCACCGTCACCAGCCAGTTCACCGTCACCGGGATCATGGCCATCATCAGCTTCGGGATCGTCCTGATCGTCGGCTTCTGGAAGCACGGCTTCCACTTCTTCTCTTTGTTCATCCCCCACGGCACGCCCAAGCCGATGCTTCCGATGATCTTCCTCATCGAATTGCTGTCCTTCATGGTGAGGCCGTTCAGCCTCGCGCTCCGGCTTTTCGTCGCGATGATAGCGGGCCACATCCTCGTCGAGGTGTTCGGGAGCTTCGTCGTCCAGGGCATCAATGCCGGCGGAATCGGCCCGGCGGTCAGCGTCCTGTCCTTCATCTTCATCATCGGGGTGATGGCGCTCGAGATCCTGGTCTGCGCGATCCAGGCCTATGTCTTCGCCCTTCTGACGTCGCTCTACATCAACGACGCGGTCAACCTTCACTAGCTTTCAAACCGTTTTTCCCAAGGAGATTGTCATGGATTTCGCTTCTGCCCAGGTCATCGGCGCGGGTCTTGCCGCGATCGGCGTCGGCGCCGCCGCGGTCGGCGTCGGCAACGTCTTCGGCTCGTTCCTCGAGAGCGCGATCCGCAACCCGGCCGCCGCCGACAGCCAGCAGGGCCGCCTGTTCATCGGCTTCGCCGCCGCCGAGCTGCTCGGCCT
>DASWLZ010000066.1:0-77259 GCA_036399975.1 Allosphingosinicella sp.
GGCGTAGGAGTCGTTCGACCGGGTCGTCGTGGCGATCTGCGAGGCGGGATTGTAGGTGAAATCCAGGGTAAGGTCGCGGGCGGTGCCCCCGGGATCCTGGGTCAGCTGCTCGAGCCGGGACACCGGGTCATGGCCATAGCCGGTCACCATGCCGTTGCCGCGGGTCAGGCTGCTGCGGCGGCCGAGCTGGTCGTAGCCGAACGTCGCAAGCACGCCGAGGCCCGAGGCGGCGCCGTACTCCCGGATCGCCTTCATCTCGCCGGTCACGAGATAATCGTAGGTCACGAAGAACTGATCGGGCCAGGTCAGCTTCGTCCGGCGGCCCGCGACGTCCCATTCGCTCGCCACCGTCCCGAGCGGCCCCGTCTCGGTCAGCCTGCGGCCGAGCGCGTCCCAGGTGAAGCCGAGCGAATGGCCGGCCTGGCTTGCCGAGGTCATATTCCCGAGCAGGTCGTAGCCGTAGGTCACGTCCGGCTCGCTGCCCGGCCGATCCTTGGACGTCAGGCGGCCCAAAGCGTCGTAGCCGAAGCCGATCGTCTGGTTGGCGCGGTTGCGGAAGGCGACGACCAGCGGCGAGGTGCGGGTGCCGCCGGCGAGGCTCTCATAGCCGAGCTGCTCGAAATCGGCGGTGGAGCTCGTCCCTGCGCCCTTCGTCGTATCGGGATAGCGCGTCTTGGCGAGACGGTCGTGCCCGTCATATTCGTAGGTCGTCCGATTGCCCTCGCCGTCCGTCACCGTCTCGACGAGGCCGTTGGCCGTGTAGGTGGTGGCGAGTTCCGTCGCGGAGTCGCCGGTGTGGAGCGCGGTCGTGACGGCCGTGACCCGCCCGGCGAGGTCGTAGGATGTCTTCGCGACACGGTCCGGCCCGTAATCGCCCGCCCCGAAGCCCTGCTGCCCGAGGCTGCAGGCGTCCGGCAGGGCCGAGCCGAACGCCGCCGGGTTCATCCGCCGCGCCGAGCATTCCGGCCGGCCGAGCGGATCGTAGCCGATTTGGCTCAGCGCATGGACGGCCGGGCCAGAGACGAGCTTGCTCGCCACCGGCCGGGCGTTCGAATCGTAGACCGTCTCCACCGCCTCGGCCGGGTCGAAAGCCGCCCAGTGCAGGTCCGAATCGCCGTCGACATTGCCCCGCTCGACCTTGGTGAGCAGGCCGGTGGCCGGGTCGTAGCTGTTGCGGACGGCCCGGCGCTTCAGGGGCCCGGCGCCGTCCGGATCGGGCAAGACCGTGCCCACCACCTGCCGGGCGGAATCGTAGCGGATCCGGCTCTTGTCGCCGTTGCCGGCGAGCGGCCCGTCGACGGTGAGGAGGTTGCCCATGCCGTCGTGGCTCAGGCTCGTCTCCGCGGCGAGGGTGCCGCTGCCGTTGCCGGTTCGGGTCCAGTAGAGGTTGCCGTTGGAATCGTAGGCGAGCTCCGTCTTCACCTCGTCCGCCGTGCCGGCGCACGAGCTCGTCGTCTGGCATCGGGAGACCCCGGTCAGCTGATACTCGCCGTTGACGAGCGTGTAGGTGTAGCGGGCCTGCGGCTGCACGGGGCCGCCGCTCGCGGGCGCCGGCGACGTGACGGACTCGACGCCGCCATGGGCGTAATAGCTGTAGTGGGTGACGTTGCCGCGGGCGTCCGTCGTGCTGTTGGGCTGGTTGCAGGTCGCCGGGTTAGAGCAGGTCGAATCGAACAGCGCCGAGGTGACGATGGCGGGCCCGCTTCCGCCCTTGGGCACCGCAACCGTCTGGGTGACGTTGCCGCGGGAGTCGTAGCTGTGCTCGACGTAATTGCCCTCGTGCCGGGTCACCCGCTTCGGGCGGCCGCTGTCGTAGGTGAAGCTGGTCGTGTGGCTTAGCGGATCGGTGACCGAGGTCGGCCGGCCGATGGTCAGGTCCGAGACGATCGTGCTGACCGGGCTGGTGCCGCCGGGGACGACCTGGGTCACCGTCGTCGTCGCGTTCGTCCCGGAGACGGAGCGCGAGTAGTTCGTCGTCACCCCGTCCTTCGTCACCGAGCTCACGCTTCCGCCCGGGCCGCCATAGCCGATCGTCGTCGTGTCGGACGCGGCGCCCGGCCGGCGGATTCCGGTGATCGCAATGCCGTTGCCGGTGAAGCGCCAGGCCCGGCCGCCCAGGTCGGTCACCTGGACGACGTTGGTCGAGGGATAGGCGTAGGAGACGCTTGCCTGAGCCGTCGTCGTGCTGACCGCATCGTTGTAGAGCGAGGCTCCGGTCCGGCGCTGCCACAGGTCCGACGGCGGGGCGAGGTTGACGCCGGTATTGCCGCTCAGCGCATAGTCGAAGGCGATCCGGTAGCCGAGGCTGTTCGAGACGCTCTCGATCCGCGCGAAATAGGCGCAGTTGCGGGGAAGTCCGGGCTCGATCGGCTCGTCCGTGCAGCTTTCGAAGATTCCCCAGCCCAGCTCGATCTCGCGGCCGTCCGGCGAGGCGATCGACTCCGGAAGCGCGGTGCAGCCGCCCTGGCCCGAGCTCCCGTTGCAATAATTGGAGCCGCTCCCGGCGCTTCCGGACGGGTCGCCGAACATTATCGCCGTGCCGTCGGCGGAGCGGTAGAGAAAGCCCGTCCCGAAGCTCGCCAGGCTCGATCCTGAAGGCAGGGTGCCGAAGGCGGTGAACCTCTCGAACCGGTCGTCCTTGTGGACCGAGTACACCGCGCCGCCGCTCACGATCGTCTTCTCGAGGTGCAGGCCGTCCCATTGATGGCCTCCCGAGCTCCTGTGCCAGTTGCCGTTGCCGCTTCCGATCCGGCTCCGGACCAGCGCGAGCTCGCCCTCGCCGGAGCCGATCGAGCCTTCGACGAAGGCCATGACGAAATCGCCATGGGTGAGGTCGACGCCGTTCGAGTCGAGGGCGCGGTGCTCGCGCGGGGTCTGGGCCGCGGCCGGCGACTCGGCGAGCCCGCAAAAGGCGGTTCCGGTAAGCAAAGCGCAAGCCAGGGCTCGCGCCCGCAAGGACGTCGTCTTCATCTTTCTGTCTCCGAAATCCGGGCGGCTCCGCCCGGAGCCTCGACCCGCTGCCTGTCCCGAAGCTTGGCCTCGGGGCGACGGATCAGGGCGGCGGCGGGTTGGGCGATCCCGTGGTCGTCTTGACGGTCCTATTGCCCGCCTTGTCGTAGCCATAGTGGGTGGCGACGTTGTTGTTGACGCTGCCGCTGCGCTCGACCCGGACCAGCCGGCTGCGGGCGTCGTAGCTATAGGCGATCGTCTCCGCCGCCATGACCAGCGCCGGCGCCGCGAGCGCCGCCGCGCCCGCGAGCAGAATCGTCCCTCGGTCCCTTCCCGTCACCACCCGTCCCCTCGCCCTCGCTTTTGAGAACACACCAAGAACACGCTGACGCCAATAAGACAAATCCTATTTGGTCCTGATCGGATGCAAGTTCCGGCAGCCGGGTCGAGGGAGCGGCGCCGGCACCGCTCCGGCGAAGAGAAGAAGCTTAACCCCTCCGCCGACAGTCGGAACCCAGTTCCTCGGGGTCTGCCCTCGAGCCAGACCAGGGCAGTCCTGACAAAGCGTCGGCCGCGGCGCGAGAAAGATGATCCGTGATCGCTTTTCCCGCTCGACCTAAGCGTTTTTCCTCGCTTCCGCCGATGACGCTCAGCGCCTAGCGTGCCGCTCAAAACAAAGGAGAGGCGAGAGATGGACGCGAAGACTGGTGAGATGGGCGGCTGCCCGGTGGAGCGGCCGACGACGGTGCGCTCGCTGATCGGCCGGACGAACCGCGACTGGTGGCCGGAGTCGCTGCCGCTGGAGATCCTGAACCAGGGCGGGCTTTCGCCGGACCCGATGGGCGCCGATTTCAACTATGCCGAGGCGTTCAACGCGCTCGATTACCAGGCGCTCAAAGCCGACCTCACGGCGCTGATGACCGACAGCCAGCCCTGGTGGCCGGCCGATTACGGCCATTACGGGCCGCTCTTCATCCGGATGGCCTGGCACGCCGCCGGCACCTACCGCACCGCCGACGGGCGCGGCGGCGCCAACAGCGGCCAGCAGCGCTTCGCTCCGCTCAACTCCTGGCCCGACAACGGCAATCTCGACAAGGCCCGGCGCCTGCTCTGGCCGGTGAAGCGCAAATACGGCAAGCATATCAGCTGGGCCGATCTCTTCATCCTGGCCGGCAACGTCGCCATCGAATCGATGGGCGGGCCGGTCTTCGGATTCGGCGGCGGGCGGCGCGACGTGTTCGAGCCGGAGCGCGACATCTACTGGGGCTCCGAGGAGCAGTTCGTCGGCCATCCCGACAACAAGACCCGGATCCTGCCCGAGGAGGAGCTGGAGCTCGAGCATCCGCTCGCGGCGATCCAGATGGGCCTCATCTACGTCAATCCGGAAGGTCCCGGCGGGGTCCCCGACCCGCTCCAGTCCGCGCGCGACATCAAGATCACCTTCGAGCGGATGGCGATGAACCACGAGGAGACCGTGGCGCTCACCGCCGGCGGCCACACCTTCGGCAAGGCGCATGGCGCGGGCGACCCGAGCCTGGTCGACTCCGCGCCCGAGGCGGCGGACATCGCCCTCCAGGGCCTGGGCTGGGCGAGCGCCCACGAGAGCGGGTATGGCGAGCACACCATCACCAGCGGGATCGAGGGGGCGTGGGTGAACACGCCGACGGAATGGTCGGAGAATTATTTCCGGCTCCTGCTCGACTATGAATATGAGCTCGTCCGGTCGCCGGCCGGCGCCCAGCAGTGGCAGCCGATCGACCAGCGCGAGGAGGACATGGCGCCGGCCGCGCACGATCCCTCCAGGCGCGTTCCGACGATGATGACGACGGCGGACATGGCGCTTCGGGAGGACCCGGAATTCCGGGCGATCTCGGAGAAGTTCCGAAACGACCACGAGGCGTTCAAGGACGCCTTCGCCCGCGCCTGGTTCAAGCTCACCCACCGCGACATGGGGCCCAAGGTCCGCTACCTCGGGCCGGAAGTCCCGGCGGAGGATCTGATCTGGCAGGACCCTGTGCCGGCCGGAAGCGCCCCCTCCGCGACCGATGTCGCGGACTTCAGGTCGAAGATCCTCGATTCCGGCTTCAGCGTCGGCCAGCTCGTCAAGACCGCCTGGGCCTCGGCCTCGACCTACCGCCGCTCCGACCATCGCGGCGGCGCCAACGGCGCCCGGATCCGGCTCGAGCCTCAGCGCGGCTGGGCGGTCAACGAGCCCGAGGAGCTGGGCCGGATCCTCGCCCGGATCGATGAGCTTCGCGGCCCGCTGTCCCTGGCGGATGCCATCGTCCTGGCCGGCGCCGCGGCGGTCGAGAAGGCGGCGAGGGACGCCGGCTTCGACGTCGAGGTCCCGTTCACCGGCGGGCGCGGCGACGCGTCCCCGGGCTGGACCGATGCCGAGAGCTTCGCGGTGATGGAGCCGGTGGCCGACGGCTTCCGCAACTATCTCAAGACCAAGCACAGCGTCAGGACGGAGGAGCTTCTGCTCGACCGCGCCTCGCTGCTCGGACTCTCCGTGCCCGAGATGACCGTGCTGCTCGGCGGCCTTCGGGTGCTCGGCGCCAATCATGGGGACAGGCCGGAGGGCGTGTTCACCAACCGCAAGGGCCAGCTCACCAACGACTTCTTCGTCAACCTGCTCGACAACGACACCTTCTGGCAGGTGGTCGACGAGAGCGGCGACGAGGAGTTCATCGGCTACGACCGCGGCGGCCGGCAGGAAAGGTGGCGCGCGACCCGCACCGACCTCATCTTCGGGGCGAACAGCCAGCTCCGCGCCGTCGCCGAGGTCTATGCCGAAAAGGGCCATGAGGAGAAGTTCGTTCGCGAATTCGTGGCTGCCTGGACCAAGGTGATGAACGCCGACCGCTTCGACGTGCCGCAGAACCCCGACAGCGTCGAGCCGATCGGAGTGGCCGAGCCGGCGGAGTAAGCGCGACATGCGGCGGGCTTCACACGAGGCCCGCCGCGGTCCATCATCCGCCCCGTTGAGAGGGAGAGGCCTTATGCTCCGCTCGGAAATCGACGGGCTTGACCCGAGGCGGCAATATTGGGTGCCGTCCGTCATCGCGCCTCAGCGGAACTGGTCCGGCGCCCCCGGCTGCCGGAAGGGCGCTCGGTTCCTGGTCGACGGCCGGACGTTCCGGCCGAGCCGGGACGAGTTCGAATCGTTCGACAGCCGGTTCAGCTGCCTCGGCTGGATCCTTCGGAACCGGGCGCGGCTGAACCGCAATCTGCCCGGCGCGACCGTCAGCGCCGTTCCGCTGGACCGGTGGCTGCTCGGCCTGGACTAAGCTCGCGCATGATGTCGCGCAGTGCCCCGGAGAGCAGCTGAAACTCGCTCTCCCGCGGGCTCGACCGCCGCCAGACGAGCGCGATCCTCCGGAAGCCGAGTTCGGAGCGGAGCGGCTTCGCCTCGATGCCCGTTCCCTCGAGGATCCCCGCCTCGATCGCCATCGAGGGGATGAAGGTTATCCCAAGGCCGTTGTCGACCATCTGGACCAGCGTGTGGAGCGACGTTCCCATCATCGCCGCATGCGCGCGCAGGTCTGGCCGGTTGCAGGCCGATAGGGCGTGGTCCTTGAGGCAATGGCCGTCCTCGAGCAGGAGCAGGCGGTTCTCGTCGATCGCATCCACCTCGATCGCCGAGGCGTCCGGAGCTTCGCCGCGCGGGAAGGCGACGTAGAGCGGGTCGTCGAACAGATCGACCGAGGCGACGTCCCCGCACGCGTAGGGGAGGGCCAGGAGCACGCAGTCGAGCTGGCCCCGGTGAAGCGCCTCGCACGCCGCCTGGCTGGTCTCCTCGCGCAGATAGAGCTTCAGCTTCGGCCATTCGCCGCGCAGCCGCGGCAGCATGGCGGGAAGCAGGAAGGGCGCGATCGTCGGGATGACGCCCATCCGCAAATCGCCGGTCAGCGGCTGGCCGGCGGCTCGCGCCATGTCGGTCAGCTCTTCCGCCTCGCGAAGCACCCGCCGCGCCTTCTCCGCAATCCGCACGCCGAGCGGCGTGAAGCCGACCACGCGGCGGTTACGCTCGACCAGGGTGACCCCGATCAGCGATTCGAGCTCGCGAAGGCTGGCCGACAGGGTGGATTGGGTGACGAAGCAGCTCTCCGCCGCCTTGCCGAAATGGCCGGTGTCCTGAAGGGTCACCAGATACTGGAGCTGTTTGAGGGTGGGCAGATAGACCGTCATCGCTTTTCCCGATCAATTCGATCGTTCTAAATGCCTTGAACGATCAATACCAGCCTCCTACATGCTGCACTGCACAAGGGTGCAACAGCCAAGACATTCAGGAGAAAAGAAGCAGTCATGCTCACCGTCGGCGACAAAATTCCCGCTCTTACCGTTTCCGTCCAGCAGGGCAGCGTCCTCCCGGCCGGCGAGACCCTCGATCTCGGCGAGACCAACGGCAAGTGGAAGGTGCTCTTCTACTGGCCCAAGGATTTCACCTTCGTCTGCCCGACCGAGATCATCGGCTATGGCGAGCTCGCCCAGGATTTCGCCGACCGCGACGCTGTCCTGATCGGCGCGTCGACGGACACCGATTTCGTCCACCATGCCTGGCGCAAGGCCGACGAGCGGCTGGCCGCCTGCGACTTCCCGTGGATCGCGGACAACAAGAAGGAGCTCGCCAACGCCCTCGGCATCATCGCCCGGGACGAGGGCGTCGCTTTCCGCGCCACCTTCATCATCGATCCGGACAACGTCATCCAGCACGTCACGGTGAACGGCCTCAACGTCGGTCGCAACCCGCAGGAGACCCTGCGCATCCTCGACGCGCTTCAAACCGACGAGCTCTGCCCCTGCAACTGGCAGGAAGGCGAGGAGGTTCTGCGCCCGGCGGCTTAAGCCCCCCTGGGCCGCCAAGGCAGCAGACCTCGCGACGGGGGGCGCGGGAGCTTCGGTTCCCGCGCCCCTTTATTTTAGTTCCTCCCGGGAACGGGGAGGGGGACCAGCCGTAGGCGGGTGGAGCGGGCCCGCCTCTTCGCCGCTGTCACGGCGGGGGCCCCTCCACCACCGCCTGCCGGCGGCGGTCCCCCTCCCCGTTCCGGGGAGGAGCAAGAAAGGAAACCCAATGTCCCTCAAGCAATTCGCCGACGCCCTTCCGGATTATGCGAAGGACCTCCGGCTCAACATCTCTTCCTTGCTCAACGACCAGACGCTGGGCGACCAGCGCAAATACGGGCTGCTGCTCGCCTGCGCCCACGGCACCGGCTACAGACCGATCGTGGAAGCCGCCGAGGCGGAGGCGGCGGGCAAGTTGAGCGAGCAGGCCGCCAACGCCGCCCGCGCCGCGGCCGCCGTCATGGCGATGAACAACGTCTACTATCGCTTCGTCCACCTCGCCTCTAACCCGGAATATGGGACCATGCCGGCGCGGCTCAGGATGAACGTGATCGGCGCTCCGGGGATCGAGAAGGAGGATTTCGAGCTGTTCAGCCTCGCCGTCAGCGCGATGAACGGCTGCGGCATGTGCATCGACAGCCACGAGCGGGTCCTCCAGCAGCACAAGGTCAAGGCCGAGACCATCCAGACCGCGGCGCGGATCGCGGCGGTGGTGAAGGCGGTGGCGACGGTCCACGCGACCCTCGTCTGACGCGCCGGGCGCTGCGGAAGAACCGGTCACTCCTCGATCGGAATGACCTCTTCAGGGCGTTCGGCTCGCCCTCTGCTTATCCTCCAGGCGTAGCTGCCCGTCCGGCGATCCGTCGTGGGATTGCCCTCGACATCCGTCGCGTGCGTGAATTTGGCGCGCGCCTGGAGCAGGCCGCAGGTGGCGGCATCGAGAAGGGGCCAGCCGCTCGAGACGGTTACCCGGCAGCGCATGGTGCCCCTGGCATCGATCTCCATGGCGAAATGGACATTCCCTTCCTGACTGGCGGCAAGCGCCTGCGGCGGGTAATCGGCATCCGTGATGATGTCGTCGAGATCGGCCGTCGCCCGGCGCGGGTAAGGCGGAATCGGCGCACTGGCGAAAACGCCCTCCGCAAATGGACCGGAGAGCAGCAGCGGCCCGAGCCGCTCCGAGCATTGCTTGAGCCGGTTCAGCGCCATGCCCAATGGCGGCAGTTCGAGATAGTCGAGATGCCTGCCATCCTCGGTGAGGATACGGACTGCCGAGGCGTCGGCGAAGCGGCGCAGAAGTCCGTCGTCGCCGTCTCCCGCATAACCCTGATGAGTCGAGCCCACCTCGTTTTGAGCGTCGATCGAGCTCCGGGCGGGAGATCCTTCGAACCGCAGGCTCAGGCGGGTTCTGCCGCCGGGGGATACAAGCCAGTTCCGGTTGCCGACGACGATCCCCGGGCCGCCAGCCGAGGCCCTGATCATGAGCACCGTCTGCCCCGCGCCGCGATAGTAAGCGGTGATGTAACACTCGTCATGGTGTGCGGAGTTGGTCAGCTGCCAGGCGGGCAACAGAGCTTTTTTCGGGGTTTCCGGAGCGGCCCCGCCGAGGACGAGCGCGGCAATGACGATCGACGCCAAGCGCTTGTTTTTCACTGCCGACTCCACCGCTTTTCCGGAGCTTGCACCAACCCCGGTCGATCCTCAAGCGCGCGCCGCCAGCGCCTCCTGCACCTTCGCATGCGCCTCCCGGTCGAGCGGCCAGCGCGACGCCACCCAGGCGGCGGCGAGCATCAGGACGAGCGGGGCGAGGATGAACAGGAGGGTCATCCCGAGGATGGCGCCTTCGGTATTCGCGCCGCCGGCCTTCGGGTTGAATCCGATCGCGTCCAATATCGGGTAGATCACCGCCACCGGCACCGCGTAGCTGATCTTCTGGGTGCTGGTGAGAAGGGCCTGGAGCAAGGCGTTGCGGTCGAGGCCGGTTTCCAGGCGGTCGACGTCGGCGGCGTCGTTCAGCATCGCCCGGAGCAGCGAGGGGGCGGCGATGTAGGGGAGGCCGGCGATGGCCATCGCGGGGATGGCGACCGCGATGCCCGCCGTCGCCGGCAACATGCTCATGCTGAAGTGGAAGGTAGCGTAGCAGACGCCCGCCGTGGCCAAAGCGCGGTGCTTGCCGATGCGGCGGGCGAGGCCGATCCAGAGCGGCGCCGCGGCCAGTCCTGCAGCGAAGTAGGCGAGCAGGAGCAGGCTCGCCTGGCGGGCGTCGAATCCCAGCCGATGCTCGAAATAGAAGAGGAACATCGCCCCGGTGATCCCCGGCGCGGCGCTGGTCAGCACATCGAGCAGAATGAGGCGAAGGAGCAGCGGGTTCCTCGCGAGCGCCTTCAGCTCGGCCCAGCTGGCGTGCGGGCGCTCGCCGGCGCGGTCCCGCTCCGGCACCGCCCCCGCCATGATCAGGACGGTGAGCGGCGCGAGGATTATGACGAACCACCCCATGGCGTGGATCCCGCCAGCGGCGCCGCCGCCGACGATGGGAGGCAGAAGCAGCACCAGGATCATCCCGAGCACCTGGGCGGCCATCCACCAGGAAAAGATCCGCGATCTTTGGTGGTAGTCGTCGGACAGAGTCGCTCCCCAGCCGAGCTGCGCCACCGTGGTCAGCGAATATCCCAGATAGAGGACCATCAAGAAGGCGAAGGCTGCCAGGGCGCTGAGTCCGGGCTCGGCCATGAACACCAGCCACACCCCCGCCGCGAGCGTCAGCCCCCCGGCCAGCAGCCACGGCCGATAACGGCCGAAGCGGCTCTTCGTCCGATCCATCCAGTGGCCGAGCAACGGGTCGAGCGGCAGGTCGATCGCCCTGACGAGGAAGAAGACGAGCCCGACCGCGACCAGATCCAGGCCCAGATGACCGGCATAATAAGGCGGCAGGTAGACGATCATCGGCAGGCCTACGGCGCCGATCGGCAGGCCCGGGCCCGAGAAGGCCGCCAAGACACGACGCTTCAGCATTTCGCCTCTCCCCTGTCCCGCGGTCTGCGAGAACTATGGCGTAACCGCCTGCGAGGCAATTGAACTCGCGCTCGCGCCTGTGTTAGCGCGGCCGCTTCCACGGCGGCATTCGCCCGGGGACGAGGAGCGTGGGGCCGTGTCGCAGGGGCAAGTCGAGGGCGACCGGTCCGAAAGGGCGGCAACGGCGCTCAGAGCCAGCGAGGAGCGGCTCCGGGTGGCCCAGGCCGCCGGCGGGGTCGGCACGTTCGAATATGTCCCGGAGGGCGAGCGAATGCTCGTCTCCCCCGAATTTTGCCGGATCTGGGGCGTCGCCGTGGTCGAGGAGGCGCCGATCGGCGACTTCATGGCGCTCATCCATCCTGACGACCGCCGGCGGGTCGACTCCACCCACGACGAGAGCGCCGAGAACGCGCTCGACCCGATCGAATATCGGATCGTTCGGCCCGACACGGGTGAGATACGTTGGCTCGCCCGCCGCGGCGAACCGATACGCGATCCGCAGACCGGGCAGATCCGCTGGTATGGGGTCGTCTTCGACATCAGCGACCGCAAGGCCGCGGAGGAAGCCTTGCGCGAGCGCGAGGAGCAGCTCTCCGCCTTCATCGATCAGGCCACGGCGGGCTTCGCCCAGGTCGACCTCAGCGGACGCTTCACGCTTGTCAACGACCGTTTCTGCGAGATTGCCGGCCGCCCCCGCGATGAGCTGCTGGCGCTGACCCTGCAGGAGATCACCCACCCGGACGATCTTCCCGCCAACCTCGTAAAGTTCGAGCGCGCTGTCGCCGAGGGAACGCCCTTCGCGCACGAGAAGCGCTACGTCCGCCCCGACGGCTCTATCGTATGGGTCAACAATTCGGTCTCGGTCGTCCGCCGCCGGTCGGGAGAGCCCTACGGGATTCTCGCGGTCACGATCGACGTCACCGAGCGCCGCACCGCCGAGGCGGCGGTGCGGGAGAATGAGGCGCGGCTGAGGGCGCTCACGGACAATCTCCCCGGTGGCATGGTCTACCAGGTCTCGACCGGTCGCGACGGCAGCGAGCGGCGCTTCCTGTTCGTCTCGCAAAGCTGCGAGAGGCTCACCGGCCACTCGGCCGAGGCGATCCTCGCCGACGCGTCGGTCGCATACGGGATGATCGACCCTGGCCATGCCGCGATCCTGGCCGATGCTGAGGAAAAGGCGATCGCGCAGGGCCGGCCGTTCGACGTCCAGTGCCGCTTCCGGCGGGCGGACGGGGTCTCGCGATGGGCCCGGATCATCTCCGCCCCGCGCGGCGCGCCCGACGGCAGCACGATCTGGGACGGGATCATGATCGACGTTACCGACCAGAAGCGGGCGGAGGAGTTGCTTCGCGACCTGAACGAGACCCTCGAGCAGCGGGTGGCCGAGCGCGCGGACGAGCTCGCCCTCGCCCAGGAGGCGCTCCGCCAGGCTCAGAAGATGGAGGCGATGGGCCAGCTCACCGGCGGGGTCGCCCACGATTTCAACAACCTGCTGACCCCGATCCTCGGCAGCCTCGACCTGCTCCACCGCAAGGCGCTCGGCGGCGCTCGCGAGCAGAGGCTGGTCGAAGGGGCGCTGCAATCGGCCGAGCGCGCCAGGACCCTGGTCCAGCGCCTGCTCGCCTTCGCCCGCCGCCAGCCTCTGCAGCCGGGGCCGGTCGACCTTCCGGAGCTGGTGCGCGGGATGGTCGAGCTGGTCGCGAGCACGTCCGGCCCCCGCATCCGGATCGAGACTTTGATCGACGAGCCGCTGCCCTACGCCCGGGCCGACGCCAACCAGCTCGAGATGGCGATCCTCAACCTTGCCGTGAATGCCCGCGACGCGATGCCGGAGGGCGGCTCGCTCACCATCGCGGCGGGCCCCCGGACGGTGGCGGCGGGAGAGGTCGCCGACCTCCCGGCGGGCGACTACGTCCGGCTTACCGTCGCCGACACCGGGATCGGGATGGACCAGGCGACTCTCGCCCGGGCGGTGGAGCCCTTCTTCTCGACCAAGGGCGTCGGCCGCGGCACGGGCCTCGGCCTCTCGATGGTCCACGGCCTCGCCGCCCAGCTCGGCGGCGCCCTGACGCTCGACAGCCGGCCGGGAGAGGGGACCGTGGCCGCCTTGTGGCTCCCGGTCTCGGACTCCGCGCCCGCCTTCGCCGCCGCCCGGCAGGAGCCGGAGGAGGCCGCTCGGGCCACCGCCGGAACCGTGCTTCTGGTCGACGACGAAGCCCTTGTCCGGGCGAGCACGGCCGACATGCTGACCGAGCTAGGCTACGACGTGGTGGAGGCCGATTCCGGCCACGGCGCGCTTGCCCTCATCGACCTTCGCCTTCCCGACCTGGTCATCACCGATCATCTCATGCCGGGCCTCTCCGGCACCGATCTCGCCCTGATCCTCGCGACCGAGCGGCCGGGCCTGCCGGTCCTGATCGTCTCGGGCTATGCCGAGCTGGACGGCCTCCCGGCGGACCTCCCCCGCCTGACCAAGCCGTTCCGGCAGGCCGACCTCGCCGAGTGCGTCGCCAGGCTGTGGGAGTCGCGGGCGTAGCTCCGCTCTCGCCGGCCCCGTGGCAAGCGCGCCACGCGGGGACCGTCACCAGTGGCTGTCCCGATCGGAAATTCTGATACAGTTTGCGACAATTTTCCGTCGCGCGGGGATAAGCTCGCGACAATGGCCCGCCATCCAGGGACGGCGCCGATGCGGCGCGGGACAAGGAGATTGAAATGACCAACAGGATCAGGATCGGAATTGCCGCCGCAGCAGGCGTCGCCCTGCTGAGCGCCGGAGGGGCGGTCCTCTACGCGCAAGGCTCCGGCCTTCGCGGCCCGATGGCGAAGTTCGACGCCGATTCCAACGGCGCGATCACCCTCGCCGAGGCCCGTGCGGGCGCGGCGCAGATGTTCGCGGGCGCCGACGCGAACAAGGACGGCCGGGCGACCCACGAGGAGATGATGGCCTTCCACGGCAAGATGCGCGGCCATCATGAGGGCGGCCATGGCGACAAGGCGGACCATGGCGACAGGGGCGGCCGTGGAGTCCGGGGCGCGAAGGGGCCGATGCATCTCGATTCCGACGGAGACGGCGCCGTCAGCCTCGCCGAGGCCCAGAGCGGGATCGAGGGCCATTTCGCGAAGATCGACTCGAATCGTGACGGCTCGATCGACGAAGCGGAGATGCGCTCGGCCCACCAGGCCCGTCGCGGCGGACGCTGAGCGGCAGGCGAGTGACAGTCCCTGGTGACTGTCACTCGCGGCTGCCCCAATGTGATCCCATGGCGAGCCCCGGAGAGCCTCACATCCTGCTCGTCGACGACGAACGGTCGATCCGCGACCCGCTCGCGCAATATCTCGCCCGCAACGGCCTTCGGGTCACCAAGGCGAAGGACGTCCCGGAGGCGCGCCAGGCGCTCGCCGCTTACGCCGTCGACCTCATCCTGCTCGACATCATGATGCCGGGCGAGGACGGCCTCGCCTTGTGCGCACAGGTTCGGTCCACGAGCGGAATTCCGGTGATCCTGCTGACCGCACGGGCGGAGGAGACGGACCGGATCGTCGGACTCGAGATCGGCGCGGACGATTACGTCTCCAAGCCGTTCAGCCCCCGCGAGCTCCTCGCCCGGATCAAGTCGGTGCTCCGCCGGGCGGGCGAGCGGCCGTCGCGACTGCGCACCGCCGAGGCCGATGCCTATGCGTTCGGCCGCTGGGTCCTCCGGACCGGGGAGCGCGAGCTGATCGATCCGGAAGGGGTGGCGGTGCCGCTCTCGACCGGCGAGTACAACCTCCTCCTCGCGCTCGTGACCCATGCCCGCCGGGTTCTCACTCGCGACCAGCTGCTCGATCTGGCCGAGGGGCGCGAGCTCGCCGCCTTCGAGCGGAGCGTCGACAACATGGTGAGCCGCCTGAGGCGCAAGATCGAGCCCGATCCCAAGAACCCCACTTTGCTCAAGACGGTCCGAGGCGGCGGCTATCTGCTTGCCGCCGACGTGCGCCGGCCGTGAGGAGATTGCTCCCGTCGAGCCTGCTCGGCCAGATGCTGCTTCTGATCGGTGCCGCGCTGCTCGTCGCCCAGGCTGTCAATTTCGCCTTCATCCTCAACGAGCAGCAGAAATTGAGCCTGGCGCGGAGCGAAGGGCCGGCGATCGGCCGGTTCACCCAGGCGGCCGCGGTCCTCGCCGCGACTCCGCCGGCCGGGCGCCGGATGCTTCTTGCGGCTCATCCGACGGGGCATTCGACCAATTACCGGCTGGCCCCGCGGAGCGCGATCGACCGCGGGCGGATCGGGCGCAACGTCGAGATCGAGGCCCGTCTCGCGGCGGCGCTTCGCGAGGCGCGGGTTCCCGTCCGGGCGGTCAGGGCGGCGTCGCCGCTCGGCGTGGCGAGGATGCGCGGGCCGCCCGGCCATCGCCACCACGAGGCGCGCAGATCGCTACTCCTCGCCGCCCAATTGGACGACGGCCACTGGCTGGACGCCCGCTTCGACGCGCCTCGCGCGGACCGCTGGCTGATCCACCGCCTCCTGCTGGCGACCGCGATGCTGTTCCTGCTCGTCTTCGGCGCCGCCTGGTGGATCGCCCGTCGGCTGGCCCGGCCTTTGCGCGACCTTACGCGCGCCGCCGAAGGCTTCCGGGGCCATGCGCCGGCCGATCCGGTGGAGGCGCGGGGCCCGTCCGACGTTCGCCGGGCGGTCGAGGCGTTCAACGCGATGAACCGCCGCACCCTGGCGCTGCTCGACGAGAAGGACCGGATGCTCGGCGCCATCGGCCACGATCTGCGAACGCCACTCGCCTCGCTCAGGATCCGGGCCGAGAACATGGGCCCGGAGGATGAGCGCGAGCGGCTGGTCGCGACCGTCGAGGAGATGGCGGCAACGCTGGAGGACATACTCACCCTGGCGCGCACGGGGCGGGCGCGGGAGCCGGTGCGGGCGGTCGACGTCTCCGCGCTCGCCGACGCGGTGGTGGAGGAGTTTCGCGAGCTGGGGCGGGAGGCAGGCTTCGTGCCGTCTCCACGGGCGGTGCTCGCCGTCCAGCCCAACCTCCTGCGCCGCGCGCTTCGCAACCTCGTCGACAACGCCATCCTCTATGGCGGCGGCGCTGCCGTCAGCGTCGAGGGCCGCGAGGCTGGGGTCGAGATCCGGGTCGAGGACGAGGGACCGGGGATACCGCCGGAGCGGCTCGAGGAGGTGCTCGATCCGTTCCGTCGGCTCGAGATCTCGCGCAACCGGGAGAGCGGCGGAGCCGGGCTCGGCCTCGCCATCGCCGAGGCGGTGGCCCATGCCCATGGCGGGCGGCTCGAGCTTTCGAACCGAGCGGAGGGTGGGCTCAGGGCCAGCATGATGTTGCCCAAGTGATGATAGGTGACGCGGTGAATTGCGGCTGACCTCCGATTGTGGTCAATTGGGCGGCATGCGGAGCCGAGCAATCTTTCGAGGCGTGGCCATCGCGGCATCGCTCGGCGCGCCCTTGGCCGGCAGCTGCCAGACCGTCTCCGAGCAGGCGCTGGCGGATTCGCGCGTGCTGCCGTTGATCGATCCCTGCGCTTCGAACGGGACCGGCCCGGACATCGTCGTCTGCGGCAGGCGCGACGCCCAGGATCGCTACCGTCTCCCGCTCGCGGCGGCGAGCGAGGTGCTGGGCCGCCGGATACCGGGCGAATCGCCCAGGGCGTCCGCGGAGCCGCTGAGCTTCGCTCCGTGCGGGATCTTCGCGGGCCAGCAGCGCTGCTCGAAGCGCGAGATGCTCGAGTTCGGCTATGGTGGCGGGCGCGACCCTCTGACCGTCGCGGGCCGGCTGTTCACGGCCCTTACCGATCCGGACGCGGCCGCCGGACCGCCGCCTCTCCCGGCCACACCGCGCGCCCGGTGATCGGTCGTCGGGGATTCAAATCTCGTCACACTGAGCCCGGTTCAGCATCCAGGATCGAGCGGCTTCCCAGATGGAGAGCTGGCCCCTGAAGCAGGTTCAGGGTCACGATTGACCTACGCGCGAATGACTGGGGCCTCCAGGAAGCGCTCCGGCGGGCGGTGCTCTCGGATGAAGTCGACGAAGGCGCGAAGCTTGGGAAGCATCTGGGTGCGGCTGGGATAATAGAGATAGGCGCCCGGGGACCAGGCGCTGTGGTCCTCCAGCGCAAGCTCCAGCCGGCCGGCCGCGATATGCTCGGCGACCAGCGGCTCGGCGAGATGGGCCAGGCCGATCCCGCGAAGGGCCGCCGCCTTGGCGACGTCGAGGTCGTTGACGATGAGCGGCCCTTCGACGGCGATCTCCACCGGCTGCCCGGCCATCTCGAAATGCCAGCGGTAGATGGCGCCGGTGCTCGGGGCGCGGCTGCGGATGCAGCGGTGCCCGCGCAGGTCCGCCGGCACGGCGGGGCGGCCGTGGCGGGCGAAATATCCGGGCGTCCCGACCACCACCAGCCGGAACGGCGGGGTGAGCCGGATCCCGATCATGTCGGCCTCCAGATAATCGCCCATCCGGATCCCCGCGTCGAAGCCTCGCTCGACCAGGTCGATCAGCTCGTCCTCGCCGCAAATCTCGACCTCGACGTCGGGATAAGCGGCGGAGAAGCCCTCGATCACCGGCTCGATCAGGAAGGGGATTGCAGCGCGCGGCACGTTGAGCCGGAGGAGGCCGGCCGGCCGCTCGCCGAAGCTTCGCGCCGCCTCGAAGGCGGCGGTCAGGCCGGCAAAGGCCGGAGCGGCCTGCTCGAGGAAGCGGTCGCCCGCCTCGGTGAGGCCGACGCTTCGAGTCGTCCGGGTCAGGAGGGGCACTCCGACCCGGGCCTCGAGCGCCCGGATCGTCTGGCTGATCGCGGAGGGGGAGAGGCCGAGATCGTCGGCGGCGGCGCGGAAGCTCCGGCGCTGAGCCACCCGAAGGAATGCCTCGACTCCGTCGAGCTGGTTGCGCTGGATTATGTATTCCTGCTTCATGACCCATCGACATTATAGTCGATTATCAAAGAAATCCAGAGCGCCTACTTTCGGTCCCACGATCAGGGAAGGAACCAAGTCATGCGCCATGCCATCATCACCCTCGCCGGCCTCGCTTTCGCCGGAACGCTCGCTCTCGCCGCCACTCCCGCCGCGGCCGCCGACGCCCGCTGCGAAACCATGCCTCAGCAGATCCGCAGCGCTCTCGCCGGCGCCGACAAGGGTAAGGCCCAGAGCGCCGCCCGCCGCCTGCGCACCGGCGAGGCCCTGTGCCGCGCCAACAACCAGCGTGCCGCCGCCAAGGAATTCCAGGTGGCGCTGAAGCTGCTCGGCGCAGGCGGGGCAGGGGCGGCGTTGGCCGGAAAGTAAATCCTCCCAGAGCTTGCTCGGGGAGGGGGGAGCGCGAAGCGCGGTGGAGGAGTAATTGGCGCGGGCCTGCTCCAGCTACCCCTCCACCGCCCTTCGGGTGGCGCCCTCCCCACGGCTTCGCCGCGGGGAGGATGTTCCGTCCCAATGCGGAACCTCTTGATATCGGGGACTTAGCGGCCCGCTTCAGCCATGCTATCGCTGCCGCCGATGCTTTCGCGACCGCTCCTCGCCTGCGCCCTTCCGCTTTGGCTCGCCGCTTGCGAGCAGACCGCGTCGCCGGTCGCCCCCGTCGCGCCGAGGATCGAGGCCGGGCCGCTCCGGCCGGTCCGGATGCCCGCCGAGATTGCCGAATTCTACCGCGAGCGGGGCGCTCGGCCGCTCTGGGTGAACAAGGCGGGCCTCAGGCCCGAGGCGCTCCGGCTTGCCCGCGAGATCGCCCGCGCGGCCGACCACGGGCTCGACCCGGCCCGCTACGGCGCCGCCGAGCTGGGCGCGGCGATCGCGGCCGCGGGATCGGGCGACCCGGCCGCCCGGGCCCGGGCCGATCTGCTCCTGTCGCGTGCCTACCCGGCGTTCGTCGGCGACCTCCGGCTGCCCAAGGCGGGCACGGGCGCGGTCACCTGGGTCGATCCCGAGCTGGCGCCGGCCCCCCCCGAGCCGCGTGCCTTGCTCGATTCCGCGGCCGCCGCTCCGGATCTCGGCCGCCACCTGAGCGAGGCGCTGGCGATGAACCCGCTCTACACGGCGCTGAGCCGCGGCTATGCCCGCCGCCGCGCCGCCCAGCTCCGCCTCTCGGAGGCGGAGGAGAAGGCGATCCGCGCCAATCTGGACCGGGCCCGGCTGATCCCCGCCCTCCCGGGCCGCTACGTCATCGTCGACGCCGGCTCGGCCCGGCTGTGGATGATCGACGGCGGCCGGGTCGAGGGCCCGATGCGGGTGATCGTCGGCAAGCCGAGCATGCAGACCCCGACCATGGCGGGCTATATCCGCTACGTGACGCTCAACCCCTGGTGGAACGTCCCGCCCGATTTGGCTCGCGAGCGCGCGAGGAGGGTGCTCAAGTCCGGCCCGGGCCTTCTCCAGCGCGAGAATATGGAATTGCTCTCGGACTGGAGCGACCGGCCGAGGGTCGTCAAGGCCAGCCAGGTCGACTGGAAGGCGGTGGCGAGCGGCAGGACGAGCCTTCGGATGCGCCAGCGGCCCGGCGGAGCGAACGTCATGGGGGCGATGAAGTTCATGTTCCCCAACAGCCTCGGGATCTATCTTCACGACTTCCCGGACAAGAGCCTGTTCGCGCGGGCCGACCGGTTCGTCAGCTCGGGCTGCGTCCGGCTCGAGGATGCGCCCCGACTCGCCCGGTTCCTCTTCCGCGGGCCGGCGCCGCGGCCGGCGGGCCCGGCGCCCGAGCAGCAGGTCGATCTGCCCGAGCCGGTCCCGGTCTTCATCACCTATCTGACCGCTTTGCCCGATCCCGCCCGGGGCGTGGCGCTGCAAAGGGACGTCTATGCCCGCGAGGGCCGGCGAGCGGGGCCGCGGCGGGCATGAGCGCCGGGCTTCACCGGCCGCCCGGCTTGCGCTATCGCCCGCCGAGGCTGGCGGGGAAAGGGAGCGAAGTGCGTAGATCCGGATGGGCGCTGCTGCCCCTTTGCCTGCTCGCCGGCTGCGCCGGCTATGCCTCCGATTACTGGAAGCCCAAGAACAACCTGATCGCACCCCAGCTGCCCCGCTACGGGATCACCGCCGCACAGAGCGGCTGCGTCGGCGAGCGGCTGACCAAGAATCTGAGCGTCTGGCAGCTTCGCCAGCTTGCCGACGTCGCCCGGCGGCTCACGCCCCGGCCGGGCAACCCGCTCGGGCCCCGCGACCTCGCCTACGTCGCCGGGCTCGTCCAGGATCCGGCGGTCGGCCCGGAGGTGAACCGCACCCTCGAAGCCTGCGGCGCCTCGTCCCCGGCCACCGCCGCGATCGGGCAAGCGCCGGCCGCCTCCGTTGCCCAGCCCGGATCGCCGGCGACGGGGCTCGAGCCGGGCACGCCTCTGCCCCAGCCGCTTCGCTGGGTCGACCTCGGGGCCGCCGACACCGGGCAGCGAATCGCCATCGACATCACCTCGGTGGTGCTGACGGCCGAGAAGAAGGAAGGCTGGTTCCGGCTCTCCAATCCCGGCGAACCCTCGCCGAGCCTCGACGCCTATCGCCTCAAGGTCGACTGCACCGCCCGGACCATCACCCCGACGGCGGCCCGCAAGTACAGCCCGGACGGCAAGGTCGCCCAGCACGAGGATTATACCGCCGCCTGGCAGCAGCCGCTGCCGATCGAGGCGGGGACGGTGATGGAGATCGCGTGGAAGCGCCTCTGCCAATAGCCTTGCCCTCGCTATCGCGCCGGGAAGGTGCTAGGCCGGATCCATCACCTGATCGTGCCCGCAAGCATCGCGTGACAGGGATACTTGAGGGCTCCCGCTTGCAGCGCAAAGGCTAATCCATGGAACAGACTTACTGGCTCGGCCGAAAGCGCAGCTCGGCCGCCAATGCGCGGCGCTCGTCCAGCGCCGAGGCGCGCCTGGTGCATCTAGAACTCGCCGGCCGCTACAGCATCAAGGCCGCCGCCGCGGGCGGCATTCCCGAATCCGGCTATTACGAGAGGCTCGAGACCGGCGCCCGCTGGCTGGCGTCGCGCGCGAAGGACACCGGCGAGCGGGAGCGGCACCTCGGCCATGCCAATCGCTATGCCCGCCTGAGGCTCGACTTTGCGGCGGGGGCGCGCTGAGATGGCCGGCGACCGCGAGCGGCCGACCACCGTCGAGCGCGCGTTCGAGCTCGCCAATTCGGGCCAGTGCGACAATCTCCCGGATATCGTCGCGAAGCTGAAGGGCGAGCGTCACGAATCGGTCGACGCGCATCTCGCCGGGCCTTCGATCCGCAAGGACCTGAGGCGCGTGTGGGAGGCTAAGGGGTCGAAGGCTCCGACCGGCAACGGCGACGAAGCCTAGGCTTCGACATGGGCCTTCAAGCGGCCCAGCGCATCTTCCCACTGCTCCGCCACCTCGTCCAGCCAGGTCCGGGCCTCCGCGACCCGTTCGGGCCGAAGCGCGTAGAGAGTCTCGCGCCCGGCCCGGCGTCGCGTGACCAGGCCGGCGCCGCTCAGCACGCCGAGATGCTTGGTCACCGCCTGGCGGGTGAGGGCGCTCCCCGTCGCCAGGGCGACGATCGGCCTGGGCACCCCGTCGGCGAGCCGCTCGAGCAGCGCAAGCCGGGTCGGGTCGGCCAGAGCGGCGAACACGGGGGCCGCGGCCTCAGCGCTCCGCATGGGCCTTGACGTTGCCCACCTGGGTTTCCCAGCCGCCCTCGTTCATCCTCAGCGCTTCGTCCCGTCGCTCCGCGGGTAGCGCGTCGAAACCGCTCTCGACGACGGTGAGCTTCGTGCCTTCGCCGTCCGGCTCGAGCCGGAACTCGACCCGGGTTTGCGGATCCGCCGAATAATCCTTGTCGGGATCGACGGCGTAGGGGTGCCAGGTGAAGGCGAAGCTGTGCGGCGCGTCCATCGCCACCACCCGGGCCTCCCACTTCAGATGCTCATAGCCGGCATAGGTGATCCGCCCTCGCGACACCTCGCCGAGAACGAACGGGCCCTCCAGCTTCACCCGGAACCAGGCTCCGAACTCCTCATGATCGGTCAGCGCCCGCCAGACGCGTTCGACGGGTGCGGCAATGGCGATGCTCTTCTCGATATGGTCGGTCATGAAAGGCAACCTCCTGGTTGCGCGATACCGGGAGTGCCGGCAATATGCAACCGCTAAGTTGCGTGTCGTCGACGGGCCAAGATGGTTGACCTGAACGCACTTCCGACCCGACAAGCTGCGCGCCCAGCGCCGCCGTCGAAAGGTCCGCCATGATCACGCTCACCGCCTTCAAGTGGGTGCCGCCCTTCGCCCAGGGGCTGGTCCGGGATTTGCGGGTGCGCTGGGCGCTGGAGGAAGCGGGGCTTCGCTACGAGGTCCGACTGCTCGACGAAGGCGAGAAGGATGGCGCCGGCTATCGCGCCTGGCAGCCGTTCGGGCAGGTCCCCGCCTATGAGGAGAATGGCCTCAGATTGTTCGAATCGGGCGCGATCGTGCTTCGCATCGCCGAGCGCAGCGAGAATCTGCTGCCGGGCGACCCGGCGGCCAGGGCGCGGGCGATCGAATGGCTGTTCGCGGCTCTGAACACGATCGAGCCTGCGATCGCCCATCTCGGCACGATCGACCTTTTCGCCGCCGACCAGGAATGGGCGAAGCTTCGCCGGCCCGAGGCCGAAGCCTCGGTGAGGAAGCGCCTTGCCGAGCTCGCGGCGGCGCGAGGCGACAAGCCGTTCATCGACGGCGCCCGTTTCACCGCCGGCGACCTGATGATGGCGACGGTGCTGAGAATCCTTCGGCACACGGAGCTGGTCGCCGAGGCGGGGCTTGCGGACTATCTCGCGCGCTGTGAATCCCGGCCGGCCTTCCAGCGCGCCCTGGCGGGGCAGATGGCGACGTTCGAAGAATCCGGAGACAAGCGCGCCCTCTCGTAGCGCCGCCCGGAGCGAGAGCCCGTAAGCCCGCCCCCGCGTGGAGATTCCGGACGGCTCGGCGGACCGGGCGAATTTGTCGAGGGCGTCGGCGACCCGGACCCAAGCCAATCATAGGACAAAAGTAGGATTTGCCTCGTAGCATTCCTGTGCACTGTCTGGCCCCAAGGATCCGACGCTGTCCGCTTCCCTGAACACTTTCAGGGGAGGCGTCACGCCTTCGCCCCTGGCACCCCAACTTCTACAGCGCAAAAAAATTCAGAACAAAGAGGGAACTTCCTGCCTGCGCGATAGTTTTTTTCCTACCATAACCTCAAAGGACCTACTTGTGAAAATTACCAAGCTTCTTCAGAATGCCTCCTTCCTCGTCGCTGCGGCCGGCCTTGCCGCGCTGGTTCCGGCGGGCAGCCCGTCGCTCGCCCAGCCCGAGAGCGCGACCGCCGATGCGGCCGTCGTCCTCGATCAGAGCGAGGCGGTGGCGAAGGACGCGGAAATCTATGCCGCGACCTACAATGTCAGCTTCGACGAGGCCGTGCGCCGGATGCTCCTCATGCACCAGGATGCGGCCGAGATCCTCGCCGTCGAGGGTGAGGACGGCGCCGACTTCGCCGGATCCTATTTCGACAATCAGTCGAGCGAGTTCGGCCTCGTCGTCCGGACGAAGAAAGCGCAGAAGCAGGCGCGCAAGCTGACCCGCAAGGCGGACCAGCAGGCGACGAAGCTGCTCGACAAGACGCTTCGCGCTCAGCGCCGCGAGCAGCGCAAGGCGGCGCGCGCGCTGGTCAAGCTCTCCAACGAGAAGGTCGAGCGGGCGGAGGACATCATGGCCTCCGACCTCTCCGCGCCGGTCAAGTACAAGACAAGCGTGGCCTTCTCGCTCGCCGAGCTCGAGGCCGATCTCGCCGGCACCCTGGCCGCGCTCAAGGCGGTGAAGGGCTTCCAGGTCGCCTATGTCGACGAGAAGCAGGGGCAGATCGTGATCCTGGTCGACGACAGCTCGACCGACGCGGCCACCAAGGTCGCCCGGCAGGGCCTCAAGGCGCCGTTCCGCGTCGAGCTCAGGCCCGGCGGGTTCAAGGGCGTCGCCTTCCGCGGCGGCCAGGTCCCGTCGACCCCGAGCTATCCTCGCTATTGCATGACCGCCTTCGGAGCCCGGCACAACAGCGCCGTGACCTCCACGGGCGCCGCCCAGACCGGGGTGGTGACGGCCAGGCATTGCGACACGAGCGAGATCATCTCACTCAAGGATCCGGCCAACGGCGTGGTCTACCCGATGATCAAGGGCGCATTCTTCGACGATCGCGGAAGCGGCGCAAGCCGTGCCGATCTCAGGTTCCTCTACCACGGGACCCGAGTGGCCAGCAGCCAGTTCTACTTCGACAGCAGTGGCGCGGTCCGGACGGTCACCGGCACCCGCTCGCGCTCTTCGACGACCGTTCGCAACGGCGCCACCAACGGCAGCTTCATCTGCCACCTCGGCCAGGCGTCGCTTGGCAGCGCAACCTACGTGCAGAGCTGCGGGGAGGTGATCTCCACCACCACCGCGCAGAACTTCAACACGTCGGGCGATCTCACCTGGGCCACGACCGGCGGCTATTTCGTCATGGTCCAGAACACCCAGTCGGGCGCGGGCACGGCCTATTCGTCGGGCGCCGGGACCCTGAAATGCTATCAGGGGGACAGCGGCGGGCCCTGGTTCGCCAACACCATCGCCTACGGGGTCATGTCGTCCTGCTCGTGGCACGGCGCGGCGAACACAATTGCCGCCGAGTCCGTTTTCACCAGCACGGACTATTTCTCGCAGCTGGGAGTGACCATCCTTGTCAACTAAGCGTATCTCGATCGCACTGCTCCTCCCGCCGGCTTTGCTGGCGGGAGGTTGCATCGACCAGGCCGGCGGCAATCGCGGCGACGTCGCCGGCGCCACCGAGCCGGCCGGGGCAAATGCCTCGGCCGTCGCCGTCGGCCCGGAGGAAGCCCCGCCGGTCAACATGTCCCAAACCCTCGACCGGCGGGCGGCGGCCATCAGGGAGGAAGCCATGGATCAGGCGCAGGTCGTCGTCGCCACCCGGCCCGCGCCGGCCGCCTCTGGCGGCAAGGTGACGAGCCCGGCGGGGCTCGTCGCCGGCACCCTGGGCGTCCGCCGCAACTGCCTGGTCGTCGTCGGCGCGACGGGGGTGACGACCCTGCCGATCTTCCGGGAAGGCAGCTTCGGCTGGGACCCGGCCGCCGGCACCCTGCGCTTCGCGGGCCGAGCCTACCGGCTGGGCGACAAGCTGACCCTTCCCGGCGGCAATATGCCCAAGCGCTCGCCCTTCGTCGCCGACCACCGCGCCGTCATCGATCGCTGCGGCGCCGCGGACGTCTTCATCGTCGCCTGACAGGCTGCAGCCGTCGCCCGGCTACGGAGGGGTCTGCAGGGCCCGGTAGGCCGCGGCGTCAGCGCCTCCTCTCGGAGGCGTTGACGATCGCAAACCGGCCGCCCGTCCTCTCGAGAACATAATAGCGGTGAAACGGGTCGGGATAATAAGGGCAGCCGTCTTCCGCGACGAACTCGAAATCGATGGTCAGGCTCGCGGGCCTGGCCTCGCCTTTCGGCCATTCGTTGAAGCGCAGGTCGGTGAGCAGGATCTGACCGGCCCAGCGCCCCTCGGTGCGCGAGGTCGTCCGCACGGCGGGCTTCGCTCGAACGACTCGCTTATAGGCCTTCGCCACCGAGGCGAAGGGCTGGGCGAAGGTGCAGCTCGGAGCCGCGGCCGCGGGCCTTGCCGGGGCGATCGTCAGCGCCGTCCCGAACAGGGCCCAGGGCATGGCGGCCGAGAAGAAGTGGCCGCCCCTCATTGCGGCTATTCGACGGTCACGCTCTTCGCCAGGTTGCGCGGCTGGTCCACGTCCGTCCCCTTCGCCACGGCGACGTGATAGGCGAGGAGCTGGACGGGGATGGCGTAGACGAGCGGCGCGATCAGGGGGTGGACCTTCGGCATCTCGATCGTCGCCAGCAGGCGGTCGTCCGCCGCCGACCTCAGCCCCTCCGCGTCCGAGATGAGGACGACCTTGCCGCCGCGGGCCTGGACCTCCTGCATGTTGGAGACGGTCTTCTCGAACAGCGGGCCGCTCGGCGCGAGGACGATGACCGGCACGTTGTCGTCGATGAGGGCGATCGGGCCGTGCTTCATCTCGCCGGCGGCATAGCCCTCGGCGTGGATGTAGCTGATCTCCTTGAGCTTAAGGGCGCCTTCCATGGCGAGCGGGTAATCGGCGCCCCGGCCGAGATAGAGGACGTCGCGGGCCTGAGCGATCAGCGGCGCCATCGCCGCAATCTCCTCGTCATGGCCGAGCGCGGCGTTCATGGCTGCGGGCGCCTCGGCGAGATGGTCGACGATCTCGCGCTCCTCCTCCTCGGAGATCCGGCCCTTGTCGCGGGCGAGCTTGGCGGCGAGCGCGGCGAGGACGGCCAGCTGGCAGGTGAAGGCCTTGGTCGAGGCGACCCCGATTTCCGGGCCGGCATGGGTCGGGAGGAGGAGGTCCGCCTCGCGCGCCATCGAGCTGGTCGGCACGTTGACGACGACGGCGATCCTCTGGCCCTCCGCCCGGGCGTGGCGAAGCGCGGCGAGGGTGTCGGCGGTCTCGCCCGACTGCGAGATGAAGAGGGCGAGCCCGCCCGGCTCCAGCACCGGCTGGCGGTAGCGGAACTCCGAGGCGATATCGAGCTCGACCGGGACCCGGGCGAATTGCTCGAACCAATATTTGGCGACCATGCCGGCGTAGAAGCTGGTCCCGCAGGCGACGATGGTGACCCGGGGGACGCCCGCGAAATCCTCGTCCATGGCGGGGAGGGCGACCTTGCGCTCGAACGGCCGAAGGTAGGAGGAGAGGGTCTGGGCGACCACGATCGGCTGCTCGAAAATCTCCTTCTGCATGAAATGGGCATGGTTGCCCTTGTCGGCGGCCGCGTCCGAGGCGCCGGAGGCGACGATCTCGCGCTCGACCGGCTGGTTGTCGCGGTTGAAGATCTCCGCCCCGTCATGGCCGATGATCGCCCAGTCGCCCTCGTCGAGATAGGCGATGCGCTGGGTGAGGCCGGCGAGCGCGAGAGCGTCCGAGCCGAGATAGGTCTCGCCCTCGCCATAGCCGACGGTCAGCGGGGCGCCCATCCGGGCGCCGATCAGCATATCGGGATGGTCGCGGAACAGGATGGTGATGGCGAAGGCGCCATGCAGGCGCGGAAGCACCGCGGCGACCGCGTCGCGGGGCGACTTGCCCTGCTCGAGCTGGTGGTCGATCAAATGGGCGACGACCTCGCTGTCCGTCTCCGACTGGAAGGTGCGTCCCGCCGCCTGCATCTCCTCCCGAAGCCGCCGGAAATTCTCGATGATGCCATTGTGGACGAGCGCGACCCCGCCGACGATGTGGGGATGGGCGTTGCCGACCGTCGGAGCGCCGTGGGTCGCCCAGCGCGTGTGGGCGATCCCGATCGTTCCGGCGAGAGGGTCGGCGACGAGCTCGGAGGCGAGATTGTCGAGCTTGCCCTCGGCCCGGCGGCGATCGAGCGCGCCGTCGAGGATGGTGCAGATCCCGGCCGAGTCATAGCCTCGATATTCGAGCCGCCTGAGGCCCTGCATGAGCCGATCGGCCACTTCCTTCCGCCCGACGATGCCGATGATTCCGCACATGAATGTTACCCTGCTTGCGTCGCCCCAGCGAAGGCTGGGGCCCCGGCGAGAACTCGCACTGGGGCCCCAGCCTTCGCTGGGGCGACGGGTTAGATCAACCCGATTTCTTTTTCGTCGACATCGCCGCCCGGAACCGCGCCGCCCAGCCAGGCTTGTTGTCCTGAACGCCGCGAGCCAGAGCCAGCGAATCCGCCTCGACGTCTTTCGTCACCACCGAGCCGGCGCCCACGATCGCGCCGGCGCCGATGCTGACCGGGGCGACCAGGGCGGAATTGGAGCCGATGAAGGCGCCTTCCCCGATGACCGTCCCATATTTGAAGAAGCCGTCGTAATTGCAGGTGATCGTGCCCGCGCCGACATTCGCGCCCGCGCCCACCTCGGCGTCGCCGAGATAGGTGAGGTGATTGGCCTTGGCGCCGGGGCCGAGCCTCGCCTTCTTGGTCTCGACGAAATTGCCGACCTTGGCCTTCTCGCCGATCTCGGTGCCGGGGCGGAGCCTCGCATAGGGGCCGATCTCGGCGCCCGAGGCGATGCTCGCGCCCTCGATGTGGCTGAAGGCACGGATCCGCACCCCGTCGGCAATGCTGACGCCGGGGCCGAAGAAGACGTTGGGCTCGATCGTGACGTCGCGCCCGAGCTTCGTGTCGAACGCGAACCAGACGGTCTCGGGCGCGATCAGGGTCGCGCCTTCGGCCATCGCCTCGGAGCGCCGCCGCGCCTGCCAGGCGCTTTCCGCGAGCGCGAACTCAGCGCGGCTGTTGGGGCCGATCGATTCCGCCGCGTCGCCTTCGATCAGAAGGGTCGCCCGCCCGGCCGCGGCGCCGATGGCGACGATGTCGGTCAGGTAATATTCCCGCGGGCTGTTGTCGTTGCCGATCGCTTCGAGCAGAGTCCACAGATCGCCCGAGCGGACCGCGAACAGGTTCGAGTTGCACAGGCCGATGGCGCGTTCCTCGTCATTCGCGTCCCGGAGCTCGACGATCCTGGCGACCCGCCCCTCCGGCCCGGCGACGACCCGGCCGTAGGCGGCGGCGTCCGAAGGCCGGAATCCGAGGACGACCGCGGCGGGATCGGCGGCGCCGTGAAGCGCGTCGAGCATCGCCCGCATCGTCACCGGGCGGATGAACGGCACGTCGCCGGAAAGCAGAAGCACGTCGCCCTCGAAGCCGGCGAGCGCCTCCTTGGCCTGAAGCACGGCGTGGCCGGTGCCGAGCTGCGGCTCCTGGACGGCGAACTGAACGCCCCGCCCCGCCAGCGCCCCCTCGAGCTGCTGGCGGCGATCGCCCACGACGACCACGATGCGCTCGGCGCCGAGCGCCTCGACGCTGTCGAGCAGATGCTCGATCATCGGCCGCCCCGCGATCGGGTGAAGCACCTTGTGGAGATCGGATTTCATCCGCGTGCCCTTGCCGGCGGCAAGGATTATGGCGGCAACAGGCCTCGGCGTCGTCATCGCCGCGGCAATCGCACGGAAAGCTTGCCATTTCCATCCTTCGATACGCCATTTCGCCAGGCTCAATGGCTACTCAGGATGAGCGGTTGCGCCTTTCCGCTCATCCTGAGTAGGGACTGAGCTTGGCGAAGGCCCGTATCGAAGGACTCACATGCCCGCCTTCCCCTTCGACGTCGTCGCCTTCGATCTCGACGGCACCCTCGCCGACACCGCGCCGGACCTCGCCGCCGCGCTTAACCACGCTCTGGCGGCGCTCGGCCGGCCCGCCATCCCGCCCGAATCGGTGCGCCACCTGATCGGCCATGGCGCCCGGGCGCTGCTGAGGCGCGGGCTCGCCGCGAGCGGGGAGGCGCCTGAGGCGCTGGTCGAGCTCGGCTTCCCCATCTTCCTCGAATATTATGGCGAGCACATCTGCGAGGGGACGATGCTGTTCCCGGGCCTGCGCGAGGCGCTGGACGCCATCGAGGGGGCAGGGGCCTTGGTCGCCATTTGCACCAACAAGGCGGAGGCGCTGACCCTGAAGCTGCTCGCCGAGCTCGGCCTCGAGGGCCGCTTCGCAGCCGTCGTCGGCGGCGACACCCTTCCGGCCCGAAAGCCCGATCCGGCGCCCCTGCTCGAGGCGATCGCCCGCGCCGGGGGCGGCCGGGCGGCCTTCGTCGGCGATTCCATCACCGACGCCGACACGGCGCGAGCGGCTCGGGTGCCGTTCGTCGCGGTCAGCTTCGGTTTCTCCGACCGGCCGGTCGAGGCGCTCGGCGCGGACTCGATAATCCATGGCTACGGCGAGCTGACGGCGGCGCTCCAACGGCTCTAGGCGCTGTCACGAATAGAATCGCGGCGAGCGGCGTCATGGTGTAAGCTTGATCTCGATCAGGAGACTTCATGGACGGCAAGGGCACCTACAAGACTCGCGGCTCGGGCGGATCGCCCGATACCGCGCGGGTCGTCGACCGGAGCGTCGCCTTCGATCTTCCCGAGCAGCAATATCGCCGCCGCGGCTACAGCCCCCCCTTCGACGAGCTGGGCTGGAAGCCGCTCGAGGGGGCCTCGGCGTAGCGAGGTTCTCCGGCGAAGGTCGGGGCCCAGGCTTCCTGTGGCGCTTGACCCCGGCTTTCGCCGGGGAACGGCTTGGCCTTCAGCGCTTGGACTTTCTCGCCTTCACCCAGAGATGCCGCGCCAGCATGGCGGGCGGCATCCTCAGCCAGTGCGAGCGAACGTAGAAGCCGAGCCGGGTGAGCGGCCGCCTCGTCCGGCCCCAGCCGTCGCGCGCGAGCAATCGGCGCCGGTACAGGGCGTCCGCGGGACTCGATCCGCCCCAGCCTGACGGAGTGCCGTAAAGGCGGTGGGCAAGCCGGACAGCTCGGGCCACCGCCGAAAGCAGCCCGTGCCGCGCCGAGCGTTCGCGCAGGGCCGGCCAGAAGCCCGGATCCCGCTCGGCGAATTCGCGCAGCAGCCGGTCGATGTCCCACAGGTTGCGAAGCCCTCCGGCGAGGTCGCCGTCGGCGAAGAGATGCGCGGCGGCGTGGACGATCATGTCGGGCGGGGAGAGGGTGAAGAGGCCGTCCGCCAGGGCGACGCGGTCGGCGATCATCGCCTCCATGTCAGGCTTAGGTCTCGCCGTCAGCGGCAAAATGGCGTGGTGGACGTCGATCATCCGATCGCGCTCGCGATGGATGAGCGGCGGCAGCTCGTGCATCCAGCGCCGGTAATATTGGTCGTCGTAGGAATCCTCCTTCACCCATTCCCACCCCGCGGCGAGAAGCGCGCGCTCGACGTCGGGCAAGGCGGCGCGGGCGACGAGGATGTCGAGATCTCCGATCGAGCGTCCGCGGCCGGCATCGAGGCCCGCCGCGGCATAAGCGGTGCCCTTGAGCAGGATGACGGGAAGGTCGAGCGGCGCCAGCGCCCGCCGGGCCATCTCGGCTTCCCACAGGGCCTGGACCCGGGCCGCCTCGCCGTCGCGCCGCGCCGCCTCGAGCAGGGCCTCTACCGAGTAGGGAAGCGTCAGCCCGTGGAGCCGCCAGGCGAGGCTTCCGATCAGCGATTCCGCGCGGGCGAGCGCGATCAGCGAGGTCCAGTCCGGCACTTCCCCGGAGCAGGAGGGGTCCGAGAGCAGCCTCGCGAGCATTCGCGCATCCCTCATGCCGCGCCCCACAGCTCTTCGACGAGCGCTTCCGCCTCTTCAGTCGAGGAATAGTCGATCGCCTTGGCGGGAAGGGCGACGACGAAGCGGGTGAGGGCGTCGAAGCCGCGCTCGCCCAGCGCGACATAATTGGTCGAAGCCTGGGTGAGCCGCATGAAGGCCTCGGCCGCCCCCACCTCGCGCACCGCCGGCTTGAGGTCGCGCCCGAAGCGGGGGAAGAGGATCAGCACCGGCCGCGCCGGCTCGCCCATCCGGGCGACCGCCTCCTCATTGGGGCGAAGGTGGCGGATCGTGCCCTTGGGGGTTCCGGTCAGCACCGGCCCGAGCCGCTTGGGGTCGATCCCGTTCAGCAGGCCGAGCGACTCGTTCTTGAGGCTGACGGCGCGCGGGAAGGGGTGGAGCCGCCCGTCCTCAAGGTCGAGCAGCGCGAACTCGTCGCCCATGAAGCGCCAGCCGCGCTCGCCCAGAAGCGCGGCCAGGGTGGATTTGCCGGCCCCCGAATGGCCGGTCACCAGCACCGCTTGGCCGCCGCGCTCGAGGCTCGCCGCGTGGAGCAGGAGGAAGCGCTTCTGGCCGAGCGCCATCTGCAAGTTCATCCCCATCTCGCCGGCGAGCAGCCCCAGCGCCAGCGGCAGCGGCGCGGCGTCGGGAAGCACATAATCGCCCCTGATCGCCACCGACGGCCTCACCCACCGCCGCCACACCCGCTCCGCCTCGAGCCGGACGGTGAAGTCGCAGACCCCTTTCGGCTCGGGATAGCCGGCATAGAGTTGCCGAAGCTGGGCGACCGGCCCGCGCCATTGCGAGCCGATCCGGAAGCCCACCGGCCCGACCTGAAGGCTGAAGGCGTGCCTCATCTCCGCCAGACCAGGCCCGCGGCTTCCAGCTCGGCGAGCCGGGCGGCGATGGCCGCGCCCGGATCTTCCGAATCCAGATCGAACTCCTCCGCTATCCGGGCCGCGATGTCGGCGGCGCTTGCCGGCCCGACGGCGAGGGCGGCGAGGATCTGGGGGGCGGGGGGAGCGAGGAAGTGCGTGAGGCCGGACGGGCGGTGGTAGAGGAGGGTCAAACCCTCGACCTCGACCGTTCGGACCGTCTCGGGCGGGTCGGCGGCGTAGAGGGACGCGGCCATTTCAGGCCGCTCCGCGGCTCAGCGCGGCATCTGCAGCGAGGCGTAGCAGGTGAAGCCGCTCATCCCCGCCTGCAGACGGCGAATATAGTTGGCATAGGCCTGGGCCGCCTCGCTGTTGACCCCGGCCGGGGCACGGCCGGAGTTCAGCATCGCCCTGACCTCCTCGCCCTTGAGCGGCCGGGCGAGCGGCGGGTAGGCCCCTGCGGTGCCCGCCGGGACGAGGCTTCCGTCGGGGGCGATGAACTGGCCGGCACCCGCCTGCGGCGCCGGAACGGGAATCTCGCAGTTGAGCACGGAGCCTGCGGTCTGCGCCAAAGCGGGGCGGATCGTCACCACCGTCGAGGCCGCGGCGGCACCCAGCGCGAGCACGAGCCGGCGGCTCGGCAGTGCCGCGCCATCGTCGCTGGGAATGTCGTTTCGATCGCTCATCGCACCTGCACCTACGCCCAGCCTTCTTTCATAAGGGTAAAGCGGCGCAATGGCGAGACGGGCCGAGCCGCCCTGTCCCGCTTATGGACGATCCGCGGGAGAAAAATCGTTTCGCCCTCGTTTGTAGGATCGGGCCGCCGGAGTAGGCGCGGCCGCTTGTCCAAGGAGGACCCAGTACATGAAGATCATCCTTTTCGCCGCGGCGCTGACCCTCGGCAGCGCCGCCGTGGCGCAAACCGGCAACACGGTCAGCGATCCTTCCCAGAGCATGGGGCCGCGCGGCGTGACCCAGCAGGGCACCGATCCCGACGGCCAGGCGTGCACGCCGGCCGGCTACAATGCCAACACCACCGGCTATCCGACCTGCGCGGCCGGCAACTCCAATGCCGCTATGGGCGCCGCCGCGACTCCGCCGCGCTGCTCGAAGACCGTCAGGGACGGCTGCATCCAGGCTTACGAGCGGGGCGTCCGCCGCTAGCCAGGGCTGGGGCGCCGGCGAGGCGCCCCATTTCCCCGATTAACCATCCCGGGGAGAAAAATCGTTTCGGTCTCGTTTAGGTGGAGTGCCGCTGCTGCGATGGCGGTCGCCCCTAAGGAGGACGAAGAAATGAAGCTCATCATGATGGCTGCCGCGCTCATGCTAAGCGGCGCCGCCGTCGCTCAGACGACGACGGAAGAGGATACTGACGTCACCACCACCGAAACCACCACCGCCCCCGAGACCACCACCACAACGACCACGACCACGGCCCAGCCCGGCAACATGTCGACCATGACGTCGGCGGCGCCGCAGTCGGTCGCGGCCGGCAACACCTCGCCCGAACGCGACGCGCGCGGCATTCCGGTGGTCTCGGCCCCCGCCGCCGCCCCCGGCGGCTACAACCAGGCTGCGCAGATGGTGCCGGCCGGAACCCCGAGGCCGACGGTGGCCGCCCCGACCCCGACCGCCGCCGGCCCGCTTCCGCCCTGCACCCGCACCGTCACCGACCGCTGCACCCAGACATACGAGCGCGGCCGGGCTCGGTAGGGCATTGTCCCGGGCGGCTCCGATCTGCCATGAGCCGCCGCTGGAAAATCCTCCCCTGCATTCGCAGGGGAGGGGGACCACCCGTAGGGTGGTGGAGGGGCTTTACTGAGTCCGAAGAACCCCTCCACCGCGCTTCGCGCGGTCCCCCTCCCCGAGAAATCTCGGGGAGGATCTCAGGGGAGGGAAAGTCTGAATGACCATCAGTTTCGAAGGGCGCGTCGCCATCGTCACCGGCGCCGGCGGCGGGCTTGGCCGCGCTTATGCGCTGGAGCTCGCCCGGCGCGGCGCCAAGGTGGTGGTGAACGACCTCGGCGGCGCCCGCGACGGCTCGGGAAGCTCGGATTCGGCCGGAAAGGTCGTCGCCGAGATCGAAGCCGCGGGCGGCGAGGCCATGGCGAGCGGCGCCAGCGTCACCGACCCCGGTCAGGTCGAGGCCATGGTCGCCGAGGCGAAGGCGCGCTGGGGCGGCGTCCATATCCTTATCAACAATGCCGGGATCCTTCGCGACAAGAGCTTCGCCAAGATGAGCGTCGACGATTTCCGAGCCGTCGTCGACGTCCATCTGGTCGGCTCCGCCATCTGCACCAAGGCGGTGTGGGAGACGATGCGCGAGCAGGCTTATGGCCGGATCCTGATGACCTCGAGCTCGACCGGCCTCTACGGCAATTTCGGCCAGGCCAATTACGGAGCGGCCAAACTGGGCGTGGCGGGATTCGCCAAGACCCTCCACCTCGAAGGCGCGAAATACAATATCCGGGTCAACACCATCGCCCCGACGGCAGCGACGCGGATGACGCAGGACATCTTCCCGCCCGACCTGCTCGCCCTGTTCGAGCCGGAGAATGTCGTCCCGGCAGCGCTCTACCTAGTCTCCGAGGAGGCGCCGAGCAACGCCATCGTCGGCGCCGGCGGCGGAGTGGTCCAGGCCGCCTATGTCACGCTGACTCCCGGCTTCGCCTTGCCGGAGGGCCGTCGCACCGTCGAGGAGGTCGCCGCCATCTGGGACAAGATCGTCGATCGAACGCTTGAGATCGTCCCCCATTCCGGCGCCGAGCAGGCGATGCTGATCCTGAAGGTGCTTCAGGCGCAGTAGCTCCTCCCCGTCCCGGGAGGAGCAGTGCCGTATTGCAACACTAACACACTCATGCTATACGACCGCCCGTCCAGGGAGGAAAAACCAAATGTATAGCGACAGCGATCTTGAAGCTGCGGTCGCGGCGGGGGCGTTGAGCCCCGATGCCGCCTCGGGCTTCCGCAACTATGTGGCCGGCCGCAGCGGCGGCGCCGCGGTCGACGAGGAGCATTTCCGGCTCATCACCGGCTTCAACGATATCTTCGTCGCAATCGCCGCCGCGATCCTGCTCTTCGCGGTCGGCTGGATCGGCAATGCGGTGGGGCCGAACGTCGGCGGCGACGGGCCTTCGCCCTTCGCCGGCCTGTTCGTCGCCGCCACCGCCTGGGGCCTCGCCGAATTCTTCACCCGCAAGCGGCGGATGGCGCTTCCCAGCATCATCCTCCTGCTCGCCTTCACCGGCGGAGTGATGCTCACCGCCCTCGCCACCTTCGTTCTTGCCGTCGGGGAGGCCAATCTGGAGAATAACGAGCGCGCCATCGCGCTCGTCGTCGCCGCCTCGGCGGCGGTCGCGGCCGGGGCCACCTGGCTTCACTGGCGGCGTTTCCGGGTCCCGATCACCGTCGCCGTCGCGGCCTTGACCGTGGTCGCCGTGGCCATGGCCCTGATCGCCTCCGCGGTCGGCGGCGATGCGCCCGACCAGACGATGGAGCGGATCATGCTCGGCAGCGCCCTCGTCCTCGGCCTCGGGGTCTTCCTCTTCGCCATGTGGTGGGATTCGTCCGACCGGGCCCGCGAGACCCGGCGCTCGGACGTCGCCTTCTGGCTCCACCTGCTGTCGGCGCCGCTGATCGTCCACCCGATCTTCTCGCTGCTCGGCCTCACCGACGGCGACGCCACGATCGGCGAGGCCCTGGTGGTGCTCGGGGTCTATGTGCTGCTCGGCCTTACCGCGCTGGCCATCGACCGGCGGGCGCTGCTCGTCTCGGCCCTCGCCTACGTCCTGTTCGCCCTCATCAGCCTGTTCCGCGAGTTCGGGGCGGTCGAGCTCAATATCGCGCTCGCCGCCTTCGTCATCGGCTCCGGGCTGCTGCTGCTCTCGGCCTTCTGGCACGGCGCTCGCCGTTCGGTCGTCCGCCCGCTTCCGCCGGCGCTGCAGGCGCGGCTTCCGGTCACGGACAGGGTCGTGGCCGCCTGACTTCTGCCTCCCCATGCTCCGCATGGGGAGGCAGCTCCTAGCCGTTGACCGCCTTCATCAGCCTTCGCTCGAGCGGCGCCAGCACCGGGCCGAGCTCGTCGCCGCGGCGGACCACCATCCCGGCCTCGTTGACCAGGGCCCACATGCCCTGGCGGTTGCGCAAGGCGGGCTTCTTCTCGATCCTATACTCCGGCCGCTCGGCGGTCCGGCGGAAGGCCCAGAAAGCGGCGCCGTCGCGGCCGAACTCGACCGCATAGTCGCGCCACAGGCCGGCCGCGACCATCCTCCCATACAGGTCGATGATCCGGGTGAGCTCGGCCCGGGTGAAGCCGATCTGAGGCGAGGAGGCTCCCGGAAAAGGGAGGATGTTGCCCATCAGGCGCGGCCACGCCCCTTTCTGGCCTGGCCGTCGCGCTCCTCGATCAGCTCGGCGAGGCGCTTCCTCAGGCTCTCGACCTCGCACTGGAGGATTTCGAGCTTCTGCGAGGCCGGATCGAACTGCTCGGAGCAGGGGGTCCCGTAAGGGAGGAAATTGCCGGAGCTGCTCTGCTCGGCGCTGAGCAGGGTCGAGCGGGCGGGAATGCCGATCATCGTCGCGCCTTCGGGAACGTCCTTGGTGACGACGGCATTGGCGCCGATCCGGGCTCGTGGGCCGACCGTGATCGGCCCGAGCACCTGGGCGCCCGAGCCGATGATGACCTGGTCGCTGATCGTCGGGTGGCGCTTGCCGGCCACTCCGTCGGTCGGGTTGGTGCCGCCCAGGGTGACCTGCTGATAGATGGTGACGTCGTCGCCGATCACGGCGGTCTCGCCGATCACGACGAAGCCGTGGTCGATGAAGAAATTCCGCCCGACCGTCGCCCCCGGATGGATGTCGATCGCCGTCAGGAAGCGGCCGATATGGTTGACGAGGCGGGCGAGGAAATAGAGCTCGCCCTTGTACAGCCAGTGGGCGAGACGGTGGAAGCCGAGGGCCCAGACCCCAGGGTAGAGGAGCACCTCCCAGCGGCTCCGGGGAGCGGGATCGCGCGCCTTCACCGATTCCAGATAAGTCGTAAGCCCCGGCAGCATAACCACTCCCACTGCGCTCCTGTGGGCAAAATAAGAGAGGTTTGAGGAAATTGCCAGCGCTCGTCTCAAATGTGTCGAGGGAGAGCGCGCTTTCGATCCGAAAATCCTCCCCTGCATTTGCGGGGGAGGAATTAAGAGGCTTCCCCCGCCGCGGGAAACAGCCTCGCCCGCAGGAGCCGAAGGCCCACCGCCCGACCGGCGGCGGGCACGTTGCGGCCTCCGATCCGGACGTCGATGAGGGACTCGACGCCGGCGATCTTGCCCTCGATCCTCGTCGCCCCGCCGAGATGGATCGCCTGGCTGATCTGCATCGGGACGGCCCCGGCGGCGCCCTCGTCAACCAGGGTCGCGTCGTGCGGCCGGAAGTAGAGTAAGGCGGGACCGTCGGCGGAGGGCTCGACCGGCACGTCCAGCGCCTGGTCGTCGAACAGCACCCGGCCGTCCGCGACCGTGACCGGAAGGCGATTGGAATCGCCGACGAAATCGTAGACGAAGGCGCTCGCCGGCTCGTCATAGATGAGCTGGGGCGCCGCCACCTGCTCGATCAGCCCCCTGTCCATCACCACCACCCGGTCGGCGAGCTCGAGCGCCTCCTCCTGGTCGTGGGTGACGAAGACGGAGGTCAGGCCCATCCGGTCGTGAAGGTCCCTGAGCCAGCGGCGGAGCTCCTTGCGGACCTTGGCGTCGAGGGCGCCGAACGGCTCGTCGAGCAGGAGCAGCCTGGGATCGACGGCGAGTGCCCTCGCCAAAGCGACCCGCTGGCGCTGGCCGCCGGAGAGCTGGGCCGGATAGCGCTTGCCGAGGTCCCCGAGCTGGACGAGATCGAGAAGCTCCTGGACCCGGCGGGCGATCTCGGCCCGCGCGGGGCGCTCGCGCCGGCGCTTGACGGTCAGCCCGAAGGCGACGTTGTCGGCGACGTTCATGTGCGGGAACAAGGCGTAATGCTGGAAGACGAAGCCGACGCGGCGGTCCTTGACCCCGAGGCCGGTGACGTCGCGGCCCTCGAACAGCACTTCGCCCTCGTCCGGGAACTCGAGCCCCGCCATGATCCGGAGCAGGGTCGTTTTGCCCGATCCCGACGGCCCGAGCAGGGCCAGGAACTCGCCCGGCTCCGCCTCCAGGCTGACCCCGTTCACCGCCGCGAAACTGCCGAAGCACTTCACCACATTGTCGACCCGGATGCTCAATGGCCCCTGCCTTTTCCATGATAGCCGTAGCGCCATTCGAGCGCGCTCTTGAGCACCAGGGTGAGCAAGGCGAGCAGGGCCAGCAGCGAAGCGACCGCGAAGGCCGCGACGAAATTATACTCGTTGTAGAGGATTTCGACGTGGAGCGGCATGGTGTTGGTTCGGCCCCGTATATGGCCGGAGACGACCGAGACGGCGCCGAACTCGCCCATCGCCCGCGCATTGCACAGCAAGACCCCGTAGAGCAGCCCCCAGCGGATGTTGGGCAGGGTGACGTGCCAGAAGGCCTGCCAGCCGCTCGCCCCCAATGAGACCGCCGCCTCCTCGTCCGCCTTGCCCTGCTCTGTCATCAGGGGGATGAGCTCGCGCGCGACGAAGGGGAAAGTGACGAAGATCGTCGCGAGGACGATCCCGGGCACGGCGAAGATGATGTCGATGTCGCGCTCGGCCAGCCAGTCGCCGAACCAGCCCTGGGCGCCGAACAGGAGCACGTAGATCAGCCCCGACACGACCGGCGAGACCGAGAAAGGCAGGTCGATGAAGGTGACGAGGATGCTCTTGCCCGGAAATTCGAACTTGGCCACCGCCCAGGCGGCCGCGAGCCCGAAGGCGACGTTCACCGGGACCGCGATCGCCGCGACCAGCAGGGTCAGCTTGATCGCCGCGATCGCGTCCGGCTCCGTGACGCTCTCGAGATAGACTCCAACGCCGCCGCGGAGCGCCTCGACGAAGACCGAGACGAGCGGAAGCAGCAGGAACAGGCCGAGGAAGGCCATGGTCACCGTGAGCAGGCCGATCCGGCCGATCCGGCCGTCGGAAGCGGGGCGGGCCGCCATCTAGTCGAGGCTCCGGCTTCTAGCCCAGGCCTGGAGCAGGTTGATGAGCAGGAGCAAAGCGAAGGAGATGACCAGCATCACCGCCGCGATCGCGGTTGCCCCGGCATAATCATATTGCTCGAGCTGGGTGACGATCAGGAGTGGAGCGATCTCGGACCGGTAGGGCATGTTGCCGGCGATGAAGATCACCGAGCCATATTCGCCGACGCCGCGAGCCAGGGCCATGGCGAAGCCGGTCAGCCAGGCGGGGAGGATGGCGGGAAGGATCACGAGCCGGACCGTCTGCAGCCGGCTCGCGCCGAGCGACGCCGCCGCCTCCTCGATCTCCGGGCCGATGTCGGCGAGCACCGGCTCGACCGAGCGGACGACGAAGGGCAGGCCGATGAAGATCAGGGCGACGACGATGCCGAGCGGAGTGAAGGCGACGTGGATCCCTAGCGGGACGAGATACTGGCCGAGCCAGCCGTTCTCGGCATAGAGGGCGGTGAGGGCGATCCCGGCGACCGCGGTCGGCAAGGCGAAGGGCAGGTCGACGAGCGCGCTTACGACCCGCTTGCCCGGGAAATCGTGCCGGACCAGCACCCAGGCGATGAGCAGCCCGAAGATCCCGTTGACGAAGGCCGCGGCGAAGGCCGTGCCGAAGCTGACCTTATAGGCGGCCATCGCCCGCCCGGACAAAGCGACGGCGACGAACTCGCTCCAGCCCATTCCGGCCGACCGGATGAACACCGCGCTCAGCGGGATGAGCACGATCAGGCACAGCCAGGCCAAAGTGAAACCGAAGGTGAGGCCGAAGCCGGGCAGGGCGCTTCGCTCGGCGAACCGGCGGCGCCGGGGTCTCCTGGGGGAACTCGCGGCGAGCGCGAGCGCGCCGGTCGTCATCGGCGGCCGGCGCCGGGCGCCGCCGCGAGGGCCAGGCAAGTCGTCGCGATGCGCATCTTCACCTTTCCCTCCGGGGCAGCCGATTCGGCCGTAGCGGCAGCTTCTGACTCAACCAGGGCAGTTGACAAGGGATTCGATGAAAGGCCCCGCGGGAGCGCCGACTAGAGCTATGTTAATCTTCCCCGCCGCGAAGCGGTGGGGAGGGGGACCACCCGAAGGGTGGCGGAGGGGTAAAGGCAGAAGCCTCTCCAGCTACCCACCACCATGCTTCGCATGGTCACACGGGGAGGATCTAGAGCTTGAACAGCCCCCGTGCCGCCTCGACCTCCTCCTTGATGAAGCGCACCGCCGCCCTCACCCTGGCAAGCTCGGCGAGGTCCTGGTGAACGGTCAGCCACAGCGAACGCGTCAGGTTCACTTCCGCCGCGAGCACGCGCACCAGCCCCGGCTCCTCGCGGGCGAGGAAAGCGGGGAGGACGCACAGTCCCGCGCCCGCCAGGGTCGCCCGGGTCTGGGCGACGAGGTTGCTGCTCTCCATCGACGTGGTTCCGCCCGGAACGACCTGTTGGAGGAAGTCGAGTTCCGGGAAGTGGAGCAGGTCGCCGATATAGCTGACGAAGCGATGCCCCTTGAGGTCGCCGAAGCTCGCGATGGACTCGACCTCCGCCAGATAGGCGGGCGCGGCGTAGAGGCCGAGGTCATAGTCGATCAGCTTCGCGACCTGCAGCCGCCCGGTCGGCGGCCGGCTGACCGAGATGGCGATGTCGGCCTCGCGCTTGGCCAGGCTGAAGACGGCCGACGCCGCGACAAGCTGGACCACGAGCTGCGGGTACCGGGCTTTCAGCTTCTGGATTCGGGGCGCGAGGAAATAGCTGCCGAAGCCCTCCGGGGAGCCGATCCTCACCACCCCTTCGACGAGGCCCGCGCTCCCACCCACCGTCTCGGCCGCTCCCAGGGCAAGCCGTTCCATCTCCTCCGCGAGCGGCACCAGCCGCCGCCCGGGCTCGGTCGCCGAGTAACCCGACGGGCTTCGGTCGAACAGCTTCGCCTTCAGCGCATGCTCTAGCGCGGCGATTCGCCGCGACAGGGTCGAATGGTCCACCCCGAGCTTCGCCGCGGCCGCGGTGAGCCGACCGCTGCGCGCCACCGCCAGGAAGGCGCGAAGGTCGTTCCAGTCGAATTCCGCCATCGGTATGGGAATATATGCACAACGGTTTGGGCACAATGCCGATGGCGGCTCGGGCCGGTTCATGTGAGAGAGGCTCATCCCCTTCAAGAGGCAGCAATTTCATGTTCGAGGCTCGGACCGCCGCTGTGCTGGCCAATTACCAGGCCCCCGTCGAAGCTCCGGCTGCGGATTTCCGCACGCCCGCCGATCCCGAAGCGGGCTGGGCCGCCCGTAACCCGGACCGGGCCATGCTCTTCCTGTACGTCACCCCGCGCGATTGCGGCGCGCTCGAGGAGCTGATGGCGCTTTAAGCTCGTCGCCCCAGCGAAGGCTGGGGCCCCAGCGGGTGATGAACGCTGCACCTTTCACCCCATGGGGCCCCAGCCTGCGCTGGGGCGACGTGACGTGCTAAGGGAGCCGCCATGACCCCGAATCAGCCCCCCTCCACCGTCTTCAAGCTCCCCGAAACCCTGCCGAGCCCGGCCGACCTCGCCGAAGCCTGGTCGAAGGTGGTCGCCAACGCCGTCCATCTCGCCACCAGCGCCGCCACCCGGCCGCTCGACCCCCAAATTCCCCAGCCCTTCGACCCCGCCGCCCCGGCGCGCGCCTTCGGCGCGTTCGCGGCGCATCTGTGGACCCATCCCGGCGAGCTCATCAAGGCGCAGCAGAAGGCCGCGTCCGACTGGCTTAAGCTGTGGCAATCGGCCGCCTCCCGAGCCGCCGGCAAGCCCACCGAGCCCGTCGCCGCCCCGGAACGCGGCGACCGCCGCTTCAACGATCCGGCGTGGAGCGAGGAGCCGGTCTTCGACTATCTGAAGCAGGCCTATCTGCTCACCGCCAAGCGGGCGCTGGAGATGGTGGAAGAGGCCGATGGGCTGGACGAGGGCGCCCGCACCCGGGTCGAGTTCTTCACCCAGCAATATCTGAACGCCATCTCGCCCGCCAATTTCGCCTTCACCAATCCCGAAGCGATCAGGAAGGCGATCGACACCGGTTCGATCTCGCTGCTGTCCGGTCTCGCCAACCTGCTCGCCGACGCCGCCGAAAGCCCGGGAATCGTCCAGCGCCGGGCGGAGCGCGAGTTCGAGCTCGGCGTGGACATCGCCGCCACTCCAGGCAGCGTCGTCTACCGCAACGAGCTGATGGAGCTCATCCAATACGCGCCGGCGACGGACGAGGTGTGGAAGCGCCCGGTCCTCTACGTGCCGCCGCTGGTGAACAAATATTACCTCTTGGACCTCCAGCCCAAATCCTCGCTGATCCGCTGGCTGGTCGAGCAGGGCCACACCGTCTTCGTCATCTCCTGGGTCAATCCGGGGCCGGATCTCGCCGACAAGGGCATGGCCGATTACATCCGCCAGGGCCCGATCGAGGCGCTCGACGCCATCCAGAAGGCGACCGGGGAGAGTGAGGTCGACATGTTCGGCTTCTGCATGGGCGGCACCCTCGCCGCCATCGCGCTCGCCTGGCTCGCGGCTAAGGGGCGGGGGGGGCGGGTCGCCTCGGCGACCACCATCGGCACGATGTTCGATTTCTCGCACCTCGGCCAGTGGGCGACCTTCTCGGAGCCCGAGCAGCTTCGCGCGATGGAGCGCCACCTCCTCCACAAGGGCTTCATGGCCGCTCAGGATCTGCAGGCGCTCTTCTCCGCGGTGCGGGCGAACGACCTCATCTGGTCGTCCGTGGTCAACCATTATCTCCTCGACCGCGAGGCGCCGCCCAGCGACATCCTCTATTGGTTCGCGGACGGCGCCCACATCCCCCGCGCCTTCCTGCTCGAATGGGCCCGCGACGTGCTGAGGGACAACAAGCTCGCCAGGGGCGGGCTCGAGCTGGACGGGGTGGAGATCGATCTCGGCGCGGTAAAGACGCCCTTGCTCGCGATCAGCCTCAAGGACGATCATGTCTCCGCCTGGCAGGCGACCTACGACAGCGCCCGCCTCATGGGCGGCGAGGTGAGCTTCCTGCTCGGCGGAAGCGGCCACAATGCCGGCGTCATCAACCCGCCCAGCGCCAACAAGCACGGCTATTGGACGAGCGAGGAGATGCCCGAGGCGGCCGAAACCTGGCTCGAGGGCGCGACTCGAAAGGAAGGCAGCTGGTGGCCCTGGTGGCAGTCGCGCCTGTCGGACGGCGGCAAGGCGGCAAAGGTGAAGGCGCGGGTTCCGGGCAAGGGCAAGCTCAAGGCGCTTGAGCCGGCGCCGGGCTCTTACGTCCGGAACCGCGGCTGATACTTTCCCCTCCCTTCAGGGGGGGAAGCCTAGAGCCCCGATGGCCCCGCTACCTGGATTACCCGGCGCTCGGCGCCCAATCCGCGAACCACGCCCTCGAGCTGCCTGAGGCGGGTGACTCGCGCCTGCGCCGGCCGCTGCAGGCTGGCCCGGACGAACATCCGCCACTGCGCCTCGTCGCTTCTGGCAAGCTGCACAGGCGCGCTCGCGGCGGCGGCCGCGAAAAATGCCAATCCCATCATGTCGAAATCCCCCTGTTCCCGCCGCTCATGGTAAACGGGTCTGGTAAAGAGCCGGTTAACTACGGAGCCGCCCGAGGGGCCGGCGCGGGGGCAGTCACTGGTGACTGTCCCCTTTTACGGAGGCGACAAGGGCGGCCGCGCTGCGCTAAGGCGGTGTCCATGAGGAAATCCGCCACCGAGGTCATGCAGGACATCATCGCCGCCGCGGTTCTCGACGCGATCGCCGCGCTCAAGTCCGCTTCCAAAGGGCTTCCGAACAACCTGCTTCGCGACCTCAACGCCATCCACGCCAACACAACCTTCGCCGATCTTCCGGCGGAGGTTCAGACGGCCGTGTCGGCGAGCGTCCGCGCCGCCTTCTCGAGGCTCCAGAAGGAAGGCTATTCCGTCTCCGGGGGCGAGCCCTCGGCGCCTCGCCCACCGCGCCCCGCGGGTCCCGCCCCGGCCGGCCAGAACCGGCCTTTCCGCCGCCCGCCGCCCAAGCGCGACGGCGCCCCCCCCGGGCCGGGTAGGCCCCCGGGCAAAGGCGGAGGCGGCCGGCCGCCGCGCAAGCCCACGCCGCGCTGAGGCAAGGGCTTCAAAGCGGGAGCAGGGGGCGACCGGCCACCGCCTGGAGGAAAACGGCCAGGGTCGCCGCCACGTAGATCGCCGCCCCCGCGCCCAGCGCCGCCCACCGCGCCCGGGCGCTCCACCCGGCGACGAGCGCGGCCAGCAGCGGGATCGCCTGCTCGGCGTGGATGCCGAGGAAATGAGCGATCCGAAAATCGCCGCCGCTCCGGTTCCAGCCGAAGAAGAAGACCCTTCCGCCCTCCGCCCCGACCGAATGGCCGGGCATCTGGCTCATGTAGAAGCCGAGGCCGGCGCCGAGCAGGAAGGTGAGAAGAAGGCCGGTGACGACGGCGGCCCTGAAGTCCGCGCTGAGCCCTTCGCGCGGCCGGCGGGCGATCTCCCAGGCGAGCGGAAGGGTGGTGGCGGTGAGGACGACCGCAGCCACGCCCATGAGGGCGTACATGACGATGTGGAAGCCGGAGCTGAAGTTGAAGTGCGACTCGAGCCCGCGGACGGCCTGAAGCCCGATGTAGAGAAGCTCGAAGCTGGCCGATGCGATCAGGATCCGGGCCGTCCAGCGCAGCGTCCGGCCGTCGCGGCGCTCGGGCCGGACATAGCCCCAGAGCCAGGCCGCGGTGAGCGAGAACAGGCCCACCGAGAGCAGGAACTTGGCCGGCTTAACCCAGACGCTGACCCCTTGGAGGGTGCGCGGGTCGACCGACTGCAGCGCGAGGGCCGGAAGCGCGAGCAGCAAGGTCGCCAGCCCGTACAGGGCGAGCGCGCGCTGCCGCTCGACCAGCTCGGACAGGATCGGCAGGCGAGCCATCGGGGCGGGAAGGGCGAGTGCGGTCACGATCGGGTCTCCGTCTTGGCGCGCCGGCCCAAGGCGAGGCGCAGGAGGAAGTAAGCGAGCAGGCCCGCCGGGCCGAACATCAGGGTGAGGGCCAGGCATGGGACGATCAGGAGCGGGTGGATTCCACGCTCGGCCGACTCGCGGGCGATCCAGGTCCCGACGAACATGTCAAAGGCCAGATAATGGAGCCAGCCGGCGGTCAGCGCCGAATCATTGGCGAACAGCCCGCGCACCGCATGGATCGAATCGAAGCCGCCCTCCGCTTCCGGAATCCCCTGGGCGAGCAGGGCGATGTAGAGCGCCGCCCAGGCGAGCGGGATGGCGAACTGGGTCGCCGGCCAGACGAAGCGGCGAAGCTTCGGTGCGAACAGCGACAGCAGCAAAGCGACCCAGGCGAGAAGCCCGAAATTGTTGGCAAAGGCGAAGGCGAAAGCAGGGTCGAGCAAGGTTGCCATTCCAATCTTAACGCTGTACAGATCGCCTGTGAACCAGGATCTAAACAGTGTCAAGTCCGATCGTGCCTATCATCATGGCGCCCTCCGCCCGGCCCTGATCGCGGCCGCCGAGGCGGTGCTGGCGGAGCGGGGGGTGCAAGGCTTCAGCCTTCGCGAGACGGCGCGCCGGGCAGGCGTGTCGCCGGCGGCTCCGGCCCATCATTTCGGCGATGCCTCCGGCCTCCTCACGGCGGTCGCCGCCGGCGCCTTCCGCGACCTCGGCGATTCGCTCGAGGCGGCGGAACCGGCCCGGAGCCGCGAAGCCCGGATCCGGGCCCAGGGCGTCGCCTATGTCCGCTTCGCCCTCGCCAACCGCGCCCGCTTCGATCTCATGTGGCGGGCGGCCTTGCTGAACCGCGACGATCCGGCTTATGCCGCCGCCGCCACGAGGGCCTTCATCCTCCTCGACCGCGCGGTCAGGGGCGGGGAAGTGGGGCTGGGGGGGCCGGCAGGGCCCGAGACCGCTCCGTCCATCGCCTGCTGGTCGATGGTCCACGGCTTCGCCACCCTGGCGCTCGTCGGCACCTTCGGCACCGACCCCGGCGCCGCCGAGGCCGCGGTGGGAGCGTTGCTTCCCGCGGTGCTGGATCATCTGACGGTCTAGCTCCCCTCCCTGGAAGGGAGGGGCTGGGAGTGGGTAGGCGAGCGCAGCGAGGCTGCTTGCGGACTCGGCGTTTCGGCCGCCTTCGGCGGACCCACCCCCGACCCCTCCCTTCCAGGGAGGGGAGTCACCTCATCGCCTCGCGCCCAGGAATCTCAGCGCGGCGGTGAGGTCGGCATCCCTGCCGTTCCTGAATTTCACCGCGATGTCGGGCTCGACTCCACGGCCCTCGACCTTGATCCCGCCCGGGGTTCGGAAATCCCACACCGGCAGCACCAAAGTCCATCCGCCCTCGATCGGGATCATGTTCGCGGCCAGCATCAGGCCAGGGGTCTTGCGGCCGATCAGGGTGGCCGCCTTCGTCTCCTTGACGACCCCGGCCAGCGCCTCGCTCGCGCTGAAGCAATATTCGTCGATCAGAAGGACGATTTTGCCCGGATAGGGACGGGGCGCCCGGCCGCCGCTGGTCAGCATGAGCGCGCCCTTCCCGGCCATAACGCGCCCTAGCTCTTCCGAGGAATAGCCGGCGAAGGTGGGCAAGGCCGATCGGTCGAGCTGGTCGATCGAGACCAGCTTCCGGTCGATCAGGCCCTGGCGGCTGGCGAAATAGCCGACCGGCATGGGGCGGGGCAGGATGTGGTCGCCCAGGCGCATGGCGGCGCTGAGCGTGCCGCCGCCATTGCCGCGAAGGTCGACGATCAGCGACCCGTTGCCGCCCAGCGCCGCGAAGGCCTGGTCGATCCGGGCGACGACCTCGGGGCCGTCCTCGAAGCTCTGGATCGCGAGATAGCCGACCGACGGGGCGGCGTGCTTCCAGCTGATTCCGTGAGGGGCCGGCGGTGGGGCTTGATTGATGCCGGCGTGAAGCTCCGGAGTGACGGAGGGGGTGGCGAAGAAATCGAGGTGCGAGGTTCGGAACTCGCTCAGCATTCGCCGCATCAGCGAGACCAGCTCGCCTTCGCTGCGGGCGCGGGCCGCCAGGGGCCGGTAACGCTCCCTCAAGCCCTTCACGTCGATGCCGCCATAATCGGGGGCGTAGAAGCCGCTCTCGATCAGGCTCCAGGCGGAATCGAACGTCTCCAGCGCGGGGCGCGGGGCGTGGGCCCGGTCGCGAAGCCCGCGAAGCTCGCCCTTGAAGAAGAGCGAGGCCAGCCCGGCGGGCGCATATCTGCCTCTCAGCCGGTCGCCCTCGACCCTGCCCTGCAGCTTGAGCTTGCCCCAGCTCGTGCTGGCGGTCAGCCTCAGCTTGTCGCCTTCGGCGACCCCTTTCGTCCCGGTGATCCGGAAGGTGCCGACCGGCCCAAGGATCGTCGCGGCGACCGAGCCGCCTTTACCCACGACGAACTCCACCGGCGTTTCATAGGCCCCCTGCGGCATGACGAAGACGATATTCCAGCGGCCGGCTATCGAGGGCGCCGTCTCTCCGCTCGCGTCCGACGGCGGGGCCGCGGCGGAGAGGAGAAGGCAGAGACAGGCGCAGAGGATCCCTCTCAGCATCGTCACCTCCCAATAGCCTGCGGCCCGGCCCTTTTGGAGGCCATTCGTGGCGGATTGTGGGCACGCTCTTGCCCTCGACGCGGCCGAAAGCCTTGCCTAAAGTTGCCTCGAGAGCAGGGGAGGGCGAAGCGTGGCGACGGCGGTAACCGGCGATTATGTGATCGACGCGAAGCGGGACCGGCTGGTCATCTTCGCCTCGACTCTCGGCACCGTCTTCGAATGGTATGACTTCTTCATCTACGGCACTCTCGCCGCGGTCATCGGCAAGCAATTCTTCCCCGCCCAGAGCGAGACGGCGCAGTTCCTGCTCGCCTTGGCGAGCTTCGGGGTCGGCTTCGGGGTCAGGCCGATCGGAGCGGCCCTGTTCGGCTATCTCGGCGACCGGCTCGGGCGCAAATACACCTTCCTCGTCACCATCACCCTGATGGGAGTCGCGACCGCGGCCGTGGGGCTTCTCCCCGGCTACGCCGCGATCGGGATGGCGGCGCCCGCGCTGCTGGTCTTCCTCAGGGTGCTTCAGGGCCTCGCCCTGGGCGGCGAATATGGCGGCGCGGCCATCTACGTCGCCGAGCATGCCCCCCGGCACAAGCGCGGCTTCTACACCAGCTTCATCCAGGCCGGAGTGATCGGGGGGTTCCTGCTCTCGGTCGCGGTGGTGCTCGTCTCCGAGCTGTTCGTCGACAAGGGCGAATGGGAATCCTGGGGCTGGCGGATTCCCTTCCTCTTCTCGGTCGTGCTCCTCGCCGTCTCCCTGTGGGTACGCCTGAAGCTCAAGGAGAGCCCGGTCTTCCAGGCGATGAAGGATAGCGGCGAGATCGCCAAGAATCCCCTGAAGGAGACCTTCGCCAGCCGCTCCAACGTGAAGCTCGTCCTCGTCGCCTTGTTCGGCATCGCCGCGGGCCTCACCGTCATCTGGTACACCGCCCAGTTCCAGGCGATGTACTTCCTCCAGAACTCGCTTCGGATCGAGGACACGGCCGCCCGGGCGATGATCGGCGCCGCCGCCTTGTTCAGCATGCTCTGGTTCATCCTGTTCGGCTGGCTCTCCGACAAAGTCGGGCGGAAGCCGCCGATCGTGATCGGCTACGTCCTCACCATCCTTCTCATGTTCCCCTTGTTCTACTGGATGGCCTCGGCGGCCAATCCCGAGCTTTCGGCCGCGATGCGCAAGAACCCGGTGGTCGTCACCGGCAGCGACTGCACCTATGCCCCCTTCGCGAAGATCCAACCGACCCAGTGCGGCAAGCTTCTCGACGCCTTGTCCAAGAAGGGCATCGCCTACTCGACCGTCGAAGCACCGGCCGGAGCGCCCGCGGGGGTGACGATCGGCGGGGTCGCCGTCGACGCGTCCGATCCTGCCTCCCTCGATTTCGGGCTCAAGATCGCCGGCTACAAGCTCGAGAAGAGCTCGCCCACCTTCGGTCAGGCGCTTCAGGTGATCCTCGCCATCGTCCTCATCGGCCTGTGCTCGGGAATGACCTACGGGCCGGTCGCGGCCCTTCTCGTCGAGCTGTTCCCGGCGCGGATCCGCTACACCTCGATGTCCATCCCCTACCATATCGGCACGGGCTATTTCGGAGGCTTCCTGCCGTTCATCAGCCAGTATATCGTCGCCAAGACCGGGGACCCGTTCGCGGGCCTGTGGTACACGATCGGCGTGGTCGCGATGGCGCTGGTCGTCACCTTCTTCTGGCTCCCCGAGACGGCGGGCAAGGAGCTGGAATAGCGCGTCGCCCCAGCGAAGGCTGGGGCCCCGGCGGGTGAAGACCGCGGGTGCCTTTCACCCCTGGGATCCCAGCCTTCGCTGGGATGACGGGTTTCCCACCGGCGCTCCACCCGCTATCCGCCCCTTGTGCCGGAGCCCCATTCCCCGCTGCGCCTCCTCCTCGACGGCGAGGCGTTGGTCGACAATTGGCGCTGGCTCGGCAAGCAGAGCGCCGGCGCCGCCTGCGGCGCGGCGGTCAAGGCGGACGCCTACGGGCTGGGCGCCCGGGACGTCGTCATTCGGCTCGCCGACGCCGGCTGCCGCGACTTCTTCGTCGCCACCTGGCGCGAGGCGGAGGCTCTGCTCCCCTGGCTCGGCGCGGCTTCGGTTTCGGTCCTCCACGGTCTCGCGGAGGAGGACCTGGCCGGCGCTGCAGCCGCCGCGGCGCGCCCGGTGCTCAACACGCCGCTCCAGGTCCGGCGCTGGAAGGAATGGGGCCGGGGGCGGCCGTGCGACGTCATGATCGACACCGGGATCAACCGCCTCGGGCTCAGCCGGGCGCAGGTTGCGGAGGGGCTACTGGACGGTCTCGAGATCGACGTCCTGATGAGCCACCTCGCCTGCGCCGACGAGGATCACGATCTGAACGCGCGCCAGCTCGCCGACTTCACCGGGATCGCCGCGCGGGTGACGGCGAAGCGCCGCAGCCTCGCCAACAGCGCCGGGATCTGCCTCGGCGGCGATTACGCCTTCGACCTCACCCGACCCGGCCTCGCTCTCTACGGCGGGTTGCCCCGGCCCGAGGCGGCCGGCCATATCCGCCAGGTCGTCCGGGTCGAGGCCCAGATCGTCCAGCGCCGGCGGGTCGAGGCGGGCGCGGCGGTCGGCTACAATTCGACCTGGACCGCCGCCGCGCCCGCCGAGCTCGCCATCCTCAACATCGGCTATGCGGACGGCTATCTGCGCGGCTTCTCGGGCACCGGCCGCGCCCGCCTCCCGAGCGGCTATGCGCCGGTCGTCGGCCGGGTCTCGATGGACCTGACCACCCTCCTCGTCGACGAGGCGCCGGAGCTGAGGGAAGGGGACTGGGTCGAGCTGGATTACGCTTTGCCGGCGGCCTCCGCCCAGTCGGGGCTGTCGCAATATGAGCTGCTCACGACGCTGGGGCGAAGGCACGCGCGGGTGTGGAAGTAGCCGCGTCATTGCGAGGAGCGAAGCGACGAGCATCCAGCGACTGATTCCGAGCCTCTGGATTGCTTCGCTTCACTCGCAACGACGGAAACATTGCCGCGGAGCCGGGTTCACCCCCCATGGCCCGCATAGCCCACCTCTCCGATGTCCATTTCGGCTGCCAGGACGACAAGGTCGTCGACGGCGCAACCGCCTGGCTCCAGGAGCAGCAGCCGGACCTCGTCATCATCAGCGGCGACTTCACCCAGCGCGCCCGGGTGGAGCAGTTCAAACAGGCCTCGACCTGGCTCAACAAGCTTCGCTCGGCGGGGTGGCCGGTGCTCGCCGTGCCGGGCAATCACGACATCCCGCTCTACGACGTCGCGACCCGCTTCGCCGCGCCGCTCCACCGCTACAAGAAGTATATCTCCAACGATCTTTGCCCCTGGTTCGAGAATGACGAGGTGGCGGTGCTCGGGATCAACACCGCCCGCTCGCTCACCATCAAGGACGGCCGGATCAACCGCGACCAGATGAAGATCATCGAGGAGCGCTTCGGCGCGGTCTCGCCGGAGAAGACGAAGATCCTCGTCACCCACCACCCCCTCTTCTCGATGCCGATCGGCGAGGGGACGGAGCTTACCGAGGCGGTCGGCCGGCACGAGGATGCGGTCACGGCCGTCTGCCGCGCGGGGGTGAACATAGCGCTCGCCGGCCACTTCCACCGCACCTATGCGGAGTCGGCGCGCAAGATGGTCGAGAAAGCGGGTGGGGCGCTGGTCATCCAGGCCGGCACCGCGACGTCGAAGAGGCTCCGCAACAACGAGCTCCAGAGCTTCAACTGGATCCACGCCCACCGCAATAACGACGTCGAGCTTCAGGTCATCGCTTGGGACGGAACCGGCTTCAGGCGCGGGAGCCACGTTCGCTTCGGCTATGACGGGGAGAATTGGAAGTCTCAGACGATCTCCCACGATTCAGCGGAAGAACAGGCGGCGGCGCAGCTCGTCCAGGCCCCTGAAGGCTCGGAAGCGGCGGCGGCGCGCTGAAAAATCCTCCCCGCGATTTCGCGGGGAGGGGGACCGCACAAAGTGCGGTGGAGGGGTTCTTCGAACTCAAAAAGGTCCCTCCACCATGCTTCGCATGGTCCCCCTCCCCGGCAAAGCCGGGGAGGAATTAGAGGTTCAAAAGCGGCCGCGGCGGGGGGTAGGCGAATCGCCCCGCCCTGATCCAGCGGGACGCGAGATATTTGGTGCCGCGCGTCACCGGGAGGCCGGCATGGAGGGCCAGCGGGTCGGGGCCCCCGTCCGCCGAGGCATTGCGGAAGATGAGCGCGTCCCCGGTGCCGCCGCGATAGGAGAGGCCAGCGCGCGGGAAGCTCGTCTCGCCGCCCTCATAATCGTCGGACAGGTAGACGAGGGCGGTTAGGACACGCTGGTTGGGGTCGGCCGGAAGCGCGTCCATATGCGGCTTATACTCGCCTCCGGGGCGGTAGCGGAGCAGCTGCAGAGGCTCGCCCTGCTCGAGGCGCGTCCCGCTCACCGCCGCGATCCGCCGGTTGAGGGCGTTGACGACGAGATCCTCGGCGAACACTCCGAAGGTCGCCGCGTCGGACGAGCGGACCGGGTGAGGCACCATCGCGCCCGTCTTCGGGTCGACCACCATTGAGGGCTGGAGCGCCGGCTCCAGCGCCTTGCGCAGATAGAGGCATTCGGCCGCGGTCATGAAGCCCTCGCACGCCGCCGCGCGCGGCGCCGTGCTGAGCGGGCGGACCGGCGGCGGCCGCTCGGGTAAGCCGTTCGGGTCGAGCGTCATCGCGGCGAGCAGCCGAAGCTGGTCGGCCGCCCGGGCGTCGCGAGGCGCAAGCGCCTCGAGCGTCGCCATCGCTGCGGCCCAGTCGTCCGCTCCACCGACGCCGGCGGCAAGGAAATAGGCGTGGAGCAGGGCCGAATCGAAATCGCCTTTCGCCCCGGCGGAGGCGAGAAGCCTGCGCGCCTCGGCGAGGTCGCGGCGGACGATATTGCCGGCGATCCGCCACTGCGCCAGCGTCGCCTGAGCGGGCACATCGCCGCCGTCCGCCGCCCGGATCAGCAAAGGCGCCGCATCCGCAAAGCGCTGTTCGCCGACCAGCGCCTTTACCCGACTGACGTCATCCCTCGGAGCCATTCACTCTTCCTAGGTCTCCGCGCCGCGGCGCAATCGCATATCCCTCTCTAGATCTGGGGCTCGTACGCGAAGATGATCTTCATGCCTTCAAGCGTCTGCACCAACCCCTTGAGCTCGGCTTCGTCCAGATAGGGGAAGGTGGCAGCCAGCTGCTGAAGTGAAAACCCCGGCTGATCGAGAATCCACTCCGCCGCCGGCGCAGCGGCTTCGAGCGACAGGCTCCGGCCGGCACTCGTGAGCAGGAGCACGCAGTCTTCGCGGCGAAGCTCGACGGGCTGCTGGGTCCTTGCGTAGAAGTCGAGCCGCCGCCGCTCGGGAAGCGTGAAAGCGACGTTCCGCTCGACCAGCCGCCCTTGCCTGTTGGCGAGCTTGGCCGCGAAGCCCCGGCTCGACAATATCCGCAGCATCCGCTCGCCAAGCGATGTCAGCCGCTCCGCCAGATCCCGTTCATTGCCGCTGCGCGCGTCGGGGAGATATTCGCGGAAGGCGGGATCGAGAACGGCCTCTTCCTCCAGCATCCGGAACAGGGCGCGGCCGTCGAGCGGAGTGACGGAAAAGGTCACGTGGAGAGACGCACCGCTGCTCGCCAGCGCGTCATGGCAGAAGCCGCGCGGGATATAGAGCATGTCTCCCGGGCGCATCCGCACCTGCATCGCCACCCGGCCCTTGGCGGCGTCTATCACCGCCTGGGCGTTCTCGCCGCGCAGCAACTCGACCGGGGCGTTGGCCCGGTTCTCGTAGATGTTCCACACCTTCTCGCCCTCGCACTGGACGGCGAAGACCTCATGCACGTCGTAATGGGAGGTGAAGGCCTGAATGCCCTTGAACGAGCAATAGACGTTGGCCTCGGCGAGGCCGGCGAATTGCTCCGACAGGCTGGCCGCGACCGCGCGCACTTCCGGCGAGATTTCGTGGACGGCGCCCGCCAGGAGGCTGGCCCCCATCTGGAGGAACACCTCCACCTTGGCGAGATTGGCCCGGCGCGTCGGTCCGCCGAGGGTGTCGACGCTGTCTGTGTAGAGGTCGGCGGCGACCGGGACGCCGTTGAAGATGAGCTTGGTGTTGGCTTCGCTCCAATGCGAGGGGAGGCCGAGGAGCTCGTTGAGCTTGTCCCAGCCGATGAGGCCGCGCAACCCGCCGTTCCCGGCGGGATTATGCAGAGGCCGTTTCCCGTACCAGGCGCCGATGAACTCCTCGGTCGACAGGGGCGCGATCAGATCTTCGAAGCGCATCGACCGCAAATATTCGGTGCGGCCGGGAGTGTCCACCGCCGAGGGCGGCATGGCCTATTCGAAAATGACGTTGGCCGAACGGCTCTCGGGCCGCCCAATCCTTGCGGTTGGCCCGCTCGCGGATTAGCGCTGGCGCCCATGAAGCTACTCGGAAGCTATCGGGGGGACGGCTACGCCCACCTCCAGGGGCTGGTTCCCGTCGAGGTCGCCCAGGCCTTCCTTCAGCGACTGAAGCTCGATCTTGGCGACGGCCCCATTCCGCTCAGCCGGGCCCCGGGCCACGTCAACCTTCTCAACCGGCCCGCCTTCGAGGCCTATGGCCACCTCTACACGCCGATGCTCTATTTCCTCTGGGGCCTCACCCCGATCATGGAGCAGGTCGTCGGCCGGCCGCTCCTCCCGACCTACGATTATCTTCGGCTCTATCGCCAGGGCGACGTCTGCAAGGTCCATTCCGACCGCTATTCGTGCGAGCACAGCCTGTCGCTGACCCTTGGCTACAGCGACGGCAGGCCCTGGGCTCTGGAGGTCGAGCGGGCGCGAAGCGAGCCGTCTTCGCGAGTCGAGGAGGATTTCGGCGCCGGGGCCCGCGCGTCCGTGGCGATGGCGGTCGGCGACGCCGTGCTCTACCAGGGCGTCCACCATCGCCACGGCCGGACCAGCCCCAATCCCAACCGCTGGTCGGCCCATCTCTTCCTCCACTGGGTCGACCGCGACGGCCCCTATCGCGACCACGCCTTCGACCAGCAGATGAAGCCGGCGCCGGTCGACTTCACCTTCTCCTGATCGCGGGAAGGCTTTCTATTCCATGGCCGGCCCGCAGAAGAGGGCGGCGACCTCCCGTCTCTCCTGCTCGCTCAGCTCGGGCCGCCAGATGTCGAAGATCAGCACCACGCGATCCCCGCTTCCCTCGTTCCAGGCCTCATGCTCGATCGTGTCGTCGAAGATGAGGAGCTTGCCCTCCTCCCACTGCCGAATTTCGTTGCCGACGCGGAAGGCGCAGCCGGGCGGGACGATGAGCGGCAGGTGGCAGACGAGGCGGGTGTTGAACATCCCCGTATGCGGGGCGATCCGGGCACCCGGGCGAAGCAGCGAGAACATGATTGTGGGGGAGTTGGTGATCCGGGGCAGGGGCGCCGCCTGCACCGCCTCCCAAGTGTGGGGGCAGCGGGCGACGGCCTCTTCGGAAAGCCCGCCGTTCTCGCACAGGAAGAGGGCGCTCCAGTCGCGGCTGTCGAGCAGCTTGTTGTCATCCAGGCGCGGCTTGTTCGGATCGGACCTTATGTAGGGCCGGAAATCCCTCGTCCCCACCGCCTCCAGCAACGCCTCGAGCTCCGCCCGGATGGCGCTCGTCCGGGCCTCGACCGCGGGGACCCAGTCGAAGCCGGCCGTGTCGAAAAACTGGATCTGGGGCAGGCCGGGGAAGTAGAAGGCGGTCGGCTCCTGCAGGTAGATGCGCTTGCGGCCCATCAGGATGTCGAGCGCCTCCCGAAAGCGCGGGCTTCTGGTCCCGGCCGTCACCCCCTGCGCCTCGAGAGCGGCTTCCCGCCGAGCCTCGAGGCCCGCCTTGATCTGCTCCGACGTCGCCTGAACCCGCCTGAGCTCGGCGATGAGGTCGGGCGGCAGGGACTGGCCGTCCGCCAGCCTCTGCGCGCTCTCGTAATAGCCCAGGGCCGAGCCATGATCGCCCGCCCGGTAGCGGCAGTCGCCCTTCATGATGTGGCCGATGAGCATTCGCGGCTCGAGGGAGAGGACTTGATCCACCGCCGCCTCGTCCCCTGCGGGATCGCCGGCCGCCCGGCAGGCGGCGGCCAGGAGAAGCCACACCTGGCCGCTCGCCCGGCCGGTGGCGGTGACCCTTTGAAGAAGCGATCGCGCTTCGTCCGGCCGGCCCTGCCGGAGCGAGTCGACGCCCGACCTGATGAGCCGTTCCGCCTCCTGGTCGCTTAGCGGCTGCATTTTGCTCCTCGAGAAGAGGGAAGAAGGTCCTTCCCCGGGGCCGGTTGCGGATCGCCCTCTATATCGAAGCCTTGAGGTCCGGGAAACGTCCCCCGCAAAAGGAAAGGGCCGGGAACAGCGTTCCCGGCCCTTCGAGTTTTGCTTGCCGCTTGCGCTTAGAAGCGTGCGCGGAAGCCTGCATACACCTTGCGGCCGAAGGCGTCGTAGATCGCCGCCGTGCCGGTGCCGCGGTCGCCGCCGGTACCGAGGGTGCCGGTACCCGACAGACCGAGCGGCGGGCGCGTGTCGAGAACGTTGTCGACGCCGAAGTAGAACTGGTGGCGCCGGTTGACGTTAAACTCGAACCGCAGGTCGTGGTAGAAAACCGCCGGATATTTCCGAATCTCGATCGCATCGTTGTTGAGCGGCGGCAAGGTGGCAGCGGTGCAACTCACCGCAGCGCAGGCCGTCGCCAGCTCATTGAAGTTCTCGTAGGTGCTCGTGAACATCGGACCGATGTACCGCATGCGATAACCGAACGTGAATGTACGATAGGTCAGGTCCACGTCCCAGCGGAACTCGTCCTTCGGGTCGCCGAGCTCGCTGAGAATTCGGTTCTCGAAGTCAGGGAAAACCGGATTCTGGAAATCGCTGATCTGCAGGTTGTGGGTGTAGATCAGGTTGGTGCTGAGCTTGACGTTCTCCATCAGGTCGGCGCGGTAGGCGATGTTGAAGTCGATGCCGCGCCGCTTGCGCGCCGCGAAGTTGACGCCCGCCTGGACGAGAGTGTTGCCCGCGACCTGGCCCTGGGTTTCATTGAGCGGCCCCGGCGTCGGGCCGAGATAGCGCTCGAACAGGGCGCAGAAGGGGTTGTCGAGGCTCGGCTGGTCGACGCAGCTGTTCACGATGGTCTGGGCGGCCAGCGAGACGATGACGTTGTCCACCTGGATGTTGTAATAATCGATCGAGATCGCCAGGCCCGGGATGAAGCGGGGCTGGATGACCGTGCCGAGCGTCCAGGAGTCGGCCGTCTCCGCCACCAGATCCGGGTTGCTGCCGCTGATCACCGCCAGAGACTGGGCCCCGGAAGGAATGCCGGCGAGGATCGCCGCATTTCCGCCCACGGCCGCCAGGCAGTTCGCCGCCCGGTTCGGACCGTTGGCGATGTTCGCTGGCGAGCACGGATCAGAGAAGCCGGGGGCGAAGTTCGGGACCGGCGGGAAATACAGCTCGGAAAGGTTCGGAGCTCGAACCGCCCGGCTGTAATTACCGCGGAACCGGATATCCCGAACCGGAGCCCAGTCGATGCCCGCATTGTAGGCCCAAACCGTTCCCGTCGCTGCCGCGCCGCCGCTGTAATCGGCCACGCGGGCCGCACCGCTGATGGTCAGCTCGTGAGCAAGGAACGTGTCCCTGAGCAGGGGGATCTGGATTTCGCCGAAGAGCTCCTTCACCTTGAACGCCGGCGGCACGAAGTTACCGATAACGACGTTGTTGGTATTGCTCTGGGTCGGGACGGCGAGCGAGGGGTTGCCTTCCGTGACGAACGGGTCGTCGAGATACTCGCCGTCTTCGCGCCGATATTCCGCGCCGAGCGCGAAGCGGATCGGTCCGCCGGGCAGCTCGAAGAGGCTGCTCGAGTCGCCGGAGACGAAGCCGCTCAGCACGAACTGCTCGAGGAAGGCCTCTGTATGAGTATGGCGCTGGAAATAGTCCGCCGCCGCCTGGTTATTGGCCGCACCGAACGGGTTGTAGGGCACGCAGGCCGCGATGTCCGCGGCAAGCCTGGCCTGCTGGCCCGGGCTCCGGCGGGACGTCGTCGTACCTGTCTGGAAGGCGCCGGTATCGAAGGCAACGGCCGCAGACGGGTCGAACTGTGAGCGGCACTGGATCTGACCGGTGGCGGGATTGCGACCCGCATCCAGCGAAAGCATGAAGCGCTGCTTGTCGAGGAAGCCGTTCGTATCGACGGTCTGGTCGAAGCGGCCGTAATTGGCCGAAACTTCGTAGCTCCAGTCGTCCCAGAACGTGCCGCGGAGGCCGGTCACGACACGAATGGTGTCGCGGCGGAACACTTCGTCGCGGATGCCGACGTCAGCCAGCGTCCGGGCGATGGTGAAGCGGTAGGTCCCGGCATTGATCGCCGCGATATCGGCCGCGTTGAGCGGACCGCTCGTGCCTTGCCCCGCGTTCGTGCCGCGAGCCGAAGGGATGAGGACGCCCGCCGCGTTCCGCTGTGCGCACTGCGCGAACGCCGCGTTGCAACCGGAGGCGAGAATCTGGTTGGCGATCAGAGTACGCTGATCCGTCGTGAGGAACGGATTGTCGAGACGGGTGCGCTCGCGGAAATCGAACGCGCCGAACGTGCCCTGGATGCCGGTCGGGCTGGCGTTGTTGCCAACGGCGTCGACCCGGTTCCATTTGGCTTCGATGAACGGCTCAAAGGCGTCAGCGAGCTTCCAGTGGGCGAGCAGGTTGACGTTGTAACGCTTCACCATCGGCTGGATCGAGAGCAGCCGCCCCTCGCGTCCGGTCTGCCCGTTGCCGCCGAGGATGCCGCTATTGGGTCCCGTGTTGTAGCGGAAGCCGGTCTGGGGAACGAGGTTGGTGCTGCCGGGCTCGAAAAGGAAGGTACAGTTGTAGGGGACACCCAAGGTCGAGGCGGGGCCGCCATTGCTCGCTCCGACACCGAGCCCGCAACCCTGAGCAGTAACTGATTGCGCAAAGGGAATCAGGCCGTTGTAGTTGGTGACCGTGGTGCGGTTGTCGCGGAGGAAGACCGAGTCGGGAAATCCGTCGGAGCCCTGGGGCAGCCCGCCCGGATCGACGTCGACGACGCCGAAGGCGTCGAGCGAGCGCAGCCAGGGAATCTGTGAACCGAAGATCCGGTCCTGCTTGCCGAATTCGCCGTGCAGGGTGATGTTGCCCCGGTCGCCGTCGAAATTCATTCCGTACATCGCCGAGACATACTGGTTGCCGCCGAAGCCGTGCGGGGACACGCCGGCCTGGCCGCGGATCTGGAAGCCGTCGAAGTTGCGGCGAAGGACGAAGTTGACGACGCCCGCAATGGCGTCCGAACCGTAAATGGCCGAGTTGCCGCCGGTGACGATGTCGACGCGCTCGACGAGGTCGTTCGGGATCGAGTTCACGTCCGGCGAAACGGCGTTGTTCAGGATGTCGGCGGCGACGTGGCGGCGGCCGTTGACCAGCACCAGGGTGCGGAGCGTGCCTAGGCCGCGAAGGTCGAGCAGGTTGAGGCCGGCGATGCCGATGCCGAGGCCCGGATTCTGCTGCGAGAAGGTGGAGCGAAGCTGGGGCAGCTCGTTCAGGGTCTCGCCGATGTTGGTGTCGCCCTGCTGGAAGAACTGCTCGCCGCCGATCGAGGTGATCGGAACGGTCGATTCGAGGTTGGGGCGGCGGATGCGCGATCCGGTGACGGTGATTGTCTCGCCGCCGTCGGAGGCCGCGTCGGCCACGGGGGCTTCGCCCTGGGCGCCCGTCTGGGCGTCGACGCCGGACTGAAGCTCAGTCTCGCTCTGAAGCGTGGCCGGATCCGTTTCGGCTTCCGTCGTGTCCTGCGCAAAGGCAGGCGCCGCGAAGGCCATGGTAAAGCCGATGAAGGCGGCCGAGCGAATCGCGCTCGTGCCGAGAAGCCCAGTTTTTCTCATCCCGAAATTTCCCCATAATGCGGCCGCGCTTGCTGCACACGCCCTCTGCCATGACGCAGAGACGATTCACGCCTCCCGCGCAAGACTCGGGCAGGCAGCATTCATCGAAAGTTCAGTGACTGTAGCCGTTCTGCAACATCCCGGCTTCGGGCGTGTCCAAAAAACGCTTTGGGAATAGGTGCTTGGCCGGAAGGTCGGGCCGGCCGCCTCACCGCTCCACGCAGAGCGCGATCCCCATTCCGCCGCCGATGCACAGGGTGGCGAGGCCCTTCTTCGCGTCGCGCCGGCCCATCTCGTAAAGCAGGGTGGTCAGCACCCGGGCGCCGGACGCGCCGATCGGATGGCCGATGGCGATGGCGCCGCCGTTGACGTTGACCTTGGCGGGGTCCCAGCCGAGATCCTTGCCGACCGCCAGCGCCTGCGCCGCGAACGCTTCATTGGCCTCGATCAGGTCGAGGTCGGCGACCGACCAGCCCGCTTTCTGGAGCGCCCGGCGGGTGGCGGGAACCGGGCCGATTCCCATGATCGAGGGATCGACCCCGGCCGAGGCCCAGCTCGCCACCCGGGCGAGGATCGTCGCTCCGCGGCGCTCGGCCTCCTCGCGGCTCATCACCACCAAAGCGGCGGCGCCGTCGTTGAGGCCCGAGGCGTTGCCGGCGGTGACGGTGCCGTCCTTCTTGAAGGCGGGGCGAAGGCCGGCCAGAGCCGACTGCTCGACTCCGTCGCGTATATATTCGTCATTCTCCACGACCGTCTCGCCCTTGCGGCTCTTCACCGCCACGGCGGCGATCTCGTCGCGGAAGCGGCCCTCGGCCCGGGCGCTCGACGCCTTGTTCTGGGACGCGGCGGCGAAGGCGTCCTGGTCGTCGCGGGTGACCTGATATTGCTCCGCCAGATTCTCGGCGGTGATGCCCATGTGATAGCCGTTGAAGACGTCGGTGAGGCCGTCCTTGATCATCGTGTCGACGAGGCCGAGGTCGCCCATCTTGGTGCCGCCGCGAAGATGCTGGGCATGGGCGGAAAGGCTCATGCTCTCCTGGCCGCCGGCGACCACGATGCTGGCGTCGCCGGCCTGGATCGCCTGGCTGGCCAGCGCCACCGCGCGAAGGCCGGAGCCGCACACCTGGTTGACTCCCCAGGCCGGGACCTCCCTCGGGACCCCGGCGGCCATCGACGCCTGCCGGGCCGGGTTCTGGCCCTGGGCCGCGGTCAGCACCTGACCGAGTATGACTTCGGACACGTCCTCCGGCGCCACGCCCGCCTGCTCCAGCGCCGCGACGATCGCGATCCGGCCGAGCTCGTGCGCCGGGGTCGAGGCGAAGGCTCCGAGGAACGAGCCCACGGGGGTGCGCTTGGCGGCGGTGATGACGACGTCGGTGGCGGACATGCAAATGCTCCTGTGCTGGAGTCCTTCGATACGCCGCTTCGACTTCGCTCAGCGGCTACTCAGGATGAGCGGCAGAGAACAACCCCGACCGCTCATCCTGAGTAGGGACTGAGCGAAGGCGAAGGCCCGTATCGAAGGACCGTTCGACGGAGCCCCTAGCACCGCGCCGCATGGCGGGAAAGCCAGGCGGCGAGCGGCTCCCACAGGGCCGCCTTCGCCCGGCCGCCGACCACCATCCCGACATGGCCCTGGGCCAGCTCGAGCCGCTCGCCCGCGCCGGTCGACGAGGCCGCCGGGACGATCCGGTCGGTGGTCGAGACGATGTCGAGGAAGGGGCAGGGGAGGGCCGCCGGGTCCGCGAGCCGCCACTCGCCCCGGCCGGTGACGTCGCGGCCGAACAAATCCTCGAACAATTCGAGCGCCGCGCAGTGCGGCAGCGGCGGCCCGTCATTGGCCCAGTCCTCGAGCGTGACGAACGCCCTCGCCTCGGCGCTGCCCTCCGCCATTCCGGCGAACGCCTCGAACTTGCCGACGGTGCGGGCGGGGTCGAGGCTCCAGAAGGCGCTCTGCAGGACCTCCATCGGCAGGCAGCCCAGCGCCTTCGACGTCGGCTCGGCGCCTTCCCACAACCGCCTCAGGGTCGCCCGAGCCTCGGCCGGAAAGGCGGAGAAGCGCCACGGCGCCGCGATCGCCGCCACCGCCGGCGCCCCGCCGGGCCCCGCCGCCGCCAGCGCCATGGTGCCGCCGAGGCAATAGCCGACCAGGGCCGGCCGCTCGCCGAGCGCTTCGACCAGCGGCAGGAGCACCTCCTCGACATGGCCAGCCACGGACAGCGCCGAGCGCGCCCCGACGTCCCAGCCCCAGTCTAGCAGAAGCGGCCGCACCCGCCCCTCCGAGGCAAGCCAGCGCAGCAGCGAGCGCTCGGGGAGGTCGAGGATCGAGGGCGGGTTGATCAGCGAGGGGACGAACAGCACGGCCGGGCCCGCGCCCCCGTAATTGCGGATCGTGGCGCCGAGCCGCTCCGCCACCGCCCGGGGCGGCGACTCGGCCGGGACCACCCGCTCCGCCTCCTGATAGCGCCTGAGGCCGGCCAGCGCCCGGGCCAGCCGCTCGGGCGACCCTTCGGTCTCGCGGCGCAGCATGGCGAGGAACAGAGGCAGCGGGCGAGGCCTGTGTTGCGGCGCGGCAAGCTTCGGTGCTAGGGCTGTACCCTCGTTTGAGGGATCATCCATGGCGGCCTCGGGATCGGGCGACGACGTCGTCATCATCAAGAAATACGCGAACCGGCGGCTCTATGACACCGAAAGCTCGTCCTACATCACGCTCGAGCGTCTCGCCGAGATGGTCCGCCAGAAGCGCGAGTTCAAAGTCGTCGACGCCCGCTCGGGCGAGGACATCACCCACAACGTCCTGACCCAGATCATCATGGACGAGGAGAGCCGGGGCCAGACGCTGCTCCCGGTCAGCTTCCTCAGGCAGCTGATCGGCCTCTACGGCGGCGGCCAGATGCAGTCGATGCTTCCCCAATATCTGGAGGCCAGCCTCGACGCCTTCCAGCGCAACCAGAGCCAGATGCGCGACGCGCTCGCCGGCGCCTTCACCGCCAACCCCTTCGCCGAGCTCGCCCGCCGCAACATGGAGCTGTTCCAGGCCGCCGCGGGCGGCCGGGCGGGGACTCCTCCCTCCGCCGCCAACGCCAACGCCACGCGCGAGGAGGAGCTCGAGCGCCTCCGAGCCGAGCTCGCCGCCCTCCAGGCCAAGGTCGAGAAGCTGACTCGCTAGGAAATGGGGACAGTTACCAATTTCCCTGAAGGAGCTTCTTCGATGTCACGCCGCCTCGCGAGAAAATTGGTAACTGTCCCCATTTTCTGCCTCGCGGCCGCGGCGCCGGGTCTCGCCCAACCGCCCGCGCCCACCGGCCCGGTCACCGTGATCCACGCCGGCCGCCTCCTCGACCGTCCCGGCCGACCGCCTCGCGGCGCCTCGACGATCACCGTCCAGGGCGGCCGGATCGTCGCGGTCGAGGACGGCCTCCGCCCGCCTCCGGCCGGCGCCGCCCTCGTCGACCTCTCGCGCCGGTTCGTCCTCCCCGGCCTGATCGACAGCCACGTCCATCTCGATTCGGATGCCGGCGGCACCGCCGCGCTTCTCGAGGACCTGACCGGCAACGCGCCCGAGAAGACCCTCCGCACCCTCGCCAACGCCAGGAAGACACTCGAGGCCGGCTTCACCACCGTGCGCAACCTCGGCGACGGCTCGGGCGCCACCCTCGCCATCCGCGACTCCGCCGCCAGAGGCGAGGTCGAGGCCCCCCGGATCGTCGACGCCGGCCGCTCCATCTCGACCACGTCGGGCCATATGGACGCCACGCTCGGCCTTGCCGACGATCTCCACGCCTCGATCCCGCAGGACAATCTGTGCGACGGCGCCGACGCCTGCCGCCGCGCCGTCCGCGCCCAGGTCCGCCGCGGGGTCGACGTCATCAAGATCGCCACCACCGGCGGGGTCAACAGCCGGATCGGCGCGGGCCTCGGCGCCCAGATGTTCGACGACGAGGCCAAGGCGATCGTCGACACCGCCCGGCTCTACGGCAAGAAGGTGGCGGTCCACGCCCACGGCGCCGACGGAATCAACATGGCGCTCGCCGCCGGCGCCGCCTCGATCGAGCACGGCACGATGCTCGACGACGAGAGCATCCGCCTGTTCAAGCGCTCCGGCGCCTTCCTCGTCCCCACTTTGTCGACCGTGAACGGCTATCTCGAGCGCCTCGCCGCCGATCCCAACGCCTATTCCGCCGACGTCCTGCCCAAGATCAGATGGCGGATCTCGATCACTGGCCGGAACGTCGCCAAGGCCTATCCCGCCGGCGTGAAGATCGCCTTCGGGACCGACGCGGGGGTCTCCAAGCACGGCCGCAACGCCGACGAGTTCGAGCTCATGGTGAAGCACGGAATGCCCGCCGCCGCCGCCATCCAGGCTGCGACCGTGAACGCCGCCGACCTCCTCGGCCTGGCGGCCGAGATCGGGTCGATCGAGCCCGGCAAGAGCGCCGACCTCATCGCCGTCGAGGGCGACCCGCTGGCCGACGTGACGGTGCTGAAGCGGGTGCCCTTCGTCATGGCGAGGGGGAGGGTGGTGAAGGACCGGCGCTAAACCGTTCGCTCATTCGCCCGGCTGAGGATCATTGCGGCGCTTCCGCCCTTCACTTTTATGGGCCTGATGCCAGGCGTGCCAGGTGAGCAGGAGCACGAAGACGGCCGCGATCCCTGCGACGATCACCGGCGCCAGGTCCCTGAAGGTGATCATCGGCTCATTTCTTCCATGGAAGGCTCGATCAGATAGAGCAGCCCCGATCCGAGCGACAGCAAAATGAGCATCGCCGCCAGCCAGACTGCCGATGTAAGGTCCGGCCCCCCGTTAACCCACAGCCGCGCCGCCGTCGCCGCCGCGAGTCCGGCGGCAAGATTGAAGAAGAAGTTCGAAAACCCCTTCACACGCTCGTTGAGGGTCAGGATCTGCGACTCGGTCATGACGCCTGCTTAGCTGGGCCGGCGCAGGACCCAAATTCCGGATAAAGTGGGCGTTCCGTTCGGCCTCAGCGCGGCTTGACGAACTTCAACGTCATCCGGTCGCTCTCCCCGATGGCGAGGAAGCGATCGCGATCGACATCCTTGCCGCGAAGGCTGGGCGGGAGCGACCAGACGCCGTTGGGGTGGTCCTTGGTGTCGGCGGGATTGGCGTTGATCTCGCTCTGCGCGACGAGCCGGAAGCCCGCCGCCTCGGCCAGCCGCCGGACCGTCGAGACCTTGATGTAGCCCGACGATCTCTCCCGCGCCGGATCGGCGCTCTCGGGCAGCCGGTGCTCGACCACGCCCAGGGTCCCGCCCGGCTTCAGCATCGCGAACATCTGCCGGAACGCCTCCTCGGCGAAGGGCTGCTCCGGCATGATCCAGTTGTGGACGTTGCGGAAGGTGAGGACGACGTCGGCCGAGTTCGGCGGCACCGGCGGCTCGTCCGCGCCCGGGCGGCCGGTGGGAAAGGAGGCCGGGATGATCCTGCCGTACAGGTCGACGTCCTTCTTCGCCAGCGCCTTGGCGCCGTTCAGCCCGTTGCCGTTGGCCGCCGCATAATAGACGCCCTGCTCGCGGGCCAGAGGCGCGAGGATCTCGGCATACCAGCCCCCGCCCGGCCAGATCTCGACGATCGTGTCCGAGGGCTTCACCCCGAAGAAGCCCAAAGTCTCGCGCGGATGCCGATATTGGTCGCGGGCCAGGTTCGCCGGGGTCCGCGTCGGAGCCCCCACCGCCGCCGCGATCGCGGTGTCGGCATGGAGATCCGCCTCCGCGGCGGCGACCACTTTCGGCGAAGGCGCGCAGGCCGAGGCGGCGAGGAGCCCGAAAGCGAGTGCGGCCGAGGCGGCGAGGCGTCTGGCGGTCATATTGCGGTCTCCGGGCAAGGTGAACAGGTCCCGCCGCTCATGGCCGAGCCGCGAGGGCCGCGCAACCTGTGCGAAGGGCGGTAGGGGCGGGGCGGGCCGGCCCCGTCATCCCGGGCCCTCCCGCGTCATCCCGGGCTTGATCCGGGATCCATCCGGCCTACTTGCGCGAGCAACCGCTCCCCGAAAAGGCGCAGCGCGACCTCCAATGACCACGACCCACCTCCTCTTCCTCCTCGCCGCCCTAGCCGCCGCTCTGGCCGCCCTCGCCGGCTGGGCCGACCACCGCCGAGGCAAGCGCCGCGACGTCGACAAGCCGGGCTGGGTGCCGTGGCAGCTCATCATGGTGCTGGCGATGATGGCGGCGGTGGTGTGCGGGGCGCTGGGGGTGTTGGTTTAGAGAAATTCCCCTCTCCCGGGGAGGGCAGGGTGAGGGTCTTTACTTCTTCTTGTCCGGGCGTTGCGACAGGGCCGATCCCGCGGCGGTTTTGGAGTCCTTGCCGGTGCTGCCGCTCTTCAAGACCTTCGAAGCGGCCTTACCGGCCTTCGCGCCCGTTTGCTCGTTCTTCGCCATGGTCAGTCTCCCATAGAACGGTTAAAGAACGCGCCCGTTCATGAAAGGTTCCCCTGCGGCGAAGTTAGATTTCGTCGAAGAAGCTTTCTTCTACGCTGATCCGTTCCGAAATGACGGGCTCGACGCGAACCCCCAGCTTGAGCGATTTGAGCAGGTCCGTGAGAGCCTCCCCGTCGATCAGGTCTATGGCAGGCGCACCGTCCCGCGTTGCCTCGCGCCGGGCGTCTGGGGTGAATGTGCCGGTCGTAATGATCAGCCCTTTGTCGGCGCGGCCCTGCATTGCGCCTCGAAAATCCCGAACCGTTCCGGCCGAGACCGAACCTTTGTAGCGCTTGCATTGGAACAGGACCTGGAAGGAGATCAGGTTCATCCTCAGCACGCCGTGGCCGTCGATTCCGCCGTCACCGGATTTGCCGGTGACTTCGACCCGCACAAAGCCGCTCTCTCGCAGCATGCGCTGGCACAAGCGCTCGAACGCCGACGGATCCATCGACTGAAGCTTGGCGAGCAGGATGTCGGACCAGTCGAGCAGCCGCTCTTCCTGCTCCTCCTCGACTTCCGGCTGAACTGGGGCGGCTGCCGCGCGCTCGGCCAACTGGGCCGCGCGCCTCGCTCGCTTGGCGTCGCGGATGGCCTTCTGAATTGCCTCGAAGGGCGCGTTCATCGTCTCTCGGCCCGCTTCGGTGAGCACCCACACGCCCTTGGCATCCCCGCTGCGCACGAAATTGGGGAACTTCAGGTAACTCCGAGCCCATGACATCTTGTCCGTGACGATGGTGTCGCCGCTCACCTCATAGGTCTGATCCAGCTCCTCCTGGGTGAAGCCGAACCGCCCGATCAGCTTCTCCTCGATCTCCTCGATGGACGCGGAGCCGCCCAGCTCCTCGAGCACCTGGAGGGTTGGGAGGTAGAAGTCGTCCTTGCGCAAAGTGGCAACGCGATCGGTCAATGCTCAGTCTCCTCTTTACGGCCCGCGAGGCGATTGACGCGCTTGTTCTGCTTGACGCCTTCGCGTCCGAGGGGGTCCACTAGCGCTTCGTAGCGGCCGAAGAGGTGTTCAACTCGGTCGCGGTCTGAGGCGAAGGGCGCGGAGCGGTAGAGCCTGTCAACGGCGAGATCGAGTGCGTGGTGGGCGCGGCGCAGGTCGCCTGGCATCGTATCCGGATCGTAGAGATCGGCGAGGCTGGCGGTTGGATGGGTGGAACGAGCGGCAAGAACGGCTTGCGCAAGCTTTTTGATCTTGGCCCGTTGCGCGGATGTGCCGTCGGGCCATGGGAAGGTGTTGTAGACGAGACCACTGGAATACCGAAAGCGACTTTCTAGCCGACCACCAATATGTGCGAGCCAAGCCATATGTACTCGGCTCATTAGTACCCCGAAATGCCACAAGGTTGCTTCCTGAACAACCAGCAGCTGATTACTTGGAATAGTAGGCGGCTCGATCCATCCGATGGGTACATATTCCCGCCGCTCTGAACTCACTTCCGGTATCACAAGATAAGGGTATTGAGGTATAACTGTGACATGGAAATTCGTTGGAGCGGCCGCAAGCGATTTCGCCAAGTTACCTGATCCAGTCGCGCGAAAATCACGAACTGCGGCAATCCGCTCCCGGACCGCCGGCATGGAGCGCAGTTCGTCTGGTGTAAGTTCCCCGACATTGAGAAGCCAACGCCCTTGGCCATTGATGAATTCGTATCCACCCAGAAAGGGGCGCATTGCTCTGCCTGCCCCCGGCTCCTTCTCCAAGAAAAGAGCACGTTGAGCCGCATCGAAAATATATAGACCGTTGTCGACTGGTTTCGTGCCCACGCAAATACGTGGCGCGCGAGCCAACGACGAGGATTCACGCCGCACCACGAGATGTCGGTTCAGCACGGCCTGCGCATCGAAAAGGTAAGCGGTTAGCCCATTGTGCCGGCTTTCGACCGGATCACGCTGAATATCCAGATAACTAAACAACCGCTTTTCCGAAGGCTCTGCGTCTCGATGCGCTAAGCCAACGACAACGACGTGAACATGCGCCTTTCCCCGTGCCTCAGAGCCCCACGAAAAGGTCCTATGCGCAAAGCAAATTTCGAGCTTCCATCGATCAAATAGGGCCGGCCACAGCTGCGCAACCTGCTCGCCCTGCGTGATTGAATTGGTTGCAACGAAAGAAACACGCACGCGACGGTTTGACGCGACGTATTCTCCCGCCTTCAAAAACCAAGCAGCAACGAAATCAAGGCGCGATCCGCTTGCACCGAGGCGGTGCATGATAGCTGTCGATTGATCCTGCTGAGAAGCGCCCCGCATTACGAAGCCAATAAACGGCGGATTGCCCATGATGTAGTGCAGCTTCTCTGGCGCGATTAGTTTTGACCAATCGGTTTCGAGCGCGTCTGCATTAAGAATGTGCGCCGAATCCTTAAGAGGTATGCGTGCCGAGTTGCCTTGAAAGGCCTCGTTGTATTCGTTGTTGGCGAGGTGATCAGCCATCCACATCGCGACCTCCGCGATGCGCGCGGGAAATTCCTCGATCTCGATTCCGTAGAACTGCCCGACAGTGACACGGCTCAGCAGCACGGCGTCGATCTGCTGCGTTGGATAGAGCGCCTTAAGACACGCCAACTCTAGCCGGCGTATCTCGCGGTAGGCAATAACAAGAAAGTTGCCGCAACCGCAGGCGGGGTCGAGAAAGGTGAGGCGAGACAGCTTGGCTTGGAACTCCAGCAAAGTAGTCTCGCGGCTCGTGCGGCGGTTGACGGCCTTATCGAGTTCGGCGCGCAAATCATCGAGGAACAGCGGGCTAATCACCTTCATGATATTGGACTCGGAAGTGTAGTGAGCGCCCTTGGCCCGGCGTTCCTTCGCATCCATCACCGACTGGAATAGCGAGCCGAAAATTGCCGGGCTTACGCCGGTCCAATCGTGACGGCAGGCGTCGATCAGCAGTTGCCGCATCTTCGCGTCGAAGACGGGCGTCCGGAGGCGGCCCGCAAAAAGATCACCATTGATATAGGGGAAGGCATTCAGTTCGCCCGCAAGGCCAGTCTGGCGATCATCTTCGGGGGTGTCCAGAACGTCGAACAGTTCCATCAGGATTCGGCCAGTGTCGCTGCCATCCTCTCGCGTGTCGTTCTGGAGAAGTTCGAGGAAGATGTCCTTCGGCTGAAAAATTCCCGTATCGTCGGCGAACATGCAGAACAGCAAGCGGACGAGGAGCTGTTCTAGAGCGTGCCCCTTGTAGTTCGCAGCCTCCAGCGCATCGTGCAGGTGGCCCATCAACTCGGCGGCCTTAATCGTAACGCCGGCTTGCGTCTCGAAGGTGCGCTGGCGGCCGAGGACGAAGGCAAATGTCTCAATATGCTTGTGCAGCTCGGCCAGCTTGAAGCGGGTTTCTTTGCCCGTATCCAGGTCGAGCAGGCGCCACGACTGGAAGTCGCAGGTCAGGACATAACGCGGTTGTTCCGCTTTGGGGATGCCGTCGATATAATCGAGCGCCTGGGCGCCGGCCTTGTCAAGATCGAGCCGGGCGCTCTTCTGCTCGACCAGCAAAGTGCGCGGCCAGAACAGGTCCATGAAACCGTGCTTGTTGTTGAGCAGCTTGACGCGCTGCTCGTAGGTCGCGACCTGGCGGCGCTTGACCCCGAAGATGTGGAAGAAATCGTTGTAGAAGCTTTGCGTCTCGCCCTTTTCGTAGCGGGCGTCCTTCCACTCCTCGCTGAATGCGCGGGCGCGACGTTTGATCTCATCCCAGCTCAGCCGCATCCTCACCCTCCCATCCCACCTTGGCGGTAGAAGGATAGCAGGGGAAGGGGCAATGCTATTCCCAATTCCGATACATCCGAGCGGGAGAACAAAAAAAGAACTTTACGAGCTGTGCCACCTCGTGATTGAATGCCACAATGGACACCGCCGCGCCTCGCCCACACGCTCTGCCCGTAGGCTCGGCCGGGGTGGGCTCAGGCCGAAATGCGTGAGATCGTGAACTTCGTGAACTTCGTCCGGGTCCGGACGGCAAATTTGCGCGGTTTCGCTGAGCTACCCGGCGCAAAGTACCACTTTGCGACGATGCCGCTACAGGCAAGCCTCGAGATAAGGCTGATCAAACCCGAACTGCTTGGCCTTCTCGAGCGTGTAGGGCCTCAGCCCCATGCTTCGATACTCGCCGATGATCTTGCCGTCGGCGGTCTCGTCCAGATATTCGAACTTGAACAGCTCCTGGGTGACGATGACGTCGCCTTCCATCCCGATCACCTCGGTGATGTTGGTGGTGCGCCGGGTGCCGTCCCTGAGGCGCTTGACCTGGACGATGAGGTCGACCGAGTCCGCGATCTGGCGGCTGATCGCCTCCTTGGGCACCTTGATGTCGGACATCATGACCATGTTCTCCATACGCGCCAGGCATTCGCGAGGGCTGTTGGAGTGGAGGGTGGCCATCGAGCCGTCGTGGCCGGTGTTCATCGCGGCGAGCAGGTCGAAGCATTCGCTGCCCCTGATCTCGCCGAGGATGATCCGGTCGGGGCGCATTCGCAGGGCGTTGATGACGAGGTCGCGGATGGTGATCGCGCCCTGGCCCTCGAGGTTGGGCGGCCTCGTCTCGAGCGGAAGCCAGTGCGGCTGCTGGAGGCGGAGCTCGGCCGCGTCCTCGATGGTGATCACGCGCTCGCCCGGGTCGATCAGCTTCGAGAGGGCGTTGAGCATCGTCGTCTTGCCCGAGCCGGTGCCGCCCGAGATGATGACGTTGAAGCGGCTTGCGCCGGCGATCTTGAGCACCGTCGCCATCTTGTCCGACATCGAGCCGAAATTCTTCATCATGTCGACGGTGATCGGCTTCTCGGAGAATTTACGGATCGAGATGGCCGTGCCGCGCAGGCTGAGCGGCGGGATGATGACGTTGACGCGCGAGCCGTCCTGGAGCCGGGCGTCGGCGAGGGGGGTGGTCTGGTCGACCCGGCGGCCGACCTTGTTGACGATGCGCTGGGCGATCTGGAACAGATGCTCCTCGTCGCGGAACTGGATCTGGGCGATCTCGAGCTTGCCGCGCTTCTCGATGAAGGTCTGGTTGGGCCCGTTGACCATGATGTCCGAGATGTCGGGGTCGCTGAGCAATTCCTCCAGCGGCCCGAGGCCGAGAAGCTCGTCGACCAGCACCTTCTCGAGCGCGAACTGCTCGCGGCGGTTGAGGTTGATCTTGAGCTCGGCGAGCACCTCGCCGATGATCGGCCGGAACTCCTCGGCGAGCTCGTCCTTGCTCAGCGTGGCGGCGGCCTCGGGATCGACCCGCTCCAGCAGCCGGGGAAGGACCTGCTCCTTGATCCGGTGGATCGAGGCCTCGAACCCCTCGTTCTTGCTGCTCGGCGCTTCCGCGGAGGCGGCCTGCCGCTCCGCCAGCCGCGACATGGCGTCGGCATTGCGGTCGCCCGAGGGCGGCGTGAAGCTGTCCGAATCCGCGTCCGAGAAGCTGATCGAGTCGAGCGGCGGGAATTGCTCCCCGCCCTCGGGAAGCGCCGGGCCCGGGCTTCCGCCGGGGCCCTTCATCGGTCTGGCGACGCCGAAGCTGGGCCGTCCGCCTGCTGCGCCGCCATTTCCTCCGCGCCGTCCAAAAGCACTCATTGCGCTAAGATCCTCACCGGTGAAGCAATGCCACTCGGACTGGTGAATAAGGCGGAAACTTTGACAATTGCCTAACCCGCCGGGCAGGGCGCTCCTGGTGCCGACCGCCCACGCCCGAAGCGCGCTGCTCATCGCCCTGGCCGGGTTCCTCAGCCTGGCTTTCGGCGACGCTTTGGTGAAGTCGATGGCGGGCGACTGGCCCGCGCCCGCGGTGGCGGCGCTTCGCTACAGCTTCGGCGCGGTCGGGCTGGCCGCCTATGTCGCGCTCCGGCACGGAAGCGGCGGGTTCGTCATGCCGATGCCACTGGTCCAGCTCGGGCGAGGGGCCGCGGTGGCGGTGGCGACCCTGTGCTTCTTCCTCGGCGTGATGGCGATGCCGCTGGCCGACGCGACCGCGATCCAGTTCACCAGCCCGATCCTCACCGCCCTGCTGGCGCCCTGGGTGCTTGGCGAGCGGACTCGCCCGGCGACCTGGGCGGCGACCCTGCTCGCCTTCTTGGGCGTGCTGATCGTGCTGAGGCCGAACCTCATGGAGATCGGCCCCGCCGCCTTATTCCCGATCGGCGCGGCCTTCGGCATGAGCTGGCTGATGATGCTGAACCGGAAGTCCGCGGGCGCGGCGCCGGTGATGGTGATGCAGTTCCTGGTCGCCGCCGTGGCGGCGCCGGCGCTGGTCGCGGCTGCGTTCGCCTTCCAGGCCGCGGGGCTCGAAATCGGCCGGCCCGGCTGGGACGTGGCCCTGAAATGCCTCGCGGTCGCCGGCCTCGCCACCGCCGGCCACAGCCTCATCTTCGCTGCGGTGGAGCGGGCGAGCGCCTCGACGGTGGCGCCGATGACCTATGTTCAGCTGATCGTCGCGGCGGGCCTCGGCTGGCTCTGGTTCGGGGATCGGCCGGACTGGGCGACCTTCGGCGGCGCGGCTCTCATCATCGGCGGAGGCGTGCTCTTGTGGCGGGCGCAAAGGGTGCGGGATCTCGGAGAGGCGCCGAGCCAAGGGGGGAAGCATGGGTAAGGTCGTCGCGGCGGTCCTGGCGATGTTCCTGTCGACGGGCTTCTCGATCCTGATGCCGCTCGCCTACGAGCTTCGCTGGCTCGGCGGCCACTGGGTCCGTTCAGGCCCGGGCGACGAATGGTCGGAGGAATGGTGGACCGGCCCAAGGGGGGACCTGATGCTGGGCACCGGCGTCAGCGGCAAGGGCCTGGAGGTAAAGAGCTGGGAATTCATGCGCATCCAGGGCAACGCCTTCTGGGGCGCTCCGCGGGGACAGGTCCCGGTCGAGTTCCCGATCGTGGATCGGGGGCCGGGCTATGTGGTTTTCGAGAACCCGAAGCACGATTATCCCACCCGCATCTCGTACCGCCTGGAAGGCAAGGTCCTGGTTGCCACCATTTCGGGCCCGGGCGGCGCCGACCCGCAGACCTGGCGCTACCGCCGGATGCGCGACTGGACCGGCGTTACTTCGCGAGCGCGAAGATCTGGGCGGTGACGGAGGGCGTTGCCCCGCGGGCCTGGATCAGCTGCAGATAGATTGCGTGACCCTGGACGGGCGCCCTGAAGGTCTCGATCGTCATGTCGGGGAATTCCGGGCCGGAATGCGGCACCGGCTCGAAGGCGAAGCCGGTCGCGAACATGTTCCCGCGCAGCTTCGCCAAAGCGGCCTCCCGCTTGCCCCCGGTCGCGACCACGACGCACACCTTACCCGGCAGGCCGCCGAAGCTTATCTCGCCGTCGCTGCGCCTGGCGGAGACCGTCTGGAGCTCGCCGAAGCTTGGATGGTCGCGCTTCTGGATCGCCGTTCCGAAGCCGCGCTCGGCGAGGACAGGCGCGGTCAGCGGGAAACGGCCGGCCAGGAAGAGCGGGCAGACTCTATAGGCGAGGTCGGAGGCCGTCTCCGCCAGGTCGCCCTGGGTCGGTTGTGCCGGGACTGGCGTCGGCTGTGCTGGGACTGGCCTCGGCTGTGCCGGGACTGGCCTCGGCTGTGCCGCCGCCGGGGAAGGGAGGAGAAGAGCCGCGGCGATGCCGAGGAGAAATCGTTTGGGCATTACAGGCCTTTTCGCTGACGTCAGCGTGCGAAGCGATCGCTCGACAGTCGGCGCATAAGACACTGCGATCAAGGTTTTTTTCAAGATTGCCGAATCTAGGCCGGGACGTCGGCGCGCTCGGCGAGCACGGTGAGCCCCTGCTCGGAGACCTCCGCGAAGCCGCCTTCGACGGCGATCCGCTCAGGCGTGTCGGCGAAGCCGCTGCGATAGACGGCGATATCGCCGTTCCTCAGCGTCGACATGAAGGGCGCGTGGCCGGCGAGGACTCCGAAATCGCCCTCCGTGCCGGGAACGACGACCATGAAGACGTCCTCGGAGCGGATGAGGCGTTCGGGGGTGACGAGCTCGAAGTGAAGGTCTGCCATCTTATTTGTCCGTTGCGAAAAGCTGGGCCACGACGATTCCGGCCGGGTCGTCCATCTGCACGTGCTGAAGGTACAGGAACTGTTTGTCGACCGGCGCCTTATACGTTTCGATCGTCGCGCCCTTGAGCGCGGGGACGCTCTGCCCCGGGCTGTCGGCGGGTTTGAAGTCGAGACCCATGAAAGCCATGTTCGAGCGCAACCTGGCCAGTACCGTGGCCCTCGTCGACTTCGGAGCGTGGACGATGACGGTGCAGGCCTTGCCCGCGGCTCCTCCGAATTGCACTTGGCCGTCGGGCAGCTTCGCCTCGACCAGGCTCATCTCGCCGACGCGCGGATGGGGTTGCTTGCTGACGGTCTTGCCGAAGCCGCGCTGGGCGAGCTCCGGGCCGGTCAGCGAGAACTGGCCGGCGAGGAACAGCGGGCAATAGCCGTAGGCGAGATCGGCGGCGATCTCGGCGATCGGCTGCTGGCGCGGCAGGGGCATCGTCCCCGGCTGCGCCGGGGCGGCACCGGAAGCAGTGACGGCGAGGGACGCGGCGATGGCGGGGAAGAGCACTGGGCGCATGTCAGCGTCCCGGCCGGACGAGGACAAGCAGAGGCTCGCCTGCCGACCGTGGCCTGGTGATCTCGGTCCGGAAACGCTCGGAGCCGATCTTCAGGGCGAAAGCCTGATCGACCCCGGCCGGCGCCTCGACCCGCTTCCAGGGATTCTTGCCGCTCAGCAGGTCGGGGACCAGTTTCGCCTCGACCGGTGCCGGGTCGGTCAGGGCGTAGATGCCGCAGCGCCGGGTCCCGGGGTCGTGAACGATCCAGACCGGATCGGCCGGCGACTTCAGCTTCAGGATCGCCTGTCCCGGCCGCTTCTCGACGAACTTGGCCAGCTCCTCCGGAACGTCGGCGAGTAAGGTCATCCCTTCCTCGCCGAGGAGGGGCATGTTGAGGCCGGGCATCGGCCGGCCGGCCGCGGCGAGGAAGCAGACGATCATCTGGGCATCGCCGACCAGCTCCGCGGTGGTCGCGGGCGCGCGCGTGCCCGGTACGATCTGCGCCGCCGCCGTGCTTGCCAGAGCGGCAAGGGCGGTGACCAGCAGAGCTGCGCGCGCGCCGCGCATCAGGCCGCCTCGGCGGCGAGGCGCTGCGCCTTCTCGACCGCCTCCTCGATCCCGCCGACCATGTAGAAGGCGTTCTCGGGAAGATGGTCGTACTCGCCGTCGACGACCGCCTTGAACGAGCGGACGGTGTCCTCGACCTGGACGAACTTGCCGGGGATTCCGGTGAAGACCTCGGCGACGTGGAAGGGCTGGGAAAGGAAGCGCTGGATCTTGCGGGCGCGCGAGACGGTCAGCTTATCCTCCTCCGAAAGCTCGTCCATTCCGAGGATGGCGATGATGTCCTGGAGCGATTTGTAGCGCTGAAGGATCTCCTGGACGGCGCGGGCGGTGTCGTAATGCTCCTGGCCGACGGTGCGGGCGGTGAGGACTCGCGAGGTGGAGTCGAGCGGGTCGACCGCCGGGTAGATGCCCAGCTCCGAGATCGCGCGCGACAGCACCGTGGTGGCGTCGAGGTGGGCGAAGGACGTGGCCGGCGCCGGATCGGTGAGATCGTCGGCGGGAACGTAGATCGCCTGCACCGAGGTGATCGAGCCCTTGTTGGTCGAGGTGATCCGCTCCTGGAGAGCGCCCATGTCGGTCGACAGGGTCGGCTGGTAGCCCACGGCGGAGGGGATGCGGCCGAGAAGGGCGGACACTTCCGAGCCCGCCTGGGTGAAGCGGAAGATGTTGTCGACGAAGAACAGCACGTCCTGGCCCTCGACGTCGCGGAAATATTCCGCCTGGGTGAGGCCGGAGAGCGCGACGCGGGCGCGGGCGCCCGGCGGCTCGTTCATCTGGCCGAAGACGAGGGCGACCTTGGAGCCTTCCGGGGTCGGGTTGCCCTCTGCGTCGGTGGCGATGACGCCCGCCTCGAGGAACTCGTGGTAGAGATCGTTGCCCTCGCGGGTGCGCTCGCCGACGCCTGCGAACACCGAGGTGCCGCCATGGCCCTTGGCGATGTTGTTGATCAGCTCTTGGATGAGCACCGTCTTGCCGACTCCGGCACCGCCGAACAGGCCGATCTTGCCGCCCTTGGCGTAGGGCGCAAGCAGGTCGATGACCTTGATGCCCGTGACGAGGATGCTGGTCTCGGTCGACTGGTCGACGAACAGGGGCGCGTCCCGGTGGATCGGGGAGGTCTCCGTGTGGCCGATCGGGCCGCGCTCGTCGATCGGGTCGCCGACGACGTTCATGATGCGCCCGAGCGTCATCGGCCCGACCGGGACGCGGATCTGCGAGCCGGTGTCGGTGACGGGTTGGCCGCGGGTGAGGCCGTCCGTGGAGTCCATCGCGATCGTCCGAACGGTCGACTCGCCGAGATGCTGGGCGACCTCGAGCACGAGCTTGTTGCCGTTATTGTCGGTGGTCAAAGCCGACAGGATCTCCGGCAGGTCGCTGTCGAACGTCACGTCGACGACGGCGCCGATGACCTGGCTGACTCGGCCGATATTGTTGGTCGGGGTTGCGGCGGTGGCCATTTGTCGTTCCTCTTGCCTTCTTCTTGATCGTCATCCCAGCGAAGGCTGGGATCCCCGGGGGTGAAAGGCGCGGCGCCTTTCACTCGCTGGAGCCCCAGCCTGCGCTGGGGCGACGGTTGAACTAAAGGGCTTCAGCCCCAGAAATAATCTCGACCAGCTCCGTCGTGATCGCCGCCTGGCGCTGCCGGTTGTAGGCGATCGAGAGGCGGTTGATCATGTCGCCGGCGTTGCGGGTGGCGTTGTCCATGGCGGTCATCCGGCTGCCCTGCTCGGACGCGGCGTTCTCGAGGAGGGCGCGGAAGATCTGCACGGCGACGTTGCGCGGCAGGAGCGAGGCGAGGATTTCCTCCTCGTCCGGCTCATATTCGATCGCGGCGCTGGCGCCTGCGGCCGCGTTGCCGCCGGCCGGAAGGGTCACCGGGATGATCTGCTGGCTGACCGGCTCCTGCACAAGCGCCGATTGGAAGCGGGCGTAGAAGAGGTGGACGACGTCGATGCCGTCGGTCTGGTAGCGGCCGACCAGGTCCTCGGCGATCGCCTGGGCGTCGGCGAAGCTGGCGAACTTCATTGCGCTGGTATCGTGCTGGTGGATGATCTGCTTGGGATAGAGGCGCTGGATCACCGCCCGGCCCTTGCGGCCGACCAGGTAGAAGAGGACCTGCTTGCCCTCGCGGGTGAGTGCGTCGGCCTTCTTGCGGGCGGCGCGGACGATGTTCGAGTTGAACGCTCCGGCGAGGCCCCGGTCCGAGGTGGCGACGACCAGCAAGTGAGTCTGGTCCCGCCCGGTGCCGGCGAGCAGCTTGGGGCTCTGCGGGCTGATCGTCACCTTGGCGGCGAGGCTCGCCATCACGCTCTCCATGCGAGTCGCATAGGGGCGGCCGGCCTCCGCGGCCTGCTGCGCACGGCGCAGCTTGGCGGCGGCGACCATCTTCATCGCCTTGGTGATCTTCTGCGTCGACTTGACCGACGCGATCCGCCCTTTGAGCGCCTTGAGGCTGGCCATGGTTTCCTTGCTTCGTCCCTAGCTCGTC
>DASWLZ010000067.1:0-96033 GCA_036399975.1 Allosphingosinicella sp.
CCATGACGTTGATGGTGTTCTTGAGCTCGAGGATCTCGCCCTTCACGTCGACGGTGATCTTCTTGGACAGATCGCCCGAGGCCACGGCCGTCGTCACTTCGGCGATGTTGCGGACCTGGCCGGTTAAATTGCCGGCCATGAGGTTCACCGAGTCCGTCAAGTCGGCCCAGGTGCCGGCAACGCCTTCCACGCGCGCCTGCCCGCCCAGCTTGCCTTCCGAGCCGACCTCGCGGGCCACGCGGGTCACTTCCGAGGCGAAGCCGTTCAGCTGGTCCACCATGGTGTTGATGGTGTTCTTGAGCTCGAGGATCTCGCCCTTCACCTCCACGGTGATCTTCTTGGACAGATCGCCCGAGGCCACGGCGGTGGTCACCTCGGCGATGTTGCGCACCTGGCCCGTCAGGTTGGTCGCCATCGCGTTGACGTTGTCGGTGAGGTCCTTCCAGGTGCCGGCGACGCCCTTCACGTTCGCCTGGCCGCCGAGCTTGCCCTCGGTGCCGACCTCGCGGGCGACGCGCGTCACCTCGGAGGCGAAGGCGTTGAGCTGGTCGACCATGACGTTGATCGTGTTCTTCAGCTCGAGGATCTCGCCCTTCACCTCCACGGTGATCTTCTTGGAAAGATCGCCCGAGGCCACCGCGGTCGTCACCTCGGCGATGTTGCGCACCTGGCCCGTGAGGTTGGTCGCCATGGCGTTCACGTTGTCGGTGAGGTCCTTCCAGGTGCCGGCGACGCCCTTCACGTTCGCCTGACCGCCCAGCTTGCCCTCGGTGCCGACCTCGCGCGCCACCCGGGTCACCTCGGAGGCGAAGGAGGCGAGCTGCTCGACCATCGTGTTCACGATCTTGCCGATGCGAAGGAACTCGCCTCGGAGCGGCCGGCCGTCGATCTCGACGGTCATCGACTGGCTGAGGTCGCCCTTGGCGACCGCGCCGATGACCCGGGCGACCTCGGCGGTCGGCTGGACCATGTCCTCGATCAGCTCGTTGACCGAGCGGATGGCGGATTCCCAGCCCCCGGTGGCGGCCTTGACCCGGCCGCGCTGGCTGATCTTGCCTTCCTTGCCTACGACCTGGGACAGCCGCTCGAGCTCGTCGGTCATCTGCTTGTTGAGCGAGACCGTCTCGTTGAACAGGCGCGCGATCTCGCCGTCCTCGCCCGGGAGATCCTCGGATAGTCGGACGGTGAAATCGCCCCGGCGGAAGCTGCGCAGGGCGCTGAGGAGCTGGCGGCGATCGATGAAATCGCGAGGGGCCTGTACGTTCACCAAGTCACTCCTTCGGCGTCTTCCCCCGCCCGAATTCCAATGCAGGCCCCCGCCCGTGACCTAACCATAGACGAAGGATGAAAAAATCCACCCCAGAAATTTGCAGAGCGTGCGATTAGCCGGTCGGCCGGGTTGTCATTGCGCCGGGGCAGGCGCTGCTCACCTTCACCGATCTCCTGGTCGAGGAGCGAAGCTGGTATTCCTGTTGCGGCTCGCCGCCTTTTCCCTGATCCTCGTCTCGATCTGGAAGAAGAGCCGACGCGGCTGAGCCGCAACAGGAGACTTTGAATGAACCCGCTGATCGCCGCGATGCTGATGTCGTTCGCACCCGCCGCGCCGGCGTCGGACCCGGATCCGGGGTGCACGACCGCCCAGGCCGCTCTCGTGCCCCTGTTCCTCGGCGTGGCTTCGCAGACGGTGACGGTCACCTGCCCCTCAGGGGCCGGCAAGTCCAGGACCAAGGTGCAGGTCGTCCGGGTCGATCTCACCGCTCCGGGCCTTTCGTTCGAAGCGTCCGGGGGCGCCAAGGACAATCTGAAGCTCGAGCTTCCGACCGCCTTCCTCGAGCGCACGGGAAGCCAGGTGGCGTTCAACGCCAACCTCTTCGTCAATTGCTGCAGCTACACGCCGCCCTCGCCCCCGAAGCCCGCGACGACGGACCTTTGCGGACTGCAGATAAGCGGCGGCAAGATCCTCTCGGAATGGACCCACAAGCCCAAGGCCTGCCACGGCTATCCGTTCCGCTGGAGCCTCGTCGTCAGGAACGGCAAGCTCTCCACCGTCCAGGCCCCGGCGGTCCTCCCGGGGGCGGAGACCGCGGTGACCGGCAGCCACGAGCTGCTCTTCTTCGGCCGCAACATGGCGCCGCCCGACAAGCAGGACGAGTTCTTCGGCCCCAACGCCCGGACCGTGGTGGGGCTGTCGAGGGCGGACAACATGCTGTGGGTGGCCGCGGTCACCCGCGAGACCAGCCAGGGACTGACCTTGCGCCAGGCCGCGCAGATGCTTCAGCAGCTGGGCGCCGCGCACGGGATCAATTTCGACGGCGGCGGATCGACCTCGCTCGCGGTCGACGGCGGCGGCGGCAAGGCGAAGCTGCTCAACACCCCCAGCGATCCCAGCTCCTCCTGCACCTTTCCGGTGCGGGGCGGCTGCGAACGCTTCGTCGGCGCAAGCTTCGGGATCCATGCGCGGCCGCTCCCGGCGCGTCGCTGAGCCTCATCAAGTGGCGGAACGGCTCTCGCTGGCGCAGGCGCGGCGGATCGCGCTCGCCGCCCAGGGCTTCGGAGCCCCGCGGCCGCCCGAGGCGACGGGCGGGCATCTCCGCCGGACCGTCGGCCGGCTCGGCCTCCACCAGATCGACAGCGTCAACGTCCTGGTCCGGGCGCATTACCTCCCGGCTTTCTCGCGCCTCGGCCTTTATGACCGCGGCCTGATCGACCGCGCCGCCTGGGGCCCGAGGCGGGAGCGGCGCCTGTTCGAATATTGGGCGCACGAGGCCTCGCTCCTGCCGCTGGAGATGCATCCCCTGCTGCGCTGGCGGATGGCGGCGGCCGAGCGCGGGGAGATCGGCTGGGGAAGCCTCAAAGCCTATGCCGTCGAGCGGCGCGGCGAGGCCGAGGCGATCCTGCAGCGGATCCGGTCGGAAGGCCCCCTCGCGGCCTCCGATTTCGAGGAGGGCAAGGGCCGGAGCGGCTGGTGGGCCTGGGGCGACACCAAGCGCTCCCTGGAATGGCTGTTCTGGGCCGGCCTCATCACCACCGCCACCCGGCGGGGAAGCTTCGAGCGGGTCTACGACCTTCCCGAGCGGGTGATCCCGGCGGCGATCCTGGCGCTTCCCACCCCAAGCGAGGCGGATGCCCGGCGGGCGCTCGTGGCGAAGTCGGCGGAGGCGCTCGGGATCGCTACCGAAGCCGAGCTTCGCGACTATTTCCGGCTCCGCCCGGCGGCGGCGAGGCAGGCCGTGGCGGAGCTGGTCGAGGGCGGGGTGCTGCTGCCGGCGCAGGTGGAGGGCTCGTCCCGCGCCTGGTTCCTTCACCGGAGCGCGCGGCGGCCGCGCCGGATCGGCGGCCAGGCCCTGCTGGCGCCGTTCGACCCCTTGATCTGGGAGCGCGACCGGGCCGAAACTCTGTTCGGCTTCCGCTACCGGATCGAGATCTACACGCCCGCCGAGAAGAGGGTCCACGGCTATTACGTCCTGCCCTTCCTGCTCGGCGAGAGGCTGGTCGCCCGCGTCGACCTCAAGGCGGATCGGCAGGGCTCCCGGCTGCTGGTGCAGCGGACCACGCCGGAGCCGGGCGCGCCGGCGGAGACCGTCGAAAGGCTCACCGCGGAGCTCGGCCTGATGGCGCTGGCTTGGGCTGGGGACGGTCGAGCGCACGTCCGGATGATCGGGCGCGGGCTAGCCTAACCTATCGTGCGTCCCGCTGGACACACCGCCCTATAAATCGGACAAATGCCTTGTAAGCTTCCGCCCCTTGAATGTAGGGATCGGCGGCAGAGAAGCCTGGAAAACGGGCTCCATTCAGCGGGGGAGGCATTAGCATGCGCCTGAAAACTTTCATCCTGTGCTCGTCGTCTGCAGCAATCCTGGCCCTCGGCGGAACGCCCGCAATGGCTCAGGCCGATCCGGTGACCCCGCCGGACCCGACAGTCGAAGCCCAGGAATCGCCCGCCGATCCGGAGGCCGGGTCACCGCAGACGGACGACGCCGTCGACACCGCGGCCGACCCTGCGGCCGAGAACGAGATCGTCGTCACCGGACTGCGCCGAAGCCTTCAGTCCGCCCAGAACATCCGGCGCAATTCCGAGCAGATCGTCGACGCGATCGTGGCCGAGGACATCGGCAAGCTTCCTGACGTGACCGCGTCGGCGGCGCTCGCGCGCATTCCGGGGGTCCAGGCCAACCGCGCCGCGGGCGAAGCCGCGGAAGTCCGGATCCGCGGCCTTCCCGACATCAGCACGACCTATAACGGCCGCGAGATCTTCACCCGCGACGAGCGCTTCGTCGCCATCCAGGACTTCCCGGCCGGAAGCGTGGCGGCGCTCGAAGTGTTCAAGTCGGGCACCGCGAACCAGATCGAAGGCGGCCTCGGTGGCCAGGTCAACGTTCGGTCGCGCCGTCCCTTCGACTTCACCGGGTTCGAGCTGTCGGGAATGCTGAACGCGGTCAAGTTCGAGCAGTCCGGGAAATGGGACTGGAACGGCAATATCCTTGCCAGCAACCGCTGGGACGTGGGCGACGGCGGCGAGTTCGGAATCCTCGTCAACATCGCGGTGACGAACACCGACTTCCTGGACTCGACTCGCGAGAACGACCTGTTCGTGTCGCCTCGCCCGGCGGCCGGAAGCCGGCCGGCCTTCATCGCTCCGAACGGAAGCGGCCTGTTCTACGGCAAGGGCGATCGGCTTCGGCCGTCAGGGAACGCAGCCATTCAGTTCAAGCCCAACCCCGACCTGCAATTCTACGTCGACGCTCTTTACCAGGGCTATCGCGGGCACGACAGCAACTTCTGGATGTTCGTCCCGCTGTTCGACAACTCCACTCTCACGAATGTGGTATTCGGCGAAAATAACGTCCCGATCAGCGCTCGGGTCAACAGCCCGAATGCGCCCGACGGGTTCCAGGAATTCCGCAACGCCGACACCGACACCTATCAGATCGGCGGCGGTGTCATCTTCGACGTCACCCGCGACCTCAAGCTGTCGGGCGACATCGCCTGGACCTCGTCGGTGTATGACGAGCGTCAGGTCAACATCGACTATGCGCTGTCGAGCTCGCCCGTGCGCGACGTGGTATTCAATCTTCAGGACGGCCCCGGTGGCGGATCCTTCGATTTCCTCGACTACGATACGGCGAACCCCGCCAATTACCTGTACCGCGGCCTCTTCCAGCGCAGTGAGTGGCGCAAGGGTGAGGACATCCAGATGCGCCTCGATGCCGAGTGGGACACGGGATGGGCGGCCGTGCCGCGCTTCCAGGTGGGCGTCCGGCACAGCACCCGCGACGCGGAACGGCGCGAAGGCTCCGTCTATCGCGGCGCGGGCGTTCGTCCGCCACTGTCCAACCTGCCGGTAGGCATCCGGCCTCTGCGGTGCGGCTTCGTCTACGACGATTACCAGGCGGAGCGCTGCTTCGTCGGCGCCTCCTACGGCGACGTGTTCTCGAACCTCGATGAGCTTCGGCAATTTGCGGCGACGAACAATCCGGACGGCGGAGCGCTGGGTGCTCCGGTCCTCGCCCGGCAATATAGGGCTAACGAGAAGTCCTATGCGGGCTACGCCCAGATCCGCTACGAGCTCGATGCCGGCTTCCCGGTCGACGGCAACATCGGCGTCCGGGTCGTCCGGACCGAGAGCTCGCTGACCGGCGATCTGCGGGGGCCGACCGGCGCCGTAACGCAGATCACGCGCGAGAACGGTTATACGGACATCCTCCCGAACGCGAGCCTGCGTCTGGGCTTCAAGGAAAATTTTCAGGGGCGGCTCGCTTATTCGGAGACCCGCACCCGGCCGAACTTCAGCGATCTCAACCCGTCCGGCACCATTTCCACTCCGTCGGAAGCCTGCGCCACCCAAGGGCCGAGCAGCCCCAATTGCTTCCAGAACGCCAATGGCGGCAATCCCGACCTGCAGCCGATCGAAAGCAGAAACTTCGACGCGACGCTCGAATATTATTTCGCCCGGCAGGGTTCGTTCACCTTTTCCCTGTTCCATCGCGACGTGAAAAACTTCGTCTTCCGTTCGACGCAGGACATTCCCGGCGCCGGCCAGAACGGGATCACCCTGCGTCTCGACGCCCCCTTCAACACGGGCGACGGGTCGATCACCGGTTACGAGGCGGCATTCACGACCTTCTTCGATTACGACTGGCTGCCGGGCTTCGCCCGCGGCTTCGGAGTCCAGGCCAATTATACCTATCTCAACGCCTCGACCGAGCTCGCGCCCCAGTACAGCAACAACCAGCTCCAGGGGCAGCAGGATTTCCCAGGCGTGTCGAAGCACTCGTACAATCTGGTCGGCATGTACGAGCGCAACAACATCTCGGCGCGGCTGGCCTACAACTGGCGGTCCGACTTCGCGGTGGAGCCGAGGGACATCCAGGGCAACCAGGCGTTCCTGCGCCAGGACAGCCTCGGCACGCTGGACTTCTCGGCTTCCTACACTCCGGTCAAGAATCTCACGATCGCGGTCGACGCGCTCAACCTGCTCGCCGGCAGCCAGCCCATCCGCACCTATCGAGAGTTCGCCGGCGGGAACGGCGCCACCTTCCCGTGGGGCCGCAAGTATCTCGAGCGCGTCTTCTCGGTCGGAATCCGCTTCCGCTACTAAGCGGCGGCGTGTCGCCTTCCAGGGGCGGTCCCTCCGGGGCCGCCCTATTTCTTTTCGAGCGGCTTCCGGATCGCGGCCATGCGCTCGTCCGCCGGAGCGATAGGCGGGAGCACTCCGCCGGGCCGGTCGAGGTAGAAATAGGCGACCGCCGCGACGTCGTCGCTCCGGTAATAATTGGTGTGGCCGTCGGGCAGCGACGGGTCGGACAGCGGCACCGGCGGGTTCTTGGCCAGAAGCTGCTGGAAATTGTTGCGCGAGCCGGGGTCGATGGTGACCGGGATGAGCGGCGCCCCCTTCTTCTGGAGGCCGAGGACGATGGCCTTCCTGGCGCCGCCGATCATCTGCAGGCTCACCTCGATGTCGCGGCTGAAGAAGATCGGGTCGGGGACGTGCCAGCGGTAGAAGGTCCAGCGCCCCTCGCCTTCCCAGGTGGCGATCGGAGCGCCCTGGTAGCGGTTGATATAGGCGCCCTGGCCCCAGGCAGTGCCGATATAATCCTCGGTGCCGGTGCCGACGAGCGTCGGGCTCGACGAGCTGTCGCCGTCGAGCGCGATCTTGACCTCGCCCTCGCCCCACCAGGTCTTCTCGTAGACGGGGTTGGTGAGCACCGTCACGCTCGCGCCCAGGAAGCGGCCGCGGCCGCGGACTCGCGGCAATATCCTGAAGTCGCGGCCGAGCACGGTCGCCCGCTCCCGGCTCCACCAGGCATGGAAGTAGAGCGCGTCCTTCGGCTGCCCGCCCAGCGCCCGGTAATTGATATCGTAGAAGATCAGATTGACCGGCTTGCCGGATTCGTTCGCGAGCGCGATCCGGGCGCCCTTGCGGAACGGCATCGGCAGATAGGAGACGAACGAGCGGCCCTCGGGGCAGGCCAGTAGGGCCGTCTCCATCGGCACCATCTCGCCGGCGCCGTGAAGGAAGAAGTCACCGAGCGGAACCGAGACCGCGGGGGTGGCGGCGCCGTCCCAATACATCTCCAGCTTGAGGCCGCGCAGGGCCTCGGGCGACCGGTCCTCGATCGTCATCCAGATCCGGTCGATCGTCCCGGCGCCGCGAATGTCGGCGAGGAGGTGCGCTCCCCCGACGGGGATGGTCTCGAAAGCATGGCCCTTGGCGCCGCGATTCTCGCGGCCGCCGGCGCCTTTGGCTCCAGTCGGATTCTCGGGGCTGATCCAGCGCGGCTCCTCGCCAGCCCGGTATCGGTAAAGCTCCTCTTGCGCCGCCGCCGCCGATGCCGACGCGAGAAGGAACAGCGCGATGACGGAGCGGAATGCCGACAGGAGCATTATTTGCCGCTCTCGCGCAGGCTCATTCCGATCTGCGGCTTGCCGTCCTTCCAAAAGAGGGGCGCGACGTAGAGATAGCGCTTCTCGGCCGCCTTTCGGCAGGCCCTGGTCGCCTCCCAGGCGTGGAAGGCGATGAAGTGGCGGCCGCGCGTTTCGAAGATGCTGGTATGTCCGGGGCCGCTAAGGCAGCCGGCCGACTTGTCGTTGAAGCTGTGGAGGATCGGATTTTCCGGCGCGTCCTTGCAGGGGCCGAGGGGTCCGGCGCAGGTCGCATAGCCCGTGGCGTAGCGCGACAGCCGTTCCTTCGGATCCCAGCCGAAGTAGGCGGCGGAGAAGAAAAGCCGATGCCCGGCCGGCGAGCGCACCATGGTCGGCGCCTCGACCAGCTTCCATTCCCATTGCTGGTCGTCCTCGACCAGGGCAGCGGGCGACCCGACGACCGACAGCCCGTCCTCCGAAAGCCTTTGCCCCCAAATCACCGTCTTCCTGCCGACCCGGTTCCCGTCGCTCTTGTAGTAGAGATAGAGCTTGCCGTCGGAATCGCGGAACGGATTGGCGTCGATCGTTCCGCCGAGGTCGAACTGGCATACCATCGGCTCGGCGGAGCTGTCGCGGAACGGGCCCCTGGGAGTGTCGGCGACGGCGACTCCGAGGCACTGGACGTCGCGCTTGCGGTGGTTGGCGGTGTAATAAAGCAGCCATTTGCCGCCGACCTTCATCACCTCGGGGGCCCAGGTGAACCCTTCCTTCACCCAGGGCGCGAGGTCGGGCATGCCGTCTAGGCGCTTGCCGTCGGGCCCGGTCACCGGGGCCCAGCGGATGAGATCGCGCGACGTCAGCATCGGCAGGTTGATCCCGGCGTTGGTCGCGTAGGCGATGAACTCGCCTCGATGCTCGACGATGTGAGGATCGGGGAAATTGTCCCTGAACACCGGCACAAAGCTCGGCTCGGCCGCGGCAGCGCCGGTCGCGGCGAGCAGAAGCGCAATGGCTCCGATGCGGGACAAGGTTTGCACTGGCATCGCGAAGATCCTCTCGATGCGTTTGACTCCAAGGGCTTGTAGCACGGTCCTTTGCGACACCAAGCCGTTTCCCGGACCAACCAACCGAGCCTAGGCGGCCCGCTCGGCATCCTCGATCAATATCATGACCTCCGAGATGATCGCCGCCATCGCGTCCCGAGCCGCGGCGGGATCCCCCGCCTCGATGGCGGCGAGGACGTTGAGGTGCGCCGGCAGGCTCGCCGAGCGGCCCTTGAAGCGGTTGGTGAACCGGATCGAGGTTCGAAGGGCGGTGGCGACGACGTCGCGGAACTGCATGTAGAAGGGATTGGCGGAGGCCTGAAGGATGGCGACGTGGAAGGCGATGTCGGCTTCGAGCGTGTCCTCGGCGCCCGCTTCGGCGGCCTCCATCCGCTCGTAGCCGGACCGGATCTCGGCCACTGCGGCGACATCGGCCGAACGCGCCGCGAGCGCCGCGGCTTCCGGCTCGATCGCGATGCGAAGCTCGCTGAACTGGCGCAGAAGCTCGAGCGAGAATTTGCGCTCGAGCAGCCAGCGAAGGACGTCGGGATCGAACAAATTCCAGCAGGACGGCGGCTGCACCGTCGTGCCCTTGCGCGGCCGGGCGGTGAGCAGGCCCTTGGCGGTGAGCATCTTGACCGCCTCGCGGGTCACCGAGCGGCTGACGGCATGCTGGACCGCGAGCTCCGCCTCGGTCGGGAAGCGGCGGCTTTCATATTCCCCGGTGACGATCGCCCGGCCGAGCGCGTCGAGCATCGCAAAGGTGAGGTTGCGACCCGCCGCATCGGCCCGACCGCCGCGCGCTTGCTCGACTCCGGCCGAGCCCGGCCCAGTTTCCCCACCCGCCATGGGATTGATCCTACAATTCGTTGGCCGGGGCGGCAACAGCGCGGGTCGGCAGGGCGAAGTGAAATTCCTCCCCTGCATTGGCAGGGGAGGGGGACCATGCGAAGCATGGTGGAGGGGTTCTTTCTGACTTAAGAAGAATCCCTCCGCCGCGCTTCGCGCGGTCCCCCTCCCCAAGAAATCTCGGGGAGGATTTAGTGGCCCGAGGCACTCAGGCGAACGGCTCGACGATCTCTCGGCGGCCGATCAGGAAGGCGTCCGCGACGATCCGAAGCGGCTCGCGGTCGACGTCGCTCTCCCGCGCTTCCACCAGCTCGGCGAAGCGGGCGTAGAGCGAGGGATATTCGCCCCGGTCCTCCACCGCCCGGGGCTCGCCATCGACGATCATCCGGGCGCCGCCGTCGAGCAGCTCGACCGTGCCGCCGTCTTCCGTCTCGACGCGGATCGTCCAGCGCTCGCCCTCGGTGCGGCGCCAGTCCAGGTCGGCGGCGAAGCGGCCCTTTTCTCCCTCGAAGGTTATCCGGGCGGCGATCGGGGTCTGCTTGTTCTCGGGAAAGGAAAGGGTCGCCTCGCGGACGAACAACCGCTCGGGCAGGATGCGGGTGGCGATGGACAAAGCGTTGATCCCGGGATCGAACACCCCGAAGCCGCCCGGAGCCCAGATCCATTCCTGCCCCGGATGCCATTTGCGGACGTCCTCGTGCCAGTGGATGCGGACCGAGCTCACCGTTTTCCCGGCGAGGGCGGCCCTGGCGGCGGCGACGCCCGCGGCGTGCTGCGAGTGCCAGGCGGTGAACAGCGTCTGCCCGGAGTCGCGGCCGAGACGCTCGATCTGCTCTATCTCGCCCAATGTGGCGGCGGGCGGCTTCTCGAGAAGAACGTCGACCTTTGCCTCGAAGGCGGCTTCGGCGACGGCCAGACGGACGGTGGGCGGGGTGCAGATGGCGACCGCATCGAGCTTCCCCGCCATCGCCTCCAGCAAGGCCTCATGGCTCGTGAAGACCGGCACCCCCTCGTCGGCCGGGGCCCGCGGGCTGACCAGCGCCGCCAGCTCGAACCTCGGATCGGCGGCGATCGAAGGCACGTGCTGGTCCCTGGCGATCTTGCCGTAGCCGATGACGGCGATTCGGATCGGCATTCGGATCTCCTGCGTTGCGCGCCTGATGGGGCCGATGGCTCAGCGACGCAAAGCCAAAAAGGTGCCACTCGCGCGCCGATGCGCTATGGCCGGAGACGGGAGGATTTCCGCGCATGGCCGATCAATCCGTGGCGAGGCTCGAAGCGGGCGAAGGCGATGCCCGCCGGATCTTCGATCTCCAGCATCGCGCGTCCCGGCAGGGGCCGGCCGCGGACCTGAAGCTGAGGCGGGACCGGCTGGAGCGGCTGCGCTCGGCGATCGCCGGCAACGAGGGCGCGATCGCTCGGGCCATCTCCGAGGATTTCGGGGTGCGCTCGCGCACCGAGACCGAGTTGCTCGAGATCGTTCCCACCCTGAACGCGATCCGCCATGCGCGAAAGCATGTCGCCGCCTGGATGCGGCCGGAGCGGCGCCGGGTCGATCCTATGTTCCAGCCGGCCAGGGCCCGGGTGCGGCACGAGCCGCTCGGGGTGATCGGGATCATTTCGCCCTGGAATTATCCCCTCCAGCTGGCGCTTTCGCCGCTGGTCGACGCGCTGGCGGCGGGCAACCGGGCGATGGTCAAGCCCTCGGAGCTGACCCCGGCCTTCTCGGAGTTGCTTCGACGCTTCGTCGCCGAGCGGTTCGACGAATCGGAGGTGACGGTCGTCACCGGCGGGGTCGAGGTGGGCCAGGCCTTCGCCGACCTGCCCTTCGACCATCTGCTCTTCACCGGCTCGACGGCCGTCGGCCGCAAGGTCTATCAGGCCGCCGCCGCCAATCTGGTCCCGGTGACCCTCGAGCTGGGCGGCAAGTCGCCGACCATCGTCTGCCCCGGCTACGATGTCGCCAAGGCGGCGCGAAGCATCGCCTTCGGCAAGTTCGTCAATGCCGGCCAGACCTGCATCGCGCCCGATTACGTGCTCGTGCCCGAGGGGAAGGAGCGCGCCTTCGCCGACGCCCTGATGGCGCAGGTGAGGCGCTCCTATCCGTCCATAGCCGGCAATGACGATTATTCGGGCATGATCAGCGAGCGGCACCGCCAGCGCCTCGCCGACGCCATAGACGCGGCTCGGGAGGCGGGGGCGACGGTGCTTGCCCATGAAGACGAAGGCGCCAGGGCGGAGGGGAAGATCGGGCCGACGGTCATCCTCGACGCGCCGGAAGGCACGCTGTTCCTCACCGAGGAGATTTTCGGCCCGGTGCTTCCGGTCCGACCCTATCGAAGCCTCGACGAGGCGATCGCCCTCGTCGCCGCGGGCGAGCGGCCGCTGGCCCTCTATTGCTTCAGCAACAGCCGCAGCGAGCGGCAGCGGGTGCTGGACGGGGCGATTTCGGGCGGAGCGACCCTGAACGGCACCCTGATGCACGTCGCCCAGGAAAGCCTACCGTTCGGCGGGGTCGGGGCGAGCGGCATCGGCGCCTATCACGGCCATGAGGGCTTCAAGCGCTTCAGCCACGCCCGGGCGGTGCACCAGGTCGGCTTCGTCAACGTCTTCGAGCGGCTCGGCCCGCCCTGGGGGAAGATGGCCGAGGCGCTGGGGCGGAGGCTGGCGAAGCGGCGGTAGAAATTCGGGACAGTTACGGATTTCGCTGGCGCCCGTCGCCGACGCGCGAGCACCTCGGAAAATTCGTAACTGTCCCGAATTTCTAGGCCGCCGCCGCCATCGCCTTGCCCAGGATCATGTCGCTGGCCTTCTCCGCGATCATGATCGTCGGCGCGTTCGTGTTGCCCGAGACGAGCCGCGGCATCACCGATGCGTCCACCACCCGAAGCCCCTCCACGCCGTGAACCCGCAATTGCGGGTCGACGACGGCCGCCGGCCCGCGGCCCATCGCGCAGGTGCCGACCGGATGGTAGATCGTCGTTCCCCAGGTGCGGGCATAGTCGAGGAGCTGCTCGTCGGTCTCCACGTCCGCCCCCGGCATCAGCTCGTGCTCGATGTAGCGGGCCAGCGCCGGCTGCTCCGCCATCCGGCGGCCCCAGCGCAGCCCTGCGACGATCACCTCCTGGTCCAGCCGGTCCGACAGGTAATTGGGCCGGATGGCCGGATAGGCGGAAGGGTCGGGCGACTTGATTCGGATCGTCCCACGCGATTCGGGCCGGAGCTGGCAGGGCGCGATGGTGAGCCCGGGCTCCTTCTCCAGCTCCATCCTCTGGGCGTTGGAGAGCTTGTCCGGGTCCATCGTTGCGGGCAGGATGTGGAACTGGATGTCGGGCCCGGCGAGACCCTCGCGCGACTTGCAGAATACGGCGACATGGGCGGCGGAGAGGGTGAGCAGGCCCTTCCTCCCGAACATATATTTGAGCGTCTCCTTCAGGAAACGAGGCCCCCTGACGAGCTCGTTGACCGAGACGATGCCCTTCTTCAGCCGGAAGGTCTCGCCGGTGACGAAATGGTCCTGCAGATTATCGCCGACCCCGGACAGGTCCGCGAGCACCTCGATCCCATGCTCCCGAAGCAGGTCGGCCGGGCCGACTCCGGAGAGCTGCAGGAGCTGGGGCGAATTGACGGCGCCTCCGGCCAGGATCACCTCCGAGCCCGCACGGGCCACCCGTTTCACCCCGTTCTGGACGAACTCGACCCCCACGGCGCGCCTGCCTTCGAAGAGCACCCGGTGCGCCAGCGCCCGCGTCTCGACCTGCAGATTGGCCCTGCCCATCGCCGGATGCAGATAGGCGACGGCGGCCGAGCAGCGCTTGCCGTCCTTGATCGTCACCTGGTACCAGCCGACCCCTTCCTGCTCGGCGCCGTTGGGGTCGCGGCGGGGCAGGCCGAGCGCCTCGCAGGCCTCGATGACCGCCTCCGAGACTTCGTGCCCGGTGGTCGGATCGGAGACGTTGAGCGGGCCCCCGACGCCGTGGAAGTCGCAGGCGCCGCGTTCCTGATGCTGGCAGCGGCGGAAATAGGGCAGGACGTCGTCCCACGCCCAGCCCTCGCAGCCCAATTGCCGCCAGCCGTCATAGTCGGCGCGCTGACCCCTGATGTAGAGCATGGCGTTGATCGACGAGGAGCCGCCGAGCACCTTGCCGCGCGGCCAGACGTGGGTCCGGTCGTTCGTCCCGGCATCCGGCTCGGTCGTGAACAGCCAGTTGACCTTCGGGTCCTTCAGCGTCGCCGCATAGCCTACGGGCACGTGGATCATCACGTTGGAGAGGAATTGCGAAGGCGCCTTCAGGGGCCGATCGTCGCCGCCCGCCTCGAGCAGGACGACTCGGGCCCGGCCGTCCTCGGTGAGCCGGTTGGCGAGGACGCAGCCCGCCGAGCCGGCGCCGACGATGACGTAATCAGCCTGCAGCGCGTCGGGCATCCGGTTCCTCCTGCCGGGCGGCGGCCCGGCGAACGAAGGCGGCGGTGAGGGCGGGCTGGGTAAAGGGGAGCATGTGCCCGCCCTCGACGAGCTCGATCTCGGCGCCCGGTATCTCGCTCGCCGTCCGCTCGCCGTGGAGCCGGGACTCGAGAAGGTTGTCGGCGCGGGCGTAGAGGATGCTGACCGGGATCGAGAGGCTCGGGTAGCGCCCGACCATCCCGTCGAGCTCGCCCTCCAGATCGACGAGGTCGGACGAGGAGGCGTAGAAATTGCCCGGCCGCATCGCCAGCAGCCCGCCGCCTTCGGTCCCGAAGTCGGCCGGAACCGGCTCCGGCGCGAACACTTCGTGCAAGGATTGCTCGGCCCTCGCCATCGCGACAGGCGTGGCGATGGTCCAGGCGACGGCCCGGCGCACCGCCGGCGAGCGGATCACCAGCCCCTTGAAGACGGGCGGCACGTCCTCGATCGCCTGAACCTGGCTGAGCGGCGCGACGAGGGCCAGCCCGCCGACGACGTCGGGATGGTTGAGGGCGATCGAAAGCGCCAGCGCCCCGCCGAGCGAGTGGCCGACGATCAGCGGCCGGCCGAGCTTCAGGATCCGGATCAGCTCGGCGACGGTCTCGGCCTGCACCCGGAGGCGGGCGGACCGGCCGGCGGCCCGGGGCGAGTAGCCGGAGCCGGGCCGGTCGACCCGGATGACCCGATAGTCGCGGGCGAGGTCCTCGACCATCGGCCGGGCGAAATTGCGGAGCTGCCCGGCAAGACCGTGGATCATCACGATCGGCGGGCCGGAGCCGCCGCTGTCCGTATAATGGACGGTCTCCCCGTCCACCTCGATCAGCTCGCCGTCGCGCGGAACCGCTTTCTCGAGCTTTCGCGCGGTGGCGCCGCTATAGGCGGCGAGGCCACCGCCCAAAGCGGCGAGGCCCCCGGCGCCGGCGATGAGGAACGGGATCATTTCAGGGTTCTCCCTAGCAGCTTCCAATAGGATACCGGCGCAAGGCGCTCCACGGCGGCCATGAACCGCGCGTCGTTGCCGACGATGATGCGCGGGCGGCCCTTTTCCACCCCCGCGACGATGATCTCGCCCGCCTTGACCGGAGGCATTCGAAGGAACTTGTCGAACCTTTGCTTCTGAGCCTCGAGATCGATGTCGTTGACCCCGCGCGGCGGCCGCGCATTCTTCGCGATCGACGTGCCGACCCCGCCGGGATGGACGACGCTGACCCCGATCTTCGCGCCTTCCGCCTCGAGCTCGCGCCGAAGCGATTCGGAAAAGGCGCGGACCGCGAACTTGCTTGCCGAATAGGCCGTCTGGCCCGGCGGGGCGATGATCCCGAAGATGCTCGAGACGTTGACGATCCGGGCCTGGCCGCTGGAGCGCAGAAGCGGCAGGAAGGCCCGGGTCATCCGCACCACACCGAAGAAGTTTATCTCCATCAGCCACTCGAAATCCTCCTCGGCGACCTGCTCGAAGGTCCCGCCGATAGCGACTCCGGCATTGTTGAAGAGGAGATCGGCCCGGCCGTGCGCGGCGAGGACCGCCTCCGGGAAGGCGGCGACCGCCTCGCGGCTGGCCACGTCGAGCCGGTGCCGGCTGACCTTCACCCCATGCTCCCCGGCCAGCGCCGCCGTTTCGGCGAGCCCCTCCTCGTCGAGATCGGCGAGGGCGAGGTTGCACCCCCGTCTCGCCAGGGCCTGAGCGGTGCCGCGGCCGATCCCGCTCGCGGCCCCGGTGATGACCGCGGTCCGGCCCTCGACCTTCATGCCGCCTCCCGCTCGCGCTCGGCGTGCCGCGAGGCCGGCGCTCCTCGGGGAAGGAAGCGGATCACCCCGTCCTCAACCGACGCCAGCTTGAGGCTCATCATGTCGAGCGCATAATTCTGATACAGCTTCCAGGGCTTCTTCGAGCCCTGCTTGGGCAAAATGTCCCGAGCCCGCTGGACGTAGCCGGAGGTGAAATCGAGGAAGGGGACCTCTTCGATGCCCGGCTCGCGGGCGGGGAGGGCGATCTCCGTCCCGGTCTTGTCGAGATGATTGAGGAGGCGGGTGAGATAGCCGCCGGTGAGGTCGGCCTTCAGGGTCCAGGAGGCGTTGGTGTAGCCGAAGGAATAAGAGAGGTTCGGAACGTCGCTGAACATCATCCCGCGGTAGCTCAGGGTCTTCGAAAGGTCGCGCCGCTCGCCGTCGACCGAGAAGGCGACGTCGCTCAGCAGCTGCACCTTGAGCCCGGTGGCGGTGACGACGATATCGGCCGGAAGCTCCTCGCCGGTCTCGAGCCGGATGCCGCTCTCCGTGAAGCGATCGATCTCGCCGGTGACGATCGAGGCCGTGCCCTTGCCGATCGCCTCGAACATATCGGCGTCCGGGACGAGGCAGAGCCTCTGGTCCCACGGATTGTAGCGCGGCGTGAAGTGGGTGGCGACGTCATAGCCTTCCGGAAGGAGCTTCCTCACCTCCTCGAGCAGCTTCTCCTTCACCTTTGCCGGCCGTTTGCGGGCGAGCTTGAAGAAGATCATCTGCAGGAGGACGTTCTTCCACCGGGTGATCCCGTAGGCGAGCTTCGACGGCAGGACCCTGCGCAGGCCGTTGGCGATCCTGTCCTCCGACGGGCGGGAGACCATGTAGGTCGGCGAGCGCTGAAGCATGACGACGTGAGCGGCGCTCTTCGCCATTTCGGGAACGATCGTCACCGCGGTCGCGCCGCTGCCGATGACCACCACCCGCTTTCCGGAATAGTCCATGCCCTGGGGCCAGAATTGCGGGTGGACGATGGTGCCTCGGAAGCTTTCGCGGCCGGCGAACTCCGGATCGTAGGCCTCATGATAATTGTAATAGCCGCTGCACATGTGGAGCCAGCCGCAGGTGAACCGGACCCTCTCGCCGGTGTCGGTGCGCTCGGCCTCGACCAGCCACCGCGCGTCGGCCGACGACCAGTCGGCCTTCTTCACATGATGGCGGAAGCGGATGTGCTCCCGGATTCCGAAACGGTCGGCGGTGTCGTTGACGTAGCGAAGGATCGAGGGGCCGTCGGCGATCGCCTTGGCTTCCTCCCAAGGGCGGAAGCTGTAGCCCAAAGTGTACATGTCGCTGTCCGAGCGAATGCCGGGATAGCGGAACAAGTCCCAGGTCCCGCCGATCGCCTCGCGTCCCTCGAGGATGACGTAGGAGCGCCCGGCCCGGCCTTGCTGGAGATGATAGGCCGCCCCGATTCCTGACAGGCCGGCGCCGACGAACAGGACGTCGAAATGCTCGACCGGGTCGGTGGCCCCTCCGATCAGGCTGTTCCCGCTTTGCGACATTGCTCCCCCGAACCTCCCGCTTCGACGCCTGCGCTTGACACCAATAAGGCGCAAGGGGATTGTGCGACAAGAAGCATAAAGTTGCCGAACGAAACCGGCACTGGCGTTCATGGCCCGCAAAGGGCCTCGGGGAGGAACATCATAATGAACAGGAACGTGATTCTCGCGCTCGGCGCGTCCGTGCTCGCACTGGCGGCGGCGGCCCCGGCCTCCGCCCAGACGGTCCCGGAGCCGGAGGGTGCGGAGCAGACCGGCGACATCACCACCGGCGCCGGCGCGGACCAGGGCGGCGACGCTCCCAGCGGGACCACCGACAGCGCCGAGAGGGGCGACGACGCCGACATCATCGTCACCGCCCAGCGCCGGGCGGAATCGCTTCAGAACGTCCCGATCTCGGTCTCCGCTTTCTCCGGGGAGGCGCTCGAGCGCCAGCAGATCGAGAATGCCAGCGACTTGCAGCAGAGCCTTCCCAACGTCACCTACACCAAGACCAACTTCACCTCGTCGAGCTTCACCATCCGCGGCATCGGCGACCTGTGCACCGGCTTCTCCTGCGACAGCGCCACCGGAATCCACGTCAACGACATGCCGCTCACCTCCACGCGGCTGTTCGAGACCGAATATTTCGACCTCGAGCGGGTCGAGGTCCTGCGCGGGCCGCAGGGCACGCTCTACGGCCGCAACGCCACCTCGGGCGTCGTCAACTTCATCACCGCGCGGCCCAACCTCAACGAGGTCCAGGCCAGCCTCAGCGGGGAATATGGCAATTACAATTCGAAGAAGCTGACCGGGATGGTCAACATCCCGATCGGCGACTGGGCCGGGATCCGGGTCGCCGGCTATTGGCTGGACCGCGGCGGGTTCATGAAGAACACGTTCGACGACAGCCGGATCGACGGCCGCAATCTCCACGCCGTGCGCGCCTCGCTTCGGATCCAGCCGACGTCCAGCACGACGATCGATCTGGTCGGCTATTATTTCCGCGAGGAGGACGACCGCTCGCGGATCCAGAAGCAGCTTTGCGCCCGCGACAATACCGGCATCCTCGGCTGCCGGCCCGACGCACTCGCCTTCGAGACCGTCAACGGCAACGCCACCCTGGCGGCGATCCTCACCTCGCGCGAATTCTTCCGGATCAACAACCCGGTGCTGACCAATTTCGGCCTCGGCAGCCTATACGGCCCGGACAATTTCTTCGGCGGGGTCGTCAACCCGGCGGATCTCCGCACCGTCCGGACCGACTTCAACCCGACCTATTTCGCCAAAGAAGAGCATCTGATGGCGCGGATCGAGCAGGAGATCGGCGAGACCCTCGACCTCACCATCACCGGCGGCCGGACCAAGCAGACGGTCGACAGCCGCACCGACTACAATCTCGTCGCCGGCAACTCGCTCGCCAACAATCCGGGCCTTCAGGTGCTCGCCGCCACCGCCGCGGCGCCCGGGGTGCTCTTCCCGGGCGGCGTCAATCCCTACACCAACGCGCGCAACGCGCTCATCCCGAACGGACCCGCCGGGGTGGTCTGCACCTCCGAGGTCAACACCAACTACACCGGAATCTACGGCGGCTTCATCAACCGCTGCACGCCGGGCAGCACGGACTATGACCGTTCGCAGAGCCACTCGCGCCAATATTCGATCGAGGCCCATCTCGACAGCGACTTCGAGGGGCCGCTCAACTTCCTGGTCGGCGGTATCTACCTCGACAACAAGTTCACCGATTCCAACTATTACGTCGCCTCGTTCGGGCTCGATTATGCCGCGGGCATCCTCGGCGCGGCGACGGCGCTCGGCCAGCGCGCCGCCGGCAACGTCGCTTTCCCGAACGTCTTCCTGGCGCCGCCCTTCTACAACAGCGAGGTCGCGCTCTTCTCCCTGAAGAGCTACGGCCTGTTCGGCGAGGTCTATTTCGACGTTTCCGACAAGCTTCGCCTGACCGGCGGAATCCGCTATTCCAACGACAAGAAAAGGCAGGTCGCCCGGGTTCCGCTGGCCAGCTTCCCGGTCCCGTTCGGAACCACCGACGCCAACCTCTCGCCGTTCCTGGGCAATTACGACGCCGATCCGACCGTCGCCGGCAACCAGCCCTACAATATCGGCCGGGCCGCCTTCGACGAGTTCACCGGCCGCTTCGTCGTCGACTACAATCTGACCGACGACAATTTGCTCTACGCCTCCTGGTCGCGCGGCTATAAATCGGGCGGCCTCAACCCGCCGATCAACCCGATCTTCAACGTTCCGTCGACCTTCGAGCCGGAGATCATCAACGCCTTCGAGATCGGCTCCAAGAACAGCTTCGCCAACGGCAAGGTGCGTCTCAACCTCAGCGCCTTCTATTACGACTACAAAGGCCTTCAGCTCAGCCGGATCGTCGCCCGGACCTCGGTCAACGACAATACCGATGCGGAGATTTACGGGGCCGAGGCGGAGGCCGTGTTCCGCCCGACCCGGGACCTGCTGATCAACCTCTCGGGGAGCTATCTGCACACCGAGATCAAGGACCTGCAGCTGGTCGACCCCCGCGACGTCTCCGGCGGCCGCTCCGACACCGTGATCATCAAGGACGTCACCAACGCGTCCAACTGCGCCGTCATTCCCAATACGGCCGGAAACGCACTCGGCGCCAACACCCTGGTGACGGCCTTCAACGGCGCCCTCGGCCTTGCCGGCCCGGTGCCGGTGCCGGGGACCAGCACCACCGGCGCCTTCTCGGTCTGCGACGCCCTGGCGGCCACCATCGCCAACCCGTCGGCGCCTCTGCGTGGGCTGTTCGCGACTCCGGCCGGGCCGCTGCCCTTCACCGTCGCCACCGGCGTTCCCGTCGACCTCAGCGGCAACGAGCTTCCGCAGGCGCCGAACTGGAAATTCTCGGCCGGCATCCAATATACGGTCCGCCTCGGCAACGGCATGACCATCGTCCCCCGCGCCGACGTGAACTGGACCGGGAAATTCTGGGCGCGCAGCTTCAACACGCCGATCGACCGGATCGACGGCTATGAGGTCGTCAACGCCCAGATCCAGATCAACGGGCCGGACGAGCGCTGGTTCGCCCGGGCCTTCGTGCAGAACCTGACGGGCAACGACGCCATCACCGGCCAATATGTCACCGACCAGTCGTCGGGCCTGTTCACCAACGTCTTCACCCTCGAGCCGAGGCGCTACGGAATCGCGGCCGGCGTGAAATTCTAGGATCCTTCCCGTCGGAGATGGGGAGGGGGACCACCCTTCGGCTGGTCCCCCTCCCCACGCGCTTTCGCGCGCAGGGAGGATAAGGCATAGGCGACCCGACTCGCCTCAAAGGAACCACCATGCGCGACTATCTCGACTTCTATATCGGCGGCGAGTGGGTCTCGCCCGCCGAGCCCCGAACGCTCGACGTCGTCAACCCCGCCGACGAGAGCGTCGCCGGCCGGATCAGCCTCGGCTCGGCCGCCGACGTCGACCGGGCCGTCGCCGCCGCCAGGGCGGCCTTCCCCGCTTATTCCGAGACCGGCCGCGAGCAGCGGCTCGAGCTTCTCCAGTCGATCGCCGGCGAATATCAGAAGCGCTATGCCGAGATCGCTGAGGCGATCACCGAGGAGATGGGCGCCCCCGCCGCTCTCGCCCAGCGCGCCCAGGCCGCGACCGGGATCGGCCACCTCCACGCCGCGATCGAGGTCCTCAAGGGCTATGAGTTCGAGGAGAAGCGCGGCACCACCGTCATCCGGAAGGAGCCGATCGGGGTGTGCGGCTTCATCACGCCCTGGAACTGGCCGATCAACCAGATCGCCACCAAGGTCTTCCCGGCGCTCGCCACCGGCTGCACGATGGTCCTCAAGCCCTCCGAGATCGCCCCCTTCTCCGCCTATCTCTTCGCCCAGGTGCTGGACTCCGCGGGGGTGCCCGCCGGGGTCTTCAACCTCGTCAACGGCGACGGCCCGGGGGTCGGCGCGGCCATCGCCGCCCATCCCGGAGTCGACATGGTCTCCTTCACCGGCTCGACCCGCGCCGGCATCGCCGTCGCCAAGGGCGCCGCCGACACGGTGAAGCGGGTCCACCAGGAGCTCGGCGGCAAGTCGCCCTTCCTCGTCCTCGAGGATGCCGACGTGACCGCCGCGGTGACCGCCGCGATGCGCCACATGCTCAACAACTCGGGCCAGTCCTGCAACGCGCCCACCCGACTGCTCGTCCCCAGGGCTCGGATGGAGGAGGCGAAGGAGGCCGCCCGCGCGGTGGCCGAGAAGACGAAGGTCGGCGACCCGAAGGGGGACTCGACGCTCGGCCCGGTCGTCTCCGACGTTCAGTGGACCAAGATCCAGGGCCTGATCGTGCGCGGCGTCGAGGAAGGCGCCACCCTGGTCGTCGGCGGCCCCGGCAAGCCCGAGGGCCTGGAGCGCGGCTATTACGTCCGGCCGACCGTCTTCGGGGACGTCGACAACGACATGACCATCGCCCGCGAGGAGATTTTCGGGCCGGTCATGTCGATCATCGGCTATGAGGACGAGGAGCAGGCGGTCGCGATCGCCAACGACACCCCCTACGGCCTGGCCGCCTACGTCCATTCGTCCGACACGGATCATGCCCGCAGGATCGCGGCCCGGCTGAGGGCGGGGCAGGTCAACATCAACGGCGCCCAGCCCGATTTCATGGCCCCGTTCGGCGGCTACAAGCAATCGGGCAACGGCCGCGAATGGGGCGACCACGCCTTCGAGGAGTTCCTCGAGACCAAGGCGATCCTCGGCCACGCCTGAGGATCGCCGTCGCCCCAGCGAAGGCTGGCCTCCCCCCGGGCGACAGGCTCGGCGCTCTTCACCCGCCGGGACCTCAGCCTTCTGAGGTGACGGAGGAGGCCCATGCGCCTCGGATCATTTCGCTGAGCCCTTTCAGGAGCGCACCTGATGGATTTGGACTTCACGCTCGTCGCCGAGGGGCTGGAATTCCCAGAAGGCCCTGTCGCGATGGCGGACGGCTCCGTCCTCGTCGCGGAGATCAGGGGCGGACGGATCAGCCGGATCCTGCCCGACGGCTCGAAGGAGGTGCTGGTCGAGACCGGGGGCTCCCCCAACGGTCTCGCCATCGGCCCGGACGGCGCCCTGTGGATCGCGGACAATGGCGGCGCTTTCTCGTGGCACGAGCAGATGGGCCTCACCATTCCGGGGCCGACCCCGCGCGAGCATGAGGGCGGCTCGATCCGGCGCTTCGACTTCGCCGCCGGCCGGCTGGAGACGGTCTACGAGAGCTGCGACGGCCGCCGCCTCGTCGCGCCCAACGATCTGGTGTTCGACAGGGAAGGGGGCTTCTGGTTCACCGACCATGGCTGCACCTCGAAGGGCGGCCGCCGCTTCGGGGCGCTTTGCTACGCCGGCGCCGACGGCTCCCATATCAGCCGCCAGCGCGAGGATCTGCTGGCGCCGAACGGGGTCGGCCTCTCGCCGGGCGACCTCACCGTCTACGTCGCCGACACCCATCTCCAGCGGCTCTGGGCGTTCGACGTCGAGTCGCCGGGACGGCTGGCGCCGCCGCCGCTTCCGGCGCCCGGAAGGGTCATCGCGAACCTCCCCGGCTACCAGCTGCTCGACAGCCTCGCCGTGGAGGCGGGCGGAAGCGTCTGCGCCGGCACCCTGGTCAACGGCGGAATCACCGTTTTCACCGCCGGCGGGGCGACTCTCCACGCGCCCGTGCCCGACCCGGTCTGCACCAACATCTGCTTCGGCGGGGAGGACATGCGCGACGCCTGGATCACCGCCTCGGGCACCGGCCGGCTCTACAAGACGAGGTGGCCGAGGCCGGGCCTGAAGCTGGCGTTCAACGCCTGAATGGGGACACGTACTTTTCGTCGCAAAAGTACGTGTCCCCATTTTATCGAAAAGTACGTGTCCCCATTTTCCGGGTCCCCATTTTCTCGACGCTTAGCGTCGCCCCAGCGGCGGCTGGGGCCCCAGGGGGTGAAAAGCGCCGGGTTCTTCACCCGCCGGGACCCCAGCCTTCGCTGGGGTGACGGATTCGCTCCGCCACCGAGCCCGGATCATGTCGCTGGTCTCGCGCGAGCCGTCGTGGCTCCAGCCGGGCTCGCGCACCAGGTAGGCGAGCTTCGCCTTGAGCCCCGGCGCATGCCGGGCGTCCTTCGCCATCTCCACCCATTCGTGTAGCGCCGCCCAGAAGAGGTTGTGGGAGCCGAGCGGCTTGACGATCCCGTAGCGGGGCGGATCCTCGTCTCGCTCCGGCTCGAAGCTTCCGAACATCCTGTCCCAGACGATGAACACGCCGGCATAATTGCGGTCGAGATAGCGCGGGTTGACGGCGTGGTGGACCCGGTGGTGGGCGGGCGTGTTCATCACCGCCTCGAACCAGCGCGGCATCCGCCGGACCATCTCGGTGTGGATCCAATATTGGTAGACGAGGTTCACGCCGGCGCAGAAGAAGACCATCGGCGGCGGGAAGCCGACCAGGAACAGGGGCAGCCGGAACAGGAAGTTCAGGCTGATGAAGCCGGTCCAGGTCTGCCTGAGCGCGGTGGAGAGATTGTAGCGCTCCGAGCTGTGATGGACGACGTGGCTGGCCCAGAACCAGCGCACCCGGTGGGCGGAGCGGTGGAAGGCGTAATAAGCGAGGTCGTCGAGGACGAAGCAGAGGGCGAAGGCCCACCAGGCATAGCCGATCTCGATCAGATGGAACCGATAGGCCCAGACCGAGACGGCGACGACCAGGCCCGCCGACAGGATCCCCGCGACCAGGCTGCCGAAGCCGAGGCCGAGCGAGGTCAAGGTATCCTTCCCCTCGTGAAGCCGCCTTTGCTGCCGCCGGGCTACCCAGAGCTCGACGAGCAGCAGGGCGACGAAGCCGGGGATCGACCAGTAGACGGGGTTGGGAAGCTCGGGCACGGGGGCAGCTTATCGCGCCATCCCCGTCATTGCGAGCGCAGCGAAGCAATCCAGTGCTGCGCCTCCGCCCGCTGGATTGCTTCGTCGCTTCGCTCCTCGCAATGACGGCCCCTAGCCCCGCGCCCGAAGCCGTGCGAAGGGGCGGAGGATGAGCGACCTCGACTCCATCCCCGCCGTCATCGACCAGCTCTGCGAGATGTTCGACGACTCCGTCGCCGAGCTTCGTGGCGCTCTCGCCCGCTACCTGCTTCGCGGCGAGCGCCCCGATGCCGAGGCCCGGTCAAACGGCCTGTTCGCCTATCCCGAGCTTCGGATCGACTATAGCTTCGACCAGCCCCCGAACTTCCCGCCGCGCGCCTTCGGGCGGCTGAACCAGCCCGGCCGCTATGCGATCAGCATCGCCCGCCCGCGCCACTTCCGCAAATATCTGGCCGAGCAGCTCGAATATCTGGTGCGCGACTATCAGGTCGAGATCTCGGTCGGCAAATCGGCCAGCGAGATCCCTTACCCCTACGTCCTCGACGGCACCGACGACCTCAGGCTCGACGGCGCCCATGCCGCCGATCTCAGCCGCTGGTTCCCGGCGACCGAGCTCTCGCACATCGGCGACGAGGTCGCGGACGGCACCTGGGATTACGCCCGCCATCCGGACCGGCCGCTCTCCCTGTTCGACGGCCCCAGGGTCGATTTCAGCCTCGCCCGGCTCCGCCACTATACCGGCACCCCGGTCGAGCACACCCAGCGCTACCTCCTGTTCACCAACTATGTCCGCTACGTCGACGAGTTCGTGCGCTGGGCGGTGGAGGAGCTGAAGCGCGAGGACAGCCCCTACGAGGCGCTCTCCGCGCCGGGCGGGATCCTCGTCACCCGCGACACCGCCGATCCCGTCGCCGAGGTTGCGGCCGGCAACTGGCGCAAGGTGCAGATGCCGGCTTATCATCTGATCGGCGCCAACGGCGGCGGAATCACCCTTGTCAACATCGGGGTCGGCCCCTCCAATGCCAAGACCATCTGCGACCATCTCGCCGTGCTCCGCCCCGAGGTCTGGCTGATGATCGGCCATTGCGGCGGCTTGAGGCCGAGCCAGACGATCGGCGACTATGTCCTGGCCCACGCCTATCTTCGCGACGACCACGTCCTGGATTCCACCCTTCCGGTCGAGATCCCGATCCCGCCGATCGCCGAGATCCAGCAGGCCCTTTACGACGCCGCCGCGGAAGTGACCGGGGAGGAGCCGCAGGACCTGAAGCGGCGCCTCAGGACCGGCACCGTCGTCACCACCGACGACCGCAACTGGGAGCTTCAGATCCAGTCCTCGGCGCTTCGCTTCAACCAGTCGCGCGCCGTCGCCATCGACATGGAATCGGCCACCGTCGCAGCCCAGGGCTACCGTTTCCGGGTCCCCTACGGCACCTTGCTCTGCGTCTCCGACAAACCCCTGCACGGCGAGATCAAGCTGCCCGGCCAGGCCAACGCCTTTTACGAGCGGGCGATCAGCCAGCATCTGAGGATCGGCATCGAGACGCTGAGGATCCTCAAGAACCAGGGCGGCAATTTGCACAGCCGCAAGCTCAGGAGCTTCGACGAGCCGCCGTTCCGGTAAGGGCTGCCGTCATTGCGAGCGAAGCGAAGCAATCCAGTGCGGCGTTTGCGCCCGCTGGATTGCTTCGTCGCTTCGCTCCTCGCAATGACGGACCCCTGGGCCTAAGGCTTCGGAGTCCTGTTCTCCACACGCCCAAGCTCCGGCGGCGTCAGGCTCCCCGCACCGGCGATATAGGCCTCCAGCGCATCGACATCCTGCACCCCCCCGGTCGCCTCGGTCCCCTCCTTGAAGACCGTGAAATTGTCGCCCCCGCCGGCCAGGAAGTTGTTCATCGCCACCCGGTAGACCGCCTCGTCGCGCACAGGCTGCCCATCCACCGTCAGGAGCACGATCCGCTGCCCCTCCGGCTTCGACAGATCGTAGGCGAAGCGCAGATTGTGCGAGGGCGAGAGGATGTAGGGGTTCTCGGCGCTGTTCGAGCCGCTCGCGAACTGCTGCTCGAGAACGGCGCGGAGCTGGCGTCCGGTCAGGCCCTTCACCACCATCATGTTGGCGAAGGGCTGGGCCGCGAACAGCTGGCCGAAGCTGATCCCGCCGTCGGCGGCCGGCACCAGATCGGCCCGGACCCCGCCGGGGTTCATCAGCGCGATCCGCGCATTGCCGTTGGCAGCGCCCTTCGTCGCCGCGAGCTGCGCGTCGGCGATGAGGTTGCCGAGCACCGACTCGCCATGCTCGTTGTTTTCTTTCAGCGCCGGCCCGGCGAGGCGGCCGACGGCGCGCGCGGCGATCGGCTCGGCGGCCTTCACATAGCGGTCGACCAGGGCCGCCACCGCGGGCTCGGGGCCGTAGCGGGGGACGGCGTCGGTCACGGGAGTTTCCCCGCGCGAGCCGGTGAAGGCCTCGCTCTGCACGACGATATTCTCCGCCCGCTTCGCGATCACCTTGCCCGCGGCGGGATCGATGGTGAGGCTTATGTCGGTGACGAGCCGGCCGTAGCTCCCGCCGCTGGTGAGGAGGATCGGCTTGGCCGGGTTGATCCGGCCGTAGTCGCAGACATAGGCATGATGGGTGTGGCCGGAGGTCACCACGTCCACCGCCGGATCGAGCCGGTCGAGGATCGGCAGCAGGTCGCCCTCGATGGCGCCGCAATTCTGGTCGTTATAGCCGACCTTCGAATAGACCCCCTGGTGGACGACGACGACGATCGCATCGGCGCCTTCCGCCTTCAGCTTCGGGATCAGGCCGTTCACCGTCTCCGCCTCGTCTTGGAAGGTGAGCCCTGCGACGCCCGCCGGAGTGACCACCGTCGGGGTCTCCTTCAGGGTCATTCCGATGATCGCCACCTTCACCTGGCGGCGGCCCTTGCCGAAGCTCCGGATCGCATAGCCGGGGAAGAGGGTGGCGCCGTCCGCCCTGACCACGTTGGCGGCGAGGAAGCCGAAGCGGGCGCCCGGAAAGGGCTCGACCGCGCAGGGCTGGCGGACCGTGTTCTTTTCGCACCCGCCTTTCTGCATGCGGAGCAGCTCGGCCTGGCCGCGGTCGAATTCATGGTTGCCGACCGCGTTATAGTCGACGCGGATGAGATTCATGGCGTGGATGGTCGGCTCGTCGAGGAACAAAGCCGAGACGAGCGGCGAGGCGCCGATCATGTCGCCGGCGGAAAGGACGAGGCTGTTGGCGTTGCGGGCTCGCAGCGCCTCGATTGCGGAGGCCAGATAGGCGGCGCCGCCCGCGGGGACCCGCACCGCCTTGGGGTCGGGCGCGGGATGCTCGACGACCTGCCTGGGCGGCTGCAAATTGCCGTGGAAATCGTTGAAGGCGATCAACTTCACCTCGACCGTCGCAGCGGAACGCGGCCCCGTCGTCGCGCACCCGCCGAGCGCCAGCAGGAATGCCGCCGTCGCCAACCTCGTCTTCATGCTCTCTCCTCCGCCACTGACGGCAGGCTGGTGCCACGGACTGGCGCGAATCGCCAATGGCTTTATGCTTGGCGGATGACCGCAAACCCAGACCCGCTCCTCGAGCGCGCCCGAGCCGCGGCCCTCGCCGCCTACGCCCCCTACAGCCGCTTCAGCGTCGGCTGCGCGATCGAATCGGTCGACGGCGAGGTGGCGGTCGGCGCCCATATGGAGAATGCCTGCTACCGGCTCGGGGTCTGCGCCGAGATCGCCGCCCTGACCGCCGCCCAGCAGGCTTTCGGCCTCGCCAACGTGAAGCGGATCGCGGTCGCCGGAGGCCATGTCGAAGCGGGGGGGCTGACCGGGGAAGGGATCGTCACCCCCTGCGGCGGTTGTCGCCAGGCGATCTACGAGGCCGCCTGCCTGTCGGGCTCGGACATCGAGATACTCTGCGCCAATGGCGGCGGGGACAAAGTGGACTCGATCCCGATCTACGAGCTGCTGCCGAAGGGCTTCGGGCCGGACAGCCTGAAGGACGCGGGGTAATAAATCCTCCCCGGCAAATGCCGTGGAGGATTAAGGGCAATCAGGCCAGCTTGATCTCCCTCAGCCGCTCCTGGAGATATTCGTCGGCCGTGCAGGTCGGCCATTTCGGCTTCTCGCCCGCCGGGACCGTCCCGGGCAGGGCCTCGATCACGAAATCGGAGCGGAAGTGGAGGAAGAAGGGCATCGAGTAGCGCGAATGGCCGAAGCGCTCGCGGGGCGGGTTGACGACCCGGTGCGAGGTGGAGCGGAGCCGCCCGTTGGTCAGCCGCTGGAGCATGTCGCCGATGTTGACGACGAGCTCGCCCGGGCGCGGCGACACCGGGATCCACCGGCCTTCCCGGGTGAGGAGCTCGAGCCCCGCTTCCTCGGCGCCGAGCAGAAGGGTGATGGTGTTGATGTCCTCGTGCGCGCCGGCGCGGATGTGGCTTCCGGGCTCGCCCTCGATCGGCGGGTAATGGAGCAGCCGAAGCACGGAATTGCCGTCGCGGACCGAATCGACGAGATAATCCTCCTCGATGCCGAGATAGCGGGCGACGGCTTTGAGGATCTTGACCCCGGTGCGGTCGAACGTCTCGTACAGCTCGAGGAACGTGTCGCGGAAGCTCGCCACGTCCTCCGGCCAGAGGTTGTCGGGCATCGGCCCGCGGAAGCGATGGCCCTCGGCGAGCTCGCGCCCGACGTGCCAGAATTCCTTGAGGTCGTGAGCCTTGTGGCCTTTGGCCGTCTCGATCCCGAACGGCGTATAGCCGCGCGCTCCGCCGCCGCCGGGGATATGGTAGCGCCGCTTCACTTCGTCGGGGAGGGCGAAGAAGGCCTTGGCCTTCTCCTCGGCGCGGCGGATGAGGTCCTCGGGGATGCCGTGCTCGGCGATGATGGCGAAGCCATATTCCTCGAAGCTCCGGCCGAGCTCCTCGGCGAAGGCGGCAGGGTTGGAATCGGATTCCGTCAGCGAGACGGACGCGATCGGGCGGGGTTCTGAGAGGGTGGCCATGGGGGCTTTTACCCGCAACCGGCCGGCACGTCACCCCGGCGCAGGCCGGGGTCCCGGCGAGTGAGAGGCGCCGGTGTTCTTCATCCGCTGGGGCCCCAGCCTTCGCTGGGCGACGGGGCTAAGGCAAAAGCAGCCCGGCGAGCGCCGCGCTCATCAGATTGGCCAGCGAGCCCGCGATCAGCGCCTTCAGGCCCAGCTTGGCGATCATCGGCCGCTGGTTCGGGGCGAGGCCGCCGGTCACCGCCATCTGGATCGCGATCGAGCTGAAATTGGCGAAGCCGCAGAGCGCGAAGGTGACGATTGCGACGCTTCTAGGGCTCAGGGTGCCGGCCGGAAGGGCGCCGAGATCGATGAAGGCGACGAACTCGTTCAGGACGAGCTTGGTGCCGAACAGCCCGCCGGCCGTCCCGGCCTCGTTCCAGGGGACTCCGATCAGGAACATGATCGGCTGGAAGATCGTGCCGACGATCCGCTGGAAGCTCAGTTCGGGATAGCCGAACCAGCCGCCCACCCCGCCGAGCAGGCCGTTGGCGAGAGCGACGAGGGCCACGAAGGCGAGCACCATGGCGCCGACCGCGACCGCGAGCTTCACTCCGGTCTGGGCGCCCTGGGCCGCGGCCATGATGATGTTGGCGGGCTGCTCGCCTTCCTCGAACGTCTCGGCGACGTCGATCTTGTCATCGGTCGCGGGCGTCTCGGCCCCGTCCTCGAGCGGAAGCTCGTCCTTGCGCGGCTCGTCCGGCATCATGATCTTGGCCATGAGGATGCCACCCGGAGCCGACATGAAGGCTGCGGCGAGGAGGTAGGGGAGCATCACTGGACGTACTGCCTCAGGAAATAGCGAGACGTAGGCAGCAAGGATTGTGCCGGCGACGCCAGCCATGCCCACCACCATCACCGTGAAGAGCTGCGGTGGAGTCAAAGCCGCGAGATAAGGACGCACGACGAGGGGAGATTCGCTCTGGCCGACGAAGATGTTTGCCGCTGAGGCCAGCGATTCAACCCGGCTGATACCAGTCACCCAGCCGATCGCCCCCCCAACCCAGCGCACGACCCGCTGCATGATCCCGAGATAATAGAGGATGGCCACCAAAGCTGCGAAGAAAATGATGACTGGAAGGGCCTGGATCGCGAAATTTTGACCCAGAGGGTCCGTAGCGAGGCGGCCGAACAGGAATTCGGTACCCTTGCCCGCGTAGCCCAGCAGATTGGTTACTCCGCGCGCCATGGTCTCAATCCCGCTCCGCCCCCAGGGCGTGTAGAGGACCAGCACGGCGATCCCCGCCTGAAGCGCGAAGGCGGCGCCGACGACCCGGAGCCGGATCGCCCTTTGGTTCGACGAGAGCAGGAAGGCGATCCCGAGGATGACCAGGATCCCGGCGATTCCCATCAGGATCCGGTTGACGTCGTTCATTGAATTCCCCCCGTGTTCCGCCTCAGCCGTAACGCCCAGTCTCCGTCATTGCGAGGAGCGAAGCGACGAAGCAATCCAGCCTGCGTCCGAGGCCTCACTGGATTGCTTCGCTCCGCTCGCAATGACGGGAGCGTTACCAGACCATCCTGGTTTCGGCGGCTTTTTCGGCTTCGTCCAGCTTTTCGATGGCTTCGCCTATCCCGGTTGCGACGAGAAGCTGCGAGCGCCGCTCCGGCGACATGAAGCCGCTCGCAGTCACATGATCCAGGAACTCGATCAGCCGGTCCCAGAAGCCCGCCACGTTCAAGAGGCAGAAGGGCTTCGAATGATAGCCGAGCGCGTTCCAGGTCCAGGCTTCGAACAATTCGTCCAGGGTCCCGATGCCGCCCGGAATGGCGATGAAGGCGTCGGTGAGATCCGTCATCTTGGCCTTGCGCTCGTGCATCGAGGTGACGGTGTGGAGCTCGGTCAGCCCCTTGTGAGCGACCTCGAGGTCCACCAGCGCCTGCGGGATGACCCCGAACGCCTTGCCGCCGCCCGCCAGCACCGCGTCGGCGACCACGCCCATCAGCCCGCGATGGCCGCCGCCGTAGACGAGGTCGATCCCGCGCCCGGCCATCTCCTCGCCGAGCGACCTGGCGATATCGGCGAACAGCGGGTCGGCGCCCATCGAGGATCCGCAATAGACGGCGAGCCGCTTCATGGCAGAGTTCCCCCTCTCCCCGACGGGGTGAGGGGGCTCTGAGTCGGAGGATGTCCGCCGCGGCCGAACCCCCTCACCCTACCCTCTCCCCGCCGGGGAGAGGGATGATTGAGTATGAGGCGATTCACAGCTGCGACTCCACGAGCGCCCGAAGGTCCGCCTCCGGGCGGGCGCCGAAATGCGAGATGATCTCCGCCGCCGCGATCGATCCCATCCGGAGGCTGTCCTCGATCGACCGGCCCTCGGCCTGGCCGACGAGGAAGCCGGCGGCGAACAGGTCGCCGGCGCCGGTCGTGTCGACGATCCCGCCGCCGATCCGGGCGACCGGGACGGTGACCCTGCGTCCACCCCCGACGGCGAGCGCGCCCTGCGCGCCGCAGGTCACGACAAGCACCCGAGCCTTCTCCTGGATGGCCGCGATCGCCGAGTCCATGTCGCTCAGGTCGGCGAGCGCCATGATCTCCATCTCGTTGGCGAAGAGGAGGTCGATCGCGCCGCTGTCCAGCATCGCCACGATCTCGCTTCGGTGAGGGCCGATGCAGGCGATGTCGGAAAGCGTGAAGGCGACCTTGCGGCCCGCCTCGCGGGCGATCCGCATCGCCTCGTTCATCGCCGCTCGCGGGCCTTCGGAGCGCCACAGATAGGCCTCGAGATAGAGGATCGCCGAGCCCCTGATCTGCTCGGGGTCGAGCGCCTCGACGGTCAGCTCGTGCGCCGCGCCGCGGAAGGTGTTCATCGTCCGCTGGGCGTCCGGCGTGACGAGGATGAGGCAGCGGCCGGTGGGGAGGCCGTCCGTCTTGGGCGGGGTCAGGAACTCGACTCCCAAAGCGCGGATGTCGTGGACGAAGATCTCGCCGAGCTGATCGGCGGCGACCTGGCCGACGAAGCCGGCGCGTCGGCCGAGCGCGGCCACCCCGGCGACGGTATTGGCGGCCGATCCGCCGCTCGTCTCGCGCGCCTGGCTCATCTTCGAATAGAGACGGGTGGCGCCGTCGGAGTCGAGCACCTGCATCGAGCCTTTGACCAGCCGCTCCTCCTCAAGGAAGGAATCATCGGCCAGCGCGATGACGTCGACCACGGCGTCGCCGATCGCAAGCACGTCGAGTCGGGTGTCGGTCAAGGGCGGGCGCAGCTTTCGTGATCTGGATCAGGAACGGGCCGCCTAGATGGCCGGAGAATGGCTCGACGGAAAGCCCTTTTTGAAGCCTTCGAAAGCCGTTAGGCACGACCCATGACCACAGAAGTCCCAGCCGCCGCGGCCGACCCCGCCTCAGCCCACTCCTCGACCGGAGCCGGAGGAGGGGCCATTCCCCGCTCGCTCTTCGCTTATTCGATCTTCTACGGCGGAATGGTCTGCATCGCGGGGGTGCTCGCCAACAAGCAGGTCGCGCTCGGCCCACTGGCGGTGGAGGCCGGGATCTTCGCCTTCCTGCTCCTCGTCGTCGCCTCGAGCGCGGTCGCCGAGCTGTTCGGGCGGGAGACGGCGAACCGGCTCGTCCTGATCGGCTTCGCGCCCCTCATCTTCTCGATCCTGCTCGCCATCTTCGTCCTCGCCCTTCCGGCTGCCCACGACATGCAGCCGGACCGGCTGGCGGCCTTCGACACGATCATGGGCGGCACTCCGCGGATCTGGATCGCCGGGATCATCGCCTACGGAGTGTCGCAATTCCTCAACGTCACCATCTTCAGCGCGCTTCGCGGCAAGGGGGAAGGGCGGATGGTCTGGCTTCGGGCGGGCGTCGCCGCCGTGCTTTCCCAGATCGTCGACACCCTGCTGTTCATCACCATCTCCTTCTACCGGGTCTTCCCGATCGGCGATCTTCTGGTCGGTCAGATGCTCGCCAAGGTGGTGCTCTCGATCGTCCTGGTGCCGCCGCTCGTCTCGCTCGCCGTGGCCTTCGGGAGGCGGCTCGACGGGCCCCGCGGCGCCGATCGAGCCTGATTTGTTCCCCAAGTGTAATCAGGCACTTAGCCGGCGGTGCGACATAGCTGCAACCCATGATAACTTTTTTGGCCGGTCACGCAGTTTGAGTCTTCGAATCGTCCCATTGGGGCTATAGCAGGCGCCGGGAACGAGGCGATTCGGCCTCCGAGGGGAATTAGCTACCATGAAGAAGCTCTCGCTGCTTTGGGCGACCACGGCGCTCGTCATGCCGGTCACCGCCTTCGCTCAGTCCACCGGTTCGCAGGACTTCGAGGAAGAAGAGATCGTCATCACCGGCACCCGCAACATGGAGGTGGGGGGAATCCAGGCGCCCGACACCACCAAGGCGAAGGCGGCACTGACCTCCGAGGTGATCGGCCGCCAGAATCCGGGCCAGACGATCCTCGACACGATCAACCTCGTCCCGGGCGTCAGCTTCCAGAACAACGACGCCTACGGCTCGTCGGGCGGAACGCTCAACATCCGCGGCTTCGCGGCGGACCGCATCTCGCTGACCATCGACGGCGTCCCGCTCAACGATTCGGGCAATTACGCCATCTACTCGAACCAGCAGATCGATCCGGAGATCATCAGCGAGGTCAACGTCAACCTCGGCACCACCGACGTCGACAGCCCGACCGCCTCGGCGGCCGGAGGCACCGTCAACTACCGCACCATAGTCCCGAGGACGGAGCTGGGCGCTCTGGTCTCCGCCTCGATCGGCGAGTTCGACTTCCACCGCATCTTCGGGATGATCGAGACCGGCACCTTTACGCCCTGGGGCACCCGCGCCTTCGTCTCGGCCTCGAGCGCCTCGAACGACAATCCGTTCAACAATTACGGCAAGGTCGCCAAGCAGCAGTATAACGCCAAGATCTACCAGCCGCTCGGCAACGGCGGCGACTTCGTCTCGCTCGCCGGGCACTACAACCAGAACCGCAACAACTTCTTCGGCTCCTCGCCGCTGCGCTGGGACACCGTTCGGGCCGGGACCTTCCCGCGCATCGTCGGCGGCCAAGCCAACAACCGCTTCCCGATGAACAATGACGAGCGCGAATTTCTCGTCAACTATCCCTGCCTCATCGATACGCCCCAGGCCGGCGTCGCCGATGTCCGCGCGCCGGCGTCCGATCCGCGCACCGGGGTGGTCGGCGCGCCGGACCCGACGGGCAGTTTCGCGAGCTGCGGCTCCGAGTTCGACCGGCGCTACAATCCGTCGAACACCGGCAACATCCGCCTCGCGTCGCGCTTCTCCTTCGGCAAGTTCACGCTCACCGTCGATCCGAGCTATCAATATACCAAGGCCAATGGCGGCGGCACGGTCTTCGGCCTTGAGGGGCTGAGGGACATCAATCCGGCCCAGCCGCCGGATCCGGACGGCGCCGGCCCGCTCCCGCGCCCGCCGGCGGTCGCCACGGTGGTTGAATGCCGCACGGCGCCGACCAATGCCTTCAACACCTGCGTCTCCGGCTATTTGAACGGCCTGCCCTATTTCGGGCGCGACATTAACGGCGACGGCGACGCTCTCGACGAGGTCATCGTCCTCGCCCCGAGCCAGACCCAGACCCACCGCTACGTGCTGATCGCGGGCCTGCGCTACGACATCCACGACGACCATTCGGTCCGCGCGGGCTACACCTTCGATCGGGCCCGCCACCGGCAGACCGGCCAGGTAGGCCTGCTCGCGCCGAACGGCGAGCCGTTCGACGTCTTCCCCGTCAACGATCCGCTGGCCGACGTCACCGGCACCGTTCTCCAGAAGCGCGACCGTCTGTCCTATGCGACACTGCATCAGCTCTGGGGCGAGTATCGCGGCGAGTTCCTGGACGGGAAGCTGGTCGTGAACCTCGGGCTTCGCGCGCCTTTCTTCGAGCGCGACCTGAACAATTTCTGCGCCGCCAGCTCGCCCACCTTCGTGGAGTGCTTCGGCCGGGACGACCCGCGCTACGCGACCTACGCCACGCTCAATCCCACGGTGCAGGGGCCGCAGCAGCGGGTCTTCAAATATAATGCCCTCCTGCCCAACATCGGCTTCACCTACGATTTCATGCCGCGGATGAGCATCTTCGCCAATTACGCGAAGGGCCTGTCGGTGCCGAGCACCGACAATCTCTACAACGCCTTCTTCTTCGCTCCGGGCACCGCCTCGGCCTCGCCCAATCCGGAGAAGACCGACAATTTCGACTCCGGTATCCGCTACCGCAGTCGTCTGATCCAGGCTCAGATCGGCGCCTTCTTCAACCGCTACACGGACCGTACCGCCTCGGCCTTCGATCCGGAGCTGAACGTCAGCACGTTCCGCAACCTGGGAACGGTCGATAAATACGGCCTCGACGGCTATGTTTCGTACCAGCCGATGAAGCAGCTGAACATCTACCTGTTCGGCTCCTACCTGAAGTCGGAGATCAAGGACGACCTGATCATCGGCGAGTGCACGGCCGGTCAGGTCGGCTTCGTCCCCGGCTGCACGGCGCTCAATGCTCCGATCTTCGCCCCGACCGCGGGCAAGCGCGAATCGGGCGCTCCGAAATACACGTTCGGCGGCACCGTCCGCGGCAACGTCGGCCCGTTCGAGCTGGGCGTCACCGCCAAGCGGACCGGCCCGCGCTTCGTCTACGACACCAACGAGCCGGTCCGGGCCTTCGTCGGCGCCGGCGCCGGCGTGGACACGGTCGTGTTCCCGGCGGCCGCGCCGGCCTATTGGCTGGTCAACCTGGACGCTCGCGTCAGCCTCGCCGATTTCGGCCTCGAGCGGAGCCACCTCCAGTTCAACGTCTACAATTTGTTCGACCAATTCTATGTCGGCGGGTTCGGCGGGTCCCTCAACCAGAGCATCACCCGCTGCGCCGTGGTCGCGGGCTGCCCGGGCGGAATCGCCAATGGCGGGATTACCGCCTACGGCGCCCCTCCCTTCGTTCAGGTCGGCGCTCCGCGCACGATCAGCGCGACCCTGACCATGGGCTTCTGATCCGGCGGACCGAGAAAGAAGGCCGCCGCGACCCAGGGTCGCGGCGGCCTTTTTCTTTGCCCGTCATCCCCGCGCAGATCAGCCGGCCTTGCGAGCCTTCCTCGGCGGCCCGTCCGATCGGACGATGCTCTCGACCGGGCAGCGGACGCCCTGGACGAGGATCGCTCCGTGGCGGTCGAGCTGACCGCCGGCCGAAGTCTGGAACCCGATCCCCGGCGAGCTCCTCAGGCGCGAGCAGCGGTTCATCGTCCGGATGAAATACCATTCGCCCCGGGGGCCCCTAAGGTAAAGCGAATCGTCGGAAGCCGCCTTCCATTCGACCGCGTTCAGGCTGCTCATGAAGGGGATGACGGTTTCGCCGTTCCGCTCCTTGGCCGCCGCGGGCGCGGCCGCAGCCGCGAGGGCGAGCGATATCAGGGTCAGGGTCTTGCGCATCTTTCGGCTCCCGGTCCTCCCCTAAGTAGGTTCGTGTGCCCGGCTTTGCCAGACTTGCCCCCTCGCAAGCGGCCGTCCCGCTGTCTAAGGCATGGCCGATGAAATGCCTGATCATCGCCGCGGGGCAGGGGACCCGGCTGCGCAGCATCGCCCCCTCCAAGCCGCTGGCCCGGGTCGCCGGACTGCCGCTGATCGAGCATGTGGTGCGCCGGGCCGCGGCCGGAGGCGCGAGCGGATTCGTCGTCGTCGCCGGCTATGAAGCGGCGCCGCTCGAGCATTTTCTCGCCGATCTGGGGCAGCGCGGCGGCTTCTCGATCGAGACCGTCCGCAACGAGGATTGGGAGCGCCCCAACGGTCTCTCCGTCCTCGCCGCCGAGCCCCGGCTGGGCGGCGAGTTCATCCTGCTGATGTCGGACCATCTCTTCGATCCGGCGATCCTTGGCGACATGATCGCGGCGGACCGGGGCGGAGCGGCGCTGACCCTGGCCGCCGACTTCGCGATCGGCAACCCGCTGCTCGATCTCGATGATGCCACGAAGATCGAGGTGGGCGAGGGCGGCCGGATCCTCGCCATCGGCAAGACCTTGCCGGCTTACGACGCCGTCGACACCGGGATCTTCATAGCAGGGCCGGCCCTGCTCGAGGCGCTCCGGGCTTCGGCCGCCGCCGGAGGCACGGGCTCGCTTTCCGAAGGGGTCCAGGCGCTTGCCGACTCCGGCCGGGCCTTCGTTCGCGATTGCGGCGGACGCTGGTGGCTCGACGTCGACGACGAGGCGGCCTTCGCCAAGGCGGAAGCGGCGCTGGGCTCATAATTCCTCCCCCAGCAAGCTGAGGAGGAATTGCTTCCCTACATCTCGTCGAGCGGCGAGACCCCGCTCAGCCCCCCGACATAGGCATTCGCCTTCGCCGCTGTCTCCTGCGCCGACTGGCCGGGCCTGTACAGCCCCGAGCCGAGGCCGAAGCCCTGAGCCCCGGCGTCGAGCCAGGGCTGCATATTGCCGGGGCTGACACCGCCGACGACGAGCACCGGCACGTCCCTGGGAAGCACCGCGCGCTGCGCCCTTATCACCGCCGGCGACGCGCCCTCGGCCGGGAAAAGCTTCAACCCTGTCGCTCCGGCGCGAAGCGCGATGAAGGCCTCCGACGGAGTGAAGAACCCGGGCAGCGACACCAGTCCCGCCGCCGCCGCCGCAGCGATCACCGGCTCGAACGTGTTGGGCGAGACGATGACCCGCCCGCCGGCCTCCTCCACCCGGGCGACGTCGGCCGGGTCCAGCACCGTTCCCGCCCCGATCAGCGCGGAGTCGCCGAAGAGGCGCGCCAGGGTCTGGATGCTGCGAAGGGGCTCGGGCGAGTTGAGCGGCACCTCGATGATCCGGATCCCGGCCTCGAAGATGGCGCTTCCGATCGCCTCCGCCTCGCCGGGCGTGACGCCCCGGATGATCGCGACCAGCGGGCATTCGCTTAGCCTCAGGCCCAGCTCTTCGGAAGGATTCATCGCAACAGCTCCGCAAGGTGACGAATGCCCGCCAGGAAAGCGGCTTCCCCGTCCACGTCCCGGGACGGCCGCCCGGCCACGTCCAGGGCCGAGCGAAAGAGCCGGGTGAGCTCGGGGCGGCCCATGGCGACGATCTCGCCCTCGCCGGCCAGCGGCAGGCCGACCTTGAGGTCGGCGCCGATCAGAAGGCCGCTGACATAGGCCGCCGCCTCCTCCCTCGACGCCTTGCCGAGCAGGGTGCGGGCGCGGACCGAGAACAGTTCGGCGGTGAGATCGTCCTCCCGAAGCCCGTGCCGGACTCCGGCCTCGAAAACGGGTCCCGGCTCGGCCGGCGCGGCGAGAAGGTCGGAAAGGATGCTGTGCTCCTTCAGGAGGCTGAACAGCTCGCCCGTCATCACCGTCCGGAACGCCGCGATCCGTCCGTCCTCGAGCCGCGCCCATTTATTGTGCGTGCCCGGGTGGCAGAGCGCCGAATCGGGACCGATCCAGCCTTCCGCATAGGCGCCGAGCAGCTGCACTTCCTCGCCGCGCATGACGTCGGCGGCTCCATCGGAATCGTGGGCGACCCCGGGGACGATCGCCGCCCGCTCCCCCTCGATCCAGCAGAGCCGGGCGGCAAGCTCGGGTAGGCCGGCCGGGCAGGAGACGTAGGGCGCCTCGATCCAGCCGCGGTTGGAGCCGACCATGCCGGCCATCAGCATCGGCAGGTCGCCGAGCCTGGCCCGGACCTCGCCGACGGCCTCATGGAAGCCCCCCTTGGGGACGGCAAGGATCCCGCGATCGTCCTCCATCTCCGCGACGACCTTGCCGTCGCGGCCCAGCCGCCAGGCGCGCCGGTTGGTCGTGCCCCAGTCGACGGCGATGAAACCTTCAGCCCAGCGCATGTCCATGGCGGTGCGATTAGCCCCGTCCGGGTCCGTCCGTCACGCAACTTTCACGGCCGCTCGTCTTTTTCGCCCTCGAGCGCGTTCGAGGCTGGCACCGCCGCCGCCCGCACGTTAGCCCGTGACAGCGCGCAACACCCGCGGGAGGGTTCCATAGCCAATTTCATCTTCGCCACGGGCATCGAGAACAGCATCCCCACCATCAACGGCGGCCGCACCCGCGTCGACCAGATGGAGGCGTGCGGCCATTACCGGCACTGGCGAACCGACTTCGACTGTATCGACGAGCTGGGAATCCATTTCCTCCGCTACGGCCCGCCGCTCCACCGGACCCTGCTCGGCCCCGGCAAGCATGACTGGGAATTCGCCGACATGAGCTTCGCCGAGCTGAAGCGGCGCAACATCACGCCGATCGTGGACCTGTGCCACTTCGGGGTCCCGGACTGGGTCGGCAATTTCCAGAACCCGGATTTCCCGCAGCTCTTCGCCACCTATGCCGGCGCCTTCGCCGATCGCTTCCCGTGGGTGCAGCTCTACACGCCGGTGAATGAGATGTTCATCTGCGCCATCTTCTCGGCCAAATATGGCTGGTGGAACGAGCAGGCGACCGACGACCGGAGCTTCGTCACCGCGCTCAAGCACATCGTCAAGGCCAACGTCCTGGCGATGATCGAGATATTGAAGCGGCGGCCCGACGCCATCTTCATCCAGTCGGAGAGCTCGGAATATTTCCATGCCGACAGCCCGCCGGCGATCGGCAAGGCGGAGCTGATGAACTCCCGCCGCTTTCTCAGCCTCGACCTCAACTACGGGCGCCGCGTCGACAGCGAGATGTACGAATATCTCATGGACAACGGAATGACCCGCGAGGAGTATCATTTCTTCCTCAACCACCGGCTGAAGCAGCACTGCATCCTCGGCAACGATTATTACATGACCAATGAGCATCGGGTCTATGCCGACGGTCATACGGAGAGCTCGGGAGAGGTGTTCGGCTATAGCGAGATCACCCGGCAATATTACAACCGCTACCGCCTTCCGGTCATGCATACCGAGACCAACCTTAGGGAGGGCCCGAAAGGCGACGAGGCTGTCCAATGGCTGTGGAAGGAATGGGCCAACGTGCTCAGGATCCGCAACGTCGGGATCCCGACCGTCGGCTTCACCTGGTATTCGCTCACCGACCAGGTCGACTGGGACACGGCGCTTCGCGAGCAGAACGGCAACGTCAACCCGCTCGGCCTTTACGATCTGGACCGCAACATCCGTAACGTCGGCCGGGCCTACAAGAAGCTGATCTCCGACTGGCGCGACGTCCTGCCCGCGTCGAGTCTTTGCCTGTCGGTTCCGATCGTGCCGCCGTCGCAATGGGACCGCGGCCTGGCGCGCGAGCAGAAGGAGGAAGCGGTCAGGCACCTCAAGGGCTTCGTCACCGAGCCCACCAATCCGGAGGAGACGGTATGATCCGCCCCCGGCATCCGTCCTTCGGCACGCCGTTTCGCCAGGCGCAACGGCTACTCAGGATGAGCGGTCGGAGCGCTATCCCCACCGCTCATCCTGAGTAGGGCTTGAGCGAGGGGGAGGGCCCGTAGTGAAGGACGCATAGAGGTAGAGACATGAAAATCGCCAGAATCGAGACCTTCTACGTCCCCCCGCGCTGGCTGTTCGTCCGGGTCGAGGCGGACGAGGGCGCGGTCGGCTGGGGCGAGGCGAGCCTGGAGGGCTGGGCCGAGGCGGTCGACGGCGCCTTCGAGGCGCTTCGCGACCGATTCCTCGGCCACGATCCCTTCCGGATCGAGGACGTCTTCCAGATCGGCTATCGCGGCGGCTTCTACCGCGGCGGCCCGGTCCTGATGTCGGCCCTGGCGGGGCTCGAGCAGGCCTTGTGGGACCTGAAGGGCAGGGCGCTCGGGCTTCCAGCCTGGGAGATGATGGGCGGGCGGGTGCGCGACCGGGTGCGCGCCTACGCCTGGATCGGCGGCGACCGGCCCGACGAGATCGGAGAGGCGGCCGCCGCCCGGCGCGGGCAGGGCTTCGGAGCGGTCAAGATGAACGCGACCGCCGAGCTCGGCTGGATCGGCACGCCCAAGGCGTTCGACGAAGTCGTCGCCCGGGTCGAGGCGGCGCAGGGGGCGGGGATGGACGTCGGCCTCGACTTCCACGGCCGGGTCCACCGGCCGATGGCCAAGCAGCTCGCCAGGGCGCTCGAGCCGCTCGGCCTGCTGTTCATCGAGGAGCCCCTGCTGTCCGAGAATCCCGAAGGCCTGGCCCAGCTCGCGCAGCTCGTCTCGACCCCGATCGCGCTCGGCGAGCGGCTTCATTCTCGCTGGGACTTCAAGCCCTTCTTCGAGGCGGGAGCGGTCGACATCATCCAGCCCGACCTCAGCCATTGCGGCGGGATTTTGGAGGGACGGCGGATCGCCGCCATGGCCGAGGCCTATGACGTCGCGGTCGCCCCCCACTGCCCGCTCGGGCCGCTGGCGCTGGCCGCCTGCCTCCAGGTCGCCGCGACCGCGCCGAACGTCGCCCTACAGGAGATGTCGCTCGGGATCCACTACAATGTCGGTGGCGATCTCTACACCTTCTGCAAGGATCCGGCGCCGCTCACCGCGACGGAGGGCTGGCTCGCCGTTCCGCAGGGCCCCGGGCTCGGAATCGACATAGACGAGGCCGCGGTGCGCGAGGCGGACAAGGACCGCCACCGCTGGCGCAACCCCATCTGGCGCCACCAGGACGGCAGTTTCGCGGAATGGTGAGATTTGCCTCCCCATCTTCGATGGGGAGGCAGAACTTAGGCGACGATGCGCAATTTGCCCTGCCGCCGAGCCGGCACCGGGCAGAAGCCCAGCTCGTCGTGAAGCCGGTTGAGCTCGCGTTCGCGGGATTCGCGATAGGCCTCGGCGTAGCGCGCGTCGCACTCGGCCTCCTCGGCCGTCTGCGGCCGGAAGTAGCTGACGCAGATGTGCCGGCCGAAGATGTCGTCCCCACGCATCTTCACTTCCGGCTCCGCTCCCGACGGAAGGCTGGAGCGCACTTCCTGCAGCCGCTCGATCAGCGCGTCGAGCGAGCCGAGGTCCTTCACCTCGATAAAATCTTTGACTCGTCTACTCATCACACAACCCCTCCCGGTAATTCCCCGGGCGTTTGTTAGCTCGCCGCGGAATCGCGCTGCAAGGCTAATTTACATTTACCCACAGGAGAGTTTCGCATCGCTGAATGCGCGCGTATTGCAGCGTTCACTTATGGCTTGCGATTCCCTTCCCGAATTGCGCGCGGGATCCCTCTCGCTGCGCCTCGCCCCGGCTCGCGGCGGGAGCATCGCCAGCTTCGAATGCTGCGCGGTAAGTGGCTCCAGCATACCGATTTTCCGTGCGATGGACGAAGCGGATCCGTCGCCCGCGGCGCCGGCCAGCTTCCCGCTGGTGCCGTTCGTCAACCGCGTTCGTAGGGGCCGCTTTCGCTTCCGTGGCAGGACGGTCACACTCGCGCGAAATATGCCGCCGGACCCGAGCCCGCTGCACGGGCAGGGCTGGCTCGGGCGATGGGACGTCGAAAGTCTCGGCGCCGACGCGGCCGGGCTCGTCTACCGTCATGCGGCCGGCGAATGGCCGTGGGACTATGAGGCGCGGCAGAGCTTCGCCCTCGACGAGGGGGGGCTCAGCCTCGATCTTGCCTGCACCAACCTTTCCGGCGGGCCAATGCCCTGCGGGCTCGGGCAGCATCCCTTCCTCCCCTGCACGCCGCGGACCCGGCTCGACACGGGGGTCGAGAGCGTCTGGACCATCGACGATAAGGTGCTCCCGGTCGAGCAGGTGCCGGCGCTCGGCCGCTTCGACCTTCGCGACCGGCTCGTCTGCGGGCAGGGGCTGGATCACGGCTTCGGCGGCTGGAGCGGCCGGGCCGTGATCACCGATCCGGCCCTTCCGTTCCGGATCGAGATATCCTCGCCCGAGGCCCGCTTCTTCCAGCTCTATTCGCCGGCCTCGGGCGGCCTCTATGTCGCCGAGCCGGTGACCCATGCCAATGCGGCGCTGAACGAGCCGGAGGAGAGGTGGGGCGAGCTCGGTATGCGGGTGCTGGAGCCGGGGGAGTCGATGTCGCTGTCGATGCGGGTGGACGTGATCCCCCTGTAATTCCTCCCCCAGCTTGCCTGGGGGAGGGGGCCGCGCGAAGCGCGGTGGAGGGCGGGCGGAGTCCGATTGCCCCTCCACCACGGCGCTACGCGCCGGTCCCCCTCCCCGAGCAAGCTCGGGGAGGAATTCAATATTCGGGCTCGAGGAGCCCCTCGATGACGTGGTGCTGCAGGACCGGCTTGAGCTCGTCGGTCACCCGGAAGGTGAGATGGTCGCGAACCCGCGGCGGAAGCGAATCCAGATAGGCCCTCGTGACCTGCAGATCGTGGTGCCCCGCATTGGTCGCGTCGGGCGCGTCCACCCCGACCACCAGCACCGGCCGCCACTCCTGGGAGCGGTTCGCGGTGCCCCGGTGGACGGTCAGCGCCGAGCGGGCGGAGATGTCGCCCATCTGGGCGAGCTTCGACTGCTTCCTCGAAATATAGCGCGGCCACAATTCCTTGGGCGGGAACATGCCGTCCCTGCAGCCGGTCAGATCGTCCCACTGGGTCCCCGGCGCGATCTCGAAGGCGCCGTGCTCGGGCCTCGTGTCCACGGCCGTCAGGTTGAAGGCGAGGGAGTTGAGCCGCCGGCCCCTGAGCGTCGCTTCCGGGGCCGGGAAATCGCGGTGCCACGGCTGGTCCGCGGCGCCCGGGAAGGGGATGTCGAAGCCGACCTCGACGATCCTGTACTCGGGCCCGAGAACCGACTCGCATACCGCGACGAACCAGGGATGGGTGGCGATGTCGACGAAGCCCCTGATCCGCTCCGGATTCACCTCGACATACCAGCGCTGCGGGCCACGGGGCAGGGCGCCGCCGGGCACCTTCTGCGCCTCCTCGAACAGCACGCCGATATCCTCCCGCATCCGCTGAGCCCAGGCGCGAGTGAAGGCGCCCTTCAGAGCCGTGAAGCCGTCGCCGTAGAGCGCGCCCATGATCGCGCCCGTGTCATAGTCCTGCTCCTGGATTTGTGCCGCCGTCGCCATCTCAAATCGTCCTGCCGTCAAGCGATTCCAAACTAATGTATTTGTCTGACGATTGCGAGGCGGCTAACCGCCCGCCGATGTCGGAAAATGCACGATTCGCCTTCGAGATCCACGCCGCCGAGGATGGGGAGGGGACCCGCTTCGAGATCCGCACCGCCGGTGCGCCGGAAGCCCGCACCTACCGTGTCGCGGGCGGCCGCCAGGGCGATTATGCCGCATTCTACCGCGAGCTTGCGAGCGACTGGGGCACCCGGGTCCCCCATGCCTTCGCCGAGCCCGCCAAGGCTCCCGAGCCGGACGTCGAGTGGCGCCCGCTGCTCACCGACAACGTCTCGCCCAGGATCCTCGCCGGCTATGGCGACCCGGCCGTGCTCAAGACGGACGAAGGCTACATCCTCGTCGCCACCTCGAACGACGCCCCGGACGCCTTCCCGATCCTTCGCTCCGACGACCTCGAGCATTGGCACCATGAAGGGTTCGTCTTCCCGGAAGGTCACGCCCCCGAATGGACCGCGACCGGCGTCAAGGTCGCCGATTTCTGGGCCCCGGAAATGGCCAGGGTCGGCGACGAATATTGGCTGGTCTACAGCGCCCGGCAACGCTCCAACGCCCTCGCCATCGGCCTCGCCAGGAGCGACAGCCCGCTGGGGCCCTGGCGCGACCTCGGCCGGCCCCTCATCGCCGGCCATGCCGTCAACACCACCGGTGCGCCGGACGATCCGGGCAAGCCGCTGCTGAGCGGCGGGGTCATCGATTCGCACATCTTCATCGATCGTGACGGCCAGCCCTTCCTGTTCTGGAAGGCCGATACCAACGGCGTCTGGCCGCGCCCGCTCGCGACCCTGCTTCGCGACCGGCCGGAGCTGATCGAGCGCCTGTTCTCGCGCGAGGAGGACCGGCGCACCGCCGCCTTCGCGGCCGCCGTCGTCGCATGGGCCAACGGCCGCCGGCCGATGGAGCGCTTCTTCCTGATGCAGCCGCTGATCGAGGCGGCGCTCGCCAACTGGGTCCCGGTCAAGGCCGCGCTCGAGGAATTCGGGCTGGCCGGGGCTATCCTCCAGGCGATGCGGACTCCGATCTACGCCCAGCGGATCGGCGAGGACGGCGCCTCCTTCCTCGGCGAGCCGACAGTGGTGCTCGAGAACGACCTCGACTGGGAGGGGCATCTGATCGAGGGCCCCTGGGTCACGCTCCAGCAGGGCCGCTACTGGCTCTTCTACGCCGGCAACGATTTCTCGACCCCGGCCTACGGCATCGGGGTCGCCGTCGCCGACCACCCGCTCGGCCCGTACGTCAAGCAGCCCGAGCCGCTGCTTCGCTCGACCAGGGCGTGGACCGCGCCCGGCCATGCCTCGGTCGCGCCCGGCCTCGACGGCAAGCCCCAGCTCTTCTTCCACGCCTTCCACCCCGGCACCGGCGGCTACAACGTCTTCCGGGCCCTGCTCACGGCGAAGCTGGAGTTCGGGGCGAATTCCGTCCGCATCCTCCCCGTCCGCGAAGCGGAGGGGGAGGGGGACCACCCGTAGGGTGGTGGAGGGGTAGCTGGCAGAAGCCTGCGCGAGCTACCCCTCCACCATGCTTCGCATGGTCCCCCTCCCCGTCTACGATGGGGAGGATTTCACTGCGCCCGGCTCGGCGGCACGCCATAGGCCTGGCGGAAGGCCCGGGTGAAGGCGCTCAGCGAGGCGTAGCCGAGCCGGTCGGCGAGCTCGGTGGGCGAGGCCGCCCCGTCCCTGAGCAGCCGGGCCGCGCCTTCCAGCCTAAGCCTGCGGTGATAGGCGAGCGGCGGCAGCCCGTGCACCTCGGCGAAGCTCCGGCTGAGGTGGAATCGCGACAGCGCCGCGCGTGCGGCGATATCGTCGAGGGTGAGGGCGCGGTCCTGATGGTCGTGGATGAAGGCCCGGGCGCGCTCGATCCTTTGCAGGGTTTCGATCCGGGTCGAGCGCTTGAGGCTGCTCAGCCGCTCGAGCCGGCTGGCGAAGGTGGAAAGATAATCCTCCGCCCCGGCCGTCACCTGCTGGACGATCTTCGAGGCCAGCGCGGGGCCCGCCTCCGGGCGCGACGCGAGCAGCCGGGCGTAGCGCGACAGGAGCGGGGACAGCGGCTCGGCGCCGCAGCCCTCGATCACCCGCCCGAGCGGGCCGCGGTCGAGGGTCGGCGCCGCATCGACCCCGAGATAGACGCACAGCCCAACGGTCTCGTCCGGCCGCGGGGTCGAGACCTCGAACTCCGTCCCGGCCTCGACAAGCAGGAATCGCCCCGGCTTCACGGCGCGGGCACGACCGTCGATCTTGTAGACCTCCTCGCCGCTGAGGACGAACTTCACCGAAGGCGCCAGCGCCCGAACCAGGCTTCGACCGCCCTCGAGCCGCGAAAGCACCACGCAGCCGTGCCTAAGCGGCAGGCGCTCGCCCTCGCCATGGTCCCGCATCAGGTAGAAAGGTGTCGAGTCGATCACAAATGTAATCGTAAGCAAAATCCGCGCCACGTAAAGACTTGGCGGAAATCCGCCATTCCTTCGGGTTGACCGCTCTTGCTCACGTTCGGAACCGGTCGCCAGGCGTACGCTTTCGGACGGGATGCGCATCGCCACCTTCAACGTCAACGGAGTGAACGGCCGACTTCCCGTGCTTCTCGAATGGCTCGAGGAGGCCAAGCCCGACGCCGTCTGCCTTCAGGAGCTCAAGGCGCCGGACGAGAAATTCCCGGCCCGGGCGATCGAGAAGGCGGGCTACGGCGCGATCTGGCACGGCCAGCAGCGCTGGAACGGGGTCGCCATCCTCGGCCGCGACTGCGAGCCGGTCGAGACCTGCCGAGGCCTTGCCGGCGATCCGGACGACGCCCAGAGCCGCTACATCGAGGCGGCCGTCTGCGGAATCCTGATCGGCGGCCTCTACGCCCCCAACGGCAACCCGCACCCGGGGCCCAAGTTCGACTACAAGCTCGCCTGGAACGAAAGGCTGATCGCCCGGGCCTCTGAGCTGATCGGATTGAGCGAGCCGGTGGTGCTCGCCGGCGATTACAACATCATCCCGACCCCGACGGGCATGGATGCCTACAAGCCCGAGCGCTGGATGGACGACGCCCTGATGCAGCCCGAGCCCCAGGCGCAATATGAGCGGCTCGTCGGCCAGGGCTGGACCGACGCGCTCCGCCACCTCCACCCCGACGAGCCCATCTTCACCTTCTGGGACTATTGGCGCAACGCCTTCGCCCGCAACGCGGGCATCCGGATCGACCATTTGCTGCTCAACCCGCCCGCGGCGAAGCGCCTCAAGGCGGCGGGAGTCGACCGCGAGGCGAGGGCGAAGGACAAGGCCAGCGACCACGCGCCGACGTGGGTGGAGCTGAAATGACGGCGCATCTGCCGGAATCGTTTACACACCCGCCGCCGCCTCCACCCGGAAACCGCACTTTTCCGCCATTGGCCCGGCTCTTGCTGATGAACGGGCATGCTGAAGAAGGCCTTAAGACTTTTCGTCATTAAGACCCGGCTCGAAGCCTGGGCCGTCATCTACGCGCTCGCCGTCGGAGGGGTCACAAGGGGCGTTCACTATCTGGAGCAATATCCCGGCTTCGGCGGCTGGCTCCTCTTCGCCGCCTGCAGCGGCGCGGTCTTCATGGCCGGCGCCAAGATCCTCGACGGGACTCGCGGGCCAAGGTGCCGGCGTGCCACCCTGCAGCGCATGGTGGCGCGGGCCCGGGCCTGATCGTCGCCCCAGCGGAGGCTGGGGCCCCGGCGGGTGAAAAGCGCCGCACCCTTCACCCCCTGGGGTCCCAGCCTTCGCTGGGACGACGTGGCTCCCAACCCTTGGCGTAATTTCCCAACCCTAGGCGTTCATCGGCGCGACAGAATCCCCCGCCCGACCCCATTTTCCGCAGTTTCCCGCCATTTCCTGCACTTGGCACGCCCCTTGTAATCATGTCGGCAACCGCTTCGAGCGGGGGAGCAACAGGTTCAAGGAGCAGGGAAATGTTCAACTATCGCAAGATCACTGAGAATGCCGCCGCGGCGGTCCTAGCAATCGTCCTGTCGGCGGTGTCGGTCGGCGCCGCGGTCGGGCCGGCCCGGGCGGTCGAGACCGGCGGAGCCCTCTACGCCCAGGCGCCGGCGGCCTCCGCCCGTGCCTGAGACCATCCTCGTGCCCGCCGACAAGCTGGTCCGGATCCCGCCGCGGCCCGGCGGCCCCCGCCGCCCGGAGGGGCCCCGGAGCCAGCGCCGAGAGCGTCCGGCCCGGCCCGTATTCGGCCTCATGGAGTTCCTGCCGATGAGCATCTTCGCCCGCACCCGCGACATCGTCGCCGCCAATGTCTCCGACCTTCTCGACAAGGCCGAGGACCCGGCGAAGATGATCCGGATGATCATCCTCGAGATGGAGGAGACTCTCGCCGGGGTGCGCGCCGATGCGGCCCGGACCGTCGCGGACCAGAAGGAGATCGGAGCCCGCATCGCCGGGTTCGACAGGCTCCAGGAGAGCTGGGCCGAGAAAGCCGAGCTTGCGCTCAGCAAGGGCCGCGAGGACCTCGCCCACGCCGCGCTCACCGAGAAGCAGAAGGCGGCCGGGATGGCTCAGAGCCTGAGGATCGAGATCGAGCTGCTCGACGACGCCATGCGCTCGTCGGAGGCCGACATCGCCCGGCTCCAGGCCAAGCTGCGCGAGGCGCGGATGCGGCAGAGCGCGACCCAGAGCCGCCTCGAGAGCGCCAACCAGCGGGCGAGGCTCCGCGAGATGACGGCCGGCCCGAGGGTCGACGCCGCCTTCTCCCGCTTCGACCAGCTCGAGCGCCAGGTCGACCAGGCCGAGGGCCGCGCCGATGCACTGCTGCTTGGCATGCCGCCCAAAGGCCTCGACGAGGAAATCGCCGAGCTTCGCAACGCCGAGAAGATCGAATCCGAGCTCGCCGCTCTCAAGGCCAGGGTCGCCGCGCGCTCCGCCGCCGGCATCGCCTGAGCCGGCAACGAACGAAAAACCGCAAGGAGGGAAAAATGAAAAAGGCTTTCTATCTCGACAAGGCCAACGGCCGCCTCTTCGGAGTCTGCTCCGGCCTCGCCAGGCACATGAACTGGGACCCGACCTTCGTTCGGGTCGGGGTCGTGCTCCTGACTCTCGCAACCTTCCCCTGGGGAGCGATCGGCTACGTCGCCGCCGCCCTGATCGGCAGGAAGCGCCCGGCCGCCGGCTATGGCGATGAGCCGTCCGCGCCGGCGCTTCGCACCTCGACCTTCGAGCTCAACCGCTCGATGCGCGACATCGACCGCCGGATGGCGGAGGTCGAGACCTATGTGACCGCCCAGAACACGCCCCTGGCGCGCGAGATCGAAAGCCTGCGCTGAGGCGGCGCCATGGAAAACGGGAGGAAGCGATGAGCGACGCGACGACGATGATGACGATGGCGGGCTTCGGCCTGACCGCGCTCGGGATCCTGCTCTTCGCCGCCTTGAAGGGCTGGCAGGGCTGGCTCGATCTCAAGCGGCTGGAGCTCGGCAACCTTCAGGGCCGCGGCGAGAGCCACGGCATGGTCGAGCGGATCGAGCTTGCGGACCTGAAGGAGCGGATCCGCAAGCTGGAAAGCCTGGCGGCCTGCATCGATCTCTAACCTCCCCTCCCTGGAAGGGAGGGGCCGGGGGTGGGTCCGCCGAAGGCGGCCGAGACTCCGAGGCTGAAGAAGTCTCGCTGCGCTCGCCAACCCACCCCCAACCCCTCCCTTCCAGGGAGGGGGGATAGTGGGGTTACAATCCCCCCAGCCACGCGAGGAAGCTGCGTCCCGGCATGAAGAAATAGCCCCCGCCGAGCGTCCGGACGAAGCTCGGCAAGGGCGCCAGTCGAGCCGGCCCGTCGTGGCTCGGGATCAGATAGCCGTTCGATCCCCTCGCGCGGTCGGCGATCAGCGGGTCCTGCTGGCCGGCCAGGCCCTGGAAGCCGGGATTGGCGAGCCAGGTCTGCTGGACGAACTCGAACTGCCGCTCGATGTCGCCGTTGAGGCACATGAAGAGCAAGCCGGGCTTTTCCCCCGGGCCCTGGCGGTAGAGCCTCCCGACCCGGCGGATCCGGTGGCGGTTGGAGATCGCCACCTGCTCGAGCGAGCCGGGCAGGAGGGTGTCGCGCGGATTGCCCCGGCGGATATGCGCCCCGACCGGGCAGCGCAGGGCCTGCGGATCCTCGGTGCCGTAGAGGAAGTCGTTGTCCTGCCGGCTGCTCGCGACCGTCGGCGCCGGGATCGGGGTGGCCTCTGCCGGCGCCGTCTCGGGCCGGGCGGTCTGGGGCTCCTCGGCCTCGGGAGGCTGAGCCGGCGGGAGCAGGGCCGGCTCGCGCGCCGAGTCCCTGAGCGCCTTCCGGGCGACCTCCCGGCCGTAGGGATAATAAGGATTGCGGACCAGCGAGGAGCCGTCCTTCCACCGCCCGAGCAGCTTGGCCGCGACGAAATCGGAGTCGACCTCGTAAGGCTCGGGAAGCCGGGCAGCGAGGGCGACGGCCTCCTTCTCGCAATAAGCGTTGAAGGCCTCGACGTCCTGCTCGAGCTGGCGGATGACGAGGAAGGTGCCGTTGCGCGCGATCGCCCGCGGTGATTCCACGACTGCGGTTCCGAAGGCCCGGCTGCCGTCGGCGAGCGGGAGCAGGTTGCCGGGATCGGCGAGCGGCGACAGCTCGGGCTGGGGCGGCAGGTTGCCGCGATTGTCGGGATAGCCGATCACCAACTCGCCCGGCTGGACGAGGTGGATGGGGTCGTTCGAGCGATTGCTCTGGTCGGTGCCGCGGATCACCGGCTGGGAGACCCCGTCGACGAAGCCGAACGGCTCGATCGCCGGCTTCTTCGCCGGGACGAGCGGGATCCGGTAGGGCCCGGCCATGCCGGCGGTGGCGGCGGCGGCGCAGACCTCGCCGTCCAGAGCGGCGACGTCGGCCTCGGTGACTCCGTAGACGAGCAGGGCGACGTCGCTCGACTGCCGGCCCCAGCGCCAATGTTCGGGGGCATCCTCGCCCGTATCGCCGAGGATGCGGGCCCGGCCGTCCGTGCCCATGCCTTCGAGGAAGGCCGGTGGGAAGCCGCTTACGCATCGGTCGGGTAGGCCCAGGCGCTCCAGCGCCCGGGCGCCCAGAGCGACGGTCAGGACGGAATCGCGCCTCAGCTTGCGGCCGTCGCCGAAGGCGGTGCGGGGGTAGAGCGTCGCCATGAAGGCCCGAGCCCGCCCTTCGTCCTCGGGCAGGTCGAAGAGCAGGCAGGTACCGTGCGGCATGAAGCCGAGGCCGCCGAAGACGAGGCTCTGGATCTGGCTGGTCTGGAGCTTGGCGGCCGGTCTCGGATAGGAGCCGAACAAAGCGAGCCACTGGATGGCCTCGTCGTTGGTCAGAGTGGCGGCGAGGCCGCGGCGGACGTCCGCGTTGCGGCGGATCTGGTCGGTGATGAGATCGGGATAGGCGCTGTACCAGAAACGGGTCGGTCGCATGCTCGCCCGGGCGAAGCGCTTGAACCTCTCGCCGTCGGTGGCGCCCTGCTGGAACAAATTCTTCGCCCTGGGGAAGCCGATCGCGTTGGACCAGACCGCGGTCAGGCCCTCATGCGCGTCGGTGATGAAATCCTCCAGATAGCTCTCCCAGCTGCCGCCGTAGTTTGAGAAGAAGACGAGCTGGCGGGTTCCGGGGATCGTCACCCAGCGCGCCGCGTGGATGGTCCCGATCGTCCCGAGGAAGCCCGGCGGATAGATTTTGGAGACGTTGATCCGGCCGGACCAGAAGGCGGTCCTCAGCGTGAACCAGCGCACCGGCCCCGGCTTTCGGCGGGTGATCGAGACCATGTGGTTCTGGGCGCAGCGATTCTCGCGCGCGTTGATCTCGCGAAGGGTGGCCGGATCCGGCGATCGGGGGTCCGCCCAGTCGTTGCGCTCCTGCTTGCGAAGCGCGAGATAGACGAGCGCGAGGGTCGCGAACATCGAAGTCGCAACGCCCGCGGCCGCGAGCAGGAGCCCGGCGACGAGGGGCCAGCCCGAGGTGGAAAGGATGAGCGCGACGGCGATCGCCGCGAGCAGAAGCCCGAACGGCCACATATATTGCGGGAAGAATCGCGGTGTGTAGGTGAGGATCAGCCGGAGGAGGGGCGGGTTCGATCCAGCCCGGAGCGGCGGCGGCGGGGGCTCGAGCGCCCAGGCGAGGCCGGTCTCGTCCGCGACGGCGTTTCTAACCTCCGCCAGCCGGTCGATCGGGCGAATGTCGGGATGGCCGTTGTCGATCAGCGGAGCGATGAATTTCGCCAGCTCCGCCTCGCCCCGGATCCGGCCGACGCTCATCCCGGGGGTCCCGGGGAAGCACAGGCCGGCATTGGCGAACAGGCCCTGGCCGACCTTCAGGCGGTGGGCGAGAAGGTAATCGAGGAGGCCGACATTGTCGCTCCAGTCGGGCACCCGGCGGAAGATCGATTCGAGGTCCGGGCCGATCGCGGCCACGATCCGCTCCAGCGCCCGCCGCTCGCCGCCGTCGGCGGTGAATTCGAGGACGAGATGGGAGTCGCCTCGGTTGGGCCCGGGAATGGCGTGCAGGCTCATGAAATGGGTGCCGCCGCCGTCCGCGTCCAGCCGGTCCAGAGCCTCGCGCAGCCGTGCGTCCGCCGGGTTGCCGAGCCTGTCGATCGCCGAGTCGAAGGCGGGGACTTCGGAGCCGCGAATGGCGACGACGATGGTGGTGAGGCTGTCCATCAGCGCGGCCCTTCCCTCAAAGTGACGGGGAGCCGGTCGGGGAACGGGCCCGCCCAGGCGATGGAGCCGGTCCGGGCCAGGCCGCGCCCGACCAGGCCGGCGACCAGCAGCGGGATCTGGAAGCCGTTCACCGCCCTGCCCGCGCAGGGATGGAGCCCGCCGCCGAAATGGAGATAGATCGACCGGTCCCGGTCCGGCCGCACCCGCCGCGGGTCCTCGACGAGGCTCGAATCCTGCATGGCCGCCTGGGTCCAGGCGACCGCCCGGTCGCCGCGCCTGACCGCCCGTCCGGCAATCGCGGTGTCCGCGAGGGCGCTGCGCAGGATGGCCGGATTGTGCGGCCACAGGCGAAGCGCGTCCAGGCACCAGCCGTCGAGGCGGTGCAGGTCGCCCGAGTCGCGGCGCATCCCGAGCTCGATGTCGGGATTGCGCGACGCCAGCTTGATGAGCTTGGCGACGACGGTGGTGGTCGTGTCGATCGCTCCGACGAACGTTCCTCCGACGGTCCTCTGCACGGCCTTGCGGTCGAGAAGGCCCTGGGAGAGAAGCCGCCCGATCATGTCGCCGCCCGGATCGGCCGGGTCCCGGCGGGCGATCTCCGCGTCGATCCACGCCTTCATATGGGCTCCGGCCCGGATTCCGCGCTCCCGGATCGCGGCCTTGTCGAGCGGGTTGATGAAGGTGTGGTTGAAGACGGAGCGGGCGACTTCCATCAGCATCCGCTCCGACGGCGCGTGGAGCCCGAACAGCCGGCGGGCGGTTCGCGCCGCGATCGGCCGGGCATAGTCCGCGACCGCGTCCAGCTCGCCTCCGGCGGGGATTTGAGCCAGCACCGACTCGATGTCCGCCTCGGTCTCCGCTCGAAGCCGGTCGAGGTCGATTGCGGCAAGCGCCTCGTAGAGGCCGCGGCGCTCCAGCTCCAGCGCCGCCGAACGATCGATCCCGAGGATGAACGGCCCGGCATTCACTTCGTCGATCTTGACCGCGTTGACCGGGGCGATCCCGAAATCCAGGTCTCGCCCGAGCATCTCGACGGCGTGGGCGTGACGCGCCGCGATCACCCAGCGCAGGAACCGGAACGGCTTGCCATACCATCGCGCCAGCCGGATCCCGACCCGGGCGGCCAGGTCGGGCAGAACCCGCCCGCCGACCAGGAAGCCGATCAGCGTCGGCCGAGCCGGAGTCACGATGGTCGGATCATAGTCCCCGTCGCTCATGCCGATCCCCCCCAGGATATATTGGCTTTGGCGTCGCGGGGATGGTGACTTAATCAGGGTGGCGAGTCCAGCCGCACCTCAGGCATGGCTCCCGAATGGACGGCTCCGTCGCCCCAGCGAAGGCTGGGGCCCCGGCGGGTGAAGAGCGAGGCGCCTTCAGCCCCGGGATGCCAGCCTCCGCTGGCATGACGGTGTACCGCGCCTCCAACCCGAGCCGCTCCAGCGAGCCTTTCACCCGCCCGGATGCCAGCCTCGGCCGGCATGGTCGACCAGCGGTCTGTCCAGGCTCAGCCTTTGGACGCTGCCGTCGCCGCGCACTCGGAAAATGTCGCCATAATCGCCTTCGCCCAGGTCGGCGGGCCGGGTGCCGCCGAGCTGGGCGACGATCTCCGGCACCGTGTTGCTGTGCCCGACGATCAGCACCGTGCCGGTCTCCGAACGCAGCCGGGCCACCAAAGCGGGGGTGTCGCGAGGATCATATTCCCGCGGCGCCAGCCCGAAGCGCGCGGCGAGGGGCGTCGCCGTCTCGCGGGCCCGCCGGGTCGTGCTGACGTAGATCGCCCTGGGCCGGTCTCCGGCGAACCAGGAAGCCAGCCGCTGGGCGTTGCGCGCGCCCTCGTCGCTCAGCGCCGGATCCTGGCCGTCCGCCTTCTGCAGATGCCGCATCACATACCAGCTCGGCGCGGGCGGGTCGGTTTGCGTGGTGGCGCAGGCGCCGGCGACGAGCAGAAGCAAAGCGGCGATCGGACGGAACAAGGTCATGGTGTCGCTCCTTTCGCCTTCAGCGTGCCGCGCCGGGCGCCGCTTCACAAGGGCGGCGACACCGGGTACGGGCGCTTCCGAGCCGCAACGAACAGGGCCAAGGATGACGAAACCAAGCGAGCGCCCGAACCGGCCGGCGCTCTCACTCCATGTCCCGGAGCCGCCGGCGCGGCCGGGGGACGAGGTCGATTTCAGCCATATCGAGATTCCCGCCGCCGGAAGCGTCAGGAGGCCGGACTCAGCCGCCCCCGCCGCCGAGACTCACGAGCTCGTCTATTCGCTGGTGCGGGTGCTCGACGAGGACGGTCGGGCGGTCGGCCCCTGGGACCCGAAGCTTGATCCCGACACGTTGCGCCGGATCCTCCGCGACATGATGATGGTCAGGGTCTATGACGACCGCATGTACCGCGCCCAGCGGCAGGGCAAGACCAGCTTCTACATGAAGTCGACCGGCGAGGAGGCGATCGCCGTCGCCGGGGCCCACGCTCTCGACCGCGACGACATCTTCTTCCCCACCTACCGCCAGCAGGGCCTCCTCGTCGCCCGCGACTATCCGCTCAGTACGATGATGTGCCAGGTCTATTCGAACCGCGGCGACCCGCTCAAGGGGCGGCAGCTCCCGATCATGTACGCTTCCAACGCGCACGGCTTTTTCACCATCTCGGGGAACCTCGCGACCCAATTCTCCCAGGCGGTCGGCTGGGCGATGGCGTCGGCCATCTCCGGGGACAGCCGCATCGCCTCCGCCTATATCGGCGACGGGTCGACCGCGGAGGGCGATTTCCACGCCGCCTGCACCTTCGCGGCAGTCTATCGCGCGCCGGTCATCCTCAACGTCGTCAACAACCAGTGGGCGATCTCGACCTTCTCCGGGATAGCGGGGGGCGAGCTCACCACCTTCGCCGCCCGCGCCGTGGGCTATGGGATCGCCGGCCTGAGGGTCGACGGCAACGACGCCCTCGCCGTCTACGCCGCGACCCAATGGGCCGCCGACCGCGCCCGCTCCAATCTCGGGCCGACGCTGATCGAGTTCTTCACCTACCGGGTCGAAGGCCATTCCACCTCCGACGACCCCTCCGTCTACCGGCCGCAGAACGCCGCCGCGGCCTGGCCGCTCGGCGATCCTGTCGAGCGGCTCAGGAAGCACCTCGTCGCGCTGGGCGAATGGGACGACGAGCGCCACCGGGCGCAGCACGAGGCGCTCGATGCCGAGGTCCGCGCCGCCCAGAAGGAGGCGGAGAAGCTCGGCACCCTCCAGTCCGACCCTTATATGGACATCGGCTCCATGTTCGAGGACGTGTTCGCCGAGCTCCCCTGGCATTTGAAGGAGCAGCAGGCCCAGGCGCTCGCCGAGGCGGAGGCGAAGCGCAAATGACGGTCATGAACATGATCCAGGCGCTCAACAGCGCCCACAAGGTGATGATGAAGCGCGACCCCAAGACGGTCGTGCTCGGCGAGGACGTCGGCTATTTCGGAGGCGTGTTCCGGGTCACCGAGGGCCTCCAGAAGCAGTTCGGCAAGCACCGCTCGTTCGACGCCCCGATTTCCGAGAACGGGATCATTGCGGTCGCCATCGGTATGGCCGCCTACGGCCTGAAGCCGATCGCCGAGATCCAGTTCGCCGACTATATCTACCCCGGCTTCGACCAGATCGTCTCCGAGGCGGCCAAGATGCGCTACCGCTCGGCCGGCGAGTGGAGCCTTCCGATGGTCGTCCGCTCCCCCTACGGCGGCGGCATCTTCGGCGGCCAGACCCACAGCCAGTCGCCCGAGGCCCTGTTCGCCCATGTCGCCGGGATCAAGACGGTTATCCCGTCCAACCCCTATGACGCCAAGGGCCTGCTCATCGCCGCCATCGAGGATCCGGACCCGGTCCTCTTCTTCGAGCCCAAGAGGATCTACAACGGCCCGTTCGACGGCTATTACGAGCGTCCGGTCACCCCCTGGGCCAAGCATCCCGCGGCCGAGGTGCCCGACGGCCATTACACCGTCCCGCTCGGCAAGGCGGCGGTGGTCAGGGAGGGCGAGGAGGTCACCATCCTCGCCTACGGGACCATGGTCCACGTCGCTTTGGCGACGGCCGCGGCGGAGGGGATCGACGCCGAGGTGATCGACCTTCGCTCGATCGTCCCCGTCGACATCGAGACGATCGAGGCCTCGGTGAAGAAGACCGGCCGCTGCGTCGTCCTCCACGAGGCGACCCGAACCGCCGGCTTCGGCGCCGAATTGAGCGCGCTCGTCCAGGAGCGCTGCTTCTACCATCTGGAAGCGCCCGTCGCCCGGGTCACCGGCTGGGACACGCCTTACCCGCATTCGATGGAATGGGCCTATTTCCCGGGCCCGGTCAGGCTCGGGCTGGCGCTCAAGAAGACTTTGGAGGACTGACGGGATGGTCGCCTCCCACCCCCGTCATTGCGAGCGAAGCGAAGCAATCCAGCGGCCGGAGCGCCGGAATCTGGATTGCTTCGTCGCTTCGCACCTCGCAATGACGGCCTGAACCAGAGGAACAGCATGGCGCGCTTCGAATTCAAGCTGCCCGACATCGGCGAAGGCATTGCCGAGGCCGAGATCGTCGCCTGGCACATCAAGATCGGCGACGAGGTCGAGGAGGACCAGCAGCTCGCCGACATGATGACCGACAAGGCGACGGTCGAGATGGAGAGCCCGGTCGCCGGCAAGGTGCTCGAGCTGGCCGGCGAGGTCGGCGACCAGATCCCGATCGGATCGGTGCTGGTTGTGATCGAGACGGAAAGCGAGGCCGGCGGCACCGGCTCCCCCGGCGCCGACGAGACTTCCGCCGACGGCAAGCGCCACGACGAGGTCGCCTTGGGGGATGGCCTGGTCGAGGAGCGCCCCGAGCTTGTGGCGACGATCCCGAGCGCCGGCGAAGACCGTCGCGGCGGCGAGGAGCGCCGAGCCGAACCCAGAGCCGAGCCCGACCGCCGCCAAAGCGAAGCCGGCGGCACCGCCCCCGCGAATCCGGGCGACGCCAAGGGCTTCAACCCCCAGCCGGACCCGCCGAAGGACAATAAGGGGCTGGTCGTGAACCCCGGCGACCTCGTCGGCCTCAACCCCCAGCCCGAGCCGCCGGGCAAGGACAGGCTGACGATCCTCGCCTCGCCCGCCGTCCGCGCCCGCGCCCGCGACCTCGGAGTCGACCTTTCCCAGGTGAAGTTCGCCGGCGACCGGATCCGCCACTCCGACCTCGACTCCTACCTCCTCTACAATGGCGGCGGCGTTTCCCGCTCCGGCGGCGCCCGCCGCGCCGACGAGACCGTCAAGGTCGTCGGCCTCCGACGCAAGATCGCCGAGAACATGGCCGAGGCCAAGCGCCGGATCCCGCATTTCACCCTGGTCGAGGAATATGACATCACCGCGCTCGAGCAGACCCGCTCGATGATGAACTCGGACCGCGGCGGCAATCCCAAGCTTACCATGCTCCCGTTCCTGATCACGGCCATGGCGCGCACCCTCGCCGATTATCCGCAGATCAACACCCGCTACGACGACGACGAGAATCTCCTCCACCGGTCCGGCGCCGTCCACATGGGCATGGCGACCCAGACCCCGAACGGCCTGATGGTCCCGGTCATCCGCAATGCCGACCGGCTCTCCATCTGGGACATCGCCCGCGAGATCCTGAGACTCTCCGAGGCCGCGCGGACCGGCAAGGCGAGCCGGGAGGAATTGTCGGGCTCCACGATCACCATCTCCAGCCTCGGCCCGATGGGCGGGATCGCCTCGACCCCGGTCATCAACCGGCCGGAGGTCGCGATCCTCGCCGTCAACAAGGTGGAGGAGAAGCCGGTGGTGGTCGACGGCGAGCTCGAGATCCGCAAGCGGATGAACCTGTCGCTCAGCTGCGACCACCGGGTGGTCGACGGCTGGGACGCGGCGAACTTCATGCAGGATTTGAAGAAGCTGGTGGAAGCGCCGCTGAAGCTTCTGGCTTAGGCATGAGGAGGCCGTCCCTTGGCCGTCGCGTTGCCTTGGCCTTGCTGCTTATCTCGTTCGCTCTGACGGCGCTGTTCCACCCGGATCCGGTGTTTTTCGGAATAGCCACGCCCGACCTGCGGACCTTCTAGCCTCCCCTCCCTGGAAGGGAGGGGCCAGGGGTGGGTAGGCGAGTGAAGCGAGACTTTTGCTGACCCGTTTCGGCCGCCTTCGGCGGACCCACCCCCAACCCCTCCCTTGCAGGGAGGGGAGTTCGCCTGCACACTCCCGCGATGACGCTCGACCTCGACCGCCGCCTGCTCCTCAAGGCGGGCACCCTCGGCCTCGGCGCGCTCGCCGTGCCGGGCGTGGCCCAGATCGCCTCGCGGGTCGGCTTCACCCACGGAGTCGCCAGCGGCGAGCCCGGGCAGCGCTCCGTGATGCTGTGGAGCCGCCACGTCCCGATACGCGGCGCCACCTCCCGGCTGGGCTGGGAGGTTCGCGACGAGGACGACCCCCGCCGGGTCGTCGCGGAGGGCACCGTCCTCGCCACCGCCGAGAGCGACTGGTGCGTCAAGGCGGTGGCCGAGGGGCTGGAGCCCGGCCGCTGGTATTCCTACCGCTTCCTCAATCTCGACGGCCCCGCCGCCGCGTCGGGCCGAACCCGCACCCTCCCCGAAGGGCGCACGTCCCGCTTCACGCTCGGCATCTTCTCCTGCGCCAATCTCGCCTACGGCTGGTTCAACGCCTACGCCCACGCCGCCGCCCGCCGCGACCTCGACCTGCTCGTCCATCTAGGCGACTATTTCTACGAATATCAGAGCGGCAAATATCCCTCGGCGAGGGAAGCCGTCGCCGGCCGCAAACTCGATCCCGACCATGAGGCCGTCGCGCTGGCCGACTACCGCCTTCGCCTCGCCGCCTACCGGGCCGATCCCGATCTCCAGCGGCTCCACGCCTCCGCCCCGATGGTGATGATGTGGGATGACCACGAGACGGCGAACGACAGCTGGTCGGGAGGCGCCGAGAACCACGATCCCGCCACGGAAGGCGCCTGGATCACCCGCAAATACGCGGCGCAGCGCGCCTATCGCGAATGGCTGCCGGTCTCCGACGATGCCTGGGAAAGCTACGAGATCGGCGATCTCGCCACCTTGTTCCGGCCGGAGACCCGCCTGACGGCGCGCAGCCGCCCGCTCCAGTTCGCCGAGGCGCTCCGCCGTGGCGAGGATCTCAAGGCCTCGCTGATGCGCTTCCGCGACGGGCCTTGGCGCGATCCGAAGCGCACGATGATGGGATTCGGGCAGGAGGCGTTGCTTGACCAGGGGCTTAAGACTTCGGCCCGGCGGGGGACTTGCTGGCAGCTCCTCGCCCAGCAGACGGTGATGGGGAGCTGGGCGCTTCCGGCCGAAGCCCGCGCCTGGCTCCGCGCCGACGCTCCGGAGGAGGTCAAGCGGGTGACCGCGGTCGGCGCCGCGGCGGCCGAGGTCGGCCTTCCTCTCAACCTCGATGCGTGGGACGGCTATCCCGCCGCCCGCGACCGACTGCTCCGCTCGGCCCTGGACGCCGACGCCAACCTGATCGTCCTTTCCGGCGACAGCCACAACGGCTGGGCCTTCGACCTCGACCTCGACGGAACTCCGGCGGGCGCCGAGTTCGCCGGGATGAGCGTCACCTCGCCGGGCCTCGAAGCCTATGCGCCGGGAGTCGCTCCGGCCGTGCTGGCGCGCGCCTTGCGCGCCCGCAACCCGGCGCTGAGATGGACCGACGTTCAGCGCCGAGGGTATCTTGCGCTCACGCTGACTCGCCAGCGCGCTACCGGCGAATGGCTGTCGCTGGACACGGTGCGCACCCGCTCGACGAAACTGGCGGCGCGCCATGCGATGAGCGTGGCAAGAGGCGCCAACCGCTTCGCCTGACCCCCAGGTCATCCCGGCGAAAGCCGACACCTGAGGACGCACAGGGTCGGCGGGTCTCCCCGAGATCCCGGCCTGAGCCGGGATGACGGAATGTTATCGTTCTCTTTTTGTTCACATTGTGCTATGTCGGCACGATGCCCGATGAACCAAGCTTCCCTTTCACCCCCGTCCCGCCGGCAGGCCGCCGCGACGACTGGCCCCCCGAGCTCCAGTTCCGGTTCATCGCCGCCCTCGCCCGCGGGGTTCCGCTCGTCGGGGCGGCGCGTTCCGTCGGCAAGTGCCGCACCGCCGCTTATGCGCTGAGGAGCCGCCCGGGCGCCGAGAGCTTCACGGCCGCCTGGGTGGCGGCGCTCAACCATGCGAAGGAAAAGCGCAGTGCCCGCGCTCGCTCCGGCTGATTCCCGACCTGCTCGCGGAGCGGGAAGTGCAAACTGGCCCCGAGACCCGCGAGATCGTGAACTTCATGAACTTTGCCTCTCCCACTGTCGCTTTCCGGCCGCCGGCGCTAAGGCGCCCGCCATGCTGAAGAAGACCTCCGCGCCCGATCTCGACGCCCTGCGGCTGCTCGAGGAGCGGCTCCGCTGGCTGTCCGCCTGGACGATCCACAATGCCAACCATCTGCGCGAGAGCCCGGACGGGCTCAAGGTCGGCGGCCACCAGGCGAGCTGCGCCTCGATGACGGCGATCATGGCCGCGCTCTATTTCCACGCGCTTGGGCCCAACGACAAGGTGGCGGTGAAGCCCCATGCCGGGCCGGTGCTCCACGCCGTCCATTATCTGCTCGGCACCCAGAGCCGCGAGCAGCTCGAGAATTTCCGGGGCTTCGGCGGCATGCAGAGCTATCCGAGCCGGACGAAGGACAGGATCCCGGTCGATTTCTCGACCGGGTCGGTCGGCCTCGGGGTCGCGATCACCGCCTTCGCCAGCCTGGTCCAGGATTATCTCGTCGCCCATGGCGAGCTGGCGCCGGCAGACACCGGCCGGATGGTCGCTCTGATGGGCGATGCCGAGCTCGACGAGGGCAATATCTACGAATGCCTCATCGAGGCCTATAAGCACGACATCCGCAATTGCTGGTGGATCGTGGATTATAACCGGCAGTCGCTGGACGCGACGGCGGCCGAGCGCATGTTTCGGCGCTTCGATGAGATTTTCGCGAGCTGCGGCTGGAGGGTCGCGACTCTCAAATATGGGAAGGCGCTTGAATCGGCCTTCGCGGAGCCCGGCGGAGAGGCGCTCTGCGCCTGGCTCGAGCAATGCGGCAATGCCGATTATGCCGCGCTGACCTATCTCGGCGGAGCGGCCTGGCGGGAGCGCCTGCTCAAGGAGGCGCCGGAGGCGAAGCCGGTGATCCAGGCGCGCGACGACGAGGCGCTCGCCGCCCTCATGACCAACCTCGCCGGCCACGACATTGAAAGCCTGGTCGAGGCCTTCGACGGCGCCCAGGACGACGTGCCGACCCTGTTCATCGCCTATACGATCAAGGGCTTCGGCCTGCCCTTCGCCGGCCACAAGGACAATCATGCCGGTCTGATGAACCCGGGTCAGATCGCCGCCCTTCGCGACCGAATGGGCATTTCGGAAGGGGCGGAGTGGGAGCCTTGGGCCGGCCTCGGCGGCAATTCGGCCGAGGCGGCGAGGGCCCTCGTCGAGGGCAGCCGGATCGCCCGGGCGAAGCGCGACCGGCCCTGGCGCCAGGTCGAGGTCCCGGCGATCCCGGCGCCGGCCGGCGAGGAGCAATCGACCCAGGCGGCGTTCGGCCGGATCCTGCTCGACCTCAGCCGAGCCGGCGGCGGCCTCGCCGACCGCATCGTCACCACCTCGCCGGACGTCACCGTCTCCACCAATCTCGGCGCTTGGGTGAACCAGCGCGGGCTGTTCCGCCGGAGCGAGCTGGCCGACGTCTTCGCGGCGGCCAAGATACCGTCGGCTCAGAAATGGGGCGCGACCGAGGCCGGCCAGCATGTCGAACTGGGCATTGCGGAGAACAATCTGTTCCTGATGCTCGCCGCCCTGGGCCTCGCCGGCGATCTGTTCGGGACTCGCCTGTTCCCGATCGGGACCGTCTACGATCCGTTCATCGCCCGAGGCCTCGATGCCCTCAACTACGCCTGCTACCAGGACGCGCGCTTCCTGCTCGTCGCCACCCCCTCGGGCCTGACCCTTGGGCCCGAGGGCGGCGCCCACCAGTCGATCAACCCGCCGCTCATCGCGCTCGGACAGCCCGGCCTCAGGCATTACGAGCCCGCCTTCGCCGACGAGCTGGCCCTGTTCATGGAAGAGGCCTTTCGGCTCATCCAGGATCCGGATGGCGAGAGCGTCTATCTTCGACTCACCACCCGGACCCTCCGCCAGGTCGAGCGGCCGGACGAGAGCTGGAAGGCCGGGGCGCTGGCCGGCGGCTATTGGCTTCGCGAGCCGGGGCCGGGGTCGGAAGCGGCTCTGGTTTATTCCGGGGCCATCGCGCCCGAGGCGATCGCCGCCTGGGAGGCGCTCAGGGAGGACGTGCCGGGCCTCGGGCTCCTCGCGATCACCTCGCCGGACCTGCTTCACCGCGGGTGGAGCGAGCGCCGCCGGGGGCGCTGGGGCGGGAAAGGGACGGCGCCGTCCCATGCGGAGCAGCTGCTCGCGCCGCTCTCGCCGGGCGCCGGTCTCGTCACCCTGCTCGACGGCGCCCCGGCTTCGCTCTCCTGGCTGGGCGGGGTCCTCGGCCAACGGGTCAGCCCCCTCGGCATCGAGCGCTTCGGCCAGACCGGGACGCTGCCCGACCTCTATCGAGAATACCGGCTCGACGTGGACGCGATCGTCGAGGCGGCGGCGGAGCTGTTCCTGGATTGAGGGAACATCGATGCCTTTCCAGCGCTGTTCTCTGCGAACCCATATAAGGAGTTGCTTACATGATCGGCAAAATCGCTGGAGCGGTCCTCGGCCGCAAGCTGGCCGGGCGCTATAACGGCGGCACCGGCCTCCTCGTCGGAGCGCTTGCCCCCGCCATCGCCCGCCGCGCCTTCGGCCCGCTCGGCCTCGCCGTCGGCGGCGCCTATGTCGCCAAGAAGCTGTGGGACCGCCGCAACCGGGCGGTCCGGCCTACCCGCACTTACTGAGCCTTCCGTCATCCCAGCGAAGGCTGGGATCCCGGCGGTTGAAAAGCGCCGAGCCTTTCACCCGCTGGGGCCCCAGCCTGCGCTGGGGCGACGTGCTAAGCCGGCTTCATCTCCAGCAGCCAGATCGCCGCGATCAGCGAAAGGGTCGCGGCGACGGCCGTCCACGTGACCACCTTGAGGTTGATCGGCTGCAACTCGGCGGCCTTGTGGTCGTCGAACCGCTCCATCACCGCGGCCGCTCGCCGCTCCGCGACCACGATCACATAGGCGCCGGCCAGAAGGAAGGCGGTGGCGATCGCCTTGGGAACCCAGCTCGGCTGCATCGCCTGGAACAGCACCTGGAAGCCGAGGCCTATACCCACGGCCGCGAAGCCGGTGCGCATCCATCCTGCGAAGGTCCGCTCGTTGGCCAGGATCGTCCGATCCTGCGCGAGATCGGTGCGCTCCTCGGCCAGCTTGTCCTTCTCGTCGGTCAGAACAGGCCCTCTTCGTCCGCCGGCAGAGGCTCGTCCTCCCGCGGCGGCGGACCGGCGTCGTCCCTTGGGTCGCGAGGCTCGCGACGCGGGTTGTCGGTCGGCTCGCGCTCGTCCCGGGGCGGGAACGGCAGGTCCTCGATCGGCAAGGGCACTCCGTCGCCGGTGACGGTCACTCCATTCCCGTCCACCTGGACGCCCAGCTCGTAGCCGCCGGTCCCCTCGATCGGCAGGGTCACCGAGCCGTTGAAGCTGGTCGCCGGAGCCGGTGCCGCCAGCGGCGGCGCAAGCTTCTGGGCCGGCGACGTCCCGACCGCCTGGGTCATGAAATCGCGCCAGATCCGGGCGGGCAGGCCGCCGCCGGCAATCTGCCCGGCGAGCGGGCTGTTGTCGTCATTGCCGACCCAGACGCCGACGACCAGATCCTGGGCGAAGCCGATGAACAAAGCGTCGCGGCTGTCCTGGGTGGTGCCGGTCTTGCCGAAGGCGGGGACGGCAAGCGCCGCGCCCCGGCCGGTGCCCTGGCTGACGACGGCGCCGAGCATGTCCCTCAAATCGTCGAACGCCGGGTCGCCGCTCGTGCCCGGGCGGGCCTGGTTCCACATGCGCTGCCACCACGGCTTCTGCTCGTCCTCGAGCCCCTTGGGCCGCACCGGGAAGGCACCGGCGGCGACCGCCGCATAGGCCGAGGTCAGCTCGAGCAGAGTGACTCCCGACGTGCCCAGCGCGAGGCTGGGATTGTCGTTCAGCGGGCTCCTGACGCCCAGGTCGCGGGCAGCCCGGATCACGTTCTGCCGACCGACCCGCTCCGAAAGCCGGACCGCGGCGACGTTGCTCGACAAAGCGAGCGCATCGCGCAGGCTCAGGGAGCCGCGATACTGATCGCCGTAATTCTTCGGCTGCCACGTGCCGATGCGCAGCGGAGTGTCGGCGACGGGGCTTTCGGGAGTCAGCCCCGACCGAAGCGCGGCAAGGTAGACGAAGAGCTTGAACGCCGAGCCGGGCTGCCGCCGGGCCTGGGTCGCCCGGTTGAAGGGGCTTTTCGCATAATCCCGTCCCCCGACCATCGCCACGACCCTTCCGTCGGGCCTCATCGCGACCAGGGCGACCTGCGCCCGGCCGAGCCCGGCGCGGCGGACGGTCGCCAGCGCGAGCTTCTGCATCCGGCTCTCGAGCGTGGTCTGCACCTCCTCGTCGCCATAGCCGGCCTCGTCGCGGGCCCGGGCCATGGGCAGGACCCAGTCGGCGAAATAGGTCCCGGTTGGTACGACCTTCTGCCGCTCCACTCGGAGCTTGGGCGGCTTCAGGCGATTGGCTTCGCGCTGGGTGAGCACTCCGGCGCGGATCATCGTCGCGATCACGATCTTCCCCCGCTCCCGGGCGAGCTTGTAGTTCCGGGTCGGGGCGAGGCGCGACGGCGCCTTGACCATGCCGGCGAGCATCGCCGCCTGGGTCACCGAGAGCTTCTCTGGCGGAATGCTGAAATAATGATGGGAGGCGGCCCGGAGCCCGTAGGTGTTGTCGCCGAGATAGACGTTGGACAGATAGCGCTCGAGGATCTCGTCCTTGGTCAGCCAGGCCTCGAGCCAGAAGGCGATCAGGACCTCCTGGGCCTTCCGGCCCATCGTCCGGTCGGCGGTGAGGAACGAGATCTTGGCGAGCTGCTGGGTGATCGTGCTCCCGCCCTCGCGGACTCCGCCCGCGCCGAGGTTGCGCCAGGCGGCCCGGGCGATCCCGCGGATGCTGATCCCGAGATGATCGCGAAAGCCGCGGTCCTCGACCGAGATAAAGGCCGCCGGGACGTGCCTGGGAAGTTCGGCGATCCTGACCGGCTCGCGAATGTCGGCCCCGCGCCGGGCGATCGGGTCGCCTTCCACCGAGACGAGGGTGAGGCTGGGCGCGGCGATCGGCTGAAGCGACTTGGAGAGGGGGGCGGTGATCGCCAGCCAGGCGACAATGACCATGAACAAGGCGAGGCAGGCGAGCACGATCCGCCGCCAGCCCCAGCGGAGCGGGTTGTACCAGGCGCGCTTCGGCGGGCCGGGCGGCGGCGGCTGGGGTGGACCTCCCGGGGCCTGAAACTCGGCCGGGGTCGGTTGCCACTGGGCTGTCTGGTCCAAACGCATCCCTTCTTCTTAGCGGCAGAACGACGGCGCGGGAATCAGGTTGCGAGCCCTTGCGATGAGCGGAGCCGCTCGGGGCGAATTTGCTCCGGTCCGACCCCCAGCCCGGCCAGGCCTTTGGGCCCGGGCCCGCTTGGCGAGCGCCTCGACGATCGCGACCATGGCCGGAGCGCTCTGAAGGCCGTAGCCGCCCTTGCCGACCGGCCAGAAGAGGCCGGGCGACTGCGGAACGCTCATGCGGCGACGGGCGCGGCGGCCTCGCGCACGGCGTTCAGCACGAACTCGGAATGGGTGTGATGGAGCATGTGGCCTGCGCCATCCACTTGGGTAAGGCGGCCGTCCGGAAGGAGCCTGGCGAGCGCCTTACCATGGCGCTCCTGCTCCACCACCCGGTCGGCGGTCCCGACGAGGACATGGACGGGCGATGTTATCGTTGGAAGAGCGAGCGTCCCGGCGGGCGACAGCGGAAGCATGGAGGCGGAATCTTCCCCTTCGCTCACCAGCACGTCGGGATCGAGCACCTGCTCGTAGGGGAAAGATTGCTTCCAGGCTGCCGAAATCGCAGCGGGCGAGAACATGACCGCCTGGATCCACTCCACCGCCGCCCGATCGAACCCGCTGTGGCGGGCGAGGCGCGACAGGAGCGGGCCGACGAGGGGCACGGAGCGCGGCGCCATGATCGTATGCTCGAGAAGGCGCGGCTCGGGGAAAGCGAGCGGGGACACCAGGACCAGCGCCCGCACCCGCTCCGGAAAACGCTCGGCCAGGGCGAGGGCCACGAGGGCGCCGTAGCTGTGGCCGGCGATCACGACGGGACCCACTCCGAGGTGATCGAGCCCGGCCGCGATCTGGCCGGCCTGGTCGCGCGGCGTGCCGATGAAACGCGGCCGCCGGCTCAGGCCGTGACCCGGACGGTCGGGGATGGTGACCCGGTGGGTTCGGGCGAGCGCATCGGCGGGCCCGGTCAGCCAGTCATGATGCGTGGTCATCGCGCCGTGGAGGAGCAGAACGTCCGTCCCCCTCCCGCGCTGGACGGCGTGAAGGCTGCGGCCGGAGCCGAGGTCGAGGCTTTGCTTTTCCCACATGGCCCCTCAACAGCCGGGCCTCCCGATGGCTCCGCCTCGGAGCCGTCATTCCGGCGAGGCCGGAATCCATGAATACGATTGTGGGAGCCTGGGCACGGCAGTGTTCATGGACCCGGGTCAGGCCCGGGATGACGCAAGAGAGGGGATCAGCTCTTGGAACGGATCGGGCGGCGGGCTTCCAGATCGAAGGAGTCGCCGTCGGAGAGCACGTGGACCCGCACGTCGTGCATCGAGAGGGCGCAATCGGAGCGGGCCTCGGCGACGTTGCAATAGCTTACGTCCGTGCCGTCTACGACGTAGACCGCCCCGCTTCCGATAACCCGGAACACGTCGCTTTCGACCATCGCTGCCGTATCCTCGTCGATGCCCAGGCCGAGCACCCTGGGATTGTGGGCAACGGCGCCGATCAGCCGCCCGAAGCGACCCCGCTCGGCGAAATGCTGGTCGATGATGACGTTTCGAACCAGGCCCATGCCCGGAGACATGTGGAGGTCGCCGATCCGGTGGGTCTCCTTGCTCGTCCCTTTGACGAGCATCGTCTCGCTCATCACGGACGCGCCGGCCGAGGTGCCCGCCACGACTCCGCCGCGCTCATAGAGCCTGCGCACCTTGGCCTCGATCCCGGTGTCCCCGATCTGGCTGGTGATGCGCAGCTGGTCGCCGCCCGAGAAGAAGATGCCGGCGGCGTCGTCCAGCACCGAGAGCTTGTCGCGGTCACCCGCCTGGGAGCGCTCCTCCACGTAGAGCTCGACCAGGTCGCCGATCCCGAGATCGGCGAAGGCCTTCTCATATTCGTCGAAATAGCCTTCCGGCCGATGGCTGGCGACGGTGGCGAGGACGAGCTTGCCCCCGCGCACGTGCTTCGCCACCTCGCGAAGGATCGCTCGCTCCCCCTTCGGGTCTCGATCCTCATGGCCGCCGATGATGATGAGACACCCCTGGCGGCGCCGTTGCTCCTCAGCCACGTCTCTCTTCGTCCTTCTTCAGAAATATTCTGGGTTCATCCATTTCGCTGTCGGCATAGGCGACGGCGAACATCGGGCTGTTGTGGGCCCAGCCGAAGCGGCCGTCCTTGTGGATCCCGATCCCGCCGCCGTCGGCCGTCGCGCCGCCGGTGCCCGGCAGCTTCTCGACCGACTTCCAGATCGCCCGCTCCATGTCTTCGCCGTCCTCGAGCGAGGCCATGACCCGCGAGGCGAGCGCGAGCCGGGCGATCGTCTCGCCGTCGCCGGAAAAGGAGACCGCGCCGATATGGTTGTCGGCGTAAAGCCCGCCCCCCGGAAGCGGGCTGTCGCCGATCCGGCCGACCTTCTGGCCATCGATTCCGCCCGTGGACGTGCCCGCGGCGAGGTTCCCGCCGGCGTCGAGGGCCACCGCGCCGACCGTGTCGTGCATGCCTTCGGCGGCCAGGGCTTCCTTCTCCCGCTCCGCTTTCAGCTCCTCGTGGCCGGCCAGCGGCACCCCCTTTTCCTTCGCGAAGGAGAGTGCGCCTTCGCCCACCAGCAGCACTTCCTTCTCGCCCAGCAACTGGCGGGCGACTCCGATGGGATTGCGGACGTGCTTGATGGCTCCGACCGCGCCGGCACTGAGGTCGCGCCCGTCCATCAGCCCCGCGCACATCTCGATCTCTCCGGCCGCGTTGGGGACGGAGCCGCGACCGGCGTTGAACACCGGCAGATCCTCGAGCATCCGGATGGCCGCCTCGACTCCATCCAGGGCGCTTCCGCCTCCGGCCAGGACGGCCGCCCCGGCTTCGACGGCCCGCCGGATGCCGTCGCGATTGGCCTCCTCTTCGGCCGCATCCCAAGGCTTCGCCCCGCCATGGACGATCAGGGCCCACCGGCCCTCGGTTTTTCCGAACATCACTACTCCGCGGCGACGAAGGGGGCGCGGCTGGCCGTCCGGACGGCCGCGGGCTTGAAGTCATTGACCTGCTGCCAGGCCGCCCGGACGTCGGTGGGCGTGACGACGATGAGGTCGCCAGGGCGCCCCATCGCGAGCGCCGCCGCGGTCGAGGCGGCCTCGCCGGCGACGAGATGGAGATGGTCGTCCGTCCGGCCCGCCTCGAGCGCGCCCTCCCTCAGCAGCCGCATCACCTCGCCGCGCGGGCGGCCGCGCGTGGACGGGTCCTCGCGGAAGATCAGCTCGTCGAAGATCCCGGCCGCGATCCGGCCCAGCTCGCGGATGTCGTCGTCCCGGCGGTCGCCCGCCATCGAGACGGAGGCGATCGTCCTCTTGTAGCGGTGGCTGAGGCCGCGCACGACCTTGCCGAGCGCCTCGAGGCCGGCGGCATTATGGGCGTAGTCGACGATGACCCGGAAGCCGTGGGCGTCGTGGACGTTGAGACGGCCGGGATTCTGCTCGAAGGTCGAGCGGAACTGGGCCATGGCCGAGCGAATGGTGAGGATCGGCACTCCGTGCGCCAGCGCCATGGCGACGGCCGCGAGGGAGTTGGCGACGTTGAACTCGGCCATTCCGTGCAGGGTCGCGGGGATGTCGCCGGCCTTCATGATGAGGTCGCGACGGCTTTCGTCGTAGAGGACGATCGTCCCCCCGTCGGGCCCGGGCTCGCGCACCACGGCCATTCCGCCCTCGTCGATATGCTCGCGCACCAGCGGCGACATCTCGGCGCCGCCGCACAGCGAGAACCAGATGATCCGCCCGCCGGCGCGGCGGGCCATCCGGACGACAAGCGGATCGTCGGCATTCAGCACCGAATAGCCGTCGCGCCGAACCGCCTCCACCACCACCGACTTGACGTTGGCGAGCTCCTCGACCGTGTGGATGCCCTTGAGCCCGAGATGATCGGCGGTGACGTTGAGGCAGGCGGCGATGTCGGCCTGCTCGTAGGCGAGCCCCTCGCGAAGCAGACCGCCGCGCGCCGTCTCGAGCACGGCCACCTCCACGGTCGGGTCGCGCAGGATCATTCGGGCGCTCCTCGGGCCGGTGGCGTCGCCGTCGTGGGTGAGGACGTCATTGACATAGACCCCGGTCGTGGAGGTGAGGCCGACGGCGCAGCCGGTGTAGCGAAGGATGTGCTTGGTCATCCGTCCCACCGTCGACTTGCCGTTGGTGCCGGTGATGGCGAGTATCGGGATCCGCGAGCGGCCGCCGCGCGGGAACAGCATCTGGATGATCGGCTTGGCGACGTCCCGCGGGGCGCCTTCCGAAGGCTCGATATGCATTCTCAGGCCCGGCGCCGCATTGACCTCGATGACCCCGCCACCGGTCTCGCGCACGGACTGGCCGATGTCCGGGCAGACGAAGTCCACGCCGCAGACATCGAGGCCGACGATCAGCGCCGCCCGGCGGGCGATCTCGGCATTGTCGGGGTGGATTTCGTTGGTCCGGTCCACGGCCGTTCCTCCGGTGGAGAGGTTGGCGGTGGCGCGAAGCTGGACGACTTCGTCCGCCTCGGGAATGCTGTCGGGCGTGAGGCCGGCGCGGGCGAGGAACTCCTCGACATGGGCGTCGATCCGGATCCGCGTCATGACATTCTCATGCCCCTCGCCGCGGCGGGGATCGCGGTTAACCTCGGCGACGAGCTGGCGGATCGTGCTGATCCCGTCGCCGGCGACCTGGGCGGGGACCCGCTCGGCGACGGCGATCATCTTGCCGGCGACCACCAGGATACGGTGGTCGTTGCCGGCGAAGAACTGCTCGACGATGACGTCGCGGCCCTTGGCCTGGGCCTGGGCCTCGCGGAAGCCGAAGCGGAGCTGCTCCTCGTCCATGATCCCGATCGTCACTCCGCGGCCGTGATTGCCGTCGAGCGGCTTGGTAACCAGCGGGTAGCGGAGCCGCCGAGCGCCGCGCACCGCCTCCTCGACGTCGCGGACGACGATTCCGCGGGGCACGGGGACGCCGCTCTCGTCGAGCAGCTTCTTGGTCATGTTCTTGTCGCCGGCCAGATCGGCCGCGACCAGCGAGGTTCGTCCCGTGATCGAGGCACGGATCTTCTGCTGGTGCTTGCCGTGGCCGAGCTGAATGAGGCTCTTCTCGTCGAGGCGCATGATCGGGATCCCGCGCCGCGCCGCCTCATCGACCAGAGCCCGGGTGGTCGGCCCGAGGATGGTTCGACGGACCGTCCGCCTGAGCGAGTCGAGCCTCCGCTCGAACTCGAACTCGCCGTCCATTGGGTAAATCCGGTCGAGGCCGGCGACCCCCTGAAGATCATTGGGAAGGAGCGAGTTGACCAGCTCGAGCGCGACGCGCCCGGCCATCAGCCCGACCTTCTCCTCATTATAGGCGAACATGACGTTGTAGACGCCCGGCCGGTTCTTGACCGAGCGGGTCTTGCCGCGGACGGCGCGCGAGCCGGCCAGGGTCTGGAGCTCGAGCGCGACATGCTCGGCGACATGGCCGAGCCAGGTGCCCTCGCGAAGCCGCCGCTCGAAGCCGCCCCTCACCCGGAGCGAGCAGCCGTGGCGACCGACGCCCGGCATCAGTTGGAGCAGGGCCTCGGTGAAGCCGGCGATCCGGTTGGTCGGCCACTCCTCGAGGCGGCCGAGGTCGAGCTGGATCCGGATCATCGGCGTATGGCTGTAATAATGCGGCCCGCGATAGACCCCGACCTCGGCGACCGCCATCTGAGCCGTGAGCTGGTGGGTGCCGGGATCGCTTTTCGAGGCAAAGAACATATTGGGGCTGGGGCCGCTATCCTGAGTCGGCGCGTCGGCCACGGGCGCTGACTGGTTCGGGGGCGTCATGACCCTCGCTAAACCCCCGGAAACAGGGCCTAGTTCCGGGACGAACGTGCTGATCCAGGTTAGTACGGCGCCGGAACGTTGGGCCCGCGCCCTGCTCGACGGCCCGAGTCAGGCTTCGATCCGAAGTGCCTTGCAGAAGGCCCGATAGGCCACGGATTTGACCATGTTCCGCTTCGGGAAGGGACGGGGCGCGCCCGGCTTCAGGCCCGTCCGCCGCAGCAACCGGTTGAAGCCGTGGGCATAGGATTCGTTGTAGCTCCATTCGGAGCGCCAGGTGATGGACAGCGAAATCGAGGGCTCCGGGCCGTTCTTCACCCAATGCGGGGCCTTGACCGGCACGTAGATGGAATCTCCGGGCGCCAGCCCGTACGCTTCGCCGGCGGGCGCGAACTCGTCGCTCCAGGGCAGGTTGCGATGCCCGCCCCGGTGGAACGCCTCGTGACTTTCCCAAGCCGCGAACCGTTCATCGTGGGCAGGAAAGACGGTCATCGTCTTGCGGCCGCGGATCTGCAGGAGGATGTTGTGCTCGGGGTCGAAGTGGAACGGCGTGACGGCTCCGGGCGAGGAGATGAAAATGAATCCCTGCATGTTCAGCATCTCGCCCGTCACCGCTCCGACCGTACCGCGAAGTGGCTCGAGCGCGTCGTGGAGGAGAGCACGATAGGCCGGGTCCTGCTCGATGAACTTCAGGACCATCCACGAGCCGCAATGGTCGATCGACCTTATCGTCTCCGCGATCCCCAGGCCGTTCGACGGAACAGCTTGCGGATCGAGACCAATGGGGAGGTGGCCGCGATTGTACTCCGCGTCGACCGGCCTTATCCGCTGCGACAGTCCGATCAGCGCCTCGAGGGTGAGTAGCTCGTGGCCGCACAGGCCGTGACCCAGAAGCCCCGCCCGGCGCGGGTAAAGATCGCGGAGCGCGGCGAGCGCGGCTTCGTCGAAAGACCGGCTCACATCAATCTCCCGAATAGGCGCCTGCCCTCGGCCCAGCCCGCCTCAATCGCCCGCCAGCAGGCGAAAGCCAGGCGGCGGCGGGCGCCGGCGAGCGGGACGCTGAGCCGGACGACCGTCCGGCGCTCTGCCCAAAGGCTGTCGATCATCGGATGGTTCTCAGCCGCGCAGCTGTCCATCCAGGCGATGTCGCCGCGCTCCAGAATATCCAGATTGTCCAGCTGGAGAAGCACCCCAGGCGAGAAGCGGGCATAATCCTCGTCATAGGCGATCTTGAAGGAGAAGCTGCCGGGCGGAGCCAGGAAATTGATCAGCATCGCGATCGCCTTGCCGTCGAGGTCGAGCCGCCTCATCTGCAGGCGGCCGGCCGCCGCGGCTCCGGCAAGCGCCTTTCGGAAAAAGGCCTCGGTGGGCGGGTGGGACGCGAGCGCCGACCCGGCGTCGCCCTTCCAGCCGCGGCGCTCGAGCTCCAGGAAGTGGTCGCACCAGGAGGTGGTGTCCACAGCAGACTGCAAGGTCCGTGAAGTGACCGTGCCGAGCTCCGCCAGGCGGTTGGCGAGGCGCTTCAGTTCCTTCCGCTTTTTCTTGCGGACCGTCGCCTCGAGATATTCGGCCGGCGAAAGCGTGGTTGAGAGGGCGGCCCGGATGCGGCGGTTGGTGATCGGTGCCGGCCGCCCGAGCGCCGAGGCAGCCTCGAGCAGCCCGGCATGGACCGGCCCGTTCTCGACCAGCCCGTTGATATGGAGAAAACCTGCCGCCCATGTCGATCCGTCGAGGTGGAGAAGCAGGGTCCGCCAGAACTCCGCCTCATGGCCCTGGCGAACCAGCGGAGTGCCGAGGAAATCGTTATGATGACGCCAATTACGCACATTGGCGGCTGGAATCCGGCCGTAATCGTTGCGCACGCAAAGGGGGATCACTCCGATCAGCCTCTCGTTGCGCACCTCGACCAGCCTGATGTCCTGGTCCCCTGTGAGATGCTCCAGGCCGGCCGCCGCGAACCACGGTTCCTGGAAGCTGTTCGGCTCCGCCGCGTGCGCCGCGAGCTGCTGCCATTCGGCGATGAAGGCGGCGTCGATATGGCGGGCGAAACGCTCGGCCGCGAACGGTGCGCGGGGAGGGAGGGCGGGCGCAACCTCGAGCTCGAACGCGCGGTCGAACGCAATCCCCCATTCATGCTTCATCCCCGCGGAATAGCCGCCGGCGGTAAAAATTTCGCTTCGCGGCCGGCGTTGTCGGGGGCGAGCCTGTCGCGGATCATCCATGAGAGGAGATAGGGCCGGCCCAGGGCCTTGTCCAAGGCATAAGGCCACCAGCCCGGGCCGAATGGGACATAGACTCGAACAGGCACACCCAGGCGCTTTGCGATCGCCATCGTGCGCCGCGCGGGTAGGCCGCGCAGCTGCTCCAGCTCGCACGGCGTGCCCGCGGCCAGCAGCAGGGTCAGCGCGCGCTCGGCGAGTCCCGGGTCGTGAGTCGCCACGGCGACCGGAGCGGCGCGCCCGGCGAGGCGGGCGGCCAGCGCCAGATAGCTGGCTTCCACGTTCTGCCCTCGCCAGCTCGGATCCGCCCATTCGCCTTTGACCAGGCGGATTCGGGCGGAGGTGTCGCGGAAGGCGGCGGCGTCCCCCCGGCTCCGCAGCCACCGGGCGGGCAAAGCGAAGCCGGTCCCGGGGAATTCGCCGAGCAGGTCCGAAACGGCCTTCAGGGTCCGCTCCGCATCCTTGGGCGCATGGGCGTCGAAGATCAGGGCGAGATCGGCGGCCGCGGCGGACTGGGCGATCGTTAGGAGGCATTGGGGATCGAAGGCCAGTGGCGGCGCCTTCACCGACAGATAGGCGTCGCCCCGGCGGTCGGCGAGGAGCTTCACGGCGGCGACGTTGGCGGCGACGATGTCTTCGGGCTGCGCCTCGCGGGACTGGAAATAGCCCAGGGTTGCCGCCAGCCCGGCACGCTCCAGCTTGCGGCAGCGCCGCGCGGCGGAGCGCGGGCCCGGCCCCGGAACGACCCGCTCGACGATATGGGGGAAAGCGTAGCGCGCCGCCCTGAGGGCGGCCCAGGGACCGGCCATCAGGCCCGCGCCAGCCGCTTGCGCAGCGCCGCGACGGCGTCGGCGGCGAAGGCGGCCGCGCCCCTCGCGTTGAACGGATAGGCCCGGACCCAGACGCAGTCATGCTGCTCGCGGGTCCAGAATTGCGCGATCCACGGCTCGAGATTGCCGAGCAGCTCATAGGCCTCGAGCTCCCGGTTCGCGGCCCATCCGATGGTATGGAGCATCAGCAGGGTTCCGGGCGAGCAGCGCTCGAAGCTCTCGTCGAAGCCGATCTTGAACAGCCAGTAGCAGCCCAGGCTTTCCAGGGCCATCTGCATGGCGACCGCCTTGCCGTCGATGCGCATGAAGGCGATCCGGAACTCGCCGCGCTCGCAGGCGGAGCGGAAATAATGGCGGAAGCAGCTTTCCTTGGCGCCGTCGACGGCGATCGCGGTCCCCGCCTCGCGCTTCCAGCTCCGAGCCTCGACCCCGATGGCCTCGTCGAACAGGGCATCGAACTGGTCCGCCCCCGGCGACAATATCTCGAAGGTCGCTTCGCCGAACTCGCTCGCCCTGCGCGCCGCCCGGCGGAAGTCGGAGCGGCGGCCCGAGTTGAAGCAGGAGGCCGGGTCTTTCCAGCGCTCGTCCAGCTTGATGGTCGGGGTGGGGGTGGCAGGCCGGACCGACATCCAGCCCTTTCCCCGGATCGCATTGCGAAGCGCGGGGATCAGCAGCGATCCCACGGGGATCCGGTCCGCCTCGACGGCGCGCCCGTCGCGGACGATCGCCTCGGCCAGGAGCCGGGCGTCTTCCGGGTTGCGGCAGAGGGCGTCGTCCGGCTCGCACACCTGATTGGCGGCGACCATCGTCCAGCGGGCGAAAGGCCGCGGCTCCCGGCACAGGGCCAGCAGGGCGGGGACGTCGTCGCCCCTGCGGATGTGGAACACTTCGATATGGGAACGGGCGAGCAAGGTCGTCGCCAGCGCCGAGGCGAAGGCATGGCTCTGCATCGGCAGCGACGCCGCCGCTTCGAGGCTCCGCCAGGAACGGACCAGCTCCGGATCCGCGCAGAAACGCGCGAAAGGCAGGGCGCAGGGGGCCGGCGCGGCTTCCGACGGCGGGTCATGCCGGCGGCGGGTAAGCGCAGCCGTGGCCGCGGACACGTCCGGCATCGTCTCGACGGCTGACACCCACCCTTCGATCATCAGGCCGGGTTAACCGCTCTTGGTAAAGATTTTGCGTCTCGCCCGATCCTTCAGGAAGGGCGGGACGGTGAGCAGGAAGGTACGAATGCGGGCGCGATGAGCGGAGCGCGGCGGCTCAGGCGATGTTACCGCCGCCCTCATTCGCGAGGATTAGGCGCGCGGGAGCCTCAAGTCTGCGCAGCAGCTCGGAAAGCGGCATCGGCTCGAGCAGGCCGATGCCTTCCTGAAGCGTGCGGATGACGATCGCCGTTTCCTCCTCCTGGGCCTCATCGCGCAGCAACAGCGCCTCGGTGTAGAGCGCCGGGACTCGAAGCATCCGGACGTCGGCCGGGCGGCCGCGGCCTTCCGCCCAGCGGGTGGCGGCAGCGACTCCCCGCCCGAGCAGCGATCCATAATCGTTGTCGCTCGCGGCCACCTGCATCAGCTCCGGAGCATCGGCCGAAGGGGAGAGGTCGTAATAGGCCCCCTTCTCCGGGCCGCGGCCTTCCATCACCCGGATCGCGACGGGCGCCTCGCTGATCCCGCTCCCCTCCACCAGGTCGCGCAGTCCCAGGACGTGGACCGCATGAGCCTGCCCGAAATTCGAGCCTGGCACGTCCTCAGGCCTGTCCTGCCTTCGCCCGGTCAGTGCGGCGAGCGTCGGGCGAGCTTCCCGGATCGGCCGCAACTGGGCCGCCGATACGGGGCGGAACCGGATCTGGGTCATGGCGGCGGCGCCTGGGTGAAGCAGGTCCCGGTCCAGGTGCCGGATCCTTGATAGAATCCGCCGGTAAAATGCGGGCCGAACCAGACGCTGTTTCCGTAGATTGGATCGGCGATGAAATAGCGCGGCACCTGCATGACGGTTGAGTAATTCATGATCACCACGGCATGGGCGCCGCCGCCGGCCCAGTCGACCCGAGCAGCGAGCACTCGCCCTGCGGAATTCTCGGACATCACCACGGCGGGTGCTACCACGCCGGTTTCGGAAACAAAGTTACCCGTAAGGGTAAGCGGTGCCGACAGTGACGGGATTGTAACATTGCAAGCCGATGGAACCGGATTGTTGCAGCAATCGCTCCGGCCAAGTGTTGCGGAAGCCACGCTGCACTGTGTCCAGCTACTGAGCGGGCTATAGTATCGAGAAACGCTTGCCGCCGTTGCTGCCCAGCACCAATTGGACTGGGTCTGCGACTCCATGATAAATTGTGTTGCAACAGGCATAGTGAAATGATCTTCCTTTTGCTGACTAGGTGCAAGCAAAGATAGGTCCACTTTGGCGTCACCCGGACAACTTCGGAGCAGTCGACGGCGAAGGTGAGATTTCGGTCTTTGCCCGGGGCCGCGTCGAGGCCTAGGGAGGCGGGATGGACAGCCGCATCCCGCCCCCCGCCGCCCTTGCCGCCACCAGCCACGCCGACGCCGACACTTACGAGGAGCTCTACCGCCAATCGCTGAACGACCCCGACGCCTTCTGGGCGGAGCAGGCGCGGCGGATCGACTGGGTCGACCCTCCCACCGTGATCGGCAACTGGTCGTTCGATCCAGTCGACATCAAATGGTATGAGGACGGGATCCTCAACCTCTGCCACAATTGCGTCGACCGCCATCTCGGGGCCCGCGCCGATCAGGTCGCGATCCTGTTCGAAGGCGACGAGCCGGGCACCGGCCGGAGCCTCACCTACGGCGAGCTCTACCGCGAGGTCGTGGCGATGGCGAACTGCCTCAAGGCGCTGGGCGCGGGCAGGGGCGACCGGGTCACGCTCTACATGCCGATGATCCCGGAGGCCGCGGTGGCGATGCTCGCCTGCGCCCGCATCGGCGCGGTCCATTCCGTCGTCTTCGGCGGCTTCTCGCCCGAGGCGCTCCACGGCCGGATCGAGGATTGCGCGAGCCGCTTCGTGATCACCGCCGACGGCGGCCGGCGCGGCGGCAGGCTGGTGCCCCTGAAGGCCAATGTCGACGCCGCTCTGGCCAAGGGGGCGGAGGTGGACGCCGTCCTGGTCGTCCGCCACCTCGGGAACGACATCGAGTGGTCGGAAGGCCGCGACCATTGGCTGCACGACATGGCTCCGCTCGTTCCGGACGAATGCCCGCCCGAGCCGATGGGCGCCGAGGACCCGCTCTTCATCCTCTACACGTCGGGCTCGACCGGAAAGCCGAAGGGCGTCCTCCACACCACCGGCGGCTATGCGGTGTGGACCGCGGTTAGCTTCCACTACGTCTTCGACTACAAGCCGGGCGAGATATTCTGGTGCACCGCCGACGTCGGCTGGGTCACCGGCCACTCCTACGTCGTCTACGGCCCGCTCGCCAACGGAGCGACCAGCCTGATGTTCGAGGGCGTTCCCAACCATCCCGATTTCTCCCGCTTCTGGGACGTGGTCGAGCGGCACAAGGTCGACATCTTCTACACCGCCCCGACCGCCATCCGGGCGCTGATGCGCGAAGGGGAGGGGCCGGTGAGGAAGCACGACCGCTCGTCGATCCGGGTGCTCGGCACCGTCGGCGAGCCGATCAACCCGGAGGCGTGGCGCTGGTATTACGAGTTGGTCGGAGAGGGCCGCTGCCCGATCGTCGACACCTGGTGGCAGACCGAGACGGGCGGGGTGATGATCACGACCCTGCCGGGCGCCCACGACATGAAGCCGGGGAGCGCCGGCCGGCCCTTCTTCGGGGTCGAGCCTCAGCTGGTCGGCCCGGAGGGCGAGGTGCTGGTCGGCGCCGCCTCCGGCAACCTCTGCATCACCCGCTCATGGCCTGGCCAGATGCGAAGCGTCTACGGCGACCACGAGCGCTTCGTGTCGACCTATTTCTCGACCTACAAAGGCAAATATTTCACCGGCGACGGCTGCCGCCGCGACGCGGACGGCTATTACTGGATCACCGGCCGGGTCGACGACGTCCTCAACATCTCCGGCCATCGCCTCGGCACCGCCGAGATCGAGAGCGCTTTGGTCTCCCACCGCTGCGTCGCCGAGGCCGCGGTCGTGGGCTACCCGCACGACATCAAGGGCCAGGGCATCTATTGCTACGTCACCCTGATGGAAGGTGAGGCGGAGAGCCCGGAGCTCGAGCAGGAGCTGCGCCGGCACGTCCGGACCGAGATCAGCCCGATCGCAAGCCCCGACCTCATCCACTTCACCCCGGGCCTGCCGAAGACCCGGAGCGGCAAGATCATGCGCCGCATCCTGAGGAAGATCGCGGAGAACGAGTTCGGATGCCTGGGGGATACGTCGACCCTGGCCGATCCGGGGCTGGTCGACGGGCTGATCGAGGGGCGGCGCAACCGCTGACGGAGTGGACCCTCAGCCGAAGGGTCCTGGAGCATGATCATCCTAGGCTGACACTTCCCGTCATCCCGGCCCTTCGACGCCGCCTGCGGCGGCGCTCAGGGTAGGCTTCGGCAAAGCCGAAGGCCGGGATCCATGAACATGGTGGCGCGAGCTGGAGTAGGCTCGGTGTTCATGGATTCCGGCCTCCGCCGGAATGACGATCAACCCAAGACGATCAGGCCCCAGGCTGTATCGACATTCAGGTCGGCGCTGATCTCGAAGAAGCCCTCTCCCGTAATGACGGGAGAGGGCCAAGAGCCGTCGCTGAATTTCGATACGCTCTAGCCCTGCGCTTCCGCCGTATGCTGGAAGATCCGGAAGATGACGAATTCGGCGGGGCGGGCCGGAGCCAGGCCGATCTCGCAGATCAGCCGGCCCGCCAGGAGGTCGTCCTGGGTCATGGTCGATCGGTCGCAGCTGATGAAGAAGGCCTGCTCCTCGGTCCGGCCCGTCAGGGCCCCCGATCGCCACTGCGACCGAAGGAAGAGGCGGATCGAATCCCTGACCCGCTCCCACAGCCGCTCGTCGTTCGGCTCGAGCACCACCCACTGCGTCCCTTCGTAGATGGATTGCTCGATGAACATGAAGAGGCGGCGGACGCTGACATATTTCCACAGCGTATTCCCCGACAGCGTCCGCGCGCCCCACACCCGGATGCCGCGGCCGGGGAACTCGCGGATGGCGTTGACCCCGCGCGGGTTGAGGGCCTCCTGGGCCGCGTTCGTCAGCGCAAATTCGAGGCCGACGACCCCGCGCAGCACCTCGTTGGCCGGCGCCTTCCACACGCCCCGCTCCTCGTCGGTGCGGGCATAGAGACCGAGGACGTGGCCGCTCGGCGGCACCCATTTCGTGCCGCCATGGTACCGGTCGGGAACGGAGACCCATGGATAGTAGAAGGCGGCATAGTCCGTCTCCAGCCTCGAGCGGGGATCAAGAGCCGCGACCTCGCCCTGGCCGGGCGGCGGATCGATGACCGCGAACCGGAAGCGGTTGCGCTCGCAATGGTCGCAGACCGCCGCCGCCACCTCTTCGCTCGCCGCCGGCGCGGCGACCAGGGCGACGTCGCGAAAGGCCTCCAGATCGAGGGCGGCGAGCCCGCTTGGCCCGTGGCTCTCGCCATCCCCGCCGCGATAGTCCGCGACGCCGGGCTCGGCTCCGTCCGAGCCGCCCGTGAGCGGAGCGGAACCGGCGGCCGGCGCCTCGGCAAGGACGCTGTCGGGCGTCGCCCGGATCAGGGTCGACTGGGCCTGCAGCCTCCTCGCGTAGAAATTGCCGGATTCCGGATCGTCCCAGGCCAGGTCCTCGAATTCCTCCATCGCGGTCGGCGGCGGCCCGGATGGGGGGTCGGCGAACGGGTCAGGCGGTGCGCCGGACGGGAGGGTCTTCCAGTAAGCGACCTGAAGGCGGAAGCCGGCTGGCGCCTGATCGGGTCCCGATCCAGCCATGCTCTCGCTGACCCTGACGAGCAGCCGGTTGCCCCATTGGCCGGTCCCGAGCGCCTCGAGCCCGAGTCCGCCGAAGGCTTGCGTCGCGCGCGCCGCGCCGGCGCCGGCGATCCGGCAGATGCAGGCGCGCCGGCCGCCATTCTCGAAGAAGCCGGCGATGGCGTAGGGCAGGTGCTTGCCCGGCCCGCAATCGCCGCCGAAATATCTTTCATACTCGGCGTAGCTGGTCACCAGGAGCGGCCGGCTCGGCCCGCGCTCGGTCTCGCCCAGGAAGGCGGCGGTGCTGGTCGGGACGCCTTCGATCGGTCGAGGGCCGCGCTCGATCTCCTCGATATAGACCCCGGGAGCGGTATATTCGGGCATGTCGGCCTCCGTTAGCGGCGCCGACAGCCTAGCGCGTCCCCAGGGCCCTGTCCCCGCCCACTTCCGGCCGGCCCAGGCGAGCCGGGCATCGGACGCCTCGCGCCCCATCATCGATCGAGGTGAGGCCGCAAGGCCATGGCGCTCGAGGCCGCCGATAATGTATCGTGGCCTCGATATTGGGGAAGGCAGGCGTCGACATGCTCCACCGTTGCGTACCCGCGGCTCTGCTCGCCGCGTTGCTGGTCACCGCCCCGCAGGCCTCAGCCCAGCAACCCGCGGCCGCCCTGGCCCAGCCCGGCCCGGCTCTCCCCGAGCCGGCCCGAGCCGCGGCCGTGGCCGTCGACGCCTTCCACTCGGCGCTCCGGCGGGGCGATGCCAAGGCCGCGCTGATGCTGGTCGCGGACGACGCGCTGGTCTTCGAGGAAGGGCGGGTCGAGCGGAGCAAGGCGGAATATGCCCTCCACCATGCCGGCGCCGACGCGGCCTTCTCGAAGGCGGTTCCCGCGAAGCGCCTGCGCCGGACCGGGGGCGGCACGGCCGACCTCGCCTGGGTTGCCACCGAAAGCCGGACCAAGGGCCGCTACAATGGCGCCGACGTCGACCGGATCATGGTCGAGACGATGATCCTGCGCCGCGATTCCGGCGCGTGGAAGATCGTCCACATCCACTGGTCCTCGGCGCTGCCGGCGACGGAGTAGCCGCCTCTCGTCATCCCGGGCTTGGCCCGGGATCCATGAGCATCGGCGGTCCAGAAGCTCCTACTAACCTGTTCAGGCGTCCGGCTTTCGCCGGAGCGACGGCTTATCGGGTGCCGTAGGTCCGGTCGCCCGCGTCGCCGAGGCCCGGCACGATATAGCCGTGGTCGTTGAGCGTCTCGTCCATCGCGGCTGCCCAGATCGGAACGTCCGGATGGGCCTCGCGAAGCGCCTCGACCCCCGGCCTGGAGCAGAGCAGGCAGACGAAGCGCATGTCCTGAACCCCGGCCTCCTTGAGCCGGTCGATGGCGGCGATGGCGGTGTGGCCCGTCGCCATCATCGGGTCGACGATGATGACGAGCCGGTCGGCGATGTCGTCGGGAGTCTTGAAATAATATTCGACGCATTCGAGCGAGACCGGCTCGCGATAGAGTCCGATATGCGCCACCCTGGCCGACGGGACGAGGTCGAGCATGCCTTCCGCCATGGCGAGGCCGGCGCGAAGGATCGGCGCGAAGACCAGCTTCTTGCCGGCGATCGCCGGCGAGTCGGTGACGGCGATCGGGGTCTCGATCCGGACGAGGTCGGTCGGCAGCTCCCGGGTCACCTCGTAGCAGAGCAGGGTGGCGATCTCCCGGACGACGGTCCGGAACAGCAGGATCGAGCTGCTCCTGTCGCGAAGGATGGTGAGCTTGTGCTGCACCAGGGGGTGCGAAACAATCGTCAGTCCGTCCATGTCTAGAATACCGTTCCGTCGCTGATGATGGTGAAAGGGGGACCGCCGCCGGGCCGGAGCTTGGCGGCGATGCGCCGGCCGGCGGCCCAGCTTCCGCCCTCGAGCATCCGGGCGAGCGGGAAGCTCGCCTCGCTTACCCCCAGCCGCTCGCGGACCAGCGGGGCCAGGCGGTCGAGCAGAGCCACGGTCATCGAGCGCCACGCCACGATCCGCGGGTCCGAGACCTGGAGGGACCGGGAGGCGGCATCGGCATCGGCGAGCTTCAGCACCCCCGTGTCGACGAACAGGCCGCCGTTGCGATATTCGGCGAGGCCGGTGAGGCCGTCGACCTCCACCACCTCCACTCCCGCCCGATCGAGCGGCTCGATCAGCGAGTAGGCGAGCCATTGCGACAATTTGTGGAGCGGAACCAGCCCGTCGGTGCCATCGCCGCGCCGGATGGCCGGATGCCTCCAGCAGTCGCCGAGCGGCACCCCGTCGAGGGTGAGCCGGCCCGCCCAGATCGGCCCCAGCGCCTCGAGCAGGAGTTCCAGGATCGCCGGCGCGGGGAGGCGCGCGCCGCCGGCTCGGGCGGCGAGCACGTCGTAGAGGCCGCCCGGGCGCGGCTCGTCCGCAGCCGCGAAGAGGTCCGGCCGCGCCAGGATCTGGTCGCCGAGGCGGCGGAGGAGGGCGGCCCGGCCCTCGAGGCCGGCGAGCGGATTGGACTCGCCGACCTGGAATCCGGCCGCCAAAATGTCGTCGTCGAGCGCGGCCAGGGCGGCCCCATCGGTGCCGAGGGCGCCGGATTCGATCATCCTCTGGCTCGCGACGGCGAGGCCCTCGGATCGGGTGAAGGTCCCGCCGCCGACCGGATCCGAGAAGCGCCAGCCCGGGCCGGTCCCCGCGTCGAGCAGGACCGAGAGGATGACGAGGTCGAACTCCGCCCGGGCGCGCGCGGCCGGATCGCCCGCAGGCAATCGGGGCTCGCCGGCGACGAAGTGCCGCCAGCGCGCATGGAAGGGTATGTCGAGGTCCGGATAGGCGTCCCGGGTCACCTGCGCCGTGAGATCGGCGGCCTCCTCGAGCCGGCCGAGGTCGACGGCCCAGCCTTCCACTCCGCCCTCCAGCGCGAGCCCGAGCATCTCATGCGCCCGCTCGCGAACGGCGGCGGCGCTGAGCAAAGCGCGTATCGGATCGCCCACTGCTCCCCGGCGAAGGCCGGGGCCCGGTCCTTCCGTCCGCGCCGCTGGGTCCCGGCCTTCGCCGGGAAGCGGACCCGCCCCGTTGGAACTCACTCTAGAACTTCCCCAGGTCCCGGCCGACGACCTTGGCAAGGGCGTCGGCGCTCGGAGCGCCCTCGGGCGTGTAGTAGCCGGCAGCCTTCTTCGCCTCCATCTCGACGCTGGCGTCGGGGGGGACCAGCCCCTCGGGGATCGGCACCCGCTCGCCGATCTCGACCCCGCCGGCCGCGAGGGCGTCGTATTTCATGTTGGACATGGAGACGAAGCGGTCGATGCGGGTGATTCCGAGCCAGTGGATGATGTCCGGCATGAGCTGCTGGAAGCGGGCGTCCTGGACTCCGGCGACGCATTCGGTGCGCTCGAAATAGGTCGCCGCCTGGTCGCCGCCCGGCTGCCGCTTGCGGGCGTTGTAGACCAGGAACTTGGTCACCTCGCCCAGCGCCCGGCCTTCCTTGCGGTTGTAGACGATGAGGCCGGTGCCGCCCGCCTGGGCCTGGCGGGTCGCCTCCTCGATGCCGTGGGTGAGATAGGGCCGGCAGGTGCAGATGTCGGAGCCGAACACGTCGGAGCCGTTGCACTCGTCATGGACCCGGCAGGTGAGGGTCTTGGAGGTATCGCCGAGGGCGGCGGGGTCGCCGAAGATGTAGAGCGTCATGCCCCCGATCGGCGGCAGGAAGACCGAGAGATCAGGGCGGGTGACGAGCTCGGGATACATTCCCCCGGTCTGCTCGAAGAGGCAGCGCCGGAGGCTTCCCTCGCTGACCTCGAAGCGCTCGGCGACGCCCGGCAGCCACCAGACCGGGTCGACCGCGATCTTGGTGACCGAGACGTCGCCGGCCTCGTGGACGATGTCGCCGTCGACCTCGAGCCGCCCGGCCGCGATCGCGCCCTGGATCTCGTGAAGGGTCAGCCGAGCTTTGGTGATGGCGATGGAGGGGCGGATGTCGATGCCTTCCTCGATCAGGTCGCCGAAATCCTGGGCGACCCTGTGCCCCCACGGGTCGAGCGACACGATCTTGCCGGGATCGCCCCATTGCGGATGCGGCCCGATCTCGCAGACCGGCGAGGTGTCGTGAAGGTCCGGCCTGGCATTGGGGTCCATCGCCCCCGACGAGATGGCGAGCGCCCGGTAGATCGAATAAGAGCCGCCATGCGCGCCGATCGCATTGCGGTCCGAGCGCGCGTTGACGGTGGCGATCACCGGCCCCCGCTCCTGAGCGGTGGCCGCGCCCCAGGTCAGCGGAAACCGGACCGGCCCGCGCGAGCCGGGATGCGACGTCAGCCGGATGTGGCCGCTCTGTCCCTCGGGCTTCATCGGATAATCCCCTCGCTCCAAACTCTTGCACCGGGCCTCGCCGGCCTCACCGCCGACGCTACGCCAGCGAAAGCAGGGTGGCTAGGGCGGTAATGAGGGCGGCGGGCGGATGGGGCCCCGCCTAGAGCCTCATCACGCCTTTGCGAGGCTCCCTCGTTCCCAGCGTCTCCGCGGTCAGCCGGGCGCCGGCCGCGAGCAGCGCCTGGCGGCGGCCGGCCGGGGTGGTGCCGAGCTGGGCCCGCTCGAAGGGAAGGAGCGAGGCGAAGCAGGGGTGGGCGAGCGAGCGCTCGACGAAGCCCGCGACGCGGGGCCAGCGGGCCGGATCGGGCTCGAAGCCCGCATAGGCGCCGTTGCGGAAGAAGCTCGCGACGGCGATGTCGGCGAGGCCGATCTGGTCGCCGGACAGCCATCCTTCGCCGGGCAGCTGGCTCTCCAGATAATCGAGCTCGCGGGGCAGGTCCTCGGCCAGCGTCCGCTCGATCCGCGTGTGCCCCCCGGGCTCGCCCCAGACGATCGGGTGGACGACCTTCGGGTAGAACAGCCCCCAGATCAAGACGTCGCCGAGGCGGGTGTCGGCATATTCCTCGAGCCAGCGGGCTCGGGCGCGGCCCTTCGCGGCGGAGGGGAGGAGCGGGCGCTCCGGATAGGCCTCGTCGAGCCAGGCGCAGATGACGGACGAGTCGCACAAGGTGAGATCGCCCTCGATCAGCACCGGGATCCGCCGAAGCGGGCTCAGCCTCTCGAACTCGTCATTGCCGTAGAAGGGCGTGATCGGATCGATCTCATAGTCGAGCCGCTTGAGCGCGAGGCAGGCGAGCACCTTCCTCACATAGGGACTGACATAGCTGCCGACGATCTTCATCCCCGCTCCCTCACAAGGTGAGGAGCGATCGTCAAGCGCGGGGCGAGCTCCGCCCCGCCCCGCCGCTTCAACCGGCGTGCCCGCTCGTCGTCACTCCTTGACGAGAGTCCCGTAGAGGTCGCCGTTGGTCGTCCCGACATGAACCTTGTAGGCGCCGGGATTGGCCTTGATCGCGTCGAGCTGAGCGTCGGTGATGTTGTCGCAATCGTCGCTGTCATTGTCGTCGGGGACGTCGATGTCGGCGATCACGCTGTTGCCCGGTCCGACGACGTGGCCGACGGTCATGGTCACTCCGGCCGCCAGCTCGAGGTCGGTGCACAGCATGTTGGTCGCGTCGTTGAGGCTGATCTCGGCCTTGCCGGACCCGGCGCCGCCGGCGGTGGACGGGGTCAGCATGGCGGTATATTCGAAGCCGACGGCCTCGTTGGCTTCCTCGGCCACCGTTTCGCAAGCGGCGAGCGCCATCGCTCCGCAGGCGGCCAGCAACAGATGAGCTGACTTCACTCTACTCATGTCATTCTCCTCTGAAAGAGCGGACGGCGCGGGGGCAGCCGCGTCTTCGGTCCGCGCGAGGTAAATGCATGATAAGGGCGGAGCGTTCCGCAGCCGGAAGAATCGGCCGGCGCCTGCGGTGTCGCGGGTTCCTTACGGCTGTGGTAGGAACTGGCGGAAGGCGGAGGAGATGATATGGTCGCGACCGGGAGTTGCCATTGCGGAGCCGTCACGATCGAGGCGCCCGAGCCGCCTTCATGGGTCGCCTCCTGCAATTGCTCACTATGCAGTAAGACCGCCTGGCTGGTCGCTTATTACCCCGACGGCGCCGTCAAGGTGGAGGGCGAGACCGTCGCCTATATCTGGGGCGACCGGATGATCGGCATCCATCACTGCCCGGCCTGCGGCTGCGGCACCCACTGGCGCACCTTGGGCGAGGATTTCGGGAAGATGGGGGTCAACGCCCGGTTGCTGGACGGTTTCGATGCGGGGGCCGTAGAGGTGAGGTTGGTCGACAATAAGGGATGACGGGCGAGCGTCACCGGGGGCCGGCGTGCCCGCGCCTGAGGCAGGGCAGCATATATTTGCCGACCGGACGGGCCGCCACTCGAGCGAGTGGATTATATGCTGTGCCGGTTTCCAGTCGCGCTTCCGCGCGAGGACAGGATCAGCGCTGCCACGCCCAGTCCGCCCGCCAAGTAAATGGCCGTGCGCCGCGGGTTTCGGCTCGCGCTCTTCGCGCGCGTCGCGGGGTTCTCCCCCAGTCTCATTCCTGGAAGACGCTCGACCGCATGGGCGACCTTGCTCAGCGCAGAGCTGAGTGAACGCGACACCGGCATGTCGCGCTTCCGTCCTTGCTGAAGGCGCGCGTCGACAAGGTCGCGCAGGCGGTCGAGCAGGGCCAGGGGCGGCGCCGACAGGACGTTGCCCGGCGGGCGCCGCGAGACCATCGGGTGCGCGCGCGTCGGGGCGATCGCCCGTACGAGTTCCCAGGCGGCACCAAGCAGCCGAAGCTTGGCCGGGCTGAGCTTCTCCTGCAGGCGCGGCAGCAAGACGTCTTCCTCGTCCCGCACGTCCTCCCGGAGCAGCTCGGCGAGCTGTCGCAGTATCCGGTGGTGCGACGGAGAGCCCGGCTCCAGCCCCTCCAACTCCGTCACCAGCGCGTTTACCTGCTGATGCTCCAGCTCAACCCGAAGCGTCAGGGCTTCGCCCTCCGGCAGCAGCCGGCGGATGACCGGCCACAGAACCGCCTCCTCGGCAAAGGCATGCCGGAATACGAGACGATAGATTTTGAGCAGCACCGCATCCACCCCGTCCGCCGGCACCTCGCCCAGCCGCTGCAGCAGTTCGTCCAGCCTGACGTGGTCGCGCTTCTGCCGGACAAGGATGCTGCCCCCGCCGCCCAATTCGAACAGGTTCTGCGCGGAAATGGATCTCATCGAAGGCCTTTCATGTCCCTGGAAAACCGGCGGCCCGAAAGCCGGGTTCCGGTGGTACGGGCCACCTTTGATCTGCATCAGGCAAGTTTCGCCGCCATTGCCCGGGCGGCTGCCGTCCCCGCCCAGAACCCGCTTAACGCGCAGCCGAGAGCCGCGCCCCGAGACTGTTCTCATGTTCAAGCAACTCCTGCTGACGACGCAGCTCCGCCGCCAGCGGCGCATAGGCTTCCCGCCTGCCGTCGGCGGCTGGAGCGCCGAACAGCCCGAACTGGCGGTAGTGCCCGTCGTCCCAGTCGGGGAAGCTCGCCACCGGATACAGGCAGACGCCCTGCACGGGCACGGCTCGGCCGATCGCCTCGCGCACTTCGTCGCAGACATAGTGGAACCAGGCGGCCCGCGCGGACCCTTCCGCGCCGGTCTCGGTGATCAGCAGCGGACGCCCGTAGCGCTGGTACGCCTCGGTCAGCATGTCGGCGAGGGGCCGATAATCGTGACGGCCAAGCGGGATTGTCGAACCTTCGAGATACCATTGATTGTCCGAGTAGAAGTTGAGCCCGACCGCATCCAGCCACTCCGGCGAGCCGCCGAGCTCGGGCGCGGTGCGGCCGCTCAGCATATCGTAGACATGGAATTGGCTAAGCCGCTTGGCCTCTGCGTCCCCGGCTTCGGCCGGCCTTTGCGGAAGGACGTTGATGAGCGGCTCTGCCCAGACGAAACGGCAGGCGGGATCGACCTCGCGCATGGCGCGCATGCCCGCGACCGCGGTGCTCACGAGATGGCGGCCGAGCCAGCCATCCTCTTCGGCTGCGCCTATGGAAGGAAACACGTCGTTGCGCGCCGCCCAGGCGAGAAACGACATTTCGTTCAGTGGGCAGACGATCGCCGCCGTACCGGTCACATCCCGGTGGAGCCGGACCGCTTGCGCAGCGAACCGGGCGTAGGATCGGACGAACTCCGGGCTTGCCTGGTCCAGATGGTCGGGCGAGCCATAGTGGAAGAGGTCCCACATCACCTGCACGCCCTCTTCGACGGCGGCTTCCAGCATCGGCAGCCAGCTCGACCAATCGTATCGCCCGGGTTCCCGCTCGATCAGGTGCCAGCGCAGGCCGTCGCGGATGGTCAAAAGCCCATGCTCCGCGCAGCTTCTGTAATCGTTGCGCACCAGGCGGTCGTGGCCCGTGCTCGCAATGAGATCGAGACGGACGCCGTCTTTGCGGCGGCGGTGCGAGGAGCTTTCAAAGCCCGCCATGTAGAAGCTTCTGAAGGATATGCCGGCCATGACCCCAGCCAATTCCCGGGCGAGGGGACCGGTTGCAGAACGTCGGCAGAGATTTTCGCTAACCTGGATAAACGGGCGATTGCTGCGACTCTATGAAACTAGCCGGAAGAAGCCTTTATTCTCAGGAATCGCGGCCGGGGCGGAAGGTGGGGCGTCCGGCCCGCGAACCCACTTTCCAGGCTGCACCCGGAGCCCTTGCGCTCAGATCGAGCGCGACACCACTTCCTTCATGATCTCGTTCGTGCCCCCGAAGATCCGGGTCACCCGCGCGTCCCGCCACAGCCGGGCGATCAGATATTCGTTCATGTAGCCGGCACCGCCGTGAAGCTGGAGCGACGCATCGCAGGCTTCCCATTGAAGCTCGGTGTGCCAGAGCTTGGCGGCGGAGGCTTCGGCGGCATTGAGCTGGCCGGCGATATGGCGGGCGATCGCCCAGTCCAAGTGGGCCCAGCCGACCTGGAGCTTGGAGGCGAGGTCGGCGAGGGTGAATTTAGTGTTCTGGAAGTCGAACACGGTCTTGCCGAAGGCCTTTCGGTCCTTGGTGAAGGCGACCGCCTCGTCGAAGGCGCGCTGGGCGGCGGCCTGGGCGGAGCAGGCGATGGAGAGCCGCTCCTGGGGGAGCTGGTTCATCAGATAGGCGAAGCCGGCGCCTTCCGCGCCCAGGCAGTTGGTGATCGGGACCCGGACGTCGTTGAAGAACAGCTCCGACGTGTCCTGCGAATGGAAGCCGATCTTGTCGAGATTTCGGCCCCTTGCGTAACCCTCGCGGTCGGCCTCGACGAGGATCAGGGAGACGCCTTTCGCGCCGGCCTCCGGGCCGGTCTTGGCGACGACGATGACGAGGCCGGCATGCTGGCCGTTGGTGATGTAGGTCTTGGAGCCGTTCAGGACATAATGGTTGCCGTCGCGCTTCGCGCTGGTCCTTATGCCCTGGAGATCGGAGCCGGCGCCGGGCTCGGTCATGGCGATGGCGGTGGCGGTCTCGCCCGAGACCATGCGGGGCAGCCAGTGCCGCTTCTGCTCTTCCGAGCCGTAGGCGACGATATAGTCGGCGACGATGTCGGAATGGAGGGTGATCCCGGCGGTCGAGCCGGCATAAGCGAGCTCCTCGTCGATGACCGCGTTGAAGCCGAAATCGAGGCCCGGCCCGCCATATTCCTCCGGCACGGTCGGGCAGAGCAGCCCCGCGTCGCCCGCCTTGTTCCAGAAGGCGCGGTCGATAATCCCTTCCTCTTCCCACCGGTCGAGGTGCGGGATGAGCTCTCGGTCGAAGAAGCGGCGGACGGAGTCGCGGAACTGCTCGTGCTCGGGGGCGAAGGCGGTTCGGCGGGACGTGTCGAGCATGGTCAGTCCTTGCTTGAGAAACGGGGCGCGGGGGCGGGCTGGGTGACCCCGCCGATGTTGGCGAAGGTGCCTCGGGCGGCGTTGTGCGGATCGAGCGGAGCCTCGGCGAGGGAAAGGATCGGCGCCACGCAGGCGTCGGAAGATTGCAGGAGATCGCACCAGAACCGCCGGTCCTCGCCGCGAAATCGCCCGGCGAGCTCGTCGCGGAGGCCGGGATCGTGCTGCCCGGAGCTCAGGCCCAGCTTCTCCTTCAGCACCGCGAAGAATTCGGGCTCGAGCGCCCCGACCGCCAGCCACTCGCCGTCGGCGCATTGATAGACGTCGTAATAGGCCCGCCCGGTGTCGAGCAAATTGACCCCGCGCTCGTCCTTCCACATCCCGGCGGCCCTGAGCGACCAGGTCAGAGCCGAGAGCAGGGCGGCGCCGTCGACCATCGCGCAGTCGATCACCTGGCCCCTGCCGGTCGCCCGGGCGGACAGGATCCCGGCCAGCATCCCGAAGGCGAGCAGCATCCCGCCGCCGCCGAAGTCGCCGACCGCGTTGACCGGCGGAGTGGGCGGCCCTCCGGCCCGGCCGTAGGTGTGAAGCGCTCCCGCCAGCGCGATATAGTTGATGTCGTGCCCGGCAGACCGGGCGAGCGGCCCCTCCTGGCCCCAGCCCGTCATCCGGCCGTAGACGAGCCTGGGATTGTCCTCCAGCAGCACGTCCGGCCCGAGCCCGAGCCGCTCCATGACCCCGGGGCGGAAGCCTTCGATCAGCCCGTCCGCATCGCGGGCCAGCTCGCGCACCCGGGCGACGCCTTTCTCCGATTTGAGGTCGACCCGGACGGTGGAGGCGCGGGAGCGGCCGAGTATGTCGAACCGCGGCGGGATGACGGGCGGCCGGTCTTCGCGCTCGACCCGAATCACGGTGGCGCCATGGTCGGCGAGCATCATGCCGGCGAAGGGCGCGGGGCCGATGCCGGACAGCTCCACGATGCGGATTCCCTCGAGCTCCCCTGCCATGGTCACTGCATAGAGCGCCTCCAGCCGCCCCGCCACCCGCGGCGGGCCGCGAACCCCGCAATTGAAAGCGGCCGCTCCCGCCCGCTTCCGCGGCGCTCTCGCTTTCCACCACATTGGACCAGTCTCCCCGGCCGGGAACCTTGCGCCGATTATGGGGACCTGTCAGGAGTTTAGGCACAGGAGCGCGCCGCCGGGGCGCGGCGGGGGGGCCTCCAGATGGTACAGCTTTACGACCGCTCGGGCGGCGAATTCCTCGTCAACACCGTCACCCTGGGCGCGCAGGGCAACCCGCTGATGACCCGGCTTGCCTCGGGCGGCTTCGTCCTCGTCTGGTCCGACTACGGCGAGGCCGACGACTATCGGTTCGCCGCGCTGAAGGCGCAGATCTACGACTCGACCGGGGGCAAGGTCGGCGGCGAGATCCAGGTCAGCAGCTCGACGGTCTACTGGTCGGCCGACGGGCTTGCCGCGCTTCCCAACGGCGGCTTCATCGTCACCTACGGCACCGGCCAGGTGACCGCCCAGATGTTCGATGCCGCCGGCGCCAAGATCGGCGGGGAGATCGTCGTTACCGCCTTCGACCCTGCCGTGCCCGCCGAGTGGCAGCAGGACAACGTCAACGGCCGTGTCGCCGTGCTCGCCTCCGGTGAGATGGTGATCACCTGGGACAAGAGGGTCCGCTACGACGTCGACATCTACGCTCAGGTCCTGACTCCGGAAGGAGTGAAATCGGGCGCCGGGTTTCGGATCAATCCGTTCATCAGCGGCCATCAGCAAATATCCTCCATCACCGCCCTCGCCTCCGGCGGCTTCGTCGTCACCTGGGATGACAGTGTGGAATATGAAGGTGGGCTTAGGGGGCAGGCCTTCGATGTCAATCGCGTCCCGGTCGGGAATTCGTTCCGGGTGAGCACCACCGTCTGGGGCGCCCAGGACCATGCCGCCCTTGCCGCCCTGCCGGGCGGAGGCTTCGTCGCCGTCTGGCAGAACCACGACGTCGACGAGGAGACCTTCTCCACCCGGGGCCAGATCTTCACCGATGCGGGAGTCAAGGTGGGGCCGGAGTTCCTCGTCGGACCGGAAAGCCAGTCGATTCAGTTTCCGGCCTCGGTCGACGATCTTCCGGGCGGCGGCTTCGTCGTCACCTGGTACGACCGCGGCCGCCAGGGCGGCGACTCGTCCGAGGGCGCGATCATGGCGCAGGTCTTCGACTCCGCCGGAGCGAAGGTGGGCAATCCATTCCTCGTCAACAGCGAGACGGACGGAAACCAGAACATGCCGGCGGTAGCCGGCCTCGCCTCGGGCGGCTTCGCGATCGCCTGGACGAGCGACTCCGGCGGCGATGACATCAAGGCGCAGATCTTCATGCCCGCGACCGGCGGGCCAACCGACATCGCCCTGTCGCCGGGCGCCGTGCTCGAAGCCAGCATCGGCAATTATGCGGTGGCGACCTTCTCGCACAACGGCGCGGTCAACAGCCCGGTGACCTACACGCTCCTCGCCGATTCGACCGACGGCGGCTTCCGGATCGAAGGCAACAGGCTCGTCGTCGAGGACAACCGCCGGCTCGATCACGAGACGGCGCCCACCGCCGGCCTGATCGTCCGGGTCACCGACGCCAACGGCAACAGCTACGACGAGGCGATCAGCGTCGCCATCACCGATTCCGCGGTCGAGGAGCGCTACAGCGCCGGCGCCGACTTCACCGCCTCCAGCACGGGGTCCGCCGTTTATGCGCAGGCCGCGATCGGGGCGCTCGCCTCGGGCGGTTACGTCATGAGCTGGATCAGCTCGGACGGCCAGGGGAGCACCATCACGGTCCGAGCCCAGATGTTCGACTCGGAAGGCGCGAGGGCCGGCGGCGAGCTGACCGTCAGCCCGGCTTCGGCCGGAAATGCGTTCAAGCCCGCCGCGGCGGGCCTGGCTGCGGGCGGCTTCGTCATCGTCTGGCACGACGACAGGGCCACCGACGGCGACCCGCAATGGTCCGGAATCAGGGGCCAGAGATTCGACTCCGCCGGCGCCAGGGTCGGCGACGAGTTCCTCGTCAATACGATCACCGCCGAAAGCCAATATGAGCCGACGGTGGCGGCGCTTGCTTCCGGGGGCTTCGTCGTCGCCTGGACCGACGCGAGCAACAGCACCGCCGGCGATTCCGGCTATGGCGACGTTCGGGCGCAGATGTACGACGCCTCGGGCGCGAAGGTCGGCGGCGAGCTGCTGGTGAACAGCACCACCTATGCCGAGCAATCGGGCGCCGCCATCGCGGCCCTCCCGGGGGGCGGCTTCATCGTCACCTGGATGGACCTCGGAAGCGAGGCCGTGGCCGCGCAAAGGTTCGACTCCGCCGGCAACAAGGTCGGTGGCGAGATAAGGCTGCCGGGGGGGTACGATCCCGCGGTCGCGGTCCTCGCCTCGGGGGGCTTCGTGATCAGCTGGTCCGGCTATGGCGGCCAGACGGGCGACTCCAGCTTCACCTCGATCGAGGCGCAGTTGTTCGGCGCCGACGGCGCCAAGCTGGGTGGGGCTTTCCTCGTCAACACCCAAACCGACGGCCCCCAGCTGCGGCCGAGCATCACCGCACTGCTCTGGGGCGGTTTCGTCGTCAGCTGGCAGGATTCGCCGGTAGGCTCGGGCTGGCCGGACACGACTTCCGTGCGCGCCCAGATGTTCGATGCCGCGGGAGTCCCGATCGGAGAGGAATTCATCGTCCCCGCCGGCGCCGAGGGAGGTCAAGTTGCCCCGGTTTCGACAATTCTTTCCTCGGGAAGCTTCGTCATCGGCTGGACCGATCTCGGCTCGGCAGGCACCATGGAAGGCCGGGTCTTCACCCTGGCCGAGCCGCCCAGCACCCTGCAGGTCGGCCCGGGCGGCTTCGCCACCATCCAGGCGGCGGTCGACGCGGCGAAGGACGGCGACACGATCGTGATCGCGGCCGGCACCTATGCCGAGAATGTGAACGTCAACAAGGACCTCGCCCTCCTCGGCCCCAACCAGGGCATCGCCGGCACCGCCGAGCGCGGCGCCGAGGCGGTGATCGACGGCATGGTGACGATCAGCGCCGACGGAGTGACCATCGACGGACTGAAGTTCGTCGGGCGCGGGATCAGCCCGCTCGGCGGCCAGGACGCCCTCGCCGTGCTCGCCGACGCCTTCAAGGCGACGAACTCGGTCTTCAGCGCCGCGATCGCGGCGAACGGCGCGGTGCATACGGCCCAATTCATCACCCGGCTCGAGATTTCGAACAACCTCGTCCAGGGCTATTTCAACGGCATCCACATCGGCCTGGACTCGATCGGATCGGTCCACGGCAACCGGTTCCAGGGCGGCACGGGCGAGTTCCGTCTCCTCAACGGCCTGGTCTCGCTGAGCTCCCAGGTCACCATCTCCGGCAATGTTTTCGACGGCATCGACTCGGCCTCCCTCGGCCTCGCCCCGTTCGGGCCGGACCCGGTGGATCTCGACAGCTATGTCACGGGCAACATCTTCACCAACAGCGGCGTGGAGCAACCGGTCCTGATTTTACCGACCAGGGACAGCCCGAGGATCGTCGGCACCGACCATGACGAGAGGTTCGACGCCCGCGAGGGCGGCTATTCCGATCCCGACAACCTCTTCAGCTTCGACGGCCGCGGCGGCGACGACCAGGTTTTCGGGGGCGCTCATGGCGACAGCCTCAGCGGCGGCGAAGGCAACGATTTTCTGGACGGCGGGGCCGGCGCCGATTCGATGGCCGGCGGCCAGGGCGACGACATCTATGTGGTGGACCATCCGGGCGACTCGGTCGCCGAATCCGCGGGCGAGGGAAAAGATGAAATCCGCACCGGGCTTGCGAGCTACAGCCTCGCGGCCTTGCCGAATGTCGAGAAGCTCACCGCGACGAACTCGGCGGCTCACGACTTCAAGGGCAACAGCGGCAACAACGTCATCACCGGCGGCGCCGGCAACGACCTTCTGTCAGGCGGTACCGGCTTCAATTCGGTCGACGGCGGCGGCGGCGACGACGTGATCAATTCGGTCAATCTCGGCGTGGACACGATCGTGGGCGGGTCGGGCAACGACGTCGCGGTGAT
>DASWLZ010000068.1:0-60335 GCA_036399975.1 Allosphingosinicella sp.
GCTCCGCTTCGAGAACATCTCGCTGGGCGGACCCGTCTGGGAGGTCGAGGGCGACACGAACGGAGACGGCGTGTCCGACTTCGAGGTCATCCTGGTCATCAACCCGCCCGACCCGATCACGAGCAGCGACTTCATCCTCTAAAGAGGCCGCCCAGGAACACGGGGAGGGGCGCGCCCCCCTCCCCCGTCTTCACGGTTTTCCTCGGGAACAGCTCAGGCATGAAAAAGGGCACGGCCGTCGCCGTGCCCCGATTTCATGATTCCACGAGCGTGGAGAGCTTGGCCTTCGGCCTCGGCTCAGTTTCGAGAGGCCGCCGCGGCTCGGCGGCGATCACTCAAGGCCGTGCTGAGGGATCAGGAAGGATTGGTGGTGTTGTCGGTCAGTGGGCCAATGAGATTCTCGGCGCTCCCGGCCGAAAGCCGTTGAACCGAGGGGCGGACCCAGTTGCACCGAGCTCCGGCGCTCTCGGTGATCGATTCGGAAGTTTCACGTCTTGCCGTCATTTCGTCACCCTGTTTCCGTTCCCCTTCGTGCTACCCACCGCCCACGGGGCTGTCAAACCCAATCCCGGAGGGTCAGAAGGCCGCGAGCGCCGCATTTACGCCTCGACGGCGCCTCTGCGCGGTTGCGCGCCCGCCCGCGCGCCGCCACAAGGGCGGCTTCGAAAGGAAGGGATTATCTTGGAAAACGATCTTGTAGTGTCCCGTCGCGGCGAGCTGATCGAAACGGAAGTCGATGGGGAGCTGGTGGCCCTGCATATCGACAATGGCGTCTGCTACGGCTTCAACAACACGGCGACACGGATCTGGTCGCTGATCGAGGAGCCCAAGCGTGTCTCCGAGATCCGCGAGGTGCTGCTGCGCGAGTATGAGGTCGAGCCGGAGGCGTGCGAGGCTCAGCTGCGCGATCTGCTCGGCGAGCTGGAGAGCGACGGCCTTATCGAGCTAAAGGACGGCCCGCCGTCCTGACGATCCGTGCCGCCGCCTTGGCGCGGGCGTGCCGCCGCCAGAACGGTCCGCGGCGCCCGTCACATCAGGAATAGTTGAGCTGGTCGGGGTTGGTGCCGCGGCCGTCCTCGGCACTGCCGGCGGCAAGCCGTTCCACGGCCGGGCGGACCCAAGCGCGCGGACCGCCGGCGTCTTCGCTTACTACCGGAAGATCGTCACGCAATTGTCTCATGGCCGCATCCTGTCGCTATCCTGAGCCGGAATCGGTACCGGCTCGGAGCTATCCTGTCAAACCGATCCTCGAAGCGTCGGACCGAGCGAAAGGTTGCGCGGCCCGCTACGCAGACTAAGGGGACGAGCATGCGTAAGGATCGAAGATCAGGAAGAAATTTGCGAGCGGAGCGGCGCGGATCGGTATCCGGCGGCGCCGATTCGCCGAGAGCCGGCCGCGAATGACCGCGATCGCAGGCTATTGGAGCCTGGACGAACGTCCCGACGCAGCCGCCCGGTGCGAGCGGATGCTCAAGTCGCAGCAGATTTACGGCCCCGAGGCTCCGGCAATCGCGAGCGACGGAGCGATCGCGCTCGGCCAGCGGCTGTTCGCGCTTCGGCCGGAGCAGCGGCGAAAGCAGAACGTGGCCGCGGGGGCCGGCGGCACCACCCTGCTCGTCGCCGACGTCCGCCTCGACAACCGGGAAGAGCTGTGGGAGGCGCTCGCTATCCCGTCCCAGGAGGGACGAGGCCTGAGCGACGCCGCGATCATGCTGCGTGCCCTCGAGCGCTGGGACGAGTCGGCCGTCGAGCGACTGCAGGGGGATTTCGCCTTCGCCTACTGGGACGGCCGGCGCCGGCGCCTGCTGCTCGGCCGGGACTTTCTGGGCCAGCAGCCGCTCCATTATGCCCGCCGCCCCGGCTTCTTCGCCTTCGCCTCGATGCCGAAGGGCCTTCACGCCCTCCCCGAAATACCGCCCGCTCCGGATCGTGACGCCGTGGCCTGCTTCCTGGCGCTCATGCCCGAGGACGGGTCGGAGACGTTCTTCGAAGGGGTCGAGAAGGTCAGGGGCGGGGAGATCGTCGCCGTCACTCGCGACGGCCTCCGCGCGACCCGATGGTGGCAGCCCGCCTTGCGGCCGCTGGAACTCAGGCGGCCGGAAGATTATGCCGAGGCTCTTCGGGAGCATTTCGACCGCGCCGTCGCCGTTCGCCTTCGAGGCGCCGAGTCCGCCGTGGCCGCCCATTTGAGCGGAGGCCTGGACAGCAGCGCCGTCGCCTCGACGGCGGCTCGGCTGATGGCGCCCTCGGGGGGACGGGTCACGGCGTTCACGAGCGTCCCGCGGGAGGGCTATGACGTCAGTCACGTCAAGAACGCCTTCGGGAACGAGGGACCGCATGCGGCCAGCGTGGCGGCTTTATATCCCAACATGGACCACGTGCTCGTCCCCAACGGCGGCTCGCCTCTGGCCGACCTCGGCCGGCAATTCTTCGTCTATGAGCGACCCGTCCTCAACCTGTGCAACGGAGTCTGGTCGCACAGGATCCTGGACCTCGCCCGGGAAAGGGGGCTTCGAGTCCTGCTCAGCGGCGGGCGCGGCAATTTGAGCTTCAGCTACGACGGCATGCCTTTCCTCACCCAGCTCGCGTCGAGCGGCCGCCTCGTCAGGTTGATGAGCGAGTCGCTGGCGCTGATCCGCAACGGCACTCGGGTCGGAACCGTCGCGGCCCAGGTCCTGGGGCCGTTTCTCCCTGAATCGCTCTGGCGGGCAATCGCCCTGGCGCGCGGCAAGGGCCGGAAACTGACGGATTATACGGCGATCAGAGAGGAGGCCGTCAGGAGCTGCGGGATCGCCGCGCGTGCGGCGGAGCGTGGCCTGGACTTCAGCTATCGGCCGCGCAGGGACCCTCTCGAGACCCGGCTGTGGGCGCTGAGGCGCGTGGACCTGGGCAATTACAACAAGGGCCAGCTCGCCGGCTGGGGGGTAGACGTGCGCGATCCGGCAGGGGATCGCCGGCTGATCGAATTCTGCCTCGCCGTCCCGCCCGACCAATATCTGCGCCGGGGAATCCGCCGGGCCCTCGCCCGCGCCGCCTTCGCCGACCGGCTGCCCGGGGGCATCGTCAACGAGACCCGCAAGGGCTACCAGGCGCCGGACTGGCACGAAGGACTCGCCGCAGACCGCGGCGAGCTTGGCCGGGAGGTCGGCCGGATCGAAGCCAGCGCAGCCGCCGGCGCCACCCTCGACTCGGCCAAGATGCGCTCGCTCGTCGAGGGGATGCCGGCCGAGGGATGGCACCAGCCCGCCGTCACGGAGAAATACCGGCTGGCTTTGCTCCGGGGCATATCGGCCGGCCACTTCATGCGCCAGGCCGAGCGCTCGAACCGGTAAGGCCGCCGCCCGCGCCGGTTGCAAAGCCGCAGGCGAGGGTTCATGAGGCGGAATGCTTTCTCAACGAACGCGCTATACAATCCGCGCGCTCCTCCACCTCGCCGACCGCTACGGTGAAGGGCCGGTCCAGCTGAGCGAGATCGCCGCCCGCCAGAACATCCCGCCCAAGTTCCTGACGGTGATGCTCTCCCAGATGATCCGCGAGAAGCTGGTCGCGAGCCGGCGCGGCCGCGACGGCGGCTACTGGCTGGCCAAGCCGCCCGCCGAGATCAGCTACGGCTCGATCGTCCGGCTCACCCGCGGGTCGCTCGGCCTCCTCCCCTGCGCAAGCCGCTACCGGCACGAGACCTGCAAGAATTGCATCAGCGAGGACCAGTGCCGGCTCCACCGCGTGATGCTGATGGTCCGCGACGAGACGGCCCGGATTTTGGACGGGCTCAGCCTGGCAGACTCAATCCCGGAGGAGCGGCTCTGGGAGGATCCGATGTTCCCCGGCGAAAGCCGGGGCCCAGTGGACGCAGAAGCTGGGCCCCGGCCTTCGCCGGGGAGCCGCTAGAGCAAGATCCTGAACAGCGCCCCGCCGCTGTCGCTTGTCCCAAGGCCGATCGAGCCGCGATGGGCGAGCACGACCTGGCGGGCGAGGCTCAGGCCCACTCCGGTGCCCTTCGGCCTGGTCGTGAAGAAGGGCAGGAAGACGTCCTGGCGAAGCGCCTCGGGAACGCCCGCGCCATTGTCCGCGACCTCGATCTGGACCCTCCGCCCGGCGACTGCGGCGAAGGACAGCGACACCGCCGGCACCGGGCTGTGCTCTCGCGCCGCCTCCGCCGCGTTGCGGAGCAGGTTGATCAGCACCTGACACATCAGATCCGGATCCGCGTCGAGGATGAGCCGGTCCGGGGCGACCTCGAGCGCCAGGGCCACGCCGTCCGCGCCGTCGCCGGCCCTGAACAGCGATTCCAGCTCCCTTGCCCAGGGGAGCACCTCGAAGGCCCGGCGGCGGACCACGGGAGTCCGGCTGATCTGGCGGTAGCTCTCGACGAAATGCATCACTCCGTCGGCCCGCCGGGCGAGAGTCTCGACCGCGGCGCGGGCGTCCGAGACCAGCATGTTGTCGCCTTTGTCCACCTCGGCCATCAGTCCGGCGGCGCTCTGCGCGAGGGAGGTCACCGGGGTCATCGAGTTCATGATCTCGTGGGTGAGGACCCGGACGAGGTCGCTCTGGGCAGCGATCTCGACGGCGTTCAGCTCGCCCTGGATCGGCTGCACGGCGACCACGTGGACCATTCCGCCGAGGCGGTGGACGGAAGCGGCGCTGACCATCGCCGTCTGCGGCAGCTCGTCGAGCATCAGCGGGACGAGGCGCGGCTTGCCGACGGCATCGTCGCCGAGCGCCGCGGCGAAGGTTTCGCCATAGATTTTGAAATCCTCGATCCTGACTCCGTGGTGGCGGACGAACAGGCGCCTCGCCGCCTTGTTGGCAAGCTCGACCCGGCCCTCGCTGTCGACGGTCAGAAGCGGCGCCGGAGCGTCGTCGAGCACGGCCTCGCAGAAGCGGTTCGATTCGGTGAGCCGGAGCCGCTCGTCGCGGAGGCTCCTGATGCCCTGGTCGAGCGCCTCGCCGATGTCGGTGAAGCCGCTTCCGTCGGCCCGGTGGGCGAAGCTCTGCGACAGGTCGCCGAGCCGGACCGCCTCCAGGAAGCGGGCGAGCTCCATGTTGGTGCGCTGGATGTAGCGCCACAGCTCATAGAGGGCCCAGGCGCACAAGGCGGCGACGAGCAGCCGCGCGACCCCCAGGGTCTCGATTTCCAGCGTCGCCACGAAGAGGGAGAGCGCGCCGAGCAGCAAGGCCGCCCGCCAGCCGAGGCCGGCGATGAAGCGGCTCCTAAAGCCCATGCTTGTCCATTCGCCGGTAGAGCGAGGCGCGGGTCAGGCCGAGCTCCTGGGCGGCGAGCGAGATGTTGTAGGCGTGGCGCTTCAGGGCCTGCTCGACCATCTGCTTCTCGGCGCGCTCGAGGTTGAGGTCGTTGTCCAGGCTCGGTGGGGTGCTCGTCGCCGGCGCCCTCGGAGTCGTCGAGCGCGAGAGCGAGAAGTCCTCGAGTGTGAAGGCGCCGTTGCCGGCGAGGATGACGGCGCGCTCGGCGGCGTGGCGAAGCGCCCGGACGTTGCCGGGCCAGTCATAGGTGATGAGCGCCGCCATCACCTCGTCCGGCAGTCGCCGGGCCGGCTTGGAATATTTCTTCGCGTAGAGGGCGACATAATGGTCGACGAGGACGGGTATGTCCTCGCGCCGCTCGCGCAGCGGAGGGAGCTCGATCTCGACCGTGTTGAGCCGGAACAGCAGATCCTGGCGGAACAGGCCCTCGTCGGCAAGCCGCTCGGGCGGCAGGTTGGTGGCGGCGACGACGCGGACGTCGATCGGCACCGGCTTGTTGGCCCCGACCGGCGTGACCTGGCGCTGCTCGAGGGCGGTCAGGAGCTTGGGCTGCAGGTGGAGCGGGAGGTTGCCGACCTCGTCGAGGAAGAGGGTGCCGCCGTCGGCCGCCTGGAGCCGCCCGATCCGGTCCCCGCGGGCGTCGGTGAAAGCCCCTCTGACGTGCCCGAACAGCTCGGATTCGAAGAGGTTCTCGGCTACGGCGCCCAGATCCACCGAGACGAAGACGCTTCCGGAGCGCCGCGACTTGCCGTGCAGGTCGCGGGCGACCAACTCCTTTCCGGTGCCGTTCTCGCCCAGGATCAGGACGTTGGCCTCGGTCGGCGCGGCGCGCTCGATCAGCGAATAGACCCGGCGCATGGCCTGCGACCCTCCGAGCAGGGGAGTCTCGCCGCCGGCCGCGGGGGCGGAGATGGCCACCGCCCGCTTGCGCTCCGTCGCCACCGCCTGCCTCGACTTGCGGAGCGCGGCGGCGGTGCGAACCGTCGCCAGTAGCCGCTCGTTGGACCAGGGCTTGGAGACGAAGTCGGTGGCCCCGCGCTTCATCGCCTCGACCGCGATATTCACCCCGCCATGGGCGGTGATCATCACCACCACCGCCTGCGGGTCCTTGGCCAATATCTCGCCCAGCCAGTGGAAGCCCTCGGCCGCATTGGTAGCGCCGCGGCCGAAATTGGCGTCGAGGAGGATGACGTCGGAGGCGTCCCCGCCGATCGCCGCCACCGCGTCTTCCGGAGACTGGAAGGTGGGCACTTCCTCGAACAGGTCGCGGAGGAGCAGCCGGGCCGAAAGCAATATGTCGGGATCGTCGTCGATGACGATACAGCGCCAGAACGGCTTCCCCTCCCCAGCCACGTCCACCTCCTATCTCCTGTCCGGGATCGGACAAACAATAATCGTGCCACCATCGTCCGCCACCGGACAGGCGGCGTCCGGGGCCGGACGGGCGCCGTTCGGAAGCGGACGGGCCGGCCCCCCGCCGCCGCCTGAGGGAAGGCCGGAAAAGCGTGGTTTTCGCGGCTTGGCACGGCTCATGCTCCGGAGCTTGGCGACAGGGGCCGTCCGGCTCCGGGGAGAGGATCGATGGGGAAAGCGGAAACCTGGCTTACCGGCCTGCTCTGGGTGGCGGCGGCCCTGCTGCTGCCGATGGCGGCGCTGGAGCCGGTCGGCGACCGGGGCGCCCGGGCGGCTTCGGCGAGCCTGGCGACAGGCGCCTGCGACGATGGCAGCGCCCACCTGGCCATGGGCTGCGCGAGCATCCTGCTGTGATCCTGTCCGCCGCCGTACAGGCGCGTGTCCGATTCCGGACGGCGACGAGCGGGCGAGGCGCGATTGGGGACTGCGCAACGGCCGTGCCCGTGGCACGATGATTGCTGCACGATGGTCGCCGGTGGACCGGCAGAGGTTGGGATGAGCGTGATCAGGATCAAATCTACCGAAAGCGAGCCGCGGGCCGAAAGCGGCACCGGGATGGACAAGGTCGTCGTCGCGACCGGCCTTTCGCAGCGCACCAAGATCGCCCTCGGCGCCGCCGCCCTGCTGCTGCTCGCCTTGCTCTTCTGGTGGTTCGCCCCCAGCGCGGGCAGCCAGACGGTCGCGGCCGACCGGCTGACGGTGTCGGCGGTCAGCAAAGGGACGTTCGACGATTTCCTGCCGCTGCGGGCGCGGGTCGAGCCGCTGGTCACGGTCTATCTCGACGCCGTCGAGGGCGGCCGGGTCGACAGGGTGATGGTCGAGGACGGCGCCATGGTCCAGCAGGGCCAGTTGCTCGCGGTCCTCTCCAATTCCGAGATCCAGCTCAACCTGCTGCGCAGCCAGTCGGACGTGTCGCGCGAAGTGAACTCGATGCGCAGCCAGGAGCTGGCGCTCGCCCAGACCAGCATCGGGGACGAGCGGGCCGTCATCGACGCCCAGCTCGCCGCCGACAAGGCCAGGCGCCAGTATGAGATGCAGAAGCCGCTGATGGACAAGGGCTACGTCCCCGCCAAGGTGTTCAACGACAGCCGCGACGAATATCTCTCCGCCCAGCGCCGCGCCGAGGTCCTGAGGCGCGCCCGGGCGGTCAACCAGAGGCTCCAGACCAGTCAGCTCGCCCAGCTCCGCGCCTCCAACGCCTCGCTCAGCGGGAGCCTCGACATCGCCCGATCGACCCTCGACGCGCTCAATCTTCGGGCGCCGGTCACGGGGCAGCTCACTGCCTTCTCGATCCAGGTCGGCCAGTCCCTGAACCGCGGCGAGCGGCTCGGCCAGGTCGACAGCGCCGGCCGGACCAAGCTCGTCGCGTCGGTCGACGAATTCTATCTGGGGCGGGTCCAGCCCGGCCAGACCGCGACGGTCGATGTCGCCGGCAAGGCCTACCGGGTCAAGGTCGCCAAGATCTACCCGCAGGTCAAGAACGGCGTCTTCGAGGCTGACCTCCATTTCGTCGGCGCGGAGCCGCCGGCGCTCAACCGCGGCCAGACCCTTCAGGCCAAGCTGACGCTCGGCGACCCGACCCCGGCGCTGCTGATCCCCAACGGCGCCTTCTACAACGAGACCGGCGGCGCCTGGGTGTTCGTGGTGGCGCCCGGCGGCGGCGAGGCGGTCAAGCGCAACGTCCGCCTCGGTCGCCGCAATGCCGATCATATCGAAGTGCTCGAGGGGCTGGAGCCCGGCGAGCGGGTCATCACCTCACCCTATACCGGTTTCGCCGACAAGGACCGGCTCGACCTCGAAGCATGATCCGGAAAAGTGGGCACCGGTTTTCCGGCCAGATCATGCGGCAACAAAAGGCCCGACCTGACGAAGGAGCTTCAAGCTATGCTGAACATGCGTGAACTGTCGCGGGTCTACCGCGCCGATACGGTCGAGACGACGGCGCTCGACCGGATCGATCTCGACATCGCGGACGGCGAGTTCGTCGCGATCATGGGCCCGTCCGGCTGCGGCAAGTCGACCCTCCTCAACGTCGTCGGGATGCTCGATTCGCCGAGCAGCGGGTCCTACGTGTTCGACGGGCTGGAGGTGGCCGGGCTCCCGGAAGCGAAGCTCGCCAACGTCCGAAAGAAGAATATCGGCTTCATCTTCCAGAGCTTCAACCTGGTCGACGAGCTCTCGGTGCGCGAGAATATCGAGCTGGCCTTGCTCTACCACGACGTCGCCGCTTCCGAGCGCCGCCAGCGGGTCGAGGCGGTGATGGACAAGGTCGGCGTCGCCCACCGCGCCAAGCACCGGCCGAGCCAGCTCTCCGGCGGCCAGCAGCAGCGCGTCGCCGTCGCCCGGGCCCTCGTCGGCAACCCGAAGCTGATCCTCGCCGACGAGCCGACCGGCAACCTCGACACCCAGCATGGCGAGGAAGTGATGAAGATGCTCCAGGCGCTGAACCGGGAAGGCTCGACCATAGTCATGGTCACCCACTCGCCCGCCCATGCCGATTATGCCGGCCGGGTGGTCAACATGCTGGACGGGCGGATCCTGATCGAGCGGCGCCGGGCGGCGTGAACCGTTTTCTCCTCATCCTCTCAGCCGCGGCGTCGGTCGTCCCCTTCGACGCGGCCTCGGCCGGCGAGCGGCAGCGCTCGAGCGTGCTGATGAGCGAGAACGAAGGGGCCCGGAAGTTCCAGGAGCAATGGGGCTATAGCGACGCGATCGTCGCCGGCGACTCGATCTATCTCAGCGGCATCGTCGTCGGGCTCCGACCGGGCGAGACCGACCTCGAGGCGGCTTACGAGCGGGTCTATCGGCAGATCGGAGCGATCCTGAAGCGCGCCGGCGCAAGCTGGGACGACGTCGTCGACATCAGCAGCTTCCACACCGACGTCGAAGGCCAGATCGAGAAGATGGTCGTCGTCCACAAGCGCCATGTGAAGGCGCCCTATCCGGCCTGGACCGCGATCGGCGTGGCCAGGATCCTCGGCGGCGGGATCACCGAGATCAAGATCGTCGCGAAGCGGCCGGGGTCGGCGCCGGGCCGTCGCGGTAAATAGGCGCGCAAGGGGGGCATTTCGAACATGTGGCGCAATTATCTGACCGTCGGCTACCGCGCCCTCACCCGGCAGAAGGTCTATGCCTTCATCAACATCTTCGGCCTGGCGCTCGGCCTCGCCGCCTGCCTGCTGCTTCTGCTCTACGTCCGCTACGAGACGAGCTACGACGAGTGGCTTCCGGATTCGGACCGGGTCTTCCAGGTCCAGACCACCGGGATCGACGAGACCACCGGCGGCCGGATCGCCACTCAGTCCGCCACCCAGCCGGTCGCCGCCGCCCTCGCCAAGGACTTCCCGCAGCTCGAGGCGGTGTCGAAGCTGGAGGGGGATGACGTCGTCATCCTGAAGGACGGGCAGGCGCAGCGGGCGGAGGTCCATGCCGCGGACGAGCGCTTCTTCGACATTGTCGGCCTTCCCTTCCTCCGCGGCAATGGCGCCCGGGCGCTGAAGACGGTCGACTCGGTCGCGATGAGCCGCGCCGAGGCGATGCGCCAGTTCGGAAGCCTCGACGTGATCGGCCGCACCCTGACCACGGTCCGCGCCGGCGAGACCTACGATCTTCGGGTCACCGGGGTGTTCGAGGATATTCCGAAGAACAGCCATCTGAACTTCGGGATCGTCCGCCGCTTCACCTCGGCCGAGGAGATTCCGTGCCCGTGGGGCTGCGTCAACGGCGGCGCCTATGCGAAGCTCAAGCCGGGCGTGGACGTGGCTCGGATCAATGCCGCCATGCCCGCATGGGAGAAGCGCAACGTTCCCGCCAAGGACATCGGCGGCGGAGACCTCGGCAGGCAGTGGGACTGGCGGCTGGTCAACGTCCGCGACGTCCATCTGAGCGGCGCCGAAGGGGACCGCCCGGGCAACGACATGCGAAGCATCGTCACCTTCGGGATCGTCGCGCTGCTGATCCTAGGAATGGCCTGCGTCAACTTCGTCAATTTGACCACGGCCCGCGCCAGCCGCCGCGCCCGCGAGGTCGCGGTCCGCAAGGTCCTCGGCGCCCGCCGGGTCCAGCTGGTCGCCCAGTTCCTGGGGGAATCGATGCTTCTCGTCGCCGTGGCGATGGTGATCGCGGCGGCGCTGGTCGAGCTCGTCCTGCCGGTCTTCTCGGCCTTCCTCGATGCCGACCTGAAGCTCGTCTATTTCGGCGAGGGCGGAATCGTGCTGCCGATCCTCGCCCTCACCGCCCTGGTCGGCTTCGCCGGCGGCCTCTATCCGGCCTTCTATCTGTCGCGCGCCCAGCCCGCCTCGATCCTCAAGGGCGGCAAGGGCGCGGCCGAGACCGAGGGGGCGGGCCGGCTTCGAAGCCTGCTGGTGGTGGCGCAGTTCGCCGTCTCGATCGTCCTCATGACGTGCACGGCCATCGTCTACCAGCAGACCGTCTACGCCCGCACCGTCGACGCCGGTTACCAGCGCGAGGGATTGCTCGAGATCAAGGGGACCAATCAGCCCGAGGTCCGGCCCGTGCGCGAGACCCTGAAGCGGGAAATCGCCGCGATCGACGGAGTGACCGGGGCGGCCGGGACGTCGATCGAGCCGGGGGCGACCCGCTCGGACTATACGACGGTCGCGGCGCCCGGGCAGGCGAGCCCGGTTAAGCTCGGCTGGTACAGCGTCGAGCCCGCCTTCTTCGACGTCCTCAAGATCCCGATGGTGGCGGGCCGTCCGCTCTCGCCCCGCTTCGCCAACGACAAGGCCCATATCGAGGAGGCGACGTACGAGGACGAGAAGGCCCTCGCGGCGGCGCAGCAGCGAATCGCGCAGCGAGGCGTGAACGTCGTCCTCAACCTGCTGGCGGCCCAGAAGCTCGGTTTCGCCGATCCGGCCGCGGCGATCGGCAAACAGATCCCGATCCCGATGTTCCAGAACGACCTGCTGGTCCCCGCAACCATCGTCGGAGTCACCCAGAACAGCCGCTTCCGTTCGGTGCGCGAGCCGGTGGAGGCGCTGATCTATCACGACAGCGGCTATTACCGGTGGCTCGTCGTCCGCTACGAAGGGGCCGAGCCCGAGCAGGTCCGCGCCGGCGCCGAGCAGGTCTGGCGCCGCCACGCCCGCGCCGTCCCCTTCGAATCCTATTTCGCCGAGAGCCGGCTCGCCGAGCTTTACGGGGCGGAGGAGGCGCGGGGGCAGACCTTCGCCGGCTTCGCCGGGCTGGCCATCCTGATCGCCTGCCTCGGCCTGTTCGGCCTCGCCGCCTTCACCGCCGAGCGGCGGACGCGGGAGATCGGCATCCGCAAGGTCTTCGGGGCCCGGATCCGCGACATCGTCCAGCTCCTCGCCTGGCAATTCTCGAAGCCGGTGGTGCTCGCCAACCTCGTCGCCTGGCCGGTGGCCTGGTGGGTGATGCGCGACTGGCTGAACGGCTTCGACGACCGGATTCCGCTGGGGCCGGGGCCGTTCCTCATGGCCGGGCTGCTGGCGCTCGCCATAGCGCTTGGGACGATCGCGGGGCACGCCGTCAAGGTGGCGCGCCTCAACCCCATCCATGCCCTCCGCTACGAATAGGAGACTGGCGATGTGGCGCAACTATCTGACCGTCGGCCTCCGGGCCCTGGCCAAGAACAGGACCTATGCCTTCATCAACATCTTCGGCCTCGCCCTCGGCCTCGCCGCCTGCCTGCTCATCCTGCTCTACGTGCGCTACGAGACCCGCTACGACGAGTGGCTGCCGGACAGCGCTCGGATCTTCCAGGTGCAGGCGACCTGGCACGAGCCCGGCCAGCCCGTCACCCGCAACCAGCACAGCCCCTTCCCGGTCCGCGACTCGATCGCGAGCGGCTTCCCGGAGATCGAGGCGGTCACCGTCGTCCTCCCGGGGCAGATGCAGACGGTGCGCCAGGGGCAGCCCGTGTTCGTCGACGAGCTCTACGTCGATCCTGCCTTCTTCGACATCTTCCGGCTCGAGTTCGTCCGCGGCTCGGCGAAGACCGCTCTTCCCAACGTCAACTCGCTGGTCCTGACCGAAAGCCAGGCGCTTCAGCAGTTCGGCACCCTCGACGTGCTCGGCAAGACGGTGACGGAGCGGATCACCACCGGCACCTTCGACTATAAGGTGACCGGGGTGATCCGGGACCTGCCCGGCAACAGCCACCTCCAGATCGAGACCATCGCCCGCTACGACCCGGCCTCGTGGGACAATGTCCCCGCCGCCTTCAAGAGCTGGGGATCGATGAACCAGCTCCATTACGTCAAGCTCCGCCCCGACGCCGACGTCGCTCGGGTCAACGCCGGGCTTCCCGCCTGGGAGAAGAAGGTCATCCCGCCCGAGACCCTGGAGGGGCGCACCGCCACCCGGGCCGACATCATGGACCTGAAGCTGGTCAACGTCGCCGACGTCCATCTCGGCGAGGCCCAGCTCGGCGCCCTGACCCCGGGCAACGACCGGCGGACCGTGATCACCTTCGCCATCGTGGCTTTGCTGATCCTGCTCATGGCGTGCATCAACTTCATCAACCTCTCCACCGCCCGTTCTGGGCAGCGGGCGCGCGAGGTGGCGCTCCGCAAGGTGCTCGGGGCGTCTCGACGCCAGCTCGTCGGCCAGTTCCTCGGCGAATCGCTGCTTCTCGTCGGGATCGCGATGCTGATCGCCCTGGCGCTGGTCGAGCTGGCCGCGCCGGCGCTCGGGGCCTTTCTCGATGCCGACCTGCGCTTCGGCTATTTCGGGGCCGAGGGCTTCCTCGTCCCCGTGCTGCTGCTGGCGGCCCTGGTCGGTGCTCTGGGAGGGCTCTATCCGGCCCTTTATCTCTCGCGCTTCCAGCCCGCGGCGGTGCTGAAGGCGAACGCCTCCTCCGCCCAGGCCCAGGGCTCGCCGGCGCTCCGCAACGCGCTGGTCGTCACCCAATTCGCCATCTCGATCGGCCTGATCGTCTGCACGGCCGTCATCTACTCGCAGACCCGCTTCGTCGAGACGATCGATCCCGGCTATGAGCGCGAAGGGCTGATCCAGATGGAGGGCGCCTACCGGCTGGCCGCCAGCTACGATTCCTTCAAGCGCGAGGCGCTTCGGGTCCCCGGAGTGGCGGCGGTCGGGCTGACCAACCTCGGGGTCGCCGCGACCAACAAGTCGATCATCGCGGCGAGGGCGCCGGAGCAGTCGGCGCCGACCGACGTCGGCTTCTACCGGGTCGATCCCGATTTCTTCCCGACCATGGGCATGCGCCTGCTGGCCGGCCGGCTTCTCGACGAGCGCCACGCCAGGGACCGGGTTCTCCGCACCGCCACCGGCGCAACCGCGATGGCGCCGGAGATGATGAGCCGGGGCGCGAACGTCGTCGTCAACCGGCGGGCGGCGATGCAGCTCGGCTATCGCGAGCCTCGCCTGGCGATCGGTAAGACCGTGAAGGTGGGGATGGACGGGGAGGATTTCATTCCCTCCACCATCGTGGGAGTGGTCGAGGATACGCGCATCCGGACCGCTCGCGACGAGATCGAGCCGCTCATCTTCGGCTTCGACCCGACCCGGGCCAGCCAGGTCCTCTTCCGCTACAGCAACGCCGTCCCCTCGAGGGTGATGGACGGGCTTCGCCGGGTGTGGCTTCGCTTCCAGCCCGACTTCCCCTTCGAGGCCGAGTTCGCCGAGGACCTGATCGCCCAGCTCTACGAGCGGGAGCGGGCGAGGGCGGCGATGTTCCTCGGCTTCTCGCTCTTCGCCATCGTCATCGCCTGCCTCGGCCTGTTCGGCCTGGCCGCGTTCACCACCGAGCGGCGAACCAAGGAGATCGGGATCCGCAAGGTGCTGGGCGCCCGGATCCGCGACATCGTCCGGCTCCTGACCTGGCAATTCTCCAAGCCGGTGGTGCTCGCCAACCTCATCGCCTGGCCGCTCGCCTGGTGGGCGATGCGCGACTGGCTGAACGGCTTCGACGTCCGGATCGCGCTCACTCCGGGGCCCTTCGTCCTGGCCGGGCTGCTCGCTCTCGCCATCGCGATCGGAACCGTCGCCGGCCATGCCATCCGGGTCGCCCGGCTCAACCCCATCCACGCCCTCCGCTACGAGTAGGACCGCCAGCGATGTGGAAGAATTATCTGACGGTCGGCCTCCGCTCCCTCGCCAAGAATCGGACCTACGCCTTCATCAACATCTTCGGCCTGGCGATCGGGATGGCCGCGTGCCTGATGATCCTGCTCTTCGTCCGCTACGAGATGAGCTACGACAAGTGGCTGCCCAATTCGGAGCGGGTGTTCCAGGTCCAGCAATGGTTCCGCGATCCCGGGACGGGCGAGGAGGCCAGGCTGCAGATGGCCCCGTTCGCCACCAAGGCGGCGCTGCTCAAGGATTTCCCGCAGATCGAGAAGGCGGTCTACGCGCTGAGCAGCGTCCCGGTCTTCCTCAAGGACAGCCAGGCCTCGTCGACGGAGGATTATCTCTACGTCGACGACAATCTGCTCGACGTGATCGATCTGCCGCTCGTCCGCGGCAGCCGCTCGGCGCTCGACCGGGTCAACACCGCGCTGCTGAGCCGGAGCGAGGCGGTCAGCCGCTTCGGCACCGACGACGCCGTCGGCAAGACGATGACGGTGATCAGCAAGGGGAAGCGCTTCGACTATCAGGTGGGCGGCGTGTTCGAGGACGTTCCCAAGAACTCCCACCTCAGGATCAACGCCCTCGTCCGGATCGATTTCCCGAGCTACATGGCCCAGGAAGCGCAATTCCTGACCTGCTGGGGCTGCCAGGGCGGCTACGTCTACGCGAAGCTTCGCCCCGGCGCCGACGTCGCGGCCATCAAGGCGGCGATGCCGGCCTGGGAAAAGCGCAACATCACGGACGAGAATAGTGGCGAGGCCCGGTTCAACGCCGGCGAGGCGGGCGACTGGCATTTCGTCAACGTCGCCGACGTCCATCTCGGCGAGGGCCAGGAGGCCCCGATGGCGCCGGGCAACGACCGCGGCACCATCGTCACCTTCGCGATCATCGCCCTCCTCATCCTCGGCATGGCGATGGTGAACTTCACCAACCTCGCCACCGCCCGCGCCAGCCAGCGCGCCCGCGAGGTGGCACTGAGGAAGGTGCTGGGCGCCAACCGCCGCCAGCTCATCGTCCAGTTCATCGGCGAATCGATCCTGGTCGCGGCGCTGGCGATGCTGATCGCCTTGGCGCTGGTCGAGCTGCTGCTTCCCAGCTTCTCCGCCTTCCTCGACTCGGACATCCAGCTCAATTATCTGGGCGCGGGCGGGATCGCCCTGCCGATGCTCGCTTTGGTCCTGATCGTCGGCGGGCTGGGCGGCCTCTATCCCGCCTTTTTCCTGTCCCGCTTCCAGCCGGCGACCGTCCTCAAGGCCAACAAATCGGCGTCGGAAGGCGACGGCACCGGGCGGCTTCGCGCCGCTCTGGTGGTCGGGCAGTTCGCCGTCTCCATCGGCCTCATCATCTGCACCGCGATCGTCTATCTGCAGACCAGCTATGCGCGGAGCGTCGACCCCGGCTTCAATCGCGACCGTCTCGTCCAGATCGACGGCCTGAACCGCTACCAGCTGATCAATTCCGGCCGGGCGATCGCCGAGCGGATGAAGCGGGTCGAGGGGGTCGAGGCGGTCGGCCGAAGCACGATCGCCGTGGCGACGGACGGGCAGAACAACACCAACGTCATGGTGCCGGGCAATCCCAAGCCGGTGCTGCTCGGCTTCTACAATGTGGACCAGGGCTTCCGCGAGGCGATGGGGATCAAGCTGATCGCCGGCCGCTGGTTCGACCAGAACCGCCCGCTCGACGACATGACGATCCCCTTCCCGCCTCCTCCGGAGCAGCAAAGGGCGCTGATCGCGCGGGGCGGCAATGTCGTCGTCAACGAAGCCGGCGCCCGAAGGCTCGGCTTCGCCAATCCGGCCGACGCGGTCGGCAAGCAGGTCAAGGCGGGCCTGGTCCAGCAGGAATTCGGCCTGGTGCCGGTCACGATCGTCGGAGTGGTCGCGGATTCCCGCTTCCGCTCGGTCCGCCAGCCGGTCGACGACATCATGTTCGTCAACACCGATTCCGGCCATGGCTGGCTGGTCGTGCGCTACAAGGGCGATCCCCGCGCGATGCGCGGCAAGCTCGAGCAGGCCTGGCGCTCGATCACCACCGAAGTCCCGTTCGAGGCCGATTTCAGCGAGGACGTCGTCGCCGAGCTGTACGAGGCGGAGGATGCGCGGGCAAAGACCTTTGCCGGCTTCGCGCTTCTGTCGGTGGTGGTCGGCTGCCTCGGCCTGTTCGGCCTCGCCGCCTTTACCGCCGAGCGGAGGACCAAGGAGATCGGCATCCGCAAGGTGCTCGGCGCCCGCTCGCGCGACATCGTGAGGCTGCTCGTCTGGCAATTCTCCAAGCCGGTGATCGTCGCCAACCTGATCGCCTGGCCGATCGCCTGGTGGGTGATGCGCGACTGGCTGAACGGCTTCGACGCCCGCATCCCGCTGGGCCCGACCCCGTTCCTCCTCGCCGCGCTTCTCGCGCTCGTCATCGCGATCGGGACGATCGCCGGCCACGCTCTCCGCGTCGCCCGGTCCAACCCGATCCACGCCCTCCGTTACGAATAGGATCCGAACCATGTGGCGCAACTATCTGACGGTCGGCTTCCGGGCGCTCGCCAAGAACAAGACCTACGCCTTCATCAACATCTTCGGTCTCGCCATCGGAATGGCCGCCTGCCTGCTCATCCTCCTCTACGTCCGCTACGAGGCGAGCTACGACGCCTGGATGCCGGGCGCGGACCGCGCCTACCAGTTCCAGGACTATTACAAGGCGACCGACAATGGCGGCGAGGAGATGCGCCTGCAGATGACGAGCTACGTCTCGGGCAAGGCGCTGGTGAAGGATTTCCCGCAGATCGAGAAAGCGGTCTACGTGGCGTCGAGCGGCGCCGTCATCATGCAGAACGGCCAGCCCAGCCTCGCCGACGACTTCAATTTCGTCGACGGCAACCTGTTCGAGGTCCTGCCCGTGCCGTTCGTGCGCGGCGACCGCGCCACGGCCCTCTCAAGCCCCAACTCGCTGGTGCTCACCGAGACGGAGGCGAAGAAGCGATTCCCGAACCAGGACGCGCTCGGCAAGACCCTGACCCTGATCGTCCAGGGCAAGAGCCTGGATTATGTCGTCGGCGGGGTTATGAAGGACCTGCCGAAGAACAGCCACCTCGAGCTGGGGGTCGTCGCCCGCTTCCACCCCGAGACCTTCTTCGCCGAGCAGCCGACCTTCCTCACCAGCTGGGGAAACCAGGGCGGCTGGTGGTACGTCAGGCTCCGCGAAGGGGCCAAGGCCGAGGACATCAACCGCCAGCTTCCGGCCTGGGAGAAGCGCAACATCCCCGACGACACGGGCGGGCTGGAAAAGACCAATCCCGGCGACGACCAGGACTGGAAGCTCACCAACGTGCGCGAAGTCCACCTCGGCGACGCCCAGCAGGCGTCGATGACTCCGGGCAACGACCAGCGCACCATCGTCACCTTCGCCGTGGTCGCCCTCCTCATCCTGGGCATGGCGGTGGTGAACTTCACCAACCTCGCAACCGCCCGGGCCTCGCAGCGGGCCAGGGAGGTGGCGCTTCGAAAGGTGCTCGGAGCGAGCCGAAAGCAGCTCATCGTCCAGTTCCTGGGGGAGTCGATGCTGGTGACGGCGCTCGCCATGCTCCTCGCCCTCGCCATGGTCGAGCTGACCCTGCCGCTGTTCAACAAATTCCTCGATGCCGACATCGAGCTCACCTACTGGGGCGCGAGCGGGGTGCTTCTCCCCATCCTCATCCTGCTCCTGGTGGTCGGCGCCGCCGGCGGCCTCTACCCGGCTTTCTATCTGTCCCGCTTCCAGCCGGCGCGGGTGCTCAAGGCCAACAAATCCTCGGCCGAGGCGCAGGGCTCGGGGCAGCTTCGCAACGTCCTCGTCGTCGCCCAGTTCGCGGTCTCGATCGGCCTCATCATCTGCACGGCCGTGATTTACGGCCAGACCGTCTACGCCCGGACCGCGGACTCGGGCTATAACCGGCACGGCCTATTGCAGCTTCAGGGCCTGGCCGCGAGGCAGGCGCAGCCGGTGGGTGAGACGCTGAGGAACGAGATCGCCAGGCTCGACGGGATCAAGGGCGCGTCGCTGACCGGGATCGGGGTCAATCCCGGCAACAATTCGGTCGGCTCGGTCTATCTGCCGGGCAGCACCAAGGCGATCGACCTCGGAGTCTATGTGATCGACCACAATTTCTTGCCCACGATGGGGATGAAGATGCTCGCGGGGCGCAACTTCTCCGATCGCGTAGCGATGGACGATTCGACGACACCCTTCCCCGTCGACAAGGCGGCGGAGCAGGCCTTCGCCAGGCGCGGGACCAACATCCTGGTCAGCGAGGCGGCGGCCCAGCGGCTCGGCTTCCGCGATCCTCAGCAGGCGATCGGCAAGACGGTCAGCGCCGGGCTGACCCTCGACGAGTTCGGCCAGGTCAAGGCCACTATCGTCGGGGTCTACAAGGACGCACGCTTCCGCTCGGTCCGCGACCCGCTTCAGCCGATCATGTTCCTGTTCGCGCGCAACGGCTTCAACACGATGGTGATCCGCTACGAGGGCAGGGATCCCAAGCAGGTCATGGCCGACGTCGAGCGGGTCTGGAAAAGGCTTCTCCCCGAAATGCCCTTCCGCGCCGAGCTCGCCGACGAGCGGGTCGCCCGACTCTACGAGCGGGACGAGGCCCGGGGCCAGCTGTTCGGCGCCTTCGCTTTGCTCGCGGTGGTGATCGGGTGCCTCGGCCTGTTCGGGCTCGCCGCCTTCACCGCCGAGCGGCGGACCAAGGAGATCGGGATCCGCAAGGTGCTCGGCGCCCGCTCGCGCGACATCGTCCGCCTTCTCGCCTGGCAATTCTCCAAGCCGGTGATCATCGCCAATCTGATCGCCTGGCCGGTCGCCTGGTGGGTGATGCGCGACTGGCTGAACGGCTTCGACAGCCGGATCTCGCTCGGGCCGGTCCCGTTCGTCCTGGCCGGCGGCCTGGCGCTCGCCATCGCCCTCGGGACGATCGCCAGCCACGCCATCAGGGTGGCGAGGGCGAACCCGATCCTGGCGTTGCGGTATGAGTAGGGAGAAAAATCCTCCCCGAGCTTGCTCGGGGAAGGGGACCGCGGCGCGAAGCGTCGTCGTGGAGGGGCGATGCTGAGTCCGTATTTCCCCTCCACCGTCCTTCGGACGGTCCCGCTCCCCGAGGCAAGCTCGGGGAGGAATTAGGAGCGGAACGCCCGCGCCATTCTCCCCGTTACCCCGTCATGCGAATACTCCTCATCGGGGCGAGCGGGCTGATCGGGTCCGCCGTCGCCGCCCGCCTCGGGCGCGACGGGCATGAGATAATCGCCGTCGGCCGCGGCGGCGGCCCGGCGACCCGGCGGGTGCCGGTGGATCGCTGGGTGACCCTGGACCTGCGCCAAGCCACCACCCCCGAGGCGTGGCTCCCTCACCTCGACGGCGTCGATGCCGTCGTGAACTGTGCCGGGGTGCTTCAGGGCAGCAGCCGCGACTCCCCGGGCAAGATCCACCGCGAGATGCCGGCGGCGCTGTGGCGGGCCTGCGAGGCTTCGGGTGTCCGTCGAGTCATCCTCTTCTCGGCCCTCGGGGTAGACCGCGGCGGGATCACCGATTTCTCGGCGAGCAAGCGCGAAGGCGAGCAGTCGCTGGAGGCGAGCGGGCTCGGCTGGGTCATCCTTCGCCCGTCGGTGGTGGTCGGCCGCCCGGCTTATGGCGGCAGCGCCCTGTTCCGCGCCCTCGCCTCGCTTCCGGTCTTTCCCCGCCCGGCGGAAGCGGGGCCGGTCGACGTGGTCCAGCTGGACGACGTGGCGGAGACCGTGGCCCGCCTGCTCGAGCCGGGGGCGCCGTCGCGGGTCGCGCTCGACCTGGCGGGGCCCGACCGGCTCGCCTTCGCCGAGATCGTCGCCGCCTATCGCGCCTGGCTAGGCTGGACGCCGGCCCGAAGCTTCACCGCGCCCGGCTGGCTGATGGGCCTCGCCTATCGCTCCGGCGACGCGCTCGCCTGGCTCGGCTGGCGGCCGCCGATCCGCTCCACGCCCGGCAAGGAGATCCGCCGCGGCGCGATCGGCGACAATGAAGGGTGGCGGCGCGCGACCGGGATCGAGCCGCAATCCCTCGCGTCCGCCCTCGCCGCCAACCCCGCCTCGGTCCAGGAGCGCTGGTTCTCCCGCCTCTATCTCCTGAAGCCGCTGGCGATCGGCACCTTCGCCTTGTTCTGGCTCCTGACCGGGCTGATCTCGCTCGGGCCGGGCTACGAGCGGGCGACCCATTACATGCTCGCCGGCGGGGGAGGGGCGCTCAGCGAGCCCAGTGTGGTGGCGGGCGGGCTTGCCGACATCGCCGTCGCCCTGGCGATGGCCTGGCGGCCGACGACGAAGCTCGCCTTGTGGGCGGCGCTGGGCCTCTCTTTCTTCTACATCGTCGCCGGCACCATCCTGCTTCCCGGGCTCTGGTCCGATCCCTTGGGGCCGATGATGAAGATCTGGCCGATCCTCGCGCTCAACCTGCTCTGCCTCGCGATCCTGGACGAGAGATGACCTCTTACTACCTGCTCAAATGGCTTCACGTCCTCGGCGCCACCGTGCTTCTCGGCACCGGCGCCGGAATCGCCTTCTTCATGCTGATGGCGCACCGCACGGGGGACGTCAGGGTGATCGCCGGTGTCGCCCGCATCGTCGTCCTCGCCGACTATGTCTTCACCGCGACGGCGGTGGTGGCCCAGCCGGTGACGGGGGCGCTTCTCGCCCGCTGGGTCGGCTATTCGCTGACCGAGGGCTGGATCCTCCTGTCGATCGGCCTCTATCTCCTCACCGGCGCCTTCTGGCTGCCGGTGGTGTGGATGCAGAGCCGGATGCGAAGCCTCGCCGGCGCGGCGGCCGCCACCGGGGAGGCGCTTCCCGCAGAATATCACCGCCTCTTCCGCTTGTGGTTCGCTTTCGGCTTCCCGGCCTTTACAGCGGTGCTCGCCATCTTCTGGCTGATGATCGCGAGACCGGAGATCGATTTTTGAAGGACGAAAGGCTCAAGCTGACCAGCCGGCTGCTCATCGGGGGGATTGCCGGCCTCGTCGGCACCATGGCGATGACCTCGGCGATGCGGCGCCTGCACCGGCGGCTGCCGGCGGAGGAGCGCTATCCTCTTACGCCTCGCGAGATCGTGGATTCGGGTTCCGAGCAGCTCGGCGTGCCGCTCGCAGGGGAGGTCGCCAAGGACGTCACAACCGCCGCCCATTTCGCTTACGGCGCGGCGATGGGCGCGATGATCGCCGCGATGAACCCGGATCCGAACAAGCGCACCGGGGCCGCCGCCGGAGTCGCGGTGTGGCTGGCCAGCTACATGGGCTGGATCCCGGCCGTCGGGACCCTCGCGCCCGCGACGAAGCATCCGGCGAGGCGCAACCTGCTGATGATCGGGGTGCATCTGGTCTGGGGCGCCGCGACGGCCTCGGCGATCCGGGAGATCAGGGCGGCGCGAGAGACGATCTTCCGGGATGGGCCGGACAAGGATGCGCCGCGCTAAAATCCTCCCCGCGATTTCGCGGGGAGGGGGACCGCGCGAAGCGCGGTGGAGGGGTTCTTCGGATTCAGCAGGCCCCTCCACCATGCTTCGCATGGTCCCCCTCCCCCGCGAATGCAGGGGAGGATCCTCATTCAGTCGACGTGCTTGATCGCCGGCGGGTCGCTGGCCGGGAAGCTCTCGTCCGAGGCCTCGTCCACCTTGCCCCATTCGGACGGCGGGTCGCGCATCGAGTCGGGGCCGGCCTGGCGGGCCGCTCCGGAATCGCCGACGGCGCCGTGGCCTCCGGTTCCGCTGATCGCCGGCCGGGCTCCGGTTCCGCCGCCGCCGCTCGCCGAGCGCCGGCGCCACAGCGACGAGGCGGCGAAGCCGAGGCCCGCCGCGCAGGCCGCGGCGATCCCGGTGATGATGGCGCTCTTGCGCTGCATTCAGCCCTCCGCGTTCAGGGTCGCCGGCTGCGCCGGGGGAAGGCCGCCCTCGGCGTCGGCGAACATCATCAGCTCTTCCTTACGGGCCGCCATCTGCTGCCCGAGCGCCTCGAGGTCGACGTCGGCGGCGCGCGCCTGCTGGAAGAGATTGCCCTGCTGCTTCTCCTCCTCCTTGACGTGGTGCTCGATCTGCTCCTGGAGCACCTTCACCTTGGCCTCGTAAAAATCGTCGTCCGGGCCTCCCGCCTCAATCTCATTGATGAGCATTTTGGCGCCGTCATGCTCGACCAGGGCCTCGTCGAGGTCGTCGTCGTCGATCTTGCCGCGCAGGGCGGGGTAGAAGATCTCCTCCTCGATCATCGTATGGGCCTTGAGCTCGGTGCAGATCTGCCGGGCGATCTTCTCCTTGCGGCCGTCGCCGCTCGCCTTCTCGAACTGCTCGAACAGCTCCTCGACCTTGCGATGATCCTCCGCCAGAAGGCGGGTGGCGTCCATGTTGCGCTCGGTAACCATCTTGTCGCTCTCCTCGTTTGGCCTCTGGAACAACTGGCGCTAGGGACCGGTTCCTTGGCTCGAGAAGCGCGAGGAAGAAGCCTTGAACGATACCGAGACCCTGTCGCCTTTGCTGACCGACGAGACAGAGGAGGCGACCCGCCGACTGCTTCAGAAAGCGTCCGAGCGCAACCTTCGCCTCGCCACCGCCGAGAGCTGCACCGGCGGGATGCTGGCCTCGCTTCTCACGGACGTCCAGGGCGTCGCCCACGCCTTCGAGCGCGGCTTCGTAACCTATACGAACGAGGCCAAGAACGAGATGCTCGGGGTGCCCAGAGGCCTTATCGACGAGAAGGGAGCCGTCTCCCGCGAGGTGGCGGTCGCCATGGCCGAGGGGGCCCTCGAACGCTCGCGGGCCAACATCGCCCTCTCCATCACCGGCTTCGCCGACACGGGGGACGAGCCCGGGCTGGTCCATTTCGGATGTGCGCGGGCGGGACGGGCGACGGCCCATCGCGAAGAGCATTTCGGTCCCGGAGGAAGGGGTGCTACCCGGGTCAAATGCATGAAGGTCGCCGTTGAGATGATGACGGAGATGCTGTGATGGCCAAAGGGAAGCGGGCGCAGTCGCCGTTCGAGGCGATCCACCGCCACGGCTTCGTCCGGGTCGCCGCGGCCAGCCCGACCGGCTCGGTCGGCGACGTCGGCTTCAACGTCGACCAGGCGATCGCCCGAGCGGAGGAGGCGCAGGCCAAGGGGTGCGACCTCGTCGTCTTTCCCGAGCTCAACATCTCCTCCTACGCGGTCGACGACCTGTTCCTCCAGGAGGCGTTCCTCGACGCGGTCGAGGACGGGATCGCCCGCTTTCGCGACGCCACCGCGAAGCTTGCGCCGGTCCTTGTGATCGGCGCCCCGCTGAGGCGGAACGGCCGCCTCTACAATTGCGCCCTGGTCGTCTCGCGCGGGCGGATCCTCGGCGTGGTGCCGAAGAGCTTCCTCCCCAATTACCGCGAATATTACGAGAAACGCTGGTTCGTCTCCGGGATCGGCCTCAACGGGATCGACATCGCCGTCGCCGGCGAGACGGTTCCGTTCGGGACCGACCTGATCTTCGCCGCCGAGGATCTCGACGACTTCATCTTCCACGTCGAGATTTGCGAGGATTATTGGGCGCCTCAGCCGCCCTCGACGGTCGGCGCGCTCGCCGGCGCCCTGATCCTGTGCAACCTCTCCGCCTCGAACATCACCATCGGCAAGGCGGACGAGCGGAAATTGCTCTGCGCCTCGCAGTCGAGCCGCTGCTGCGCCGCCTATGTCTATGCCGCCTCGGGTCCGGGCGAGAGCACCACCGACCTTGCCTGGGACGGCCAGGGGTCGATCTACGAAATGGGCGAATTGCTCTGCGATTCGAGCCGCTTCGACCTGGAGCCGGAGCTGTGCGTAGCCGACGTCGACGCCCAGCGCCTCAGGCTCGAGCGGATGCGGATGCCGACCTTCAACGACAACGCGGTCGCGGCGGGCCATCCGGAGAAGAGCGCCCGGCGGATCCATTTCGAGCACAGGCCGAGTCTCAAGGACGTCGGCTTCAGGCGCGGCCTGCGCCGCTTCCCTTATGTCCCCAACCGGCCCGAACAGCTCGATTCCGACTGCTACGAGGCGTTCAACATCCAGGTCCAGGGCCTCGCCCGCCGCTTCCAGGCGACGAGCGGAAGCCACCTCGTCATAGGCGTGTCGGGCGGGCTCGACTCCACCCATGCCCTGATCGTCGCGGCGAAGATGTGCGATTTCCTCAAGCTGCCGCGCACCACCATTCTCGGCTTCACCATGCCCGGCTTCGCCACCGGCGACACGACCAAGGGCAACGCCTGGGCGCTGATGAAGTCGCTGGGCATCGTCGGCGAGGAGATCGACATCCGCCCGGCGGCGATGCAGATGCTGACGGACATGAAGCATCCCTTCGCCGAGGGGAAACCGGTCTACGACATCGCGTTCGAGAACGTGCAGGCGGGGCTGAGGACGGACTATCTGTTCCGGCTCGCCAATCAGCGCAAAGGCTTCGTCATCGGCACCGGCAACCTCTCCGAGGTGGCGCTGGGCTGGTCGACCTACGGGGTCGGCGACCAGATGAGCCATTACGGCGTCAATGCCGGGGTCCCCAAGACCCTCATCCAATATCTGATCCGCTGGGCGGTGAAGACCGGCCAGTTCGATGCCGAGACCAACCGGATCCTCGAGGCGATCCTCGCCACCAAGATCTCGCCGGAGCTGATCCCGGCGGACGACAAGGGCGAGATGCAGTCGACCGAGGGGACGATCGGGCCCTACGAGCTTCACGATTTCTTCCTGTTCCACATCCTTCGCTCGGGCCAGCCGCCGTCGAAGGTCGCCTTCCTCGCCTGGCAGGCGTGGCACGACGCCGCGAAGGGCCAGTGGCCGCTCGGCTATCCCGAGACCCTGAAGCGCGCCTACGACCTGCCGACGATCCGCAAGTGGCTCGAGGTTTTCCTCTACCGCTTCTTCCAGATCAGCCAGTTCAAGCGCACCGCCATCCCCAACTCGCCCAAGGTCTCGGCGGGCGGGGCGCTGTCCCCCAGGGGCGACTGGCGGGCGCCGTCCGACGGAACGGCCAAGCCGTGGCTCGACGAGCTGAAGGCGGCGCTCGACTGAAATCCTCCCCCGGATTTCCGGGGGAGGGGGACCGCGCGAAGCGCGGTGGAGGGGTTCTTCGGATTCAGTAAGGCCCCTCCACCATGCTTCGCATGGTCCTCGTCCCCTGCAAATGCAGGGGAGGATTTAGAATTATAATTAATCATACAATTTGAATCGCGCCCGGAACGTAGCGGCAGCGAAACAAGCGGCCTCTATCCTAACTGGGATCAGTAAGAATCATGCTGCAATGCGGGAACTCGGTGTGTGAAACCGACGTTCTACGGAAGTCATTCAAACCATAAGGTATATCCGCGTTGATCACGTTATCGACCGCCTCCACGCTCGGGCAGAGCCACTTCGCGACCCGGCCGGAAACCAACCATACTCTCATCTGCTTCTCGCACCTCAGGTGGAATTTCGTCTTCCAGCGGCCGCAGCATTTGATGAGCCGGTTTGCCGAGGCGGGGCGCGTGGTCTTCTGGGAAGAGCCCGAGGCGGCGCTTCCCGAGATGGAGCCCGCGCTGGGCGTGCGCACCTGCGCCGAGACCGGGGTGATCGTGGTCACCCCGTCGCTTCCCGAGACCCTGTCGGCGGAGGAGCGCCGATCGACCCTGAAGTCGCTGCTCGATTCCTACCTCGCCGGCGAGCAGGGGCCGATCGTGCGCTGGTATTACACGCCGATGATGCTGCCTTTCTCGAGGCATGTCGAGGCAGCCACCACGGTCTACGACTGCATGGATGAACTCGCCAATTTCCGGTTCGCGCCGGCCGAGCTCCTGAGCCTCGAGCGCGAGCTGATCGCCGCGGCCGACGTCGTCTTCACCGGCGGCTACAGCCTCTACGAGGCCAAGAAGGGCCTCCATCCCAACATCCACCCCTTCCCGTCCAGCGTGGACCGGGCCCATTTCGGCCAGGCGCGGGCGATGGACGCGGTTCCGGACGACCAATGCTCGTCGCCGCGCCCGCGCTTCGGCTTCTACGGCGTGATCGACGAGCGGATGGACCTGGAGATGATCGCCGCCGTCGCGGACGCGCACCCGGACTGGTCTATCATGATGGTCGGGCCGGTGGTGAAGATCGACCCCGCCGACCTGCCGCACCGGCCCAACATCCATTATCTGGGCAATAAGAATTATGAGGAGCTCCCGGTCTATCTCGGCGGCTGGGACGTCGCCCTGATGCCCTTCGCGATCAACGATTCGACGAAGTTCATCTCGCCGACCAAGACCCCGGAATATCTCGCCGGAGGCCGGCCCGTCGTGTCGACCCCGATCACCGACGTCATCCGTCACTACGGAGACCTCGAGTCCGTGTTCATCGCCGACGGCGCGGAAGCGTTCATCAAGGGCTGCGAAGAGGCGCTGGCGCTCGTCCGCTCCGGCGACGAATGGCTCCAGGAGGTTGACCTCAAGCTCGCCAACCTCAGCTGGGACATCACCTATGCCCGCATGGCCGGCCTGGTCCACGAGGCGATCTCGGTCCCGAGCGCCGGACCGAACATCGTCGGCACCGCGACGAGGAAGGTCTATGACTATCTCGTCGTCGGCGCCGGCTTCGCGGGCTCGGTGATCGCGGAGCGGCTGGCCAGCCAGCACGACGCTCACGTGCTCGTCGTCGACCGCCGGCCGCATGTCGGCGGCAACGCCTACGACCATCTCGACGAGGCGGGCGTCCTGATCCACCAGTACGGGCCGCACATCTTCCACACCAATTCGGACGAGATCGTCGACTATCTGTCGCAATTCACCGACTGGCGCCCCTACGAGCACAAGGTGCTCGCCGAGGTTCGCGGCCAGCTGGTGCCGATCCCGATCAACCGAACCACGCTGAACAAGCTGTTCGACCTGGACCTCAAGACTGACGAGGAGGCCGCGGCCTATCTCGCCTCGCGGGCCGAGACGGTGGAGGAGATCAAGACGTCGGAGGACGTGGTGATCAATGCCGTCGGGCGCGAGCTCTACGAGCTCTTCTTCCAGGGCTATACCCGCAAGCAGTGGGGTATCGACCCGAGCGGCCTCGACAAGGCGGTGACGGCCCGGATCCCGACCCGGACCAACACCGACGACCGCTATTTCGGCGACAAGCACCAGATCATGCCGAAGCATGGCTACACGGCGATGTTCAACCGGATGCTCGACCACCCCAACATCAATGTGCTGCTCTCGACGGACTATAAGGACATCGTCGACGAGATCGATGCCGGCCATCTGGTCTTCACCGGGCCGATCGACGAATATTTCGGCTTCCGCTTCGGCAAGCTGCCGTACCGGAGCCTGCGCTTCGAGCATAAGATCGTCGATCAGGGCGAATATCAGCCGGTGGCGGTGGTGAACTATCCGGATCCCCAGGTGCCCTATACGAGGATCACCGAGTACAAGCACCTGACCGGGCAGAGCCACGCCAAGACCAGCATCACCTACGAATATCCGTCGGCGGAGGGCGATCCTTATTATCCGATCCCGAGGCCGGAGAACCAGACGCTGTTCAAGAAATACGAGGCGCTCGCGGACTCGACGCCGGGCGTGACCTTCGTCGGCCGGCTCGCGACCTACCGCTATTACAATATGGACCAGGTCGTCGGCCAGGCGCTCGCCACCTTCCGCCGCCTCGACGCCGCCCGCCAGGTCGAAGCCGGCGGAAGCCGCGGCTCGATGTGGACCGAGGCGGCGGAGTAGCTCCGCCTAAATTCCTCCCCGCGATTTCGCGGGGAGGGCGACCGCGCGAAGCGCGGTGGAGGGGTTCTTCAGATTCAATAAGGCCCCTCCACCAGGCTTCGCCTGGTCCCCCTCCCCTGCAAATGCAGGGGAGGATTTTTACTCCGCCGCGACCGCGGTCTCTTCCTCGATCTTCACCGACCCCAGGAAATCCTCGAGCGCGGAGTCGAAGCTCCGCAGCATCATTCCGCGCTTGCTCCACAGCGCCGTCCTCGTCTCCTCCGGCCCGTCCTCGGCCACGATCAGGGCCGGATCGTAGCCCCCGCCCTCGGCCACCCGCCGGGCGAAGTCGAACCAGCTCAGCTCGCCGTCATTGGCTAGGTGCCAAAGCCCGGTCTCCCCGTCGATGAGCAGGTCGAGCGTCGCGTGGCACAGGTCCGGCACGTAAGTCGGCGAGACCCGCGTGCGCGAGCAGGCGCGGACCGTCTCGCCGCGGGCGAGGCTGGAGAGCACGTGCCAGGCGAAATTGTACCGGTCCCAAGGGCCGAAGAAGGCGCTGGTGCGGACGACCAGCGGCTTGCCGCCGGCGGCGAGGACCCGGGCCTCGGCCTCGGCCTTGCTCCGCCCGTAGACATTGGTCGGGCAGGTCTCGTCCTCTTCATGATAGCGGCGGCCGAGCCGGCCGTCGAAGACGAGGTCGGAGGAGAAGGTGACGAGCGGAATGCCGGTCGCGGCGCAAGCCTCGGCGATGGCGGCGGCGCCTTCGGTATTGGCCGCCATGCAGGCGTCCGACTCCCGCTCGGCATCGGCGACCCGGACGAAGCCGGCGGTGTTGATCACCGCCCAGGGCTTGTGGCGCTTCAGCGCCTGGGCGATCGAGGATGGGTCGCACAGGTCCATCTCGCCCCGGCCGGTCAGCGAGAAGGGCAAGGCGCGCTCCTCGCAAAGCCGGGCGAACGCGTTGCCCAGAGTCCCGGTGGCGCCGGTGATGAGAAGCTTGCGGCCGTCGTCGCAGGCAGGCTTCCTGCAGCTCCCGGTCCAGGGATAGAGGCGGGGCGGCCGCCGCCACCAGCCGGGGGAGTCCAGCGCCGGATGGTCGAAGGCCTCGCCTCTGGCATAGGCTTTGGCCGCATGGGCGATGACGGTCGGGCGAGGGGTGCCGCTGCGGGCGTCGAAGGCGCCGGTGTCGTAGAGGCCGTTGCGCTGGGTCAGGAGGAAGCGCCAGTCGACGTTGCCGAACATCGACCAGAGCGTGACCGCGCGCAGGTCCATGCCCTCGCTTCGGAGCCGGTTCGCCGTCTCCCACACCTCAGCGAACCAGCGCAGCTGCTCGTCGCGATGGCAGCCGTGATGGACCTCGGTGATGGCGATCGGGATTCCGTAGCGCTCCCAGGCCTCGCGAAGCCGCGGGGCGAAGCCGGTATCGTCCTCCAGCCTTTTCACCCGCACCGCCTCGGCATCGGCATAGGTGTCGCGGCCGTTGCCGCCGTGGAAATGCTCCGGGTAGAGGTGAGTGCGGTGGTCGAGGAAGCGCTCCGAAGTCAGATAATGGTTGATCCCGAGGATGTCGGGCGCCGCCTCGCCGCCGGCGAAGGCGTCGATCTCGTCCCAGCCGACGCCGGCGCCGATCAGCAGCTTGTGCATCGAATGCTTGGGACAGATCCCCCCGGTGAGGAGGTCGAGGCTCAGCCAGCGCCGCTCGTTCTCGAAATTGGCCTGGTAGCGAAGCGGCGCGGTCGAGAAGCATTTGCCGAGATCCTCGGTCTGCACGAGCTTCGCGTCCGGGATGTGCTCCCGGATCGCCCGCATCGCCTCGAGCGTGCCCTTGCACTCGTTGACCAAAGCCCGAAGGAAGAGGCCATAATCCTTCGCGTGGGGATACCAGTGGCCGTAGAGGGCGGAGAAGCGGGCGGTGGTCAGCGGCTCGTTCACCGGAGTCCACATCCCGATCCACGGATAGCGTTCGGCCACCCGCGCGGCATAATCGGCGAGCTTCTTCGGGAAATCGGGGTCGAGCAATTCGGTATATTTGGGCCCCGAGCCGTGGTGGAGGAGGCCGCCGATCACCTTGATCCCGCGCTCGCGAAGCAAGGCCAGCCGGTCATCGGCCCAGGCGAAGTCGAGCTTGTCGGGCCGTTCGGGCGCGACCGCTTCCCAAAGAATCGGGAATCGGACCGTCGTCAGGCCCAGATCCGCAATCAGGTCGATGTCGCCGCGCCTGGCTTTATGCCCGGTCTCCGCCGCCTGGTCCCGGTAGCTGTCGTGCAGGCGGACAATAGTGGCTTCGGCGCCGCCCCATAACTCGAGTGGAGGCGTCGCTCGGTGATCTGCCGTCATTTCCTGATGCGTTCCGACTGTGGCGGGTGAGTAACGAACCCTCCTCGTAAGACTACGGTTCCGCAGCCGAGGCTCGCCTCTAAAGCAGGTTAGGGAGATTCAGGCCCGTTCTAAAACAGGTTAGCCGGAATCCCGATTCCTTAGGAATTCGGTAACCTTTCCCATGCCATGCTTCCTTTACAGAGGGAGAGTGCGATGCGTGTCCAGCACCAGGAGCTGAGCTTCGACGACCGCCGCTGCGAACCGCGCCACGAAGACCTCATCGAAAAAGCGGTCATTCATTTCCGCGGCGAGAGGCATTCGGTCCCCGTCCTCAACATTTCCACCCGCGGCACGATGATCGAAAGCGCCCTCGCGCCGCGGCTGGGCGAGACGATCCTGATCGAGTTCCCGGAATGCAGCCGGATCCACGCCTTCGTCCGCTGGACCCGCGACGGCCGGATCGGGCTGAACTTCGGGCATGAGATGGTTCTGAGCTGATTTGCCTCCCCATCTGCGATGGGGAGGCAGATCAGCTCCCCAAGGCCCGAAGCACCGTCGGGGCGATCCCGCTCACCATCCTTTTGATCCCCTGGAAATTGGGATGCACCTTGTCCGGCAGCGCCAGGGCCGGGTTTCCCGCCACTCCGGCGAGGAAGAAGGGGTAGAGCTCGGCCCCGTGCGCTCGGGCGAGGTCGGGGAAGATCCGGTTATATTCGGCCATGTAGCGGCTGCCCAGATTGGGCGCGGCGAGCATCCCGGCGATCAGGACCGGGATGCCGCGCCGCTTCAGCTCGGCGACGATCGCGTCGAGATCGGCGCGGGTCTGTCTGGGCGGCAGCCCGCGCAGCATGTCGTTGGCGCCCAGCGCCACGATGGCGAGATCGGGCTTCGCCTTAAGGCCGTCCAGGGTCCATTTCAGCCTCGCCCGCCCCTGAGCCGCGGTGTTTCCGGAAACCCCCGCATTGGTGACGAAGGCGCGGACGCCGTTGCGGCGGAGCATGTCCTCGAGCTGAGGCGCGAAGCCCTGGCCGGGCGGAAGGCCGTAGCCGGCGGTGAGGCTGTCGCCGAAGGCGAGGATATGGACGTCCTTCGCCTCGGCCGGTGCGGCGGACGCGGCCATGATCAGCAGCAGTGCGTGGACAAGGCGGCGAAGCGCCCCATATGGGATCCGTAACGACATCGGATTTCATTCCCCTTCATGACCGGCTCCTACGTTATCGACGCTTCCAATGTCACGCTCGCGCTCGGCTCCGGGGCGGGCCGGGTCGAGATTTTGCGCGGTGTCGCGCTACAAGTCGCGAGCGGCGAAAGCGTTGCCTTGCTCGGGCCCTCGGGGAGCGGAAAATCATCGTTGATGGCGGTCTTGTCTGGCCTCGAGCGGGCGACCGGAGGCTCGATCCATATCGCCGGCGCCGATTTCACCGCGCTCGGCGAGGACGACCTGGCCCGGGCCCGGCAGGGGCGGATCGGGATCGTCCTCCAGGCCTTTCATTTGCTGCCGACGATGACCGCGCTCGAGAACGTCGCCGTTCCGCTCGAGCTGGCGGGACGGGAGGGCGCCTTCGAGCTGGCCCGGGCGGAGCTCGAGGCGGTCGGCCTCGGCCACCGGCTCACCCATTATCCCGCCCAATTGTCGGGCGGAGAGCAGCAAAGGGTTGCCATCGCCCGCGCGACGGCGCCTCGGCCGGCGCTGATCTTCGCGGACGAGCCGACCGGCAATCTCGACGCCGCCACCGGCACGGCCATCCTCGACCTGCTGTTCGAGCGGCAGAGCGGCACCGGGGCCACCCTTCTGGTCATCACCCACGATCCTGCCCTCGCGGCGCGCTGCGGCCGGGTGCTGGAGATGCAGGACGGGCGGCTCGCTCGGGACTCGGGGGCGTGAGAGGGGGCTTTGAACTCCTCCCCCAGCTTGCTGGGGGAGGGGGACCAGGCGAAGCCTGGTGGAGGGGTAGTTCTGACTCTGGATTTCCCCTCCACCACTACGCTCGGCGTCGCGGTCCCCCTCCCCGAGGCAATCTCGGGCAGGAATGATCATGCCCCTCCCCCTCTCCCTCCGCCTCGCGCTTCGCGACCTTCGCGGCGGCCTCGCCGGGCTTCGGCTGCTCGCAATCTGCCTGTTCCTCGGAGTGGTCGCGCTCGCCGGGGTCGGCTCTCTCTCCGCCGCCATCGTCGCGTCGCTGGCCGAGCGGGGGCAGGAGATATTGGGCGGCGACGTCCAGCTCGTCGTCTCGCAGCGCGAAGCGACCCCCGCCGAGCTCGCCGTCTTCGCGCGCGAGGGCCGGGTCAGCCACATCACCCGGATGCGCGCCATGGCGGCCCGGCTGGACGGGGCGGAGAGCGTCCTGGTCGAGCTGAAGGGCGTCGACCAAGCCTGGCCGCTCTACGGCAGCTTCCGGGCGGCCCCCTCCGTCCGACCCCGCGGACCTCAGGTGGCGGTGGGGCCCGAGCTGGCCGAGCGGCTCGGGGTCGAGGTCGGCGAGCGGGTCCGGATCGGCGGCGCGGAGCTGGAGGTCGCGGGGCTGATCGCCCAGGAGCCGGATCGGGTCGGGCAGGGCTTCACCCTCGGCTCGACCGCGCTCGTCGACCGCGCCGGCCTCGCCGCCACCGGCCTCGTCCAGCCCGGAAGCCTCTACACCAGCGCCTACCGGCTTCAGCTCCGGCCCGGCTCGGATCCGAAGGCGGTGGCCGGGCGGCTTAGGAAAAGCCTCGGCCCCTCCGGCTGGCAGGTGCAGGACCGCACCGACGGCGCCCCGGGCACCCGCCGCTTCATCGAGCGGCTCGGCCAGTTCCTCACCCTCGTCGGGCTCACCGCGCTGATCGTCGCCGGGATCGGGGTCGGCAACGGAGTCGCCTCCTATCTCGACTCCAAGCGCTCCTCAATCGCCACCCTGAAGCTGCTCGGAGCCACCAGCCGGACCCTGTTCCTCTCCTATCTCTTCCAGGTCGGGCTGGTCGCCGCGGCCGCGACCCTGGCGGGGCTCGCGGCCGGCGCGCTGGTGCCGGCGGCGGTCGTAGCCCTGGCGGGGGATGCCCTGCCGGTGCCGCCGCGCCTGGCGCTTTACTGGCAGCCGCTGCTGGCGAGCGCCGCCTACGGCCTGCTCATCGCCGCCGTCTTCGCGCTGGTGCCGATCGCCCGGGCCCGCACGGTGCCCGCCGCGACCCTTTTCCGGGGCGATCTCGAGCCGTCGCGGCGGCCGGGATGGGCGGTGGCCCTGGTCGTCCTCGCCGCCGCCGCGGCCATCGCCGGGCTGGCCGTCGGCACCGCCCGGGAGCCCGCCTTCGCCGCCGGCTTCATCGGCTCGGCGCTCGGCCTCGTCCTTCTCCTCACCCTGCTCGGCGGCCTGATCCGCTGGATCGCCTCGCGGCTCCCTCGCCCGAGGCACCCGGTCTTCCGGATCGCGCTCGCCAACCTTCACCGCCCGGGAGCGCAGACCGGCCGGCTGGTGGTGGCGCTCGGCCTCGGCCTGACCCTGTTCACCACCCTGGCGGTGATCGAGAGCAACCTCGCCGGCCAGATCCGGACCACCATCCCGGCCAAGGCGCCGAGCTTCTTCATGCTCGACATCCCGGTCGAGGAGATAGGCCGCTTCCGCGCGCTTGCCTCGAGCGCGGCGCCGCAGGGCGAGCTCGTCACCATCCCCTCGCTCCGCGGCTCGGTCGTCGCGCTCGGCCAGCGGCGGGTCGCGGACATGACCGAGATCCCGCCGGAAGCCTGGTTCCTGCGCGGCGACCGGGGGCTGACCTATTCCGCGTCGCTTCCGGAGGGCAGCCGGATCGTCGAAGGGCGCTGGTGGCCCGCCGATTATTCCGGGCCGCCCCTCGTCTCGCTCGACGTCGCCGCCGCCCGGGCAGTGGGGCTGAAGGTCGGCGACAGCCTCACCGTCTCGATCCTGGGGCGCGAGATCGAGGCGAGGATCGCCTCGCTTCGCGAGATAAACTGGGACACGATGGGCTTCAATTTCGTCATCGTCTTCGCGCCCGGCACCCTGGAGAGCGCCCCGCACAGCTTCATGGCGACCATCTCGATGCCCGAGGGGCAGGAGCGGCCCTTCGCCCGGGCCGTCTCCAGCGCCTTCCCGAGCGTCTCGGCGATCCGGGTCAAGGAGGTGGTCGAGACGGTCAGCGGGATGCTGTCGCAGCTCGCCGTGGCGGTTCGCGCCGCCGCCTCGGTCGCGATCCTCGCCGGGATCGCCGTCCTGGTCGGGGCGCTCGCCGCGAGCCGCCGGGCCCGGACCTACGACAGCGTCATCCTGAAGATGCTCGGCGCCACCCGCCCCCGGATCCTCGCCGCCCAGGCGGCCGAGTTCACCGCCTTGGCGCTGGTCGTCAGCCTCGTCGCGCTCGGACTCGGCACCTTCGCGGGCTGGTGGGTCGTGGTGAAGATCTTCGAGCTCGACTGGGCGCCTGACTGGGCGACGGTGGCGGCGACGCTGGCGCTGGGGGCGGTGGTGACGCTGGCGCTGGGGCTGCTGGGATCGCTGCCTGCGCTCGCGGCGCGGCCGGCACGGGCTCTGCGGACTCTGTAATCCGGTGTCAGGCACGGATTTCCGGTTTAATCGGTGTCTGACGCCGAATTTTGCTTTCTTTGGAGACTGGCCATGATCGACCTCTACACCGCCGCCACGCCCAACGGGTACAAGGTCTCGATCCTGCTCGAGGAGCTGGGCCTGCCCTATGAGGTCCACGTCCTCGACCTCCGCTCCGGCGCCCAGAAGGAGCCCTGGTTCACCGCCATCAACCCCAACGGCCGAATCCCCGCCGTCGTCGACCGCGAGGAGGGCGATTTCGCCGTCTTCGAATCGGGCGCGATCATGGTCTATCTGGCCGAGAAGACGGGGCGCCTCATGCCGGCCGACGCCAAGGGCCGGAGCCTCGTCATGCAGTGGCTGATGTTCCAGATGGGCGGCGTCGGGCCGATGATGGGGCAGGCCAACGTCTTCACCCGCTATTTCCCGGAGCCACTGCCAAGCGTGATCGACCGCTACCGTCGGGAGAGCCGGCGGCTGCTCGAGGTTCTCGACGGGCACCTCGCCCGCCACGAATGGCTGGCGGGCGATTACTCGATCGCCGACATCGCCAATTTCGCCTGGGCCCGGACCCATGAATGGCCGGGGGTGCGGGTCGACGGTCTCGAGCATCTCCAGCGCTGGATGGCCGCGATCGCCGAGCGGCCGGCGGTTCGGAAAGGCGTGACCATCCCGCCCCGCGCGGACCCGGACAAGGCGGTGGAAGCGGCGAGGTCGATGCTCGCCTGAGGGCAAGGGGCTTGCCTCCGCCCGCGCCATGGCCGACACATCGGCAATGGAGAACGTACCGCTCAGGACGGCGGCAGGGCTGATCGCCCTCGCGGCGCTCGTCGGTGCCGCCCCGGCCAATCGGCTGTCCGGCGAGGACAAAGCCAGGGTAGAGGCCGCCCTTGCGCGCGGCGAGCTGCTCTACGAGCTCGATCGGGCGGCCTGGGTGACGACCGACGACATGATGGAGCGCCTCGGCCGGAAGGATGCCCCGATCAAGGGCTGGGTCGTGGAGCGGGCGGCGAGCGGCGGCGGCTACGCCGTGACCTATTTCGGGGACGGGCCCGCCGGGCCGGTCGCCTGGTATGCGGGCGCCGTTCGCGACGGCAAGGTCGCGGCGAGCGAGGTCTTCGCCGAAGGCCGCAGGCCGCCCCTCAGCCCGGCGCAGCTCCGCCTCAAGGCGGCGGCGGATACCGCAAGGGCCTTCACCGGATACCGGCCCTGCACCGAGTCGAGGTTCAACGTGGCCGTCGTGCCGCCGCCAGGCGCGGCGGGGCCGATCGAGGTCTATTTGCTCAGCGCCCAGACCGAGTCCGGCGTCTACCCGATCGGCGGCCATTATCTGCTTCGGGTCGATGGCGGGAAGGTGGTGTCGCACCGCCGGTTCATGCACAGCTGCATGAATCTCGACGTCGGCGCCGTCGCTAAGCAGGGCGAGCCTCAGGCTCTGGCCCTGACCCACCTTCTCGACCCGGTCCCGACGGAGATCCACGTCTTCGTCTCGATCTCGATGAAGAAGCCGATCTACGTGATGATGAAGAAGCGGGCGTGGGCGGTCGAGGGGCAGCGGGTCCGGCTGCTGGCCGAGAAGTAAGGCTCAGTCCCGCTTCGGCTCGCACCTTTCGTAATCGGGCTCGCGGTCCTGCTTGCGGGCCTTGCGCTCCTCCTTGCCCATGCACTCTTCCTGGCGGCGGATCTGGCGGCCGCGCTTCTGGTCGGCTTCGGCCTGGGTGGTGACGACGGCGTCGACGCCGGCCGAGGCGACCTTGACCGGAAGGGTGGCGACCCCGACCGCGGCGTCGATCGCGGTCTTGGCGACGCAGCCCGGAAGCGCGAGGGCGGCGAGCGGGACGAGGAACAGGCGCATGAGCGGACCCTAAGCTGGCTGGGAAGGCCAGCCTAGGCGCAATGCGATGATCGGCGCCTTAACGGGGTCGGCCGGTCTTCCGAAGCGTCGGCGAGTCGAGGTCGAGCTCGTCGAAGCGGATCACCTCCACGTCCGGGCGGACCGCTCGGAGCTTGTCGATGAACTTGGCCGAATCGCCGACGATCACAAGGGTGGCGCGGTCGGCGCCGACCAACCGGCCGGCGGCCGCCGAAGCGCCTTCCGGAGTGACGCCTTCCATGTTCGCCACGAACCGGGCGACCTCGGACGGCGGCATGCCCTGCTGAAGCAGGCTGGCGAGCATGTTGCCCAGGCCGCCGCTGGTCTCCGCCTGGCGATTGAAGGCGCCGGTGATGAAGGCGATCCGGTTCAGGACCTCCTGCCGCTCCAGAGGCTGCCTGCCGAGCCGGTCGAGCTCGTCGAGAAAGACCTTGGCGACCTCGGCGGCGGTCTCGTTCTTGGTCTGGCCGCTGGCGGTGAGATAGCCGGCATCCAGCCTCGCGGGCATCCCGCTATAGGCGCCGTAGGACAAGGCACGCTTGGTGCGCACCTCCTGGAACAGCCGGCCGCTCGAGCCGCCGCCGAGCACGGCATTGGCGGCATTGGCCTGGTAATAGAGCGGATCGGAGCGGCTGATCCCGCGCACCGCGGCGAGCACCGCGGCCTGGCCGGCGCCCGGAAGGTCGACGACGATCGTCCGCACCTTCTGCGGCTGGCCGGCGCGCGAGGCCGGAGCAACCGGGGCCGGGCCCACGCCGCGCCAGCCGCCGAGCAGCGCCGCCGCCAGGGCATCGGCCCGAGCCGAGTCGATCCCTCCGGAAATGACCAGGGCGCTGTTTCCCGGGTGCCACCACCTGCGGTGCTGCTCGACGAAATCCTCGCGGGTGAGAGAGGCCAGCGACTGCGGCGTGCCGCTGCCCAGGGTCGCATAAGGCGCGTCGCCGTAGACGAGAGGCTGGGCGATCATGGCGGCGAGCTGGCCGGGGTTGCGGAGCGCGATGGAGAGCGAGTCGATCGCCTGCTTGCGCTGAAGCTCGAGCTCCTCGGCCGGGAAGGTGGCGTTCTGGGCGATGTCGGCGAGCACCCGCCCCGCCGCCTCCAGATTGGCGACCGGGGCGGTGATCGACAGGATCGAGCCGTCGGCGCCCGCGCCGGCGCTCAGGGTCGCCCCGAGCGCCTCGAGCTCGGCGGAGATCTGCTCGGCGCTCCGGCTGGCCGTGCCCTTGGTGGCGAGGTCCGCGGCCATGGTCGCCAGGCCGGACTTGCCGCGCGGATCGGTGGACGAGCCGCCCTTCACCACCAGCGTCATGGTGGCGAGCGGCACCTGCCCGCTCCGGGCGGTGACGACGGTGAGGCCGGTCGGGAGCTTCGTCTCCGATATGGCGGGCGGGGTGACCCGGACCGACGGGCCGGGCGCCGGCGGCGCCTGGCGCTCGCCCTCCGCGGCGAGCTCGTTCGGAGGCCGGGTCGCGGGCGGCGCCGATCTGAAGGTCGGCATCGGCACCGGATTGGTCCAGTCATCGGCCTGACCGGCCGGGCGAGCGCCCTCATTCAGGTAGCGGAGGTCCACTCGGGATTCGGGCGTGAGGTAGGTCATGGCGACTCGCTGGACGTCCGCGGCGGTCACCCGCTGATAGGCCGCGATCATCTTGTCCCACTGCTTCGGGTCGCCCGAGCGGACCAGAACCTCGCCGAGCCCGGAGGCGCGGCCGCTGAACGTCTCGCGCTGGCGAAGAGCGTCGGCGAGAAGCTCGTTCTTCGCTTCGGCGAGCTCGGCGGCGGTGACCGGCCGGCTTCGGATCCGCTCGATCTCGGCGGCGAGCGCGGCTTCCGCCTCCTCGACGCTTCGGCCGCCGGCGAGGATCAGGTTCGGCGCGTAATAGCCTTCCTCCTCGAAATTCGCGAGCTGGGCGCCCGCCTGGGTGGCGAGCCTCTTCTCGCGCACCAGGCTCTTGTGCAGCCTCGAGCTCTCGCCGGTGGTCAGGATCCCGTCCATCACCTCGATCGCGGCCATGTCGCGATGCGCCATGCCGGGGATCCGCCAGACCGAGCCGACGACGGGCAGGGGCACGTTGGGCGCGTACATGGTCGCCGCCCGGGGCACGGTGCGCTTCGGCTCGCGCGCCGTGATCGGGATCGGCACCTTGCCGGCGCGGGCGGGGATCGGGCCGAGATATTCGTCAACCCAGGCGTCGAGCTGCTTCTGGTCGAAATTGCCCGAGACGATCAGGGTCGCGGTGTCGGGCCCGTAATAGGCCTCGTGGAAGGCCCGCGCGTCGGCGACGGTGGCGGCGTCGAGCTGCTCGATGCTTCCGATCGTCGGCCGGCGGTGGGGCGTGACGTCCCAGGCATTGTCGGTGATCAGCAGCCGGAGCCGGCCGTAGGGCGGGGTGAGGACGCCCTGGCGATACTCCTCCTTGACGACGTTGCGCTCCGTCTCGAACACCTGCGGGTCGATGACCGGGCGGGCCATCCGCTCGGCATGGGTCCAGAGCATCGTCTCGAGATAGCGGGCGGGCACGCTCTCGTAATAATTGGTCCGGTCGGAGGAGGTGCTGGCGTTGCGCTCGCCGCCGACGTCCTCCACCAGCCGGTTGATCATGTTGTAGGGCATGTTGCGCGTCTTGCGCGACAATATGTGCTCGAACAGATGGGCGAAGCCGGAGCGGCCCTCGGGGTCGTGCTTGGAGCCGACCTCGTACCAGACCGACACCGAGACGTTGGCCGTGCTGGTGTCGCGCATCGAGATGACGCGAAGGCCGTTGGCCAGCCGGCGCTCCTTATACTGCAGCGGCGGCACCTCGATCCGGCTCGCGGCGGGCTGGGCCGCCGCGGGCGACGCGCCGGTCCCCGTCGCCGCCGTTACGGCGAGCAGGGCCGCCTTCATTGCCACGAAACGCATCGCCATCTCCCCTCGAAATCCATTAGGAACAGAGGGATACTGGGTGCAGGCGGCCGGCGCCAGTGGAGTATCGGTGCAAGCTTTGCTTGTTTGGCCGAGAATCTCCTCCCGCGGATAGCGGGAGGGCTTTCAGTCCGACACAGTCTCGATCTCGACCGCCTCCCGGAAGAGAAGAGTGAGCACCGCCATCCCCTTCTCATCCTCCACCTCGATGCGATGGTTCAGGCTCAGCCGGCCCTTCACCAGCTGATCGCACATCATCGCCCGGGCGCCCGCCAGCGCCGCGCGTCGCGCCGCCTCGGCGTCGGCAAGCTCTATCCCCTCATCGTCGCGGATGACGGCATCGTCGAAGATTTGGAAGAAGAAGCGGGGCACTCCCCCCTAAAGGCCTGCGGGGGGGGGGGCGCAATCATCTGTGTTGGGAGACGTCGACTTGATCGAGATCAGCTTCGAGGGCGCTCGGCGATATGGAGGTAATTGGGGTTGAAACCCGAGGCCCTTTCGAGCCGCCGATAGTCGAGGATGGTGAGCAGGCCCGACTTGAAGCTGATCAGCTCGTCGGCGCGCATGCGCTGAAGCACGCGGTTGACGTGGACCGGGGTGAGGCCGAGCGCGTCGCCCAGCTCCTCCTGGGTCAGCGGCAGCTCGAAGCTGTGGCCGTCGGCCAGGCCGATATTCTTCATCCTGACGTAAAGCTCGCACATCAGATGGCCGATCGCCTCGAACGCGTCGCGCCGGCCGACATTGACGATCCAGGCGCGGAGCACCGCTTCGTCGACGAGGGTGGCCCACCAGAAAGCTTTTGCGAGTCCCGGCCGCTCGGTCAGGGCATCCATCTTCGAGCGCGGGATATAGGCCACCTTGGCGCGGGTGAGGGTGGTGATGCTGTGGTCCATCTCGCCCAGGATGGTGACGTGGAGGTCGCAGAAATCGCCGGGGATGAGGAAGGCGGTGATCTGCCGCGCCCCGTCGGGAAGCAATTTGTAGCGGGCCGCCCAACCTTCGACGACGAGGTGAACGTGGTCGGGCCGCTCGCCCTCGCGGATGACGTTGCGCCGGGCGCCCATTTCGCGCGGGTCCGCGCAAAGGTCCGCGAGCGCCTCGTGGTCGCCTTCGCTCAGGCGCGAGACCGTTTCGAGCTTCGTGATGAGCGGGCTATGGGGGCCACGGCGATGCCCTTCGGCTTGGAGGGCGGCTGAAAGCATAACCCATGTTATAGCAGTCGCGGGTGGTGGAGGCCACCGGGACATGCCCACAATGCCTAACATGGATTAGGTTTCTGGTGATTATCGTCGGTAAAGTACAACCCGATAATCATACGCTATAGAAGAATCACCACCGGCTCGAAAAGGGGCGTCGGTGGCTGAGAGACTCGACACGCTCCCGCCCCCCTCCCCGGGAGCGCCTGATGACAGTTCCACTAACCCTTCAGCGGGTCGTTCGCCGCCTCGAAACGCGCATTCGGCTCGATTCGGAGGATCGCGCCGCCATCCACGCGCTCCCGGTTCAGCAACGGTCGATGGAGCCTGCCGCCTACATGGTGCGCGAAGGCGAGAAGGTCGATCATTGCATCCTCCTCCTCAGCGGCTTCGCCTACCGCCACAAGATCACCGGCGACGGTCAGCGCCAGATCGTTGCCATCCACATGCCCGGCGAGTTCCTCGATCTCCAGAACAGCCTGCTCGGGGTGGCCGACCATAATGTTCAGGCGCTCACCCGCTGCGAGGTCGCGTCGGTGCCGGTGGCGGTCTTGCGCCAGCTCTACGAAGAGCGGCCGCGGGTCGGCCAGGCGATGTGGATCGACACTCTGGTCGACGCCGCCATCTTCCGCGAATGGATCGTCAATGTCGGCCGCCGCGATTCCATCAGCCGCCTTTCGCATTTGCTCTGCGAGATTGCGCTGCGCCTCGAGGAGGCGGGTCTGGCCGAGGACCACCGCTACGAGCTTCCCATGACCCAGGAGCAGCTCGCCGACTGCACCGGCCTCACCCCGGTCCATGTCAACCGAGTGCTCAAGGAGCTTGGCCGCCTCGGCCTGATCAAACGCGACAAGCGCTCGGTCGAGATCGTGGAATGGGACCGGCTTCAGCAGATCGGCGATTTCAACACCCGCTACCTCCATTTCGAAGCCGGCGGACCGACCAACCTCCAGTCGGCGCGCTGATCGTTATCCCGGCGAAAGGGACGTCGGCGAGATTGGGCCGCCCGTTATTCCTGCCAAAAGCGGGACCCAGGCCTGGAAAGGCGCCCGCGCTCCTCGTTCATTGAGGCCCCTGGCTTTCGCCGGGGTGACGGATCTCATCCGGCCGCGCGCGCGCAACCACTGGAAATGGGTGGATAAAATCCCGAACTTAATCTGGTTAAAAGACGGTTGATTCGGGCGATGCCTATGCAATTCCATCTTGGGGGCAACCCGCGCGAAACCCGCGGCGGTCGTGCTCGTTATGGGCGAGGAATGACCGTGCCGGACCTGCATCCGACATTCTACAAGATGATGCGCCGCCTTGAGCGCCGCTCGCCGCTCGAGCAGGGCGATCGCGACACGCTGCTCGCTTTGCCGCACAGCTTGAAGAAGCTGGCCGCGGGCGCCCACGTCGTCCGCGACGGCGACCCGGCCGAGCATTGCTGCCTGCTTCTTTCCGGCTTCGCCTACCGCTACAAGATCACCGGCGAGGGCGGGCGGCAGATCATCTCGTTCCATGTCGCCGGCGAGTTTGTCGACCTTCAGAACTGCTTCCTCGGAGTCGCTGACCACAGCGTCCAGATGCTGACGGAGGCCGAGATCGCCCTGATCCCGTCGGGAGCGTTGCAGGAGCTGGCGCTGACCCGCCCGGCTTTGGCGCAGGCGTTTTGGATCGACACCCTTATCGATGCCTCCATCTTCCGCGAATGGGTGGTCAATGTCGGCCGCCGCGACAGCCGTGCCCGGGTCGCGCATTTGCTGTGCGAATTCTCGCTTCGCCTCGAGGCGGCGGGGCTGGCCAGCAACCACCATTACGAGCTGCCGATGACCCAGGAGCAGCTCGCCGACGCGGTCGGCCTGACCTCGGTCCACGTCAACCGGGTGCTCAAGCAACTCGCCGAGGAGGGGCTGATCCGCCGCGACCGCCGCTCGATCACGATCGAAGACTGGCAGCGGATGCGCGCCGTCGGCGACTTCAACGAGCGCTACCTCCACCATGACGGGATGAACGGCGCCCGCGAGCGCGCCTGACTACCTGCCGTCATTCCGGCGAAGGCCGGAATCCATGAACCCAGCCGCTCGCGGGTACCCGCCTGGACCCGTGTCCATGGATCCCGGCCTTCGCCGGGATGCCGCGGCCCTGATCCATGTGCTTGCGCCTTCTGGGCGAATGAGGGACATTCGAGTCGCTGTAGAGTACCACCCCGAGTCGGGGGGCCGGTCGAATGTCTCGCCAGGATCGCATCAACCACCATGTCGACCGCGCGTTCGAGGAGCTCGACCGCGCCCGCGCCGCGGCTTCGCCCGAGGCGGCGATCGCCCACCTCGCTCTGTCCGAGCTCCATCTCGGCCAGATGAAGGCCCTGAGCGATCCCCAGGAGCGCCCCGCGCTCAAGCTGGTCGACTGAAAAACCTAAATTAAACAGTTATTTAGCAGGGATTGATGCAGGTGAGTGCGCGGCTGCTCAACGTACGGCAAGCTGCGTTCATGGACGACGAGATCAGCTACCATTCGAGCCGCGCCCTCGCCGAGCTCGACCAGGCGCGCCGCTGCCCCGACGTCCACGCCGCGCGCTGCCACCTCCAGCTCGCCGAGCGGCATCTCGACCGGATGCGGAGCCTCTGCCGGGACGCCGCGGCCGGCAACCCCGTCCCGCCGGGGCTGGCCTAGCTTGCCTCCCTATGCCTTGCATGGGGACGATCAGCACTGCCCCAGCGCCTCTTTAAGCGCCTTGAGCAAGGTCTCCACCCGGTAGGGCTTGGCCACCCAGCCGAGCGGCCGGGCCGGCTCGGCCCGGGCTCGGGTCCGGGCGTCGCAATGGGCGGAGGCGAAGAGCGAGCGAATCCCGAAAGTCTCGAATATCTCGATCGCCGCCTCGATCCCGTCGCGCTCGCCGGCGAGGCGGATGTCCATGACGACCACGGCGGGCCGCCGCGCCCGGGCCAGCTCGACGGCCTCCTCGGCCGTCGCCGCCACGCCGGCCACTTCGTAGCCCGCTTCCTGGAGCCCGGTCTCCATCTCCATTCCGACGAGGAAATCGTCCTCGACGAGCAGGACGCAGGGCCTGGGCGAGCGCTCCGGGCGCGCCTCGGACTCGGGCTGGCCGGCGGGAGCGCTCCAGCTTTCGCCGCTCTCCTCGGTGCCGTCGATGAGCAGTGATTCCGCGGCCGTCGGGCGACGAGTGAACATCGGCGCCGCTCAGGCCGAAGCGGACGGGTCCGGCGGGCCGGGGAAGACGAGCACGCAGCGCGCGCCGGTGCCGCGCTCGACGCGGAACGTCCCGCCGATCTGCCGAGCCAGGCCCAGAACGAGGCCGAGGCCGGAGGATTTGCGCCTGACCTGGCAGAGATCGAAGCCCGGCCCGTCGTCCTCGACGACCAGGGCGAAGCTCGCGCCCTCCCGGACGAGGCCGACGCGGATTGCCCCCCGTCCCTCGGAATCGACTCCATATTTTGAGGCGTTCGCGATGAGCTCGTTGAGGACCAGGGCCAGCGGCACGGCGGAATCGTTGGCGAGCTTGCCAGGCTCAGCCCTGAGCTCCACGCTGACCTTGTCGCCGCAGGCCGCTTCCGCTGCCGCGCAGACCGAGGCCAGGAAGGGGGCGCTGTCGAAGCGGTCGAGATTCTCGGACTGGTAGAGCGCCGTCTGGGCCGCGGCCATGGCGGCGACGCGGTGCGACGCCTCGTCGAGGGCGAGCCGGGCGTCGGCGCTGGCGGTCTCCCGCCGGGCCGCCGCGAGCAGAGCGTAGAGCATCTGCATGTTGTTCTTGATCCGGTGGTTGAGCTCCCCGAACAGCCGGCGCTGCCGGGTCTCGGCCTCCCGGCGATGGCCGATGTCGACCAGCACGTTGACCGCGCCGCTCATCTCGCCGGCCGGATCGAACAGCGGCGTCGGATAGGGGATGAACGGGACCCGGCTTCCGTCCGGCCGCTCCGCCACCGCCTCGGCGCCGCGGACCGCGCGCTTCTCCCTGAGCGCCACCGCCATCGGGCATTCGTCATGGGCGAGCGGGGTGCCGTCGGGGTGGAAGAGCTTCCAGCTGACGCACCATTTGTCGTCGCCGAGCACCGGGCGGCGGCCGGACATCTCGACCGCGGCCTCGTTATAATAAGTGATCCGACCCTCGGCATCGGTCGTGTAGAGGGCGACCGGGAGGGCATCGAGGATCTCGCGGAGCCGGCGCTCGCCGTCGCGGGCGGCCCGGCCCTCGCGCATCCGCTCGCTGGAATCCTGGAAGCAGGCGATGGCGCCGACGATGTTCCCGCCAGCATCCCTCAGCGCCGTGACGTGCATGGTCGCCACGATCCGGCTTCCGTCGGGCCGCTCGACCATCGCGGCCCCGCCTTCGACGCTCTCGCCGGTGCGAAGCGCGCGGGCGAGCGGAGTCTCGGCCGGGGCGATGGGGGCTCCGTCGAGCCCGTAGACCCGCTGGGAATCGCAAAGCGGCTCGGCCTTCTCGCCCGTCTCGGGCGAGCGGCCCCAGATATCGGCGGCCTTGCGGTTGAACCAGCAGATCCGGCCGGACGCATCGCAGGCGTAGATGGCGACGGGGAGGAACTCGATCAGGGCCGGCGGCGCGGCGAGCAGAGGCTCGGGGTCCAGAGACGCAAAATGGGTATTCAGGCCGGTGACGGCGCTCGTGTCGGTCATGATTTCTTTCGCCCTCGACCGCTTATCGGGGCCGAGTCTAACATGGGTTAAAGCGCAGGGGCGGAGCACGGTTCCGTGATCTGATAAATAAAGGCGGATCGCTCGCTCTTGTGGCATTTGGAACACGGCTTGCCGGATCGGCGGCCTTGGGTCAGTGAGACTTGCCACCGGGAGGAATGACGATGCGCCAGACCCTGTACGCCGCCCTTGCCGCCTCCTGCCTCGCCGGCTGCGCGAGCGGCACCGCCAGGCCTGCCGCCGAACCGGTCGCGGAGTCCCGTTACGCCTTTTGGAGGCCGGCACCGGTCGTCGACGCCCCCGACCCGAACAAGATCGTCCAGGAGGCTCCGGCCGAAGCCTGGCGCGCGGTCGATCCCGCCGACCTGCTGGTCATCGAGCTCAAGGAAGGCGGCCGGGTCGTGATCGAGCTGGCGCCCGATTTCGCGCCGGTCCACATCGCCAACGTCCGGGCCTTCGCCAAGGCGCGCTGGTGGGACGGGGCGGCCATCTACCGGGTCCAGGACAATTATGTGTCGCAATGGGGCAATGGCGACGCCAAGACCCAGCTTCCCGCCGGGGTCGTCCGCCAGCCGCCGCACGAATATCACCGGCCGCTCGCCGGCCTTCAGGTGCGGCCGCTCGGCTTTCCGGACAGCTATGCGCCGATGGTGGGCCACGCGAACGGCTGGCCGGTCGGCTACGATCCGGAGGAGGGGCGGGCCTGGCTCACCCATTGCTACGGCTATGTCGGAGTGGGCCGCGACCTCGCGCCGGACACCGGCACCGGCGGCGAGCTCTACGCCGTGATCGGCCACGCGCCTCGCCATCTCGACCTCAACATCGCCGTCATCGGCCGGGTGGTGGAAGGCATGGCCCTGCTCTCCGCCCGCCCCCGCGGAACCGAGGCCCTGGGCTTCTACAAGGAGCCGGCGCAGCATATCCCGATCGCCCGCGCCCGACTCGCCGCCGACCTGCCCGCGGCCGGGCGGCCGGCTTATGAGGCGATGCGCTCCGACAGCCTCGCCTTCAGCCATTATGTAACCGGCCGCGCCAATCGCGGCGGCGATTTCTTCCAGCGTCCCGCGGGCGGGGTCGACATCTGCAATGCGCAGGTTCCGGTGAGGAAGACGACGCCGTAGAACGTCATTGCGAGGAGCGTAGCGACGCGGCAATCCAGCGGGCCTTCGAGGCCTCGCTGGATTGCTTCGCTTCGCTCACAATGACGGGAAAAGTTACGCGCCGGCCCCTCGCGTAGGGATGGTAAGGGGCCGGCGCGACGGCGGCCGCCCTGGAGGGCGCCGCCGGCGATTCCTAAGCGGCGTAAGCCTGCTCGCCGCCGAACACGGGCCGGCGGATCGTGCGGACGATGGCTCCGCCCGCGATCATCGGCGCATTCTCCAGCGGCAACGCGGTGGTGCAGAAGGCGCATTCCGCCATCGACCGGCCGATATACCAATGGGTCCGCCCGCAGCCGGGGCAATAGTTCGTCTCATGCTCGCGATAGACGATATGATAGCCCCGCTGGTCGGCCTGGGGGATGATGCAGCCGCCGCGCGCTTCAAGGATACTCGTGGCCATACTTGGCTCCCTTCTCACTCACTTGCAGCCCCAACGACCGACGAGTCTGAAGAGTTTCATGGCTTTAAGATGAACGGAGCCGCCCGGAGGGGGCGAGTCCCCCTCGGCGCGAAGGCTAAAAAGGGCGGAAAACCGCGAACGACGAGCCGTTCATAAGCGTCGGCGAACCGAGATTCCTGCGGGCGCAAAAATTTTCCGGCGGGCGGATTTTCCGCACCACCGTGGCAAAATTGCCGCTTTCTTTTAGAGATCAGAGGTGGATTTTTTCCTTACGGCGAACGCTCGCCGCTTTCTCGAAGGCTCGGCGCCTGCGCTGGTGGATCGCGACGGCCGTGAATGGAAGCGCGAGCGCGCCCAGAACGAGCGACGACACCAGCACCACGGTTCCTAGCTCCAGGCCTTCCATTGTCTCGCTTCCTCCCAGCTTCTACCTAGCGATAATCGATGACCGCGTCACCCCTTTTCCAGCGTGGATCGAGGCCGGCCGGGCGCGAGCGAAGGCATTCAGGGAGACGGATAAATGGAAGATCCGGAAGACAGATCCAAGGACGCCGCCCAGCTCGCCCGGGTCGCGCTGATAGTGGCGGCGGTGGCGATCGCGCTTGCCATCTTGGGCCTGTTCCTGCCGATTTCGCCGGTCGAGTGACGGCCTCGCCACCGTCATCTTTTTGAACCGTTTCGGAGGCAAACTGATCGACTCTCCCGATGACCGGCTTATGATGGGCCTCCAATAAAGGAGGACTTCCATGGCGACTCCGACCGGTGGGCAGGTCAGGCCCTATGGCGTGGCAATCAGCGACGCGCTTTCCGACCCCAATACGACGCTCGAAGATCTGAACGCGCTTCGCGACCAGGCACGGCGCACCCTCGAGGAGCAGGGCGACCTGGCCGGCGCCCTCGAGAAGCTGGAGGCGGAGATCGCCAGCCGGGGCGGCTATTCCTCCGGCCACGGTGGGAGCAACATGCTTTACGGAGTCGTCATCCACGACGCGCTGTCCGATCCGCAGACGACCCTGGAGCGGCTTACCCAGCTTCGCGACGAGGGCCGCCGGCAGCTCGAGGAAACCGGCGATCTCGCCGGCTCGCTGGAGCGGCTCGAGAGCGAGCTCAGCCGCCGTCAGTAAAGGCTTTCAGCGCGAGAGGAGAAGATCATGATCACCCGAGCCGGCGGGAGCGTTCCGCCTTACGGCAATGCCATTTCCGACGCCCTGGCCGACCCGAACACCAGCGTCGAGGAGCTGATCGCCCATCGCGATCATGCCCGCGAGGTGCTGGAGGCGCAGGGCGACCTGAGGGCGGCGCTCGAGCGGCTCGAGTCGGAGATCCAGCGCCGCGGCGGATACTGATCTCATGGCGGATGCCGGGGGCACTCGCCCGGAGCCGGTGCGGATCCGCTCCGAGGCCGACCGCCGGCTCCGCCATCCGGTCCACGTCGTCTGGGAGCTGACCCTCGCCTGCAACCTGCGCTGCGGCCATTGCGGCTCCCGCGCCGGGCGGCCGCGAAGCGACGAGCTGACGACCGACGAGATCCGATCCATCGTCGCCGAGCTCGCCGAGCTGGGAACGCGCGAGATCAGCCTGATCGGCGGCGAGGCCTTCCTTCGCCGCGACTGGCTCGACATCATCCGGGCGGTCGCGGACTCGGGGATCAAGTGCGGCCTCCAGACCGGCGGCCGCGCGCTGACCCGGGCCAAGATCGAGGCGGCCGTCGACGCGGGGCTGTCCTCGGCCGGAGTCTCGGTCGACGGCACCGAGGCGGTGCACGACCGGCTTCGCGGGGTGCCCGGAAGCTACCGCCAGGCGCTGAGCGCGATCGAGGAGTTCGCCCGCGCCGGGATCAGGCCGGGCTGCAATACCCAGGTCAACCGGCTGTCCGCTCCGGTGCTGGAGGAGACGTACGAGGCGATCTACGCCGCCGGCGCCCGGATGTGGCAGATCCAGCTCACCGTCCCCGCCGGCAATGCGGCGGACCAGGTCGACCTCATCCTCCAGCCCTGGCAGGTGCCGGAGACCTACGACACTCTGGCGAGGCTGTTCGAGCGGGGCCGAAAGGCGGGCTTCCGCCTCTTCTCCGGCAACAATATCGGCTATTTCGGGCCCTACGAGCATCTCTGGCGGACCATGACCGACGAGCCCGCTTATTGGGACGGCTGCGGCGCCGCGGAGAGCGGGATGGCGATCGAGGCGGACGGTCTCGTCAAGGGCTGCCCGTCGCTCCACAAGGGCGAATATGGCGGCGGCAACGTCCGCGACCATGGCACCCTCACCGATATCTGGCTCGCCATGCAGGCGTCGGTTCGGCCGAACGTGGAGCGGCCCGCCTGGGGCTTTTGCGGCACCTGCTATTACAAGTCGGTCTGCAAGTCCGGCTGCACCTGGACGGCCGGGGCGATCCTGGGCGTGCCGGGCAACAACCCCATGTGCGATCATCGCGCCCGGACCCTTCGCGACGCCGGCCTTCGCGAGCGCTTCGAGCAGGTCTCGGCCGCGCCCGACGAGCCGTTCGCGCAGGGCCTGTGGCGGCTGGTGCTCGAGACGGCCGACGGGCGGGAGCTTCCCGAAAGCGCCTATCCGCCGTCGAAGCAGCCGAGCAACCCGGACGGCGAGATCATGCTGTGCCGCGGCTGCGGCCATTATTCCTTCGCCGGCGACGACGGCTGCATGAAGTGCGGCGCACCGCTCGTCGCCGAGCTTCCGCGCGGCGACTTCAGGGGGCCGCAGGAGATGGAAGGGGTGCTTGGGCGGCTGGCCGACATCGATGCCCGCCATGCCGAGCGTCTGGCGGGGATAAGGGCGGCGCGGAGCGTCGCGGCGGAGTAGTTCCCCGGCGAAGGCCGGGTCCGGGGGCTGGAGCAGCAGGGCTGGGTCCCGGTCTTCGCCGGGAAGCGATCCGTCAGCCGCGCTCGGGCGCGACGCAGCCGGCGACCAGGTAGAGGACCAGGGCGACCGGCCCCAGAACGAAGAGGCCGAGCACCGCGGCCAGGCGGATGAGCGTCGCGTCGGCTCCCGTCGCGTCGGCGAGGCCGGCGCAGACGCCCATCATCTTGCCGTTGGCTTTGTCGAGGGTGAAAGGACCGTTCATGGTGCCTTCCCTTTTCACGTTCGAGTTCAACTCTCGGCCCGAAGGCCGGACGCTCAGATGATCTGAGCGGCCGGGCCGACGGCGGCGGAGACGAACAGGGTCGCGGCGAAGATGGCGCCGATGGCGGAAAGCGCGATGTGCTGCAGGCTGTTGAGGTTGAAGGTCATTTCGTGTCTCCCTTTTACGGCCGCCGAACCATTCCGGTCAGCCATGCAAGAGACTTTGCAGGGAGCGTGCCAAGTCGAAAAAACGGCGGAAATCCGCCATCTCTTCCTTCCTCCAGCCCAGGCAGCTCAACCCCGGCTATCAAATATTGGGAAATCTCACCGAGTTTTGGTCGACGCTTTCGGACAGGCGCCGTCCACAGGTGGACGTGCCTCTTATTCGGAGAGCCGGAAGCTGACCGGCCTCACCGCCATCCAGACGTAAGGCGTCGGACGCGCGGCGGCGAGCTGGACCGGCGGAACCGGGCGTCGGGCGTAAACGGCTCGAACCGCGCCGACGAAGTCCGCCGGCTGCGCCGGCTCCAGGGACTCGGTGAAGATGACGATTCCGCGCGGATCGACCAGCGCCCTCAACCGCACGACCCCTCCGGTGGCGCCGCGGCGGATCGCCGAGGCCGGATAGTCGTCCCCCTGGATCCGCGGCGGCGGAGCGGCCGCGTCCACCGTCGCCGGCTCGAGCCCCCCGTTCGCCGCCTTCAGGGCCTCCCGGAAGGCCCGCACGGGATCGGCCTCCCCCGCATAAGCGGCCGCGGCCAGCGACTGGATCGAGTCCCATGTCTCTTCGGCCGTCCCGGCCTTGGCGAGCTGCAGCCTCCCCAGTCGGAGGAGCAAGGCCCGCGCCCCGGGCCCGTCCGACGGCAACGAGGCCGCCGGCCGAAGCCTCGCCGCCGCCTGGGCCACGTCCGCCGCAGTCGCGTCCGGCTCCAGCGCCGCCTCCGCCAGCATCAACCGGGCGCGCGATTCGGTCCCGGCTTCGGGCGACTTCAGGAGGGTCCGGGCTTCGGCCAGGTCTCCGGCGGCCCGCCTCGCCAGCAAGGCCTCGGCGAGCCGCACCCACTCACTCCCAAGCGCGCCCCGGGCCACCCGGCCGCGAAGGAAGCCGATCGTCTCCGGAGCGACGAGATAGGCCCGTGCTTCCTGCGGGCCGTCGAAAGGCGCGGCCGCCACCCAGCCGAGCAGCCACGCCCGGCGCCGGTAGGATAGCGCCAGCGCGGAGTTCTTCTCCACGCCCAGGCCCTTCTCGTGCCAGTCGGCGAGCAGCGCATAAGCGTCGTCACTCGCCGCGCTCGGCGCTTCCGCGAGCATTCGGGCCAGGCGGAGCGCGAGATCGGGGTCGCGGCTCCGGCAATGCGGCATGGGCGCGGTCCGGCCGGCGAGCAGCCCGGCATAGTCCAGTATGTCCAAGTCCGTTGACAGCCCCTCGGAGGGAAGCCGGCAGCGGGCGGCGAGCTCGGCGAGGAGCTTCGACTGATCGGGGGTCGGCCCGGGATTGGCCAGCTGGGCGGCGGCCGAAGCGAGAAAAGGCAACAGGTTCACCGCCGCGATCCTGCCGGACCGGCCGGAGGCAGGCAAGCCTTTGCGGCGGATACGAAAACCCCGCCCGGATTACGCCGGGCGGGGCTCTTTCGCTCAATCGGGACGGTCGAAGATCAGCCGCCGCCGCCGGCCAGCGCCGCGAGCAGCAGCAGGGCGACGATGTTGGTGATCTTGATCATCGGGTTGACCGCAGGGCCGGCCGTATCCTTATACGGGTCGCCCACCGTGTCGCCGGTGACCGCGGCCTTGTGGGCTTCCGAGCCCTTGCCGCCGTAATTGCCGTCCTCGATATATTTCTTGGCATTGTCCCAGGCGCCGCCGCCCGAGGTCATCGAGATGGCGACGAACAGGCCGGAGACGATGACGCCGAGAAGCAGCGCGCCCAGGGCGGCGAAGCCCTGCTCGCGTCCGGCGACCGCCGAGATCGCGAAGAAGACGACGATCGGGGTCAGCACCGGAAGCAGCGACGGGATGATCATCTCCTTGATCGCCGCCTTGGTGACGAGATCGACGGTGCGGGCGTAGTTCGGCCTCGAGGTGCCGTCCATGATGCCCGGATTGGAGCGGAACTGCTCTCGCACGTCGAGCACGACGTTGCCGGCGGCCCGGCCGACCGCGGTCATCCCCATCGCCCCGAACAGATAGGGGAGGAGGGCGCCGAGCAGCAGTCCGACCACCACGTACGGGTTGGACAAAGCGAAATCGATCCCGCCCGCGCCGATGCCGAGCTCGCCGGCATAATGTTTGAGGTCCTCCGTATAGGCGCCGAACAGGACCAGAGCGCCGAGCGCGGCGGAGCCGATGGCATAGCCCTTGGTCACCGCCTTGGTGGTGTTGCCGACGGCGTCGAGGGCGTCGGTGCGGGTGCGCACGTCCTCCTCCATGCCCGACATCTCGGCGATCCCGCCGGCATTGTCGGTGACGGGGCCGTAGGCGTCGAGGGCGACGACCATTCCGGCCAGCGCCAGCATCGCGGTCGCGGCGAAGGCGATCCCGATCAGGCCGGCCAGCTGGTAGGAGACGATGATCCCGACGCAGATGACCAGGGTCGGGAGAGCCGTCGATTCAAGGCTGATCGCGAGGCCCTGGATGACGTTGGTGCCGTGGCCGGTCTGCGAGGATCTGGCGATCGAGCGGACCGGGCGGTAGTTGGTGCCGGTGTAATATTCGGTGATCCAGACGATCAGGCCGGTGACGGCGAGGCCGACCAGCGAGCACCAGAACAGGTCCATGCCGGTGAAGCCGCCGCCGACGGCGGTGCGCGCCACGTCGGTGGCGACGTCGGTGCCGGCCGCTTCCCTGGCGCTGCCGATGACGGCGTTCATGTCGCCGCCGAGCGTCTGCCACATGACGTAGAAGATGGCCGGGATGGAGAGGCCGGCGGTCAGCCAGAAGCCCTTGTAGAGAGCGCCCATGATCGACTGCTTGCGGCCCAGGCGGACGAAATAGGTGCCGATGATCGAGGTCAGGATGCACACGCCGCCGATGATCAGCGGAAGGCTCATCAGCGCCAGCATCTGCTCGGCGCCCGCGTTCACGAGGAGGGCGATCAGCACCATCGTGGCGCCGACGGTGACGACATAAGTCTCGAACAGGTCGGCGGCCATTCCGGCGCAGTCGCCGACATTGTCGCCGACATTGTCGGCGATGACGGCCGGGTTGCGGGGATCGTCCTCGGGGATTCCGGCCTCGACCTTGCCGACGAGGTCGGCGCCGACGTCGGCCGCCTTGGTGAAGATGCCGCCGCCGAGACGGGCGAAGATCGAGATCAGCGAGGCGCCGAAAGCGAGAGAGACGAGCGCGTCGATGACCTGACGGTCGTTCGGGGCGAGGCCCATCGCGCCGACCAGGATGTAGAAGAAGACGGCGATGGCGAGCAAAGCGAGGCCCGCGACCAGCATGCCGGTGATCGCGCCCGCCCGGAAGGCGACGGTGAGGCCGCGCTGAAGGCTGGTGCGGGCGGCCTCGGCGGTGCGGACGTTGGCCCGCACCGAGATGTTCATCCCGATGAAGCCGGCGGCGCCGGAGAGGAGGGCGCCGATGACGAAGCCGCCGGCCTCGATCGCCCCGAGGAAGAGGAAGACGAGAGCCGCAACGACCACGCCGACGACGGCGATCGTGATGTACTGGCGGCGCAGATAGGCATTGGCGCCTTCCTGGATGGCCGTAGCGACCGCGACCATGCGCTCATTGCCGGGCGAGGATTTCAGCACCTGGAGGCTGGTGAAAATGCCGTAGAGCACTGCGACCACTCCGCAGGCTATGGCAATGAGCACGACTTCCATTGAAGATTCCTTCCCCTCTGATGCTGAAACCGGGCAGGGCAACGGCCCCGGCGCGAACGCGCCCGGATGTGCCGCGCCCTTTAGGGGGCTTGGGCGCGGGATTCAACCTTAGTTCAGCGATGTACCCAACCGAGGCTCGGCGGCAGGGGGACGGGCTCGCCGCCATCGGCCAGTCGAAGGCCGGATCCTTCCGCGAGAGCGCCGATTCGGCTGAGCGGCAGACCGAGCTCGTCCTGAAGCGCGAGGATCTCGGCCGACCGCCCGGGCGCGGCCGCGAAGAGCAATTCGTAATCGTCTCCGGCCGTGGCCGCCGCGAGCCGGGCGTCGCGGCCGTCGCCCGAAGCGCCGAGGAGCGCCTCCGAAAGCGGAACCGAGCGGAGGTCGATCCCGACCCCGACTCCGCTCGCCTGGGCGAGGCGCGAGGAGTCGATCAGCAGCCCGTCCGACACGTCCATCATCGCCCCGACCAGCGGCGCCAGCCTCTGCCCCGCCTCGAGCCGCGGCCGCGGGTTGCGATAGCGCTCGACCAGGGCCGGAACCTGAGCGATCCTCCCCCTCAGGCCGCTCAGCCCGGCGCCGGAGTCGCCGATCGTCCCGCTGACCCAGAGATGATCGCCGGCGCGGCCGCCGGCCCGGGAGGGGACCGCGCCCTCCGCCTCGCCGATGGCGGTCAGCGCCAGGGTCCGCGGCCCGCTCCCGCGGACGGTGTCGCCGCCGAGCAGCGGCAGCTCGAAGGCGGCGAGGGCGGTGCCGAGGCCGGCGACGAAAGCCTCGTCCCATTCCTCGTCGCCGAGGCTGTAGCCGAGCAGGATGCCGAGCGGGCGCGCGCCCTTGGCGGCGAGGTCGGAGAGGTTCACCGCGAGGAGCTTCCAGGCGACGTCCGCAGGCGGATCGCCGGGGAGATAGTGGACGCCCTCGACCAGCATGTCGTGGGTGAGGACGAGGGAGCGGCCGCCGACCTCGAGGACGGCGGCATCGTCGAGCAGGCCGCGGGCCGCGGGGTGGGTCGCCAAGGCCCTAAGCGACTCGATGAAGGCGGATTCGCTCATCGATCCTCCCTACGCGAAGCGTGGGCAGGGGGACCACACGAAGTGTGGTGGAGGGGTGGCTGGAACAGCTGCGCCAGCTAACCTCCACCATGCTTCGCCTGGTCCCCCTTCCCATGCTGCGCATGGGGAGGATCTTAGCGGCGAACGTCCTTCGCCACCGCGTCGAGTATGCCGTTGACGAATCCCGCCTCCTTCTGCCCGTAAAAGGCCTTGGCGACGTCGACATATTCCGAGATGACGCTCCCCGTCGGCACGTCGATCCGCGCCGCCAGCTCGTAGGCGCCGGCGCGAAGGATCTGGCGCATCGGCCGGTCGAGCCGGTTCAGCGGCCAGTCCGGGGTCAGCCGAGCGGCGATGGCGGAGTCGAGTTCCGCCTCGCGGGCGGCGACTCCGCTCACCAGGTCATCGAAGAAATCGACCTCGGCATCCTGATATTCCACCCCCTCGATCGTCGCTCCGAGCCGGTGGTGATGGAATTCGTGAAGCAGCTGCGGGACCGGCGTCTGCTCCATCTCGCGTTGGTAGAGCGCCTGGACGGCGGCGAGGCGGGCGGCGGAGCGGGAGCGCGAACGGGTGGAGGCGGAAGACATGGTCGGCGCGCCATAGCGGCGGCGGGGACGAGGAGGGAAGCGCTTTCGACGTCCGCCGGGGCGTCGGCACCGGCCGTAACGGGCGGGGAGCGGATAAGCCCGGCCGGTCCGCTCCCGGCTCAGATCTTCGCCAGCGCCGCCTTGAGCATTGCGATGGCGACTTCGCGCGAGCCCGATTTCCCGCCGACGTTGATGTTGACGAAGCGGTCGCCTTTGCGCGCCTGCGCCGTCCAGCTCTTCTGATAGCCTCGCCCGATCCAGGCGGCGTCGCCTATGCCCGGCAATTCCTGATATTCGTCCGGCTTTGCGCCGCCGGGCCCGTAGGCGGAGGCCGGCGCCGACTCCATGTTCGCGGCATTGTCGGCGGTGCCCGCATAATTGAAGGCGCACCCGCCGCCGATCTTGATCGCATCCTCCACCTCGGCACCCAGCAGGCCCGAGACTTCGGCCGCTCCCAAGAGGGGGCATGCCTCGCTCCCTCCGGCGGCGGCGCGAAGGTCCTTGGCAACCTTCCCCGCTTCGTCCTGGGTGGGCGCTTCCGAGCCGCAGCCCGCGAGCGCCAGCGCCGCGGAGGCGGCAATGGCGAGGCGGCGCGCGCTCTTGAGCGCTGCTCCGTTGCGACCCCGGGAGGAGGATGCGTTCCTGCTTGGGCCGGTCATCGCTTTCCCCTCATTGTCGCGGCACCAGTCTCCTGCGACCGTCGCCTGGGAGCGGGGTTAACATAGATAATCTTGCCATGCACCCGCTGGAGGCGCGGCACCGGGAGCCTTGACACTGCCCGGCGGGGAGCGTGTGGGCGTGGCATGGACCAGACCCTTCCCGTCTCGACCATCGCCCACCTCATCCAGCTGGCGATCGCTCCGGTCTTCCTGCTCGCCGGAATCGCCGGCCTCCTGAACGTGCTTGCCCAGCGCCTCGCCCGCGTCGTCGACCGGGGCCGAGGCCTCGAGCGGGACTTCGAGTCGTTCGACGAGGCCACTCGGGAGCGGGCGAGCGAGGAGCTGCTCATCATCATCCGGCGGATGCGGATCGTGAACTGGGCGATCACCGCCTGCACGGCCAGCGCTCTCTTCGTCTGCCTTGTCGTCGCGATCCTGTTCGTCGCCGACCTGGCGCAGATCCCCTTCGCTCGGCCGATCGCCGTCCTGTTCATCATCGCGATGGGGCTTCTGATCGTCGGCCTCACCTTCTTCCTCGCCGAGATCCGCCTGGCGGCACGCTTCGTCAGCATCCGCCACGACCTGCTTCCGCTGCCGGGTCGAAAAGGCGACTGAGCGGGCTCGAGCTTGCGCAAAGCTGAAAACCGGTTCAACTTCATGCCCCGGGGAGAGCTTATGGCGACGTCGAGCGGAACCGCGGCGAGCAATGGCGACAAGGAGCCGCGCACCGAGCGCGGCCGGAGGACGCTGAGGCGGCTGATCGAGGCGGCGGCGGCCGAGTTCGGCGAGCGCGGCTTCCACGAGGCGGCGATCACCGGGATCACCCGTCGGGCGGGGGTCGCGCTCGGCACCTTCTACACCTATTTCGAGAGCAAGGAGGAGGTGTTCCGGGCCCTGGTCCTCGACATGAGCCGGGCGACCCGCGCCCATGTCGCCGAGGCGGTGAAGGGGGCGCCGGACCGGCTCGCGGCGGAGCGGCTCGGGCTCGAGGCGTTCATCGCCTTCACCCGCAAGCATCCCGAGCTCTACCGGATCGTGGAGGAGGCGCAGTTCGTCGCCCACGACGTCTATCGAGCCCATTATCTGAGCTTCGCCGACGCCTATCGCCGCAACCTCGCCGGCGCCCGCGAGCGCGGCGAGATCGCCGACGGCGGCCACGGCGCCCGCGAGGACGAGGCGCGCGGCTGGGCGCTGATCGGGATGAGCGTCTTCCTGGGGATGCGCTACGGCCTGTGGGACGAGGATTTGAGCCCGGCGGAAGTCGCCGACATCGCCATCGAGCTGGTCTCGGAGGGGCTCAGGAAGCGCTGATGGCGGACGACCTTCCCGATCTGATCGCCCGCCGCGCCGAGCTGACCCCCGGTGCCGTCGCGATCGAGGAGATCGCCACCGGGCGGAGCCTGACCTATGCCCGGCTCGACGACCGCGCCGGCCGGGCCGCCGCCCTGCTCGAGGCGCGCGGAGTCGGCTCCGGCGACCGCGTCGCGATCCTGTGCCGCAACCGCCTCGCCTTCTTCGAGGCCCTGTTCGCCTGCGCCCGGCTGGGGGCGATCCTGGTGCCGCTGAACTGGCGGATGCCGCCGGCCGAGCTCGATCCCCTGCTCGCCCATGCCGATCCCCGCCTGCTCCTCCATGGGGCGGAGGACGGCCCGACGGTGCGCCGCCTCGCGGCGCCGCCCCCTGCGCTCGACCTCGACGGCGGCTTCGACGCGCTGGTCGAGGATATGGCGCCGCTCGCCCGGCGACGGCCATGGCCGGCCGACGGCATCTGGTATTTGCTCTACACGTCGGGGACGACCGGCCGCCCAAAAGGGGTCATCTACACCTACAAGATGGCGCTCGCGAACCTCGTAAACATCGGCACCGCCATCGGCCTCGGCGCGTCCGACACCACCCTGACCTTCCTTCCCAACTTCCATACCGCGGGGATCAACCTCCACGCCTTGCCGACCCTGCTCCAGGGTGGGCGGGTCCTGCTCCTGCCCGGCTTCGAGGCCGAGGCGGTAGTCCGGCTGCTCGAGGCGCGGCGGGTCGACACCTTCTTCGCCGTCCCCACCGTCTACCAGGCGCTGGTCGACCATGCGCGCTTCGCCGGGCTCCCGCTCGGCCATGTCCGCCACTGGGGCTGCGGCGGCGCTCCGCTGCCCGATTCCCTCGCCCGCCGCTGCCGCGCGCTTGGCCTCAGGATCTGCAACGGCATGGGGATGACCGAGACCGGCCCGACCGCCTTCCTCGCCTCGCCGGCCGACGCCTGGGACCGGATCGGCTCGGTCGGCAAGCCGCAGCTCCTGGTCGGCGTCCGGATCGTTGGCGAGGACGGCGAAGACGTGGGCGACGGGGAGGTCGGCGACCTGCTGTTCGCCGGGCCGGGGGTCACCCCGGGCTATTGGAAGGACCCGGAGGCGACAGGCGCCGCCTTCACCGCCGACGGCTGGCTGAGGTCGGGCGATCTCGCGCGCCGCGACGGCGACGGCTTCTACTGGGTGGCGGGCCGGCGCAAGGAGATGTTCATCTCGGGCGGCGAGAACGTCTATCCCGCCGAGGTCGAGAACGTGCTCGCCGGCCATCCCGCGGTGGCGGAAGCGGCGGTCGTCGCCGTTCCGGATCCGCGCTGGGGAGAGGTGGGGTGCGCCTTCGTCCGCCCGGCGGAGGGCGGCGCGACCCCGGCCGCCGCCGAGCTCGAGGCGTTCTGCCGAGCCCGCCTGGCCGCCTACAAGGTGCCGGCGAGCTTCGAATATGTGGAGGATTTCCCGCGCACCGCGGCAGGGAAGGTGCAAAAGCACCTGCTTGTCCGGCCGCCGTCGCCGGCTTTCGCGGGCGAGGGAGAGGTGCTCGCGGCCGGGTAGCATCGGTCATCCTCCCCATCGCTCGGCGATGGGGAGGATGAGCCCCGGGGTCAGGGCAGGAAGTCGGCCTGGGTCAGCGATCCGCCGGTGACGGTGACGGCGATGACCAGGTCGGCGACGCTGTCGCCGTTGGTGTCGCCCTCGACATACCAGGTTCCGCCCTGCTCATAGGCGCGGAGCTGGCCGGCCGAGCCGCTGAACGCGTTCGAGCCGATCCAGGCGAAGGCCTGGTCGCCGGCGGCGTTGCTGTTCGCGTCGATCCTGCTGAGGTCGAACTTGTCGCTGCCCGCCGCGAAGTCCAGGATCTGGTCCATCGAGGCCGAGGTGGAATCCGCCGCCTCGTCGTAGCGGAACGTGTCCGCCCCGCCGCCGCCGCCGAGGATGTCGGCGCCGAGGCTGCCGATGATCAGGTCGGATTGCCCGCCGCCCTTGAGGCTGTCGTTGGAGTAGCTCCCGAACAGGCGCAGGTGCCCGTCCGCCTCGAGGCTGCCGTCGATGACCATCGTCTCGTTCGCCATCAGCAGAGCGCCGTTGATGGTCAGCGTCTCGCCGGCATTCACGATCGCGTTCGAGAGGGTGAGGTTGTAGTCGAACTCGGTCCCGCCGCCGCGCGAGTAACGCTCGTCGGTGGCCGAGGTCAAAGTGAGGTTCTCGATGTTGGTGAACAGGCCGGTATAGCCCGGGGCGTTGAAGTCGATCGTGTAATTGCCCTTGAGGAACATGCCGTCATAGCCGGCGCCGCCGTTCACCGTGTCGCCGGTCGAGAACCGGTCCTGCTCGAAGAAGAAGATGTCGTTGCCGAGGCCGCCGGTC
>DASWLZ010000069.1:0-2407 GCA_036399975.1 Allosphingosinicella sp.
TCCGGACGATCGGCACGCAAGCCGACGCACAACAGAAAGCCTGAAACCTTGGCCACTGCCTCCGACACCGCCCCGGCCGCCCGGCCGGGCATGACCATTTTCGAACGCTACCTCTCCGTCTGGGTCGCGCTCTGCATCGTCGTCGGCATCGCGCTGGGAGCAGCCGCTCCCGACTTCTTCGCCGCCGTCGCCGGCGCGGAGGTCGCGCGGGTCAACCTGCCCGTCGCAATCCTGGTCTGGCTGATGATCATCCCGATGCTGCTCAAGATCGATTTCGGGGCGCTCGGCCAGGTCCGGCAGCATATCCGCGGAGTCGGAGTAACCCTCTTCATCAACTGGGCCGTGAAGCCCTTCTCGATGGCGCTCCTCGCCACCCTCTTCATCGGCTGGCTGTTCCGGCCGCTCCTGCCCGCGGACCAGATCGACAGCTACATCGCCGGCCTAATCCTTCTGGCTGCGGCCCCGTGCACCGCCATGGTCTTCGTGTGGTCGAATCTATGCGAGGGCGAGCCCCACTATACGCTGAGCCAAGTGGCTTTGAACGACCTCATCATGGTCTTCGCCTTCGCGCCGCTGGTCGGGCTGCTGCTCGGAGTCGCCTCTATCGCAGTGCCCTGGGAAACCCTCCTGCTCTCGGTCGTCCTCTATATCGTCGTGCCAGTGATCATCGCCCAGCTGCTACGCCGTGTGGTTATTGGAAGCGGCGGGCAGCCCGCCCTGGACGCTCTTCTCAAGCGACTGGGCCCGGTCTCCCTCGTCGCGCTCCTCGCCACCCTCGTCCTGCTTTTCGCGCTTCAGGGCGAGGCGATCCTGGACCAGCCTTTGGTCATCGCCCTGCTGGCGGTCCCGATCCTCATCCAGGTCTACTTCAACGCCGGTCTCGCCTACTGGCTCAGCCGCAAATTCGGCGTCGCCTGGTGCGTGGCTGCTCCGGCTGCGCTCATCGGCGCGTCCAACTTCTTCGAGCTGGCAGTCGCGGCCGCCATCAGCCTCTTCGGCATCGGCTCCGGTGCCGCGCTTGCGACGGTAGTCGGCGTGCTCGTCGAAGTGCCCGTCATGCTTTCCGTCGTAGCGCTCGTGAAGCGCTCTCGCCGTTGGTACGAGGCCGCCGCATAGCCTCAGCCGCGTGTTGGGTTCAGGTCGCTGTTCAACAGCGCTACAGCCGGACCGTGAAAATTTACCGACTACGACAGGCGCGGGGGAACAGAAACAGGCGCTCGGCCACCGTCACCGCGTAGGACATCGTTCCGGCTCCGATTCGGGGCGGCTGGCCGCGAGGCTATTGTCAACTGGATCGGTTGACTATTCTTCTGCCGTTGTCGCGCAGACCGGCAAGACTCGCTGTCAGGTCCGTCTCAACAAGCGCGGTGAGCTCCGACCGGACCCCCGGAGGGCTCCTTCAAAAGGCTGCGTATAGGCAGCCGAAGGAGACGCAGGTGGATACCAGATGCCTACAGCAAAGCGGTCATTCTGCCTCTCTCCACGCTGCCGGCGACGAGCCTTGCCGCGTGCTGCTGCTGCCCGGCCTCGACAATTCGGGTCCGGGCCATTGGCAAAGCCAGTGGGAGCGATTGCCAGGCTTCAGCCGGGTCGACCTCGGCGACTGGGCGGCGCCCCGCCTTCACGAATGGGTTCCGCGCCTGGACCGCGCCGTGCGGGAGTGCCCCGCCCCGCTCGTTTTCGCGGCTCACAGCCTCGGCTGCCTGGCGGTTGCCTGGTGGGCCGCGCTCTCCTGGGTTCCGGCATTCGCGGAGAAGGTCCGCGGAGCCCTGCTCGTCGCACCGCCCGACGTCGACTCGCTGGACCTCGACAAACGCCTGCGGGATTTTCGGCCGCTACCGCAGGGGCGGCTCCCCTTTCCAAGCATCGTCATCGCGAGCCGCACCGACCCTTATGCGACGTTCAGCCGCTCAGCGGCCATGGCGCGCGCGTGGGGCAGCGAGCTGGCCGATTGCGGCCCCAATGGGCATATCAACGCCGCCTCCTCGCTCGGCGACTGGTTCGCCGGCCTGCGGATGCTGTCGAGGTTGAGCGGCCATGATCGCGCTCAACTGGCCGAGGATTTGAGGCCGAGAGCGGTCGGCGATTCTATTCCCTTCATCATCGCCGGGCCCGGCGCCCAAGATGAAAATTCCCGTCATCTCGTAGTCGAGGGAGAGAAATGACCTTTCGGCTGCGATGACGTCCGCTCCCTGTTGCAGCGCATCCATTCTCCCACCTACCGGGTTGTCGGCCGACAAGGACGGATCATGAGCACGACCCCGCAAGCGCTGCCGGCAGAGTTCGACCAAGACGAGGCGCGACCGCCGGAGCTGAGCTACACGGCCCTGTTCCTCCGCTTCCTTCGTTTCGGCGCGCTGGCCTTCGGCGGGCCGGTCGCCCAGATCGCGATGATTCGCCGCGAGCT
>DASWLZ010000070.1:0-9197 GCA_036399975.1 Allosphingosinicella sp.
GCCCGCTGTGGCCATGGTCGGAGCCCGCAACGCCTCCGCCGCGGCCTGCCGCTTCGCGCGGTCGCTGGCGCAGGCGCTCGGGGCAGCGGGCATGGTGGTCGTCTCCGGGCTGGCCCGAGGGATCGATTCCGCGGCTCATGACGGATCGCTCGAGACCGGAACGATCGCCGTCGTCGCCGGCGGGGTCGACATCTATTACCCTCCGGAGAACGAGGGGCGGCAGCGCTCGATCGGGGAGCGAGGCCTCATCGTCTCGGAGCAGCCGCCCGGGGTCGAGCCTCGCGCCCGCCACTTCCCCTCGCGCAACCGGATCATCGCCGCCCTCGCCTCCGGGACGGTGGTGGTGGAGGCGGCGCCGCGCTCCGGATCCCTGATCACCGCCCGCTGCGCCGCCGAATGCGGACGGGAGGTGATGGCGGTGCCGGGCTCCCCCCTCGACCCGCGCGCCCAGGGCTGCAACCAGCTGATCCGCGAGGGCGCGACCCTGGTCCAGTCGGCGGACGACGTGATCGAGGCGGTCAAGCCGGCGCGGATCCGGCCCCTCCGCCAGCCGGAGCGGGACTATTCGAAGCCGGAGGTGGCGGTGGAAGCGGACGACGAGGCGCGAGCGGAGGTCACCCGGATGCTCAACGGCACCCCTGTCCCGGTCAACGAGCTCATCCGCCAGTCGGGTCTGGCGCCGGCTGTGGTCCAGACGGTGCTCCTCGAGCTGGAGCTCGCAGGGAGGCTTGAGCGCCATGCGGCAGGGCGGGTGAGCCTGGCTTGAGGGACCGTCGTCCCAGCGAAGGCTGGGACCCCAGCGGGTGAAAAGCTCTGGTGTCCTTCGCCCGCTGGGGCCCCAGCCTTCGCTGGGGCGACGGTAGGTCTTCCCGCGGAGCGTCAGCTTCCGTTCAGGTCGCGCCTGCTGTTTTATGTGACGTTGTAACATTCGCACAGGGGAGAATGTCATGCATAAAGCCGCCCGGCTCGGGATCGCCAGCCTCAGCGCCGTCAGTCTCGGCCTCGTGGCCCTGGTGCCGGGCGCTTACTCGCCGGGGGCGGCCGCTCAGGCCCGCGAGCCGCTCTGCCGCCGCGCCGCCGCGCTGCCCGCCTTGCCGACCGAGACGAAGCCGAGTCACCGGCAGCAGGTGCGCCACGGCTATGGCGGGATGCCCTCGCCGGTCCTCGCGCCGCCGCCCCCGCCACCCCCGATGCCGTCTCCCCCTCCGCCGCCGGCGGCGCCCGAGCCCTACTCCATGGCCGACGTGCCACCGGCCGAGGCGCCGGCCGGAGGTGAGTCGATCTCCGTCACCGGCAGCCGGGTCGATTCGATCGCTCGCGAAAGCACGACCCCCTTGCCCACCGCCGGCGATGATGCCGACGAAGCGCGCCCGGCCCCGGGCTATCGCCGCCCGCCCCGGCCTCAGCCGCAGTCCGGGTTGCTCACCGCCGGCGACCATGACGATCTGCTCAATCCGGAGCTCTACGCTTCCTATGCCGGCCGCTACCTCCAGCGAAGCAACCTGCAGGGACTGCCGCGCCTCGACACCCGCCGGGTCCTCACGATCGCGGTGCAGGACGAGGCGGGGCGGCCCGTGCCTTTCGCCCGGGTCACCCTGACCTGCGCCGACGGCAACAGCCTCTCGCTCGCCACGGTCGCCGACGGGACCGCGGTCTTCTTTCCGGGGCTGGACCGGCTGGGCAGCAGCGTCCGCCTCAGCGTCCCGGGGGCGCCGGGGCGCTCGGTGGCGATCGCCGGGGCCGCCGGGTCGCAGCGGCAGAGCGTCACCGTCCGCCCGGGCGCCGCGGCGGTCCGCAAGTTCGACCTGCTGCTGGCGATCGACACGACCGGAAGCATGGGGGACGAGATCAGCTACCTGAAATCGGAGCTCCGGACGATCCTCGCGGACCTGAGGCGAAGCCATCCCGGCCTCGACATCCGCCTCGGCCTCGTCGCCTACAAGGACGAAGGCGACATCTACGTCACCCGGACCTATCCGTTCGTCTCGAACCTGGAGTCCATGCAGGGCAATCTGAGCGCCCTCTCCGCCGACGGCGGCGGCGACTATCCGGAGGCGATGGACCTCGCCCTCGCGCGTGCGGTCTCGCAGGACTGGCGGCCGGACGCGGTCAAGTCGCTGCTGCTCGTCGCCGACGCCCCGCCCCACGACGAGAATATCGGCAAGGCCTGGCGCGCCGCCGAGGCTGCCCGAGCCAAGCGGATCCAGATCGTCCCCGTCGCCGCGTCGGGGGTCGGGGAGGTCGCCGAATATGCGATGCGGGCGATGGCCGCGGCGACCCAGTCGCGCTACATCTTCCTCACCGACGACAGCGGCATCGGCAACCCGCATGCAACGCCGGCGGTCGACTGTTTCCTCGTAACCCGCCTCGACCGGCTGGTCCGCCGGGTCCTCGACAGCCAGATCTCCGGCCGCCGGGTCGAGCCGAGGGAAGGGGAGGTGATCCGCTCGGTCGGCCGCTACGAAGGCGGCAAGTGCGTGCTTCCGCCGGACTACCAGCGGTGGGAGCAATATTGAGATTTGCACGTCGCCCCGGCGAAGGCTGGGCCCCCGGCGGGTGAAGACCGCCGTGCCCTTCGCCCCCTGGGATCCCGGCCTTCGCCGGGATGACGGGCATGACGGGGCCTTGACGCCGCTCCCAAGGGGTCCCCACCCTGTACGCGTACGCGTGAAGGATCCCCATGAAGCTTGTCGTCGTCGAATCGCCCGCCAAGGCGAAAACCATCGAGAAATATCTGGGCACCGGCTACCGGGTGCTCGCCTCCTACGGCCATGTCCGCGACCTGCCGCCCAAGGACGGATCGGTGGATCCGGACTCGGGCTTCGCGATGGAGTGGGAGACCTATGCCGACAAGGCGCGGCAGCTGAAGGCGATCACCGACGAGGCGAAGAAGGCCGACACCCTGATCCTCGCGACCGACCCCGACCGCGAAGGGGAGGCGATCAGCTGGCACGTCCAGGAGGTGCTGAGGAAGCGCAAGGCACTCCCCGCCGACGTCGAGCGGGTCACGTTCAACGCCATCACCAAGGCGACCGTCACCGAGGCGATGAAGCATCCCCGCGCGCTGGACGAGGACCTGATCGACGCCTACCGGGCCCGCCGGGCGCTGGATTATCTGGTCGGCTTCACCCTCTCGCCGGTGCTCTGGCGAAAGCTTCCAGGCGCCAAGTCGGCCGGTCGGGTGCAGTCGGTGGCGCTTCGCCTCGTCGTCGACCGCGAGCGCGAGATCGAGCTGTTCCGGGCGCGCGAATATTGGAGCGTCGCGGCCCTCATGGAGTCCGACGGTCAGGAGTTCCTCGCCCGGCTGGTCCGCTTCAGGGGCGAGAAGCTCGACCGGCTTTCGATCGGCGATTCCGGGACCGCGGAAGCCGCCAAGGCCGCCGTCGAGGCCGGCCGATTCTCGGTCGCCTCGGTCGAGACCAAGCCGCTCACCCGCAACCCGCCGCCGCCCTTCACCACCTCGACCCTCCAGCAGGAGGCGGCGAGGAAGCTGGGCTTCGCGGCAAGCCATACGATGCGGATCGCCCAGGCGCTCTACGAGGACGGCTCGATCACCTACATGCGGACCGACGGAGTCCAGATGGCGCCGGAGGCGATCTCGGCCGCGCGCCGCGCCGTCGCCGACCGATTCGACTCGGGCTACGTGCCGGACAAGCCGCGCCACTACGAGACCAAGGCCAAGAACGCCCAGGAAGCCCATGAGGCGATCCGACCCACCGACTTCGGCCGCGACCGCGCCGGCTCGGGCGACCATGGCCGGCTCTACGAGCTGATCTGGAAGCGGGCCCTGGCCAGCCAGATGGCCTCGGCGCGGCTCGAGCGAACCACGGCCGAGCTTCTCGACGGCTCCGGCCAGACCGGGCTTCGGGCCACCGGCCAGGTCGTCCTCTTCCCCGGCTTCCTCGCCTTGTACGAGGAAGGCCGCGACGAGCCCGAGGACGAGGAGGCCCGCCGACTGCCGCGGCTTCGCGAGGGCGACGCCCCGGCCAAGAAGAAGGTCACGGCCGAGCAGCATTTCACCCAGCCGCCGCCGCGCTATTCCGAGGCGAGCCTGGTCAAGAAGATGGAGGAGCTCGGCATCGGCCGCCCCTCCACCTACGCGGCCACCCTCCAGACCCTGAAGGACCGCGGCTATGTCGAGCTGGAGAAGAACCGCTTCATCCCCCAGGAGAGCGGCCGCCTCCTGACCGCCTTCCTCGAGCGCTTCTTCGAGCGCTACGTCTCGTTCGACTTCACCGCCCATCTCGAGGACGAGCTCGACGACATCAGCGGCGGCCGCGCCCAGTGGCAGGCCGTGCTCGAGGCCTTCTGGAAGGACTTCAAGCCGAAGACGGCCGAGATCATGGAGCAGCAGCCCTCCGCCATCACCGCCGCCCTGGACGAGTTCCTCGCGCCGTGGCTGTTCCCGGACAAGGAGGACGGGAGCGACGCCCGCCTCTGCCCGGCGTGCGGCGACGGCCGCCTCGCGCTTCGCGGCGGGCGCTTCGGCGCCTTCGTCGCCTGCTCCAACTATCCCGAATGCAAGTTCACGCGCCGCTTCGGCCAGGGAGGCGAGGACGGCGCCGCGGAGGAGGGGCCGGAAATCCTCGGCAAGCATCCCGAGACCGGCGAGGATATCGTCCGCAAGACCGGCCGCTTCGGGCCCTATATCGAGACGGGGCAGGGGAAGGAGGCCAAGCGGGCCTCGATCCCCAAGGACGCGGGCGAGCTCGACCTCGAGCTGGCGATCCGTCTGCTGTCGCTTCCCCGAACGGTCGGGACGCATCCCGAGAGCGGCAATCCTATCACGGCGTCGATCGGCCGTTACGGCCCTTATCTCGCCCATGACGGCAAATATGCCAGGCTCGGCTCGACGGCCGAAGTGTTCGAGACGGGAATGAACGCCGCGGTGGTCAAGCTCGCCGAGGCCGCGGCCGGAGGGGGCCGGGCGAGGGGATCGCGCGAGCCGCTAAAGGTCTTGGGTGCCCATCCCCGGACCGAGCTCGAGATCAAGCTGATGGAGGGCCGCTTCGGCCCCTACGTCACCGACGGGACCACCAACGCCACCCTCCCCAAGTCGCTGGCGCCCGACCAGCTCACGCTCGAGGAGGCGGCCCAGCTGATCGACGAGCGCGCCGCCAAGGGCCCGCCGGTCAAGAAGGGCCGGGGCCGCAAGCCCGCCGCGAAGAAGGCGCCCCCGTCCAAGGCTCCGGCGAAGAAGGCGGCCGAGTCCAAGGCTCCGGCGAAGAGGGCGCCCGCGAAGAAGGCGGCGCCGAAGAAGAAGGCGTGATGCGCCGGTCCTGGACCCTGGTCGGGATCGCCGCCTCGGCCGAGCTTCTGGCCCTGATCCTGTGGGCGTTCGTCGGCGCCTACGGGATATTGTTCTGGCCGTTCGTCTCGCTCTCGATCCTCGCCGGCCTGGCCGGCGCCTGGATCGTGCTGGCGACGATGTTCGACCTCACCTTCCACCCGCCGCGCGGCGAGCGGCTCCGGCCGGTGCGCGGCTTCGACCTGGTGCTCGGCGGCGGCCTGTTCGTCCTCGCCCTGCTCCAGCTTCGCGATGCGCTGGGCCAGCTGCCGGCATGATCGATTGCGCGCGTCGCCCGGCTGGGTCACAAGGGCCGCGGAGAGCCGTTTCATGACGATACAAAGACGATTTCGGGCCGGAGCTGCGGCGATCCTGCTGATCGCCCTGCCGGGCGTGGCCGCGGCGAAGAAGGAGCGCGCCGACGTCGTCCTCCCGATCGTCATCGAGGCACCGACTGAGGCTTCCCCACGGGTCTACAGCTTTAGGAAACAGGAATTCTTCGGCGGCCAGCCTGCCCGATACCGTTCTGCGGTGGCCCTCGAGGCCCCGGTTCCGCTGCATGAGCTGGGGAGCGGCGTCGCCATTCCGGCCGGCAAGCCGCTGTTCGAGATCCAGGCCCGGTCCCGCAATTTCTCCGGATCCTTCTACTGCACCGGCCGGCCGCCCTCGAAGAAGCTGCTCGGGATTCTCTGCCTCTTCGACCGCGACGGCGACGGCCGGATGGATGAGCTTTGGACCGCCATTGGGTCGCTCCCGACGCTCGTGCCCCTTCCTCACGCGTGGCTGGAACGTACGATCTCCCCGGTGAAGTTCACTGCGGTCGAGGATCGGGCAAAGCTCGCGCTGCAGCTGGGCTTCTACGTGTCTGGCGTCAATCCGATCGTCGGCGCCCACCATTTCTACGCCATGCTCTCCGTCGAGGGAGAGCTGGGATACACGTTCATGCAGGCCAAGAATTCGGTGACAGTGGGGAATCTCCCCAACGCTTTCGGTGTCGGCGGCGCCCAGATCAGCCTCGAGGCATTCGAGAACAAGGTGTACCGGGCCCGGGTGACCCGGCCCTTTCGCGGGGGGGAGCGGCTGGTCGGCAGCGCCTATGCGACTCAAACCATCTTCATCACCGTCCCCCGCTGAGCGCTGCACCGCAGGCTCGGCAGGCCGGATCTCTGGGGATCGTCACCGTCCGCATCGTCGGTGCGAGGCCGTCGAAGATATGGACCTTGCCGGTAGGCTCGGCACCGAAGCCGACGATCTGCCGGATCGCTTCCAGCGCCGCCCAGCTCCCGGCCAGCCCCGCCATCGCGCCGAGCACGCCCAGTTCGGCGCAATTGTCGCAATCGTCCGAATCGAAGGCGTCGCCGACGAAGCAGCGGTAGCAGGGCTGCCCCGGTTCCCATCCTCGCCAGGTCCCGACCTGAACCTGGAACATGCCGATCGCCGCGGAGACGAGGGGAAGGCGCATTCGGGTGCAGGTGTCGGAGACGATGAGCCGGGTCGCGAAATTGTCGCTCCCGTCCAGCACCACGTCCGCGCCCGCCAGCAGGGCGGCGGCGTTGAGGGAGGTCAGCCGCTCCCTCAGTCCCTCGAAAGCCGAGTCGGGATTGAGCCGGCCCAGTGCCTCCGCCGCGGCCTCGACCTTGACCCGGCCGATGTCGGCCGTGCCGAACAGGATCTGGCGCTGGAGGTTGTCGAGCGAGATCATATCGTCGTCGATCACGGTCAGCCGTCCGACCCCCGCGGCGGCGAGATACTGGAGCGCCGGGCAGCCGATCCCGCCGGCGCCGACGAGAATGACCCGGGCGCCGAGCAGCCTGCGCTGGCCCTCGCCGCCTATCTCCTTGAGGACGATGTGGCGGGCATAGCGGTCGAGCTGGTCGTCGCGGAGGCTCACCGGCCCGTCGAGCCGAAGCCGCCGGAGCCGCGCTCAGTCGAGTCCAGCTCGCCCACCTCGCGGAAGGCGGCTCGAAGCACCGGCGCCGGCACCAGCTGGGCGATCCGCTCGCCGCGGCGGACCTCGAATGGCGCCTCGCCGAGGTTGGCGAGGATCACCTTCACTTCGCCCCGATAGTCGCTGTCGATCGTCCCTGGCGTGTTGAGGCAGGTGATCCCGTGCTTGAGCGCTAGGCCCGAGCGCGGCCGGACCTGGATTTCGTAGCCCTCCGGAATGGCGACGGAGAAGCCGGTCGCCACCGCGTGGCGGGCGCCGGGCGCGAGAACAAGGTCCTCTGCGGCGACGACGTCGAGGCCCGCCGCCCCGCCGCTGGCATAGGAGGGGAGGGGGAGGCCCTCACCGTGAGTAAGCCGCTTTACCTCTATGTCGATCATCTCGCCTCTCGATCAGCCGATCGAGCGAGTAGCGCCCGGCTCCCCGTGTTGCAAACAGCAGGGCGAGGAAGACCAGGATGAGGGCGGGCCACCACCCGACGAAGTCCTGCGGCCAGTGCACCATCCACACCGCGACGGCCATGACGAACGCGGTGACGAGCCCCGCCCAGCGGGTGAGCAGCCCCAGGATGAAGGCGATGCCGCACAGGAATTGCGCCCAGACGCAGAGCGGCGCCATCAGCTCCGGCAGCGGGAAGTCGAACTGGGTGAGGAACTTGACGAACTCGTCCATCCGGGCCGAGCTCAGCACGTTGTCGTGGCTCTGGTATACGAGGAAGGCGCCGGTCACCCAGCGAAGCAAGAGGAGCCCGAGGTCAGCCAGCCGGGCCAGCGGAGCCAGCAGCAACAGATCCGTTCGCATCGTTACCCCCCAGTGCGGCGGCGATCCTTTCGGCGAGATGCCGGGCAACCTCGCTCTTCTCGCCCTCCTCCCAGCTCTCGACGCCGGCGGAGGTGATCAGGTGGACCCGGTTGCGGTCGCCGCCCATCACGTTCCCGGATACATCATTGGCGACGATCCAGTCGCACCCCTTGGTTGCTCGTTTCGCCTGCGCAACGTTCACGACGTCTTCGGTCTCGGCCGCGAAGCCGATCAGCAGGCGCGGCCGGCGGGGGCTTTTCGCCAGGCCCGCGAGGATGTCCGGGTTGGGCAGCCAATCGAGCTTCGGCGCCCCGGCAGCCTTCTTCAGCTTGGAAGGAAAGGGCTCCACCCGCCAGTCGGCGACCGCCGCCACGAGGATCGCCGCGTCGGCGGGCAAGGCCGCCTCGACCGCGGCCTCCATCTCCCGCGCCGTCTCCACATCGATTCGATCGACCCCTCCGGGCGTGGCCAGAGCCACCGGCCCCGCCACCAGGGTCACCCGCGCCCCCAGGTCGGCCAGCGCCGCGGCGATCGCGAAGCCTTGCTTGCCCGACGATCGGTTGGCGATCACCCGCACCGGATCGATCGGCTCCTGGGTCGGCCCGGCCGTGACGATGACGTGCCGGCCAGCGAGGGGGCCGCCCGAAGCCAGGCGCGAGCGGATCGCCGCCAGGATCCGCTCCGGCTCGGGCAGCCGGCCCGGGCCATATTCGCCGCACGCCATCTCGCCTTCGTCCGGCTCGAGGATCGTCACCCCATCGGCCCGAAGTCGCCCGACGTTTCGCCGGGTCGCCTCATGCTGCCACATGCGGACGTTCATCGCCGGAGCGGCGAGCACCGGCTTGTCAGTGGCGAGGAGCAAGGTGGTGGCGAGATCGTCGGCGATTCCGGCGGCCATCTTCGCCATCAGGTCCGCGGTGGCCGGGCAGACCACCACCAGGTCCGCCTCGCGGCTGAGCTGGATATGCCCCATTTCGACCTCGTCCTTGAGGTCCCACAGGCTGGTATGGACCGGCTGCTCGGAAAGTGCCGCCAGGGTCATCGGCGTGACGAACTGCGCTCCGCCGGCGGTCAGCACGCGGCGCACGCTTCCGCCCGCCCTTCGGATCAGCCGCACCAGCTCGCAAGCCTTGTAGGCCGCGATCCCGCCGCCGACGACGAGAA
>DASWLZ010000071.1:0-16640 GCA_036399975.1 Allosphingosinicella sp.
GCTCACCACGGCTCTGACGGCCACGGCCGCGCGTGCGCAGGAGACGGCGCCGGTGCAGGACGCTCCGCAGCCCGCTCAGGGCGACGAGACGACGCCCGAAGCGCAGGACGAGGATATCGAGGTCTCCGCCCCCGGCGCCCAGCCGGAGCAGACCGAGGACATCATCGTCACCGGCCGCAACATCCCCAACGTCCTTCGCAACACGCCTGAAGTCGTCTCAATCCTCTCGGCCGAGGACATCGCCCGAACCGGCGAAGGCGACATCGCCGGAGCCCTGCAGCGGGTCACCGGCCTCTCCGTCGTCGGCAACGGCTTCGTCTTCGTCCGCGGCCTCGGCGACCGCTACTCACTGGCGCTCCTCAACGGCTCGCCTTTGCCCAGCCCCGAGCCGCTCCGCCGGGTCGTGCCGCTCGACATCTTCCCGACGAGCCTGATCGCGAGCTCGGTCGTCCAGAAGAGCTATTCGGTCGCCTATCCGGGTGAGTTCGGCGGCGGGGTCATCAACCTCACCACCACCTCCATCCCCGACGAGCCCTTCCTCAACGTGGGCGCGTCGGCGGGCCTCGACGGGGAGACGACCGGGCAGCTCGGCTATTCCTATTACGGCAGCGGCAGGGACTGGGCCGGCTTCGACGACGGCACCCGGGCCTTCCCGGCGGGGCTTCGCGGTGCGGTCGCCGCCGGCACGTTCAACAACGCCACGACCGCAGCCGAGCGCCGCGATTTCGCCGCCGCCCTGGTCAACGCGCCGACCACCCTCATGCAGCGGATCGGCAACGTCCCCGCCAATCTCTCCGCCGACGTGAGCGGCGGAACCGCCTTCGACCTGCTCGGCGCGCGGGTCGGCCTCCTCGCCGCCGCCGGCTACAGCAACAGCTGGCGGACCCGCGACGCGCTCCAGCAGATCTCGCTCGACCCGCAGCTCGCCGGGACGCCCCAGTCGAGCTTCCGCCGTGTGACGACCGACAACAGGATCGTCGTCAACGGCCTCATCGGCCTCGGCGCGGAGATCGGCCGCCACAAGTTCCGCTGGACCAACCTCTACATCCGCGACACGCTGAAGCAGGGCCGCCTCGCCGCCGGCTTCAACCGGAGCGTCTCGGACCAGGATCCGGCCCTGCCCCCGTCCATCCTCGAGCAGAACAGCTACTGGTTCGAGCGCCAGCTGATCGACACCCAGTTCGTCGGCGAGATGAAGTTCGGCGACCTCAGCGTCGACCTGCGCGGCACCGCCGCCAATTCGAAGCGGAACTCGCCCTACGAGCGGGACATCAGCTATTTCTACCTCGGCGATTCGAACCCGCTGACCAAGAGCCCGGGCGACGTCGACGATTACGTCAACAACCTCGCCTCGGGCGCCCAGTCGGCGAGCATCGCCTTCAGCCGGCTGAGCGAGGACGTGCTGGCGGGCGGCCTGGACCTCGCCTATCGCTTCCGCGGCTCGCTTCCGGTCACCCTCTCCGCCGGCTATGCCTACACGGACAGCCAGCGCACCGCCTCGCGCTACCAGTTCCAATATTTCCGCCCCGAGGGCGCCCTGCCCATCTCGGTCGCCCAGGAGCGGCCTGACTATCTGCTCTCCGACTTCAACATCTACACCTACAACATCCAGCTTCGCGACATCTCGGGCGCGGAAGGCGCCGCCGCCTACCAGGCGGGCCTTCGGGTCCATGCCGGCTACGGCCAGGCGGAGGTGGAATCGGGCGCCCTTCGCGCCCAGTTCGGGATCCGCTACGAGGACGCCGTGGAGACGGTCCTGACCAGCGCGGCCGCCGCCGCCGGGACCCGGATCGCCAACGACTATTGGCTGCCCGCGGCGACGATCACCTGGACCTTCGCCGACAACATGCAGCTCCGGCTGCACGGCTCGAAGACCATCGCCCGCCCCCAGTTCCGCGAGCTCGCGCCGCAAATCTACCAGGATTTCGAGAGCGACCGCGAGTTCACCGGCAACCCCTTCCTGACCGACAGCGAGCTTCTCAACGCCGAGGCGCGCTACGAATATTATTTCCGCCGCGGCCAGCGCTTCAGCCTCGCCGGCTTCTGGAAGCGGATCGACCGACCGATCGAGACCGCCGCCTTCTTCGCCGGCGGCGGCCAGCTTCGGACCGGCTTCGCCAACGCTCCGCGCGCCGAGCTCTACGGGCTGGAGGCCGAGCTTCAGGCCCATGTCCCCCTCGCCGGGCTTGGCTCGGCCTTCGCCGGCCGCCGGCTGCTCGTCGCCGGCAATTACACCTGGACCCAGTCCAGGGTGACCGCGGACGACACGCTCGTCGTCGGCCCCGATCTCCAGCCGGTCGCCGCCAACCTCCTGTTCGAGGACGGCGCCCCGCTCACGGGCCAGTCGGACCATCTCGCCAACCTCCAGCTCGGCGTGGAGCGGACCGGCGGGCTGCTCTCCCAGGCGACCTTCCTGCTCAGCTATGCGAGCGAGCGGGTCACCGAGCGCGGGCCCATCCAGGGCAGCGCCCGGCAGCCGGACATCATCGAGCGCCCGGGCCTGCGCCTCGACTTCGTGGCGCGCGAGGAAATCCTCCTGCTCGGCCGGGCGGTTCAGCTCAAGCTCGAGGCCCGCAACCTGCTCGGCCGCGATTATGAGGAGTTCCAGCGCTCCGGCGACAACCGGATCGACATCAACAGCTACAAGGTAGGGCGGAGCCTGAGCCTGGGCGTCAGCACGGAGTTCTAGGCATGATCGGCTTAGTTGGTCCGTCATTGCGAGGAGCGTAGCGACGAAGCAATCCAGTGCGGCGGCCGCGACAGGCTTGGCACTGGATTGCTTCGCTTCGCTCGCAATGACGGGGACCTCCGGGCCAGGTCGCTGCTTCAGTTCGTCGACACGGCGCAGCTGGTCCGGATGATGGCCTGAAGGGGGGGTGGCCGATCATGTGCCTCCCGTTGTTCACCGACGGCCATTCCACCGGCACTATCGGCGAGTTCACGGCAGGCCCGCGCAGGCCCTGGCGGAGGCGGGGATAAACAGTGACAGTATACATTTAACGGCTGCCCGGCCGCCGCTGTGGGCCTCTCGATAAATGTATGCTGTCACTGTTTTAGTATCTGGATCACACCGGATATCTGCACGCTGTTTTCGTTGTCGAGGGCGCCCATATTGGACGTGGGGCCTTCATGCCCATCGCGCTGGCGGCGCCTCATCTGGCCCCCGCGATCGCCTGTTACTCGGGCCTGCTGCCCAATTTTTCCTGAGGGCGCGGTAAGGGCCGAGGGCCGCTGCCGCCGCTGGGGCCGTCACGCGAGTGAATCGCGTGACGTCAGTCGCGGAGCGAGGCTGGCCGGCTTTCGCCGTCTCTTCGCGCTGTTCCGGCGACGCTTCGCGCCGGCGTCACTGCGCTCGGCGGCTCAAGCTTACTTAACCAGCTCGACCTGCTCGAACTCGAGCTCGACCGGGGTTGCACGGCCGAAGATCGAGACCCCGACCTTGACCCGGCCGCGGTCGAAATCGAGCTCCTCGACGACTCCGTTGAAGCTCGCGAACGGCCCGTCGAGGACCTTGACCTGGTCGCCGATCTCATAGTCGACGTTGATCTTGGTCTTCGGCGCGGCGGCGGCGGCCTCGTCCTTGGTGTTGAGGATCCGGGCGGCCTCGGCGTCGGTGATCGGCTGCGGCTTGCCGCTCGAGCCGAGGAAGCCGGTGACCTTCGGCGTGTTCTTGACGAGATGGTAGACGTCGTCGTTCATCGCCAGCTTGGCGAGCACGTAGCCGGGGAAGAACTTGCGGTCGCTGGTGATCTTCTTGCCGCGGCGGACCTCGGTGACCTTCTCGGTCGGGACCTCGACCGCCTCGACCAGCTGGGCGAGGCCGAGCCGGTTGGCCTCGGACTGGATGGCGTCGCGGACCTTGTTCTCGAAGCCCGAATAAGCGTGGATGATGTACCAGCGGGACATGTGGATCGTTACCTTGTCTGGTCTGGTTCGAAGCTAGTTGAGCAGGCCGAGAAGGCTGCTGACGATCGTGGCGAAGGCGCTGTCCACCCCGAAGAAGAAGATCCCGAGCAGGGTGGTCATGATCAGCACCATGATCCCGGTCGTCACCGTCTCCTTGCGGGTCGGCCAGGAGACCTTGCCGGTCTCGGCCCTGACCTGGCGGAGGAACTCGCCGGGATTGACTCTTGCCATGAGGGCCTTGCGTCCTTCGTCTTTCGGGCAGCCGCTCTCGACCGGTGGGCCGGTCAGCCGAGCTTTGCCGATGCATGCGAGCTTCGCGAGATAGCGAGGGGATGCCGGGAAGGCAAGGGCGTCACGGGAGTAAATCCCGTCACGTCGGACCCGCTCCAGCTTTGCCGGTCCGCCTGCTCCGGCTCGCCCCGGCTTGCGAACCGCTACCGGTGAGGCTATCTGCGCCCTGGCCTTAGGAGTGTAGCTCAGTTTGGTTAGAGCATCGGTCTCCAAAACCGAGGGTCGTGGGTTCGAATCCCTCCACTCCTGCCAGGCCGGAGCGAGGCCCGCAGCGAAGCAGCGAGCCGCTCGGCGAAGCCGACGCGAAGCCGCCGGCCAGCGCGCGAAGCGCGACTGACGTCACGGGATTCGCTCCCGTGACGGCTCCTGATTCTCCGATAAGCCCTGCGCGTTTGCCCCTCCACCCTTCGGGTGGTCCCCCTCCCCGAGCAAGCTCGGGGAGGATTAGGCGGCGATGTCGTAAGGCTGGATCTCGCCCGTCAAATAGAGGCTCCGCGCCTTGGCCCGAGACAGCTTCCCCGACGACGTCCGCGGCAAGGTCCGCGGCGGGACCAGCTCGATGACGCAGTTCATGCCGGTGATCGCGCGCACCCGCTCGCGGATGATCTCGCGCAGGCGCGACCTCTCCCCGGCGTCGGAGGTCCGGCACTGGACGAGGACGGCGGGAGTCTCCTCGCCGCCCGGCGTGGTGATCGAGAAAGCGGCGATGTCGCCCGCCTTGAAGCCCGGCAATTGCTCCACCGCCCATTCGATGTCCTGGGGCCAGTGGTTCTTGCCGTTGATGATGATCATGTCCTTGGCGCGGCCGACGATGTAGAGATACCCGTCGCTGAGATAGCCCATGTCGCCGGTGTCCAGCCAACCCCGGGCGTCGAGGCAGGCGGCGGTCGCCTCCTCGTCGCGGAAATAGCCGACCATGACCGACGGGCCGCGGCAATGGACCTTGCCGATCTCGCGGTTGCCGAGCCTCGCTCCATCCTCGTCGCGGATCTCGATCTCCATGTCGCGCGCCGGCTTGCCGCAATTGACGATGGCCCGGTAGCGCTGCGGCCGGTCGCGGTGCATCTTTCCGTCGCCCGAGAGGGTGGTCTCCTCGACCAGCTCGACGACGATGCCCTCGCCCGGCGGCATGATCGTCACCGCGAGCGTCGCCTCGGCGAGGCCGTAGCTGGGGCAGAAGCTCTTGGCGCTGAAGCCGGCGGGCGCGAAGGCGTCGACGAAGGCCTGCATGACGTCGGGGCGGATCATGTCGGCGCCGTTGCCGGCGATCCGCCAGCGCGACAGGTCGAAGCGCTCGGCGACGTTGGTCAGGCTCGAGACCCGGCGGGCGCAGATGTCGTAGCCGAAGGTCGGCGAATAGCTTCCCGTCGTGCCTTCGTTGCGGGTGATGAGGTCGAGCCAGGCGAGCGGGCGCCGGGCGAAATCCTCGGTCTTGAGGTAATCGGTCGAGATCTGGTTCGCCATCGGCGACAGCAGGCAGCCGACCAGGCCCATGTCGTGATACCAGGGCAGCCACGAGATGCAGCGGTCGGTCTCGATCACCTCCATGCCGTGGCTGTGCGCGGCGAGGTTGTTGAGGAGTCCGCGATGGGTGACGGCGACCCCGTGCGGGAAGCGGGTCGAGCCGCTCGAATATTGGAGATAGGCGATGTCGTCCGCGGCGGCGCGGGGAAGCTCGGCCGCAGGCCCCTCGAGCGCGGCGAAGCTCTCCCAGCTTTGGCCCTTGACGCCGGCCGCCTCGGCCGCCGCCCCGGCCATGGCGCCGAGCTCGGCCGGGTAGAAGAGATGGGTGGGGTCGGCGCTCTCGAGCTGCACCTTGAGCTGGTCGATATAGGAATCGCGGCCCCCGAAGGAGGTCGGGAGCGGAAGCGGCACCGGCCAGGCCCCGGCATAGACGGTCCCGAAGAATAGGGCGGCGAATTCCGGGCTGGTCTCGGCGACGATCGCGATCCGGTCCGTCGGCTTCACTCCGGCCGCGATCAGCCGGTACGCGGCGGCGAGCGCGTCCTCGCGAAGCTCGCGATAGGGATAGGGCCGGACCAGCACCCCGCGCGGATCGTGGAAGTTCAGGCCGCGCTTACCCTGCGCCGCATAGTCGAGCGCATCCCCGAGCCTGTCGAAGTCGGCGAAACGGCGCGGCAAAATGTCCGCAGTCGGCGTCGGGACCAAAGTCTCGGGCACGGGTGTAGCGGATCCTCTCGGTGGCTGCGCGCGAACTTCCCCTCCCGGGACGGGAGAGGTACGCGTTTATAATCGGGACCGACTGTGGCACAATCATGGCGCGTGAGATCCCGAGCCGACAAAACCCCCCGTCCGCCCCTCGATTCCGAGGGGCTCGAGCGGCTCGGCCTCTTCTATGCCGGGCGCTACGCCACCACCCGGGCGAAGCTCGCCGCCTATCTTCGCCGCAAGCTCAGGGAGCGCGGCTGGAGCGGGGCCTCGGAGCCGCCGGTCGAGCGGCTCGTCGAGCGCTTCGCCGACCTCGGCTATGTCGACGACAAGGGCTTCGCCTCGGCGCGAAGCGCCTCCCTGCTGAGGCGGGGCTATGGCGAGAGGCGGGTGCAGGAGGCGCTTCGCGGGGCGGGCATCGCCGAGGAGGACAGCGCCGACGCCCGCGACATCTCCGCCGAGGAGGCGCTCGCCGCGGCACATCGCTTCGCCCGCCGCAAGCGGCTCGGGCCCTATGCCGCTTCCGTCCCGGACCGGGCCGCCCGGGACAGAGCGGCGGCCGCGATGCTTCGCGCCGGCCACCGCCTCGACCTGGTCCGCCAGGTGCTCGCCGCCGGCCCCGAAGACCTGCCCGATCCCGATGTCCCATAAAAACGGCCGTAAACGGTTCACAAATCCTCAGAAGCCGTGATAGTCACCCCGGTTTACATGTGGATCGGCCGTTGATGACGTCGCGCCGGGGAATGACAGCTGGGAGCGACGCGCCGGACACCGACGGCGCGGCCGACCCCCCTCGCCCCGAGGAGGAAGCCCTCCTCAGGATCACCGGCACGATGAAATGGTTCGACGCCACTCGAGGCTTCGGCTTCCTCGTCTCCGAGGAGGTCGAGGGCGACATCCTCGTCCATTTCAGCGTCCTCAAGGAGCATGACCGCCGGAGCCTCCCCGAAGGGGCGGTCGTCGAATGCCTGGTCGCCGAGCAGGAGCGAGGCCTCCAGGCGCGCCGGGTGCTGTCGATCGACCTCAGCCACGCCGTCATGCCCGAGCCCCAGCGGCCGGCCGGATCGAGCACGGCCGAGCGGGTCGATCCCTCCGCTCTGCTCGACGAGGCCGGCGAGTTCGAGCAGGTCAGGGTGAAATGGTTCAACCGCCTGAAGGGCTACGGCTTCCTGGTCCGCGAGGAGGAGGACGGCCAGGACATCTTCGTCCACATGGAGACGGTCCGCCGAGGCGGCCTCACCGACCTCATCCCCGACCAGCCCCTCAGCGCCCGGATCGCCGCCGGAAGGAAAGGCCCGCTGGCGGTGGAGGTGGAGCCGCGCTGAACACCTGAAATTCCCCCCCGACATTTGTCGGGAGGGGGACCGCGCGAAGCGCGGTGGTGGGGTTCTTCGGACTCAGAGAGGCCCCTCCACCATGCTTCGCATGGTCCCCCTCCCCCGGAAATCCGGGGGAGGATTTTGGGTAGCCGAATTTTGGATAGCGATTCTGGTCGCTTAGACGGCACCTATGTCCGTTACTCGCGCCCGGCGGCTTCGGCGCCAGATGAGCCTTCCGGAAGTCCTGCTCTGGCAGCACCTCCGAACTCGGCCCGGCGGCTTCAAGTTCCGGCATCAGCACTCGTTCGGGGCGTATGTCCTCGACTTCTACTGCCATGCGGCCTCACTCGCCATCGAGGTCGACGGCGTCTCCCACGAAATGGGCGACAATCCGGCGCGTGACGAGCGCCGGGACAGATGGCTGATCCAGCACCGCATAATGACTTTCAGGGTGACAGCCGCCGACGTGCTCGGAGAGATGGAGGCGGTGGTGCGCATGATCGTTCATCTGTGCGGTGAACGAACACCCTAATTCCTCCCCGGCATTTGCCGGGGAGGGGGACCGCGCGAAGCGCGGTGGAGGGGTTCTTCGGACTCAGAGAGGCCCCTCCACCATGCTTCGCATGGTCCCCCTCCCCCGCAAAGGCCGGGGAGGATTTTTACGATCAAGGAGTCAGCGCGGCGTCCCTGAGGCCTCGCCAGACCCTCAGCGCCTGGACCGTCTCGGGCACGTCGTGGACGCGGAGGAGCTGGGCGCCCTGGTCCATGGCCTTGAGGGCGAGGGCCAGCGAGCCCGGCAGGCGCTCGCCGGGCGGAGCCTCTCCGGAGAGCGCCCCGATCATGCGCTTGCGGCTCGCCCCGATCATGATCGGGCAGCCGAGGCCGTGGAGCAGAGCGAGGCCGTTCAGGAGGTCGAGATTGTGCTGGACCGTCTTGCCGAAGCCGATCCCCGGGTCGACGACGATCCTGGCCCGGTCGATGCCCGCGGCCTCGGCCGCCGCGATCCTTTCCTCGAGCCAGTCGTAGACGGCGAAGGGCACGGGCCGGTCGTAGGAGGGCGCCTGCTGCATCGTCTCGGGGCTGCCGCGATGGTGCATGAGCACGACCGGGCAGGCGGCCTGAGCGACCAGGGCGGGCGAGCGGTCGTCATAGGTGAGCGCGGAAACGTCGTTGACCATGGCGGCGCCGGCGCCGAGCGCGGCCTCCATGACCGCCGATTTGCGCGTGTCGATCGACACCGCGGTTCCGCCGGCCGCGAGCCGGGTCACGGCCGGAAGCACCCGCTCGATCTCGTCGCCCTCCCACACCGGCTTCGCCCCGGGCCGGGTCGATTCGCCGCCGACGTCGACGATCGCCGCTCCGGCCTCGGCCATGGCGAAGCCGGCCTGGACCGCCGCGTCGTCGCCCTCGAACCGGCCTCCGTCCGAGAAGCTGTCCGGAGTGACGTTGAGGATCCCGGCCACCTGCGGCTGGTCGAGCCGGACGATCCGCTCGCGAAGCCGCAAGGGGGGCCGCGGCGAGGTCAGGTTGTGCCAGGCCCGCCCGGCCTCGCTCCCGAGCTCCGCCAGGACCGCGTCCAGCCGCTCGACCGGAACGAGCTCGGAAGAGACCCGGCGGGCGCCGTCCAGGGTCACCCGCTCGACGGCGGAGAACCAGAGCATTCCGCCCGCCAGCCGGGCAACCTTGCCGTCATGGCCGAAGGGCGCGTCGACGAAGGCGGTGGGGCGCAGGTAATGGCGAAGGGTCATCAGGACCGGCTAGCGCATAAATGGAGCGGCAGGAATCCCGAAGCGCGCGTCGAGACTTCTCGACCCGAAGGTCCCGGCTTTGGCCGGGATGACGCAAGGGGGAAAGGTGACGACCGCCACTGTTCGAAGGTCAGTAGGGTAACTGGATCCTCCGAGGCCCGAGCCACCATGTGGGGCATGGTATCGGTCCGGGCCCATCAGCACTCAAAGGGGCTCCCGCGCGTCTCCCGTGGTCAAAGGCGTGCGGGCGTTGAGCATGATGGGACGGTCGTCGCGTCCAATGTGCCTTTGTTTCGCGCCCCTGTCGAGTGGCGGAGTGCAACCTTTTTTGCTCGAATCGGGTCAGTCGATCGTGAGCAGATAGCGCTGCCGCAAAGTATCGAGCGGGGCGAGAGCGCCATTCTCCTCGAAGTGCCAGAAGGCCCAGCCGTTGCAGGCGGGCGCTCCCTGCGCGAGCGCTCCGATGCGGTGGATCGAGCCCGCCTCGCCGCCCATCTCGATCGACGCGTCCGCCCTCACCCGGGCCTGCCAGCGCCGCTTGGAGTCGGTCAGCAGAGTCCCGGGTTGGATCATCCCGATCTCGACCAGCGACCCGAACGGCACCCGAGGCTGCGAGCGCTTCGAGCCCATGGTCTTCATCGCGCTCTCGTCGAGCTCGAGAGTCGAATCGATCCGCTCGCGGGCGACCCGGACGTATCTCTTCTCGCGCTCGATCCCGATCCATTGCCGCCCCAGCCGGCGGGCGACCGCCCCGGTCGTTCCGGTGCCGAAGAAAGGGTCGAGGACCACGTCGCCTTTGTTGGTGCAGGCCAGCATCACCCGGTAGAGCAGGCTTTCCGGCTTCTGGGTAGGATGGGCCTTGGTTCCGCCGTCCTTCACCCGCTCGCCGCCCGAGCAGATCGGGAGAAGCCAGTCGGAGCGCATTTGGAGCTCGTCGTTCAGCGCCTTCATCGCGCGATAGTTGAACGTATAGCGGCTGTCCTCGCTCCGGCTCGCCCAGATCAGGGTCTCATGGGCGTTGGTGAAGCGGGTGCCGCGGAAGTTCGGCATCGGGTTGGACTTGCGCCAGATGATGTCGTTGAGGATCCAGTAGCCCGCGTCCTGCAGGGCGGCTCCGACCCGGTAGATGTTGTGGTAGCTCCCGATCACCCAGAGGGTGCCGTTCGGCTTCAGGATCCGCCGAGCCTCCTTGAGCCAGCCCCGGGTGAATTCGTCATAGGCGGCGAAGGTGGCGAATTTGTCCCAATCGTCGTCGACCGCGTCGACGAGGCCGCCCTCGGGCCGGAACAGGTCGCCGCCGAGCTGCAGATTGTAGGGCGGATCGGCGAAGACCATGTCGACGCTCCCGGCCGGAAGCCGGGCCATCGCCGCGATGCAGTCTTCCTGGAGGATGTGATTGAGCGGCAGCGCCGGATCCGGAGCCGGCGCGACCGCGCTTTTCCCCCTCGAGCCCAAGCGCACATGTGCAGTCATTCGATACCGCCCCCCGGTTCGTCCAGAGCTCCAGCCTGAGTCAGCCGGAGTCCGCGGTCAACAACAAGGGCATAGCGAGGGATGTTGAGAATGCGGTTAACATGCCGGGAACGAAACGAGTCTCCCCTACTAATGGAGTGAGGCTCGGGCGTGTCGACTCAACATGATGTGGGTGTGGCCCAAAGGACTCAATCGTCCCCCGAAGTTCGATGAAGCGCGCCGGCCGGACGGCGGTCAGCCTGGGTCAAGGCCGGGGCGGCCATGATTCGGAGATGACGACGATTCTCCTCCCGATTCTCGCCAGCTTGCTGGCCGCCGCGGCTCAGCTCGAGGATCCCAGGCAGGACGATCCGGTGCGGCCGGAAGCCGCCGCGCACCACCCGGACGCCGCCGAGGCGGCGCTCGGAAGCGGCATAAGCGAGGCCGAGGCGGCCCGGCGGCTTCGGCTGCAGGAAGTGTCGGCGCCGCACGTCTCGAAGCTCCGGCGCGAGTTCGCCGACCGCCTGGCCGGTCTCTATCTGGAAAGCGAAGGCGATTACCGCCTCGTCGTCCGGCTCAAGGGCTACGCTCCGGTCCCCGATCGCTGGATCGGAAGCGGCCGCGACCGGATGCGGATCCAGTTCCTTGCCGGAGCTCCGGCCACCCTTGGCGAGACGCTGGAGAAGGTCGCGGCCTCGATGCCGGCCATTGGCGCCCGGCTTCCGGGACTGATGGGCACGGGCGTGGACGAGCGCACCGGCGAGGTGATGCTGAACGTCTACGCCGTCGGAAATGAGGTCGAGAGCGCCCGCGCCGCCGAGCCGGAGCTCGAACGATTGCTGGGCCATCCGGTCCGGATCGAATTCTCGTCCGCGCGGATCAGGGACGGGCGGGCGACGGCGCCTTCGACTTACCGGCCCGGAACACGGGAGTGGGACGGGCACATGCAGAGGCTCGCCCGGGCTGCGCGCTACCCGGGCCATCCGCATCCGGGAATCCTCAACTTCCATAATGAAGCGCGGCCGCTCGCCCGGCGAATGCAGGCCGATCCCGCCTTCGCAGGCTTCGTGTTTAAGAACGACAACGAGCCCCATGCCGTCGTGCTGTTCACGGGCGATGCCGCCGCGCACCTCGCCAGATATACCAAAGACCCGCGCTATTGGCCCAAGTCGGTCGGCCTGACCCGCCCACAGCTGCGCGCGCTGCAGGATTCGTTCGGCAAGCTGCTCCAGCAACTCGATATCCACTACACCTTCAGTCAGGACGACGAGGAGAAGAACCAAGTCATCTTCTCCGTGTCGGAAATGGATAAGTACCGCCAGGCGATCGCCGACGGGCGGATCAGGACGAATCCGCATGTCGTCATCCGCCAGGATAAGGGCCCGATCGCACGAGCGCCGCAGAGCGCCGGCCCGGTCAAGCATTTCCCCCAGTCCAAGTTCCCCCGCCGGGCCGGGCAGGCGCTGTTCACCGGCGAATTGGAAGTGCGGAACGGCTGCCTCACGATCGGGGACAATCTGATCCTGTGGCCTTCCAATGCGCAGCTGTCGCTCGACGCGGACGGAGTCCCCATCGTCGGCGGCGGCACCGGCCGGCCGCTCCGGGTCGGCGATCAGGTGAGGCTTGGCGGTGGCACCGCGTGGACCAACTTCAAGGGCGAGGGCCTTCTTCAGCCCCTCCCGGCCGCCTGCACCGGCGGCGTGTTGGTCGCGGACGATCTGTGGATCGTGGACGAGTTCTGACCGCTCGGCGTCACCCTGAACTGCTTCAGGGTCCAGCACTCCGCCCGCACCCGCGGCTCGCCGCTGGATATTGAAACAAGTTCAGCATGACGAGCCGGCCCTGCAGGCTAGAGGTCGATCAGTTGCTGCTGGCCCACCGTTGACGTGCCGTCGCGCCGCTCCAGGCACAGCCGCACAGGCGCGAAGCTCCGGCGGTGGAGCGGAGTGGGGCCGAGGGCGTCGAGGCCGCGATAATGTTCGGGCGTCGGATAGCCCTTGTTGGTCTCCCAGCCGTAGCCGGGATGGTCGCGGGCATGGTCGATCATGATTTTGTCGCGGGTGACCTTGGCGACGATCGAGGCCGCGGCGATCGAGCGGCACTTGGTGTCGCCGGCGACGATCGAGACGGAGGGGCGCTCCCACTTCGGGCAGCGGTTGCCGTCGACCATCACCATCGCCGGATCGATCCCGAGCGAGTCCACCGCTCGGGTCATGGCGAGCATCCGGGCCCAGTAGATGTTGATCCGGTCGATCTCCTCGACGCTGGCGATGCCGACCCCGATCCTGGCCACCTTGTAGAGCCTGGCGCAGATCGCCTCGCGGATGGCGGCCGGGAGCGCCTTTGAATCGTCGATCCCGCGCGGGAACCGCTCCCGGTCGAGGATCACCGCCGCGGCGACCACCGGCCCCGCGAGCGGCGCGCAGCCCGCCTCATCGACCCCTGCGACGGGATCGGGATAGACTTTCTCGAGCTTGAAGCAGGGACGGGTCATGGTTGCATGGCTAAAGGCGTCGCGCCCCAACCGCCAGTAGCGACGAAAGAATTCTGTGGATTATCAATTCCTCCCCCAGCTTGTCTGGGGGAGGAATTGGAGCTTAGTCGATCCGCCAGGGCGGGAAGCGGCGGATCTCGCCCGTCGAATAGAGGCGGATTCGGTTGCCGTGCGGGTCGCGGGTCTCGGCGACCCGCCAGAGATAGGGGCGGTCTTCCGGCATCGCATCGAAGGCCACCCCCGCCCGGGCGAGTCGCGCCACCTCCGAATCGACGTCCGCGCACTGGAAGAAATGTTCGGTCGTCGACGGCGGGTCAACGGGGTCGGCGACCTCGATCGAGAGAGTCGTCCCGCCCGGCACCTCGAAGCGGGCGTAGCGGGGCGGGCTGGCGACGATCTGCCGGCAGCCGAGCAGGCGGTAGAAGGCGACGCTCGCTTCATAGTCGCTTGCCGGCAAGGTCACCTGATTGAGCGTCGGCCCTTCGACGGCGGGAAGGTCGAGCCGGACCTTGTGGTGGCCCATCGGGCCATGGCCGCCGCCCAGGCCCGGCGCCTCGCGAAGGGCGATGCGCACGAACAGCCGTCCCGCCTCGACCGCGCGGGGCAGCGGCAGGCCGGCGGCAAGGCCGGTCGCGATCGCGCTGGCCAGGGTGCAGCCGGTGCCGTGGGTGTGGGCGCTGTCGATCCGCTCGTGCTCCCAGTGGCGGACATCGCTTCCAGGGACGATCAGGAGGTCGGTCAGACGCTCGCCAGGCAGATGCCCGCCTTTTGCCAGCACGGCGCTGCCGCTCCGTTCGGCCAGAGCCAAAGCCGCGGCCTCCATCTGGGCGACGTTGGCGATCCGAAGCCCGGTCAGCGCCTCGAGCTCCGGGATGTTCGGCGTGATGATCGTGGCGACCGACATCAGCCGCTCGAACGCCGCGATGGTGTCGGGATCCGCGAGGACCGACCCGCTCGTCGCGACCATGACCGGGTCGAAGACGATCGGCACCCCCTCCCCGGCGAGGCGGTCGGCCACGGCATGGACCGTCTGAGCCGAGCCGATCATCCCGATCTTCACGATGTCGGCCCCGATGTCGAAGAGCACCGAATCCATCTGGGAGACGACGAAGTCCGGCGGCACCGGCATTACGGCCTGCACGCCCAGCGTGTTCTGGGCGGTGAGGGCGGTGATCGCCGTCATGGCGTGGCCGCCGAGCATCGTCACCGTCTTGATGTCCGCCTGGATCCCCGCCCCGCCGCCGCTGTCCGAGCCGGCGATGATCAGCACTCTCGGAGTGGTCACCGCGGCCTCCTGCGCAATGTCGAGGGCGGATCCCGCGCCAGCAGGTGCGCCGGCCTGATCGGCCGCCGCTCGAAATTACCGCCGCAATTGGGGCAGACCCCGACCAGCGGCCCATCGACGCAACCGGCGCAGAAGGTGCATTCATAGGTGCAGATTCGCGCCTCGCCGCTCTCCGGCGGCAGATCGCGGCCGCAGCGCTCGCAGTCGGGTCTCAGCTCAAGCATCAGGTCTTGCTCCGACATTCCGTCATCCCGGACTTGATCCGGGAGCCACCTTCTTGCCGCCACCCGCGAAGGGAAAGGTGGATGCCGGATCAAGTCCGGCATGACGAAGCTCACGCCGCCTTCACCGCCTCGCAGATGCTGTCCACCACCTCCTCGACCATCGCCTCGTCCTCGCCCTCGGCCATGACCCGGATCAGCGGCTCGGTGCCCGACTTGCGGATGACGAGGCGTCCGACGCCCTGCAGGCGCTGCTCGGCCGACTTGATCGCCGACTTGACCCCCGCCGTCTCCAGCGGAGCGCCGCCGCCGAAGCGGACGTTCTTGAGGAGCTGCGGAAGCGGGTCGAACTGGTGGAGCATCTCGCTCGCCGGGCGGCCGTCCTCGACCAGGCAGGCGAGCACCTGGAGGGCGGCGATGAGGCCATCGCCGGTGGTCGAATAATCGGACAGGATGATGTGCCCGGACTGCTCGCCGCCGACGTTGAAGCCGCGCTCGCGCATCGCCTCGAGCACGTAGCGATCGCCGACCTGGGTCCGGACCAGATCGAGGCCGTTGGTGGCGAGGAAGCGCTCGAGGCCGAGGTTCGACATCACCGTCGCGACCACCCCGTCGCCCTCGAGCAGGCCGCGGCGGGCGAAGGAGACGGCGATCAGCGCCATCAGCTGGTCGCCGTCGACGATCCGGCCAGCCTCGTCGACGATGATCAGACGGTCCGCGTCACCGTCGAGGGCGATGCCGATATGGGCGCCCTCCTCGACCACCCGCGCCTGGAGCGCGGCCGGAGCGGTCGAGCCACAGCCGTCGTTGATGTTGAGGCCGTTCGGGCTGACTCCCATCGCCACCACGTCGGCGCCAAGCTCCCACAAGGCGGAAGGGGCGACCTGGTAGGCGGCGCCGTTGGCGCAGTCGACGACGATCTTGAGGCCATCGAGCCTCAGCTCCTCCGGGAAGGTCGACTTGGCGAAATGGATGTAGCGGCCGCGCGCGTCCTCGATCTTGCGCGAGCGGCCGATCAGCGGCGCGTCGACCAGATTTGGTGCCTGCTCCAGAAGCCGCTCGATCGCCGACTCGTCCTCGTCGGATAGCTTGTAGCCGTCGGGCCCGAACAACTTGATTCCGTTGTCGGTGTAGGGATTGTGGCTGGCCGAGATCATCACGCCCAGATCGGCCCTCATCGATCGGGTCAGCATCGCGACCGCGGGCGTAGGCACCGGCCCGACCATCACCACGTCCATTCCGACGCTGGTGAAGCCGGAGATGAGCGCCGTCTCCATCATGTAGCCCGAGAGCCTGGTGTCCTTGCCGATCACCACGCGGTGGCGATGGTCGCCGCGCTGGAAATGCGCGCCGGCCGCCTGCCCGACCCGCTGCGCCATCTCGGCGGTCATCGGGCTCTGGTTGGTGCGGCCCCTGATCCCGTCGGTGCCGAAGAATTTGCGAGTCATGGCGGTCCTTGCCTGAGTTTGGGGCTGAATAGCGCGGCCGGCGCTTCTTGTCCTCCCCATCGCAAGATGGGGAGGGGGACCACACGAAGTGCGGTGGAGGGGTCCTTCGATACGGGCCTTCGCCGGGCTCAGTCCCTACTCAGGATGAGCGGTCGGATTATGAACTCCGCTCATCCTGAGTAGCCGGTGAGCTTGTCGAACCGGCGTATCGAAGGGCCCCTCCACCATGCTTCGCATGGTCCCCCTCCCCGCGCTTCGCGGGGAGGACAAGTTGCCTTCCCCCTCCCCCCCTCCCTCGCTACACCTC
>DASWLZ010000072.1:0-36618 GCA_036399975.1 Allosphingosinicella sp.
CGCGGTCCTGACGCAGAAGGGACGCGATGCCTTCCGCGACGGGCGAGCCATGGAAATGGAGCTTGGACGACGGATGATGAACGTACTCAGCGACGAGGAGGTTCGCTCGACCGGCCGCGTGCTGGAAAAGCTCGTCGCGCATTTTCGAGCTGACCATAGCCCGCTCCCCGCGAGTGCCGATGAGCAGCCGAGGGAGAGTTAGCAGGCCTTCCCCCCTGACGGTACTCAGCGATGAGCAGTGATCTGGCCGCGGTTGCTCCTCGCCGCGGCCCTTTGCAACCGGGGCCAGTCGACGAAGGCAAGATCAAGCTTCTCCAGTTCCCTGGCGATCAGCTCGATCGAGGCGCCCACCCCGTACCGCCCGCCGACGGTAGCCGGAGAATGGCCGGTGATGCGATCGTGGACGCGGGTCGAGATCGTCCACTCCGCCCGGTCCTTGAACTCGTGGCGCAGCGAGTGGAAGACGTACCGGGGATCGTCGGTCACCGTCCGGTCCACGTATCGGTTGACCCGACGGCTCAGCTCCTTGGTCCACTTGCCGGTGGCCGACTGCTTGAGCTCGAAGAGCCGATCCGCGCCCGCGGCCCGCCGCGCTTCGACATATTTCTGGAAGCCCAGGTCGAGCAGGCGTGGATGAACGACGATGACTCGGGCCGACTCGTCATTCTTGATGTTCTCGTCGGCGCCGGTGCCGGTCACGTAGATCACCACGATCGCCTTGCCGTCCTTCCCGCGCTGTTCCTCAATGTCGTCCAGCCGGATCTGGCCGATCTCCTCCAGCCGAGGCCCGGCCGTCGCCCCGAAAAGGAAGCTCCAGTAGAGCTCGTCCTGATAGACGTGACGACCGGGCCTCGTCCGCTTGATGTCCGTCGGCCCCTCGCAACCGGTGAAGAGCGGCGAAGCGAACAGCTTCTCCATCATCGATGGCCGGAGCGGCAGGCGCGGCGTCCGCTGGCTGCGGCGCGTCTTCGAGTAGCCGGGCACGGAGATGCCCGCGGAGACATTGTCCGGAATCCACCCCTCGTTTCTCAGAAGCGTCAGGACGGCGCCCAAAGCACCCATGTCTTTCTTGATGGCACCAGGCGAAAGCGTGCGCGCCCCTTCGCCCGCCTGCTCGAGCGCCATCTCCACGGCGCCGCGGAAGCCGAGGCGCGAGCCCTTCAGCTTGTCCATGTTCAGGTTCGTCGGCATCCGGCTGATGAAGTCGCGATAGTCGAGGAGGAGATCGCGGGTGATCCGCTCGACGGGCAGGTCGCCGTTGAGGGCGATGAAACGGTCGATTGCCCGCTTCGCCTCCAGCTCGCTCTGCGGCCGTGGCGCGCGGAGCTGGATCCAATGTGCATAGCCTTCCGAGAGTGGCCGTGAGCCTTTCCCGCCGGAACGCCCGCCCGGCTTCCGGTCCGGGGGCACGGCGGCTAGGAGCGGCGCGCCGACTGGAGTGGGCGGGGCCACGAGTGAGGCGAGGATCGCGTCGCGGCTCGGGTGGGTGTGCTCGACGAGTCGGCGCAGCAAGTTCTCGGCCACCGCATCGAACAGCGGCGACCCGGGTGGCATCTTGATGCCGGCGTGATCCTCGATGAGCAGGATCTCGATCCGGAGCACCTCCCATTTTCCGGCTTTGAGGAGGTAGGCGAGCACTTCCGAAAAGCCGGCTCCCTGCGTGTCGCGATGCCGGTGAAGCACATCGATGCGCGCCAGGAGTGCGTCGCGGTCCTCATCAGGGATGATTGCGGCGATGTCTCCGAAGTCGGCGCCGCGCCAGGCGTTGCGCCCCGGCATGAAGGCGAAGGCACGATCCGCCCGCCGGGACCGGAACTCGTCCCGGCCCCAGGCGATGAACAGCCGCATGGCGATGGCCGTCTGTAACCCGAAGATGACGTTGCCGAGCACACCGTTGCGCCGGGCCATGTCTTCGAGGAAGGCGTCGACGATCACCGGGGCGTCGGCGATCGCCTCCTGATCAATCTCCGCCTCGAGCTGCTTGAAATAGGATCGCCACCTGGCCTGCTCCGCCGCTTGGCGGATCTTGGCCTCGCCTGCGTCGGACGTTTCCAGGGAGAACTTAATCTCGCGCTTGCCGACTCTCACGCGCAACCGCTCCGGCACCGTCATTCGGAACCAGAGATTGGATGACCTTGGATGGGTAGTTGGCCCCGGCAATCGCAACCTCATTTTGTACCACCCTTTTGTACCACCGGGCGGCTTAGAAGCTACTGATTTCGGCCAACTTTCTGAAAAGCCTAAGCTTTTCAGCGCCTTGGTGACCCCAACGGGAATCGAACCCGTGTTTTCGCCGTGAAAGGGCGACGTCCTAGACCGCTAGACGATGGGGCCGGTGGCGCAGCCGCGGGCCTTAAGTGGCCAGGGGCCGTGCGTCAACGTGGGCGATCCTGAATCCTCGCGAAGCATGGTGGACGGGCCTTGCAGAGTCCGGAGTACCCCTCCACCTCCCTTCGAGTGCCCCCTCCCCCGGAAACCGAGGAGGATTCAGAAAGGTGACCTCAATCGCACCAGGCGGCGTCCTCGAGGTGGAGCTCGGCGGCGATCCGGTCGCTCCATTCGTCCTTCTTGATCCGGCCGGCGACCCACAGCTTGCGGTTCGGCGGCGCCGCCAGCATCGCCTCGCCGAGCGGGCTCGCCGCCATCCTGAAGGCGATCGCCTTGATCCTCCGGCCGTCGTCGCCTGCCACGATCACCCGCAGATGGCCGCTCCCGACGACGTCCGCCTTGACCACCCGGACCGGGCCCGCGGCCACCCGGGGGGCGGGCCAGCCGGCGCCATAGGGTCCGCCCGCCTCGAGCGCGTCGCACAAGGCCGGGCAGACCCCGCCCGGGGCGAGCACCGCGTCGAGAAGCAGCGCCCGGTCGTCGCGGCTCCTCGCCACGTCCGCCGAGAGCCGCTCGTCGAGAAACTCGCCGAGCGCCTCGACCTTGCCCCGCTCGACCGTCAGCCCCGCCGCCATGGCGTGGCCGCCGCCGGCGACGAGCAGGCCCATATCCTTGGCGGCGAGAACCGCGGCGCCGAGATCGACCCCGCCGATCGACCGGCCCGAGCCCTTGCCGAGCCCGTCCTCGCCCAAGGCGACAACCATCGCCGGCCGGCCGAACCTCTCCTTGAGCCGCCCCGCGACGATCCCGATCACCCCGGGATGCCAGCCCTCGCCGGCGGCGACGATGACCGAGCGGTTGCCCTGCCCGGCGCACAGGCCCTCCGCCGCCTCGCACACGATCGTCTCGATCGCCCGCCGCTCCTCGTTGAGCCGGTCGAGCTCGACGGCGATCGCCTGCGCCTCGGCGGGATCGTCGGTGGTGAGCAGCCGGACCCCGAGATCCGACTTGCCGACCCGGCCGCCGGCATTGATCCGCGGCCCGAGCGCCCAGCCGAGATCGGTGCAGGTCGGCGCCCGGGTCAGCCGGGCCGCGTCGGCCAGCGCCGCCAGCCCGACGTTGCGACGATTGGACATCACCTTCAGGCCCTGGGTCACGAAGGCCCGGTTGAGGCCGCGGAGCTGGGCGACGTCGGCGACGGTCCCGAGCGCCACCAGGTCGAGCAGGTCGATCAGCCTCGGCTCCTCGCGCCGGGCGAAATAGCCTCGGCTACGAAGCAGCCGGAGGCAGGCGGCGCCGAGCAGGAAGCAGACCCCGACCGCCGCGAGATGGCCGTGAGCGGCCGCCTCCGCCGCCTCGTCGAGCCGGTTCGGGTTGACCAGCGCCAGCGCTTCTGGAAGCGCGCTCGCGCATTTATGATGGTCGACCACGATGACGTCGACCCCGGCCTCGCGCGCCATCGCAAGGGCCTCGAAGGCCTGGGCGCCGCAATCGACGGTGACGATCAGGCGAGCCCCGTCCCGCCCGAGCCGGACCAGCGCCTCCCCGGACGGGCCGTAGCCCTCCATCAGCCGGTCGGGGATATAGGCCCGGGACTCGCAGCCGAGCCCCCGAAGCAGCCGGACCAGAAGCGCCGCCGACGTCGCGCCGTCGACGTCATAATCCCCGAACACGGTCACCGGCTCGCCCGACTCGACCGCGTCGGCGAGGCGGCCTGCGGCCTTGTCCATGTCCTGAAACAGCGACGGGTCCGGCATGAAGCCGCGAAGCGTCGGCAGCCGGTGCGCCTCGAGCGCCTCGCGCCCCACGCCCCGCGCCATCAGCAGCTGGTCGATCAGGTCGTCGGGCCGGAAACCCTCGTCATAGCCGTCCGCCGCCGCCCCTCGCCAGCGCCACGGCTGGCCGAGGATGGAGCGGGACACCCCGCAGACATGGGCTTTGGTGAGCATCGCCGCCCGAGCCTAGCTCATTGCGAGTCGCGCGTGAATCGCCCTTCTGCTTCTATCCACATATGTTTTATCGTGCCGCCGATGATTCATGACGAAGCGCATCGGCGGGAAGAGGAGGAGCTGGCGGCATCGATCCGCCTCAGCCCGATCGCGACCGTGCTCAGCAACCCGCGGCTGCCCGACAATCCGATCGTCGCCGCCAACGCCGCCTTCTGCACGCTCACCGGCTATGAGGAGGGCGAGATCGTCGGCCGCAACTGCCGCTTCCTCGCCGGCCCGAACACCGAGCCGTGGCAGACCGAGCGGATCCGCGAGGCGCTGCGCAACCTTCGCCCCTCGATCACCGAGCTGATCAACTACAGGAAGGACGGATCGCCCTTCCGAAACGCCGTCCTGATCGCGCCCCTGTTCGGGCCCGACGGCGAGGTCGCCTGGTTCCTCGGCTCGCAGGTGGAGGCGGACAGCGGCGCAGCGGCGCCCCTGGCGCTCCGCCAGCAGCGCGCCGCCGGCCTCGCCGCCGGCCTTTCCCCACGCCAGTGCGAGGTGCTTCGCGAAATGGCGGCCGGCCAGCGCAACAAGCAGATCGCCTGGAGCCTCGGCCTGTCGGAGAAGACGGTGAAGATGCACCGCGCCCTCCTGCTCGACAAGCTCGGCGTCAAGACCACCGCCGACGCGATCAGGCTGGCGGTCGAAGCGGGCCTCTAGAAATGCTCCCCGGCATTGCCGGGGAGGACTTATCGCCGGTCCCGCTCAGGGCATCCATTCCGGCACGGGCAGCGTCGGGTCTGGCACGCTCACGGTGCCGACGAAGCCGCCGCCCGGCGCCTGGGTGCTGATGAACCAGTCGGTGCCGGCGCCCATCGGGTCGTTGTTCCGGCCGTCCAGATGGGCCTGCACCGCCGCGATGTCGGTCGCGCCGCCGGCATAATCGAGCAGCTGGACGGTCGTGGCGAAACGCTGCCGCACGGAGAAGTCGAAGCCGTTCACGGCGCTTGCATCATTATCGTGCATGTCGAGGCGAAGGATTCCCGCATTTCCGGTATTGGCTCCAGAGGCGATGCGGATGGCATCGAGGCTGCTCGCCGCGGTGAGAACCACATTGTTGTCGAAGATGGTGGCATTCACATTGTGCGCGGGATTGGCGCTTCCGCTCATCTGGACGTTGATGCCGTTGCCGCCGACGCCCTGGATGTCGTTGCCGTCGATCCGCACCGTCGTCGTGCCGGCTCCGACCGACAGGACCCGGATCCCGTCGCCGAAGCCGGTAGCCGAATTGGCCGAGCTGCCGTCGCCGATGACGTTGTTGCTGATCGCGCCCTCGAGCACCGCGCCGGCCGGAGTCCCGCCGGCCTGGTTGATGTTGATCGTGGCCGCCTGCCCGCTGTTGGTGCCCTTCAGGAACGTCGGATTGTCGTGAATGTAGAAACGGACGGTGCCGGAGCTGTTCTGGGCGATGTTGATCGCGCTCGCTCCGATATTGGTGAAGCTGCTGTTCGCGATCGAGGCCTCAAGCGTGCCCGTGCCCTGGTTGACGGCGTGGATGCTGTTCGAGAACAGATTGTCGAACGCGCTGTTGAGCACCGCCAGGTCGGCGCTTGCACTGCCTTGGGTCTCGAAGTGGACGCCGTGCTGCCCGTTCGGCGCCGACGCGCCTCCGGCGCTGGAGGCGGCGAGGCCGTCGAACACCACGCTCGCCGTGCCCGTATTGTTGATGATCGAGACCTGGCTGGCCTCGTTGTTGCTGAAGGCGACGTCGGTGAAAATGCCGTCGCCGAGCAGGTTGACGAACTCGGCGCCATGCTCCCCGAGGGCGTTGCCGTTGTTGGTGACGCTCGAATTGGTCAGCTCGAAGTTGGTGACATTGGTGCCGCGGATGCCGTCGTCGAGCCCGTTCTGGACTGCGATCTGATCGAGGCTGACGTCGCGGGTGTTGATGAGCAGGATGCCGGCCCCGGTCGAGGCGGCGATGGTGCCGCCCGAGGCGTTGTCGGCGTTGCCGTTGTCGCCGGTGACGGTGAGGCCGCCGTCCGCGCCGGTCGTGTTGAGCACGATTCCGTTGACCGCCCCGGTCGAGCTGATGCTCTCGAAGGTCAGGCCCGCTGCGCCGATGCCGGTATTGACGACGCTGAGTGCCGTCCCGGTGGTCGAGGCGATCGAATTGCCGTCGCCGGTGACGGTCACCGTCCCGCCGCCGGAAGCGTTGAGGCCGGCGCCGCTGGTCGTGAGGATGTCGAAGCCGCCGCCGATGTTCAGCGCGCCGGTGTTGCCGGCATAGTTGACGGCGGTGGTGTCGAGGGTCGCGACATTGCCGCCGCCGCTGAACGTCGCCGTCACCGAGGAGCCGGTGATGTCGATGCCGCCGCCGCTGTGGACGCCCACGATCGTCGTCGCGCCGGTGACGGTGAAGGTCCCGCTCACCCCGGCAAGGTCGACCGCCCCGCCGCCCGAGGCGGTCGAGCCGGCGGCGTTCAGGGTGACGTCGAGCGTGCCGCCCTGGTCGATGTCGACGATCTGGCCGGTGCCCGACGTGCCGACGTCGGAGATGGTGAGGGTGCCGACGCTGCCGCCGCTGTCCGCGATGTCGGCGCCGCTGGTGTTGCCGATGTCGACGCCCGAGATCGTGTTGTCCTGGGCGACGTTGATCCCGTCGCCGGAGAGGGCCTCGATGGTCGGCCGCACCGGACCGGTGGCATCGCCGATCAGGGTCTGGCCGCTGAGCAGGTTGATTCCGTCCGCTTCGGCGTAGATGCCGGTGCCCGTGCCCGCGAGCAGGTGGACGGTGTGGCCGACCTGCGGCCCGCCCAGAGTGCCCTGAGCCGAGTTGAACGCGGCGATCGAGGTGAAGGGATCGGCCGAGGTGCCGAGATTGGCGCTGTCGACGTCGCTGTTGTCGATATACCAGACCGTCTGCGGGCCGGTGCCGACTCCGGTGCCGTTGATCGTGATGGTGACGTCCTGGGTGACGGTGCCGCCATGGCCGTCGTCGATCGTGATCGTATAGACCTGGGTGACTTCCTGGTCCTCGCTGAGGTTCTCGAGCGCCGAGTCCGATACGGTGAAGTTCCAGTCGACGCTGTCGCCCGCTTGGTCGAGATCCAGGGTAAAGGTGCCGTAATAGCCTCCGCCCTGGGGCGCGAAGCTAGCGCCGTGGGTGTCGGAATTATCGACATCGTCGAACGCGATCGTTCCGCTATCGCTGTGGACGAACGTTCCTTCGTTCGGATCGTTGTCGGGCAGTTCCTCGACCGAGCCGGCAAATTCGCCGCCGGTGATGGTCGGGGCGTCGTTTACGCCGTTGACGGTGATGGTGAGAGTCGCGGAGTCCGTCGCCCCGCCGTCGGTGGCGGTGTAGCTGAAAACGTCCAGCACCGATTCGCCGGCGGCAAGCCCGTCCGCAGCGGCATAAGGCGTGTAGGTGTAGCTGCCGTCGGCGTTCAGGACGAGCTCGCCATAGGTGCCGGCATAGGTGCCCGGGTCCGATACCGTCAGCGGGTCGTTCTCGGCGTCGGTATCGTTGGCAAGCACGTTGCCTGAAACACTGCTGTTCTCGGCCGTGGAGGCGGAGTCGTTATTGGCGTTCGGGACTCCGCTGAGGCCGTTGACCGTGATGGTGATGATCGCGCTGTCGGAGGCGGTGCCGTCCGACGCATTGTAACCGAACACGTCGACCACCGACTGGCCGTTGCCGAGCAAGGCGGCGGCGGCGTTCGGCGTATAGGTGTAGCTGCCGTTGGCGGCGAGGACGAGGGTTCCCCAGAAGCCGTTGTACGTGCCCGGGGTGCTCACCGTCAGCGGCTCGCCGTCGACGTCGGTGTCGTTGGAGAGCACGTTGCCGGAGACGGGGCTGTTCTCGTCCGTGACGTTGGTGTCGTCATTGGCCACGGGCGCGTCGTTGAGCCCGGTGACCGTCACAATGAGCTCGGCCGTATCCAATGCGGTGCCGTCCGAGGCGGTGTAGATGAAGACGTCCTGCGCCGTCTCGCCGACGTCGAGCCCCTGCGCCCCGGCGCCGGGGGTGTAGGTGTAGCTGCCGTCGGCGGCGATCTGCAGGGTGCCGTAGGCGCCGACATAGGTGCCCGGGGCGGCCACCGTCAGGGTGTCGCCGTCGGCGTCGGTGTCGTTGGCGAGGACGTTGCCGGAAACTCCCGCGGCGTTATTCTCGTTGGTGGAAGCCGCATCGTCATTCGCCACCGGGGCGTCGTTGGCGCCGTTGACGGTGACGGTGAGAGTCGCCGTGTCGGAAGCGGTGCCGTCGGAGGCGGTGTAGGCGAAGACGTCCTGGCCGGTCTCGCCGTCGTCGAGCCCCTGCGCCGCCGAATTGGGCGTGTAGCTGTAGCTGCCGTCGGAATTCAGCGTCAGAATGCCGTAGGCGCCGACATAAACTCCCGGATTCGAGACCGTGAGGGCCTCGCCGTCGACGTCGGTGTCGTTGGCGAGTACGTTGCCGGCGACGGCGGAATCCTCGCTGGTCGAGGCGCTGTCGTCGTTGGCGACGGGCGCGTCGTTGGCGCCGTTGACGGTGATCGTGACGGTCGAGCTCGAGGTTGCGCCATGCTCGTCGCTGATCGCGTAGCTGACGACGACCGTGGCGGTCTCGCCATCGTCGAGATGATCGAAATCCGTGCCCGGGTTGAAGACGATTTGGTTGGCGACCACCGAGGCGCTGCCCTGGCCGGCCGGTGCCGACGCGGCGGTGACGGTGAGCACGGCGCCGTTGTCGACATCGGAATCGTTGGCGAGCACGTTCACGGTCACCGGGCTGTTCTCGCCGGTGGACGCGCCGTCGGGGTTCGCGACCGGGGCGTCGTTGCGGCCGGCGACGGTGACGGTGAGCGTGCCGGTGTCGCTCAGGCTGCCGTCGGAGACGGTGTAGGTGAAGCTGTCGGTCACATTCTGGCCGAGCGCGAGCGACTGGGTCGAGGCGTAGGGCGTGTAGGTGTAGGTGCCGTTGGCGTTGAGGGTGAGCGAGCCGTAGACGCCGTTGAAGACGCCCGGCGTCGCCGTCAGCGAGTTGCCCTCCCAGTCGAAATCGTTGCTGAGCACATTGCCCGAGACGCTGTTGTCCTCGTCGGTCGAAGCGGTGTCGTTGAACGCGATCGGTGCGTTGTTTTGGGTGAGGTCGATCACCGCGTCGGCGAAGACCAGCCGCTCGACCGAAATGAGACGGTCGTGGCCGTCGATCATGGTCCCGCCGACATGGTTGAGGAAGAATTCCTCGCCGTTCCGGTTGTAGGCGTAATCCTTGACCGAGCCGCTGTAATAAGCGGTGTCGGTCCCGATCCCGCCGTGAATGAAATCATCGCCGCGGCCGCCCCGGAGATGGTCGTCGCCGGCATCGCCGTGGAGCATGTCGTTGCCGTCGCCACCGTCAAGAAAGTCCCCGCCCGCGCGGCCCTGAAGGAAGTCGTCGCCGCTGCCACCGTTGATGGTGTCGCTGCCGTTGGTGCCTTTGATGATTTCGTCCCAGCTCATGCTAAGTCCCTTCCCGGATACCGTTGACAGAACAGTCGGATGCAAGCATTTTCAAGGAAAGAAGACAGAAAATGCTCGGAATCGACTCCCCGGCACTACCTCTACAGAGATCTCGATTGAGCCCCCCCAACCGAGCGCGCGGCGAATGCTCGACTCGCCCCGACTTGTTCTGCCCCGAAACGAAGAGTGCCCCGCGTCATCCTCGCTGTCCAGACCCCAGCGGCCTATTTGAACATTAGGGGCCGAGTCTCCTTCAAAAGGGCCTCGTCTTCGAGCGGGTGGCGCATTTCACGCCGGCAGCGGCCCTGCGTCTACGGCACTTGGTCCGTATCGTCGCTCCGACGGAGCAGGCCTAGTGCGCTGGGCTTCCCCCAGTCCCCAATGAGGTTTCCCCATGTCCAGGTTCGCACCCATCGCCGCCGCCCTCGCCCTCGCCGCCGCGCCGGCCGCCTTCGCCGCCGCCAAGACCCCGATGGTCGGCGGAGCCGCGATGTATCCCACGCGCAATATCGTCGAGAATGCCGTCAAGTCGAAGTCGCACACCACGCTCGTCGCCGCGGTCAAGGCCGCGGGCCTCGTCGACACGCTCTCCGGCGCCGGCCCCTTCACCGTCTTCGCCCCGACCAATGCGGCCTTCGCGAAGCTTCCCGCCGGCACCGTCGACACCCTGCTCAAGCCCGAGAACAGGCCGGCGCTCCAGTCGGTCCTCACCTACCATGTCGTCCCCGGCCGGGTCAGCGCGGCTCAGCTTGTCGCCAAAATCAAGGCCGGCGGCGGAATGGCGAGCCTCGCCACCGTCCAGGGCGGCACCCTCACCGCCCGGCTGATGGGCGGCAAGGTTGTGCTGACCGACGGTAAGGGCGGGCGGGCCACCGTCACCCAGGCCGACGTCTTCCAGTCGAACGGAGTCATCCACGTCACCGACTCCGTCTCGCTCCCGCGCTGACCCTGCGCGCGGGATGGGCCGCCCCCGCCCTCGCCCCAAAAGAGACGGGGGTGGCCCTACCTTCCCCAATCCTCCCCGGCATATGCCGGGGAGGGGAACCATGGGAAGCATGCTGGAGGGGTTCTTCTCTGACTCCAGGAGAGCCCCTCCACCGCCGGAAATCCGAGGGAGGATTTCACGCCCGCATCAGCATCACCCCGGCCTCGATCAGGCCCCCGGCCGCCCAGCGCCGCGGCGTCGGCCTCTCCTCGAGCAGCCAGGCCGGGAGAAAGGCGGCGATCCCGGAGCGCCCTCGCCAGGCGAGCCCGAAAGCCAGCATGATCAGCCCGTCGAGGACGATCATGGTCAGGATGAAAGCCGAAGCCGAGCCCGCCACCCTCGCTCCCACCCCATCGACCAAAGTGTAGCTTAATAGGCCTTTAGCCGCGCCATGCTACGGACCGACTCCATGCCCGCCCCCACCGTCCAGCTCTTCTACAACCGCACCTCCGGAGGCCACTGCCCGCGCCGGCTCGCCGAGCTCCGCGCCGGGTTCGAGGCGAAGGGCGCGCGGGTGCTTCTCTCCGAATGCGGCCCCGCTTATCCGATCGAGGTCGGGCCGGACACCAGCCACGTCTGCGCGGTCGGCGGGGACGGGACCGTCCGCCACGTCGCCCTCGCTTTGGCCCGCTGCGGCCGGAGGCTCCCGCTCAGCGTCTATCCCGCCGGAACCGTCAATCTCGTCCACCGCGAGCGGCTCTTCCCGCTCGATCCGGCGGGCCACGCGCTCCGGCTCCTCGGCGAGGACGAAGGCGCCTCGCTCCACCCGGCCTCGCTCAACGACACCTTCTTCCTCGCCTGCGCCAGCGTCGGCCCCGACAGCCGGGCCGTCGCCGAGGTGTCGCTGAAGCTCAAGGCGCGGATCGGCAGGCTGGCTTATGCTGTGGCCTTCTGCCGGGCCCTGCTGGACTGGCGCCGGACCCCCATCCGCCTCGCCTGGGACGGCGGCGAGCTGGGCTGCGAAGCCTTCTACGTCGCCAAGGGCCGGTTCTTCGCCGGCCCGTGGAGCTTCGCCCCCGCGGCAAGCACCGCCGAGCCGCTGCTCCACGTCGTGGCGCTGGCCACCGCCCGCCGCCGCGACTTCGCCCGCTTCGCCTTCGCCTTGTGGCGCGGCCGAGCGGTCGAGGATTTGCCCGGGGTCACCGCCTTCACCTGCACGGCCCTGGAGGCCGAAGCGGACATCCCGCTCCCGGTCCAGGCCGACGGGGACCCGGTCGGAACCCTCCCGGCGAGCATATCGCTTCACGGCGAGCCGCTGAGCCTGTGCTGAGCCGAAATCCTCCCAGAGCTTGCTGGGGAGGATTTAAGAGCGAGTCCCCGGCTCGAGCCGATGCTCGCCCCTCACCCAGCGCACCGTGCCGGTGCTCGCCCGCATCACCACGCTCTCGGTCGTGATGGCGTTCTTGCGCCGCTTCACCCCCTCGAGCAGCGACCCGTCGGTGACCCCGGTGGCTGCGAAGATGCAGTCGCCCTTGGCGAGGTCCTCGAGCTTGTAGATCCGGTCGAGGTCGGTCACGCCCCATTTGTCGGCGCGAGCCCGCTCGTCGTCGTTGCGGAAGATCAGCCGTCCCTGGAACTGGCCGCCGACGCACCTCAGCGCCGCGGCGGCGAGGACCCCCTCCGGGGCCCCGCCCGAGCCCATGTAGACGTCGATCGTCGTGTCCGGGTCGGTGACCGCGATCACCCCCGCGACGTCGCCGTCGGGGATCAGCACGATCCCGCAGCCCAGGCCGCGAAGCTCGGCGATCAGCCCCTGGTGGCGCTCGCGGTCGAGAACGCAGACGATGATCTCGGAAGGGTCGACCCCCTTGGCCGCCGCGATCGAGCGGATGTTCTCGCTCGGGGTCCGGTCGAGGTCGATCACGCCGTCCGCATAGCCCGGCCCGACCGCCAGCTTCTCCATGTAGACGTCGGGCGCGTTGAGGAGGCCGCCTTCCTCCGCGATGGCGAGCACGGCGAGCGCGTTCGGCCCGGCCTTGGCCGTGATCGTCGTCCCTTCGAGCGGATCGAGGGCGATGTCGATCCTCGGGCCCGTCCCCTGCGCCGCGCCCACCTTCTCGCCAATGTAGAGCATCGGCGCCTCGTCGCGCTCGCCCTCGCCGATGACGACGGTCCCATCCATCTCGAGTGTGTTCAGCGCCGCCCGCATCGCCTCGACCGCGGCATGGTCGGCCGCTTTCTCGTCCCCCCGCCCAATCAGCTTCGAGGCGGCGACCGCCGCCGCCTCCGTCACCCGGACCATCTCCAGGACCAGCACCCGGTCGAGAACGTGGCTTGCGCTCACCATGAGTAGGATCATCCTCGCAGTTGACTTCGACGCCGCGCGATAGGGGAGCCCCCCGGCAAAGTCGAGCGCGGCCGGCGGGCCATATTTCGGCCGTTTTCTTTCAACAACTTGCCGTGACGACCCGGAGGCGAAGCGATGGCGAAGCCCGCATTGGCGATCATGGCCGCAGCGCTCGCCGCAGCCCCGGCGCCGGCCGCGCCGCCGCTCAGCGCCGAGGAAGCGCTCGCCCGCCAGGCCTCCTCGCTCCGCTCCGGCCTCGGCTGCGACCGCGGGGCCGGGGAGATCGTCGTCTGCGCCCGCCAGGGCCACGATCCGAACCGCCTGCCGCTGCCGGTCGAGCCCGAGCCCGGCGCACGCAACGCCGGCGAGCCACCCGATCCCGACGACTCGCTCGCCCTCAGCGCCCAGAAATGCACCACGGTCGGACCCAACCAGCAGTGCAGCGGCGGCCTTCCGATCCTCGGTATTGCCATCTGGGCGGTCCAGACTGCGGTCAAGGCGATCAAGGAAAGGGAATGATCGTCGCCCGATCCTTTCCGGCGATCCTTGTCCTCGCAGCCGCCGCGGCGCCGGCCTTCGCCCTCGCCCCCGAAGCCGCCGTCACCGCCGAGCGCGCCATCGAGACCCAGAAGGATTCGGTCCGCGAGACGGTCGGCACCCTTCCCTGCCGCCGCGACGGCGCCGGCGGCGACATCGTCGTCTGCGGCCGCCGCGGCCCCGATCCCAACCGGATCCCCTTCCCGCAACAGCGCGCGCCCGGCGAGCCCGAGAACCTCCTCCCGGGCGAGCTCCCCCGGGCCCAGCCGAGCTTCAACACCTGCATGTTCGGCTGCCAGCAGCCGGTCACCATCACCGACAAGGACGTCCGCAAATATGGCGGCCGAATCCTCCGCCACATCCTCGGCAAGGCCGATTAAGATCCTACCCGCGATTCGCGGGGAGGGGGACCATGAGAAGCATGGTGGAGGGGTTCTTAATCCTCGGACCATGAAAGGACCCTCCACAGCGCTCCACGCGTTCCCCCTCCCCGGCAAATGCCTGGCAAGGATTTCACGGCGACAACGCTTCCTAAGCGATTTAGGCTTAGGGCCTCACTCCGGGGGGAGATACGTAAAATGGCCACCGCAGCGGCAGAGCCGGCGAGCCGGGTCACCATGGCGAGGACCCTCGCCCACTGGACCGCCCGAACCCTCGTCGCGATCCTCGTCACCTACGTCTTCATCGTCGTGCTGCTGGTCGCGACGGCTCAGCAGAAGGTTCACGACGCCCTCGCCAAGCAGTCCGTCGGCTATGACTACAGCGTCGCGGTGCGCTATTACTTCGGCAAGGAAAATCTTAGGAACGTCGTCGGCACGAACAGCCGGGCGATCGGCGAGGCGACGGCCCAGTTGCGCACGGCGAACGACCGGGTGCAGTCCGCCAATCTGGTCCTCGCTTCGCAGGCGAACGATCTCGCCCAGGATCTGCAGCGCATAGCCGCCGCCGGTTGCCCGGGTCCGGCGTCGGCCGCGACGTCGCCGACGCCCGCCGATCTGGTTTCCGCCGCCGCCGCGGCCCATCATTGCGCCTTGGGCCTTCAGGGCGCCTCGGGGATCGACTCCGAGATTCTCAGCGGCCAGCGCTCCGTCCAGAAGGCGCTCGACGACGTCGCCGGCCTCAAGCGCCGGGCCGACGACGTCCAGGACCGGCTCGATCTCCTCCACGCCGAGCGGAGCACGATCGACAAGCAGATGGACGCGGCGGGCCGGTCGAGCGACATCATCGCCGTGCTCAAGGTGTTCGAGGGCAGCCGCTGGCCGCTCGCCTCGCAGCTCGTCTACGTTCCGCCGTCCCTGACCGGGATCATCCTCGCCTCGGTCTCGGGCCTGTTCGGGGCGCTGCTGATCACCCTCATCCTGTTCGTCTATCCGGACAATCCATACAAGTTCACCCGAACCAAATCCTATTTCGGCCGGATCCTGCTGGGCGGCCTGATCGCGCTGGGAGTCTTCGTCCTGATGTTCAGCGGAGTCTCCGTCCTCGCCGGCTCCGACGGCTCGGGCGGCTCCCAGAATCTGATCGCCTATGGCGGCATCGGCCTCCTCTCGGGAATGTTCTCCGACCAGGCCGCCGCCTGGCTGTCCGACCGATCCGTCTTCAAGCCGGAGGCGGAAGTGGCCGCTTCTGCCGAGCGGGACCAGACAATCGCCACCTGAATCCTCCCCAGCAATGTGGGGGGATTTCATCGACTCTCGGCGGCGAAGGGGAGCCTCTGCTTCAGCCTCCCGCGAGGAATTTCTTCACCCCCCCGCGCCGCCTGCCGGATCCTCTGCTCGTTCTCGACCGGCGCGATCCGCACATGGCCCTCGCCTTCCTCGCCGAAGCCGACCCCGGCTCACCGCCACCTGCGCCTCCGACAGCAGGCGCTTGGCGGACGCCATCGAGCCGAGCGGCCGGAAAGCCTCGGGGATCGGCGCCCAGGCGAACATAGACGCCTCGGGCGAAGGAATCTCCCACCCGGCCCGGCCGAAGCTCTCGACCAGGCAGTCGCGCCTCGCTTTGTACAGCCGGCGGTTCGCCCCGACGATGTCCTGCGGCCCGTTGAGCGCGGCCGTCGCCGCGACCTGGATCGGCGTGAACGCCCCATGATCGAGGCTCTGGGGTTGCGAGCCACTTCGGCGAGCTTGTCGATCCTGGGCATCGTTGCGTCGTTGCGATGAAACTGAAAGGCGCGGCGCCCAAGGCCTCGCGGCGCGCGAAAACCCCATATGAGCCCGGCGCGAATATGCCTCGCGCTTCGCCCGGCACCCGGGGGCCGAAGAACCGCCGAACCTTTCCACCGCCCCGGGCATTCCCTAGATAGCCCGCGACAGGAGACGATGATGGCCGATCAGGACACCAAGGCCCCGGAGGCCCCGGCGCTGCCCACCCTCGAGGAGATGCAGCAATGGACCTGGGTGATGGGGCGCGCCCAGCAGATGATGCTCGAGCATGTCGCGAAGGCGATGGGCGAGGCTCAGAATGCCGCGGCGGCGGCCGCGCCCAAGGCGCCGCAAATCCCCTGGCTGAACATGTTCGCCGATCCCGCGAAGATCGCGGAGCAGCAGGCCGACCTGTGGACGCAGGGCCTCGCCATCTGGCAGCGCGCGCTGGGCGGCGAGGCGCCGCGCACCGAGCTTGCCGAGAAAGCCGACAAGGACAAGCGCTTCGCCGCCCCGCAATGGCGTGAAAACCCGCTCTTCGACATGATCCGGCAATCCTATCTGCTCGTCTCCGAGCGGCTGCTCGGCTCGGTCGACGCGCTCGAGGGGCTCGACCCCAAGCAGCGCGAGAAGCTGCGCTTCACGACGAAGAATTTCGTCGACGCGATGGCGCCGTCCAATTTCGCCGCGACCAACCCGCTGGTGCTCGAGCGAGCGATGGAGACGAAGGGCGAGAGCCTCTTGAAGGGCCTCGAGCACATGCTCCAGGACATCTCCAGGGGCCAACTCACCCATACCGATCCCGAGGCATTCGAGGTCGGCCGAAACATCGCCGTCACCCCGGGCAAGGTCGTCAAGCGCACGGAGCTCTACGAGCTGATCCAGTACAGCCCGACGACGGACGAGGTGCACGAGACCCCGCTGATCATCTTCCCGCCGTGGATCAACCGCTTCTACATCCTCGATCTCAATCCGAAGAAGAGCTTCATCCGCTGGGCGGTGGAGCAGGGGCTCACCGTCTTCGTCGTCTCCTGGAAGTCGGCGGACGAGACGCTGAAGGAAACCACGCTGGACGATTACGTCCTCCGCGGCCAGGTCGACGCGATCGACACGGTCCGCGAGCTGCTCGGCGTGAAGAGCGTCCACGCCATCGGCTATTGCGTCGCCGGCACCACTCTGGCCGCGACCCTCGCCTTGCTGGAGTCCCGCGGCCAGGCGGACAAGGTCGCAAGCGCCACCTTCTTCACCGCCCAGGTCGATTTCTCCGAAGCGGGGGACTTGAACCTGTTCGTCGCCGACGACACCCTCCAGCTGATCGACCAGATCTCGGCCGACAAGGGCTTCCTCGACGGCCGCTACATGGCCGCGACCTTCAACATGCTGAGGGGCCGCGACCTGATCTGGAACTACGTCACCAACAATTACCTGATGGGCGAGGATTACGTCCCGTTCGACCTGTTGCACTGGAATTCGGACACGACCAACCTGCCATCCAAATGGCACCAGGCCTATCTCCGGGACTTCTACCGGGACAACAAGCTGGTCCAGGCGGGCGCCCTGGTCGTCGACGGCACCCCAATCGACATCCACAAGGTGAAGACCGCGACCTACGTCCAGGCCGGCCGCGAGGACCATATCGCTCCGGCCGCCAGCGTCTGGAAGATCACCCATTATTTCCAGGGCCCGATGCGCTTCGTCCTCGCCGGCTCCGGCCATATCGCGGGGGTGGTGAACCCGCCCGAGGCCCAGAAATACCAATATTGGACCAACGACGACAAACCGGCGAGCCTCGACGAATTCGTCGCCGGCGCCACCGAGCACAAGGGCAGCTGGTGGCCCGACTGGGCGAAATGGATCGGCGCGCTGGCGGAGAAGAAGGTGCCGGCAAAGGGCGCGAGAATGCCGGGCAAGGGCAAGCTCAAGGCGATCGAGGACGCGCCCGGGAGCTACGTGAGGGCGCGGTGACGTAAAATCCTCCCCCGGCATTTGCCGGGGAGGGGGACCAGGCGAAGCCTGGTGGAGGGGTTCTTCAAACTCCGAAGAGCCCCTCCACCGCGCTTCGCGCGGTCCCCCCTCCCCCGGAAATCCGGGGAGGAACGAGCCTTCTGCTGCACCGCAACATTTTCTCTTGAAACCGCTGGCGGCCTCGACTATGTTGCATCGCAGCATAGACTTGTAAGGAACACCCAATGGCCGACCAGCAGAACCAGACCCCGACCGCCGCCGCGGCCGTCGACGCCACGGCGAAAGCTTCGGCCGCGATTGCGAAAGCCGCCACCCCGGCGGTGACCGAGAAGTCCGAGGCTCCCGCCGCCGCCGCCAAGGCCGCCGCCGCTCCGGCGAAGGCCGCCGCGAAGGTCATCAAGGCTGCGACCGCCACGGCGAAGCCGGCCCGCAAGACCCGCACCGCCAAGTCCGCCAAGCCGGCCCGCTCCACCGCGACCGCGCGCAAGGTCGGCCGCCCGGCCAAGCGCGCCGCCGCCGCGACCGCCACCAACACCGCCACCCGCATACAGACCGAAGGAACCCGAATCATGAAGAAAGAGACCGCCCAGGTCGCCGACCGCCTCCAGGCCGTCTTCGGCGACGTCAACGAGCGCGCCCGCACCCAGATCGAGCGCAACACCCGCATCGCCGAGGAAATGACCGAGCTCTCCAAGGGCAACGTCGAGGCGATCGTCGCCTCCACCAAGGTCGTCGCCAAGGGCCTCGAGACCGTCGGGCAGGAAGTCGCCGAGTTCAGCCGCAAGAGCTTCGAGGACGCCTCCGCGGCCCTTCGCAGCTTCGCCGAAGTGAAGTCGGCCACCGACTTCTTCCGCCTCCAGAGCGACTTCGTCCGCGGCCAGTTCGACGGCTTCGTCACCGAGAGCTCGAAGCTTTCCGAGACCATGATCAAGCTCGCCGGCGACGCCGCCGAGCCTCTCGCCAGCCGCTACTCGGTCGCCGCCGAGCGCGTTAAGGCCGTCGCCGCTTACTAAGTAAGCCGCAGCGCCAGCTGGTGCAGTAAGGGCGGCCCCCGCGGGGGCCGCCCTTTTTGCGTTGGAACGCGACGGGCGGTTGAGCTTTAGCGGCAACAGCGTACCGAATCTCTTGCCGCAAAATGGCCGAGTGCCATATCTAGGGCATGGTAATGATCAGGGATGAAATCGTGGCTGCGGACGAGCGCAAGGGCGGAGACGTCGACGACCCCGGTCTCGGCGTCGCCACCCGCACTCGAACCCGAACCAAGACTCCCTCGCCCTACAAGGTGCTGATGCTGAACGACGACTACACCCCGATGGAGTTCGTCGTTCAGGTCCTCCAGATGTTCTTCAAGATGGGAATCGAGGATGCGACCCGGGTGATGCTCGCCGTCCACCAGCGCGGGGTCGGGGTGTGCGGAGTGTTCAGCTACGAGGTCGCCGAGACCAAGGTCGCCCAGGTCATCGACTTTGCGAGGCAGAACCAGCATCCCCTCCAGTGCACGCTTGAGAAGGCCTAGACCGTCGCCCCAGCGAAGGCTGGGGCCCCAGCGGGTGAAAGGCGCCGCGTTCATCACCCCCCGGGGCCCCAGCCTTCGCTGGGGCGACGGCCAACCTTGCACCCCCCCGCGAAAGCCTTAAGACCCTCGCATGGATCGCATCATCATCCGCGGCGGCAAGCGCCTCGAGGGCCGGATCCCCATCTCCGGGGCCAAAAACGCCGCACTGACCCTGCTCCCCTGCGCCCTGCTCACCGACGAGCCGCTGACCCTTCGGAACTTGCCGCGCCTCGCCGACGTCGACAGCTTCGGCCACCTGCTCAACCAGCTCGGGGTGTCGACTACCGTCGAGGGGGCGCGCGCCGACGAATATGGCCGGGTGATGACCCTGCGCGCCTCCAACCTCGCCTCGACCGTCGCGCCCTACGATATCGTTCGCAAGATGCGCGCCTCGATCCTGGTGCTAGGCCCGCTCGTCGCCCGCGCCGGCGAGGCGACGGTCTCGCTCCCCGGCGGCTGCGCGATCGGCATGCGCCCGGTCGACCTCCATCTCAAGGCGCTGGAAGCCCTGGGCGCCGAGATCGAGGTCGCCGCCGGCTACGTCCGGGCGAGGGCCCCGAAGGGCGGCCTGCAGGGCGGGACCATCACCTTCCCCTTCGTATCCGTCGGCGCGACCGAGAACGCGCTCATGGCCGCCGTCCTCGCCAAGGGCGAGACGGTGATCGAGAACGCCGCGCGCGAGCCGGAGATCACCGACCTCGCCAAATGCCTGATCGCGATGGGCGCGGACATCGAGGGGCTGAGGACCGACACCCTCACCATCCGGGGCAGGGACCGGCTTCACGGCGCCACCTATGCGGTGATGCCGGACCGGATCGAGGCGGGCAGCTACGCCTGCGCGGCCGGGATCACCGGAGGATCGCTGGAGCTGGTCGGCGCCCGCAAGGAGACCATGCCCTCGATCCTCTCCGGCCTCGGCGACGCCGGCCTGATCATCGAGGACACGGCGGACGGAGTCCGGGTGAGCGCCGACGGCGGCCTCAAGCCGCTCTCCATCTCGACCGCCCCCTATCCCGCTTTCCCGACCGACATGCAGGCCCAGTTCATGGCGATGCTGACCCTCGCCGAAGGCACCAGCCTGCTCACCGAGACGATCTTCGAGAATCGCTACATGCACGTCCCCGAGCTCAACCGCATGGGCGCCGAGATCGAGGTCAGGGGCCGCTCGGCGGTGGTGCGCGGAGTCGATCATCTGGTCGGCGCCCCGGTGATGGCGACCGACCTTCGAGCCTCGATGAGCCTCGTCCTCGCCGGCCTGGCCGCGCAGGGCGAGACCGAGGTCCACCGGGTCTACCATCTCGACCGGGGCTACGAGCGCCTCGAGGAGAAGCTCCAGGCGGTCGGCGCCGACATCGAGCGGGCGAGCGACGGGTAACCCATCGTCCCAGCGCAGGCTGGGACCCCAGGGGGTGAAGAGCTCGGCGCCCTTCACCCGCCGGGGCCCCAGCCTTCGCTGGGGCGACGATGTGCCCTCAATCCGCCGTCGTCAGCTGGCGCTCGCCGCCGAGCTTGTGGACCCGGCCGTGCTTCATCACGAACTGGACGTTCTCGAGCAGGCGGATATCGGCCGTCGGATCGCCGCGCACCGCGACGATGTCGGCATCCTTGCCCGCCTCGATCGTTCCGATCCGGTCCGCCCGCCCGAGCAGGGTGGCGGCGGCGACCGTCGCCGAGTGAATGGCTGCGGCGGGGGCCATGCCGTTCTTTACCATCAGCGAGAACTCGCGAGCATTGAGGCCGTGGGGAGCCACCCCGCTGTCGGTGCCAAAGGCGATGTTGACCCGCTCGCGCACGGCGCGGGCGAAGCTTCGCTCGGCGTTGCCGGAAGCCTGCTTCGCCTTGTCGAACTGGGCCGGGGTGAGGGCGCCCCGCTCGCCGTCCGCCACGGCCGCGGCCGGAGCGACGAGCGTCGGGACGTAATAGGCTCCGGTTCGCCGATAGAGGGCGAAGGTCCTGTCGTCGGTGAAGGTGCCGTGCTCGATCGAGTCCACGCCCGCTTCCAGGGCGGCGTTGATCCCGTCCACCCCGTGCGCATGGGCCGCGACCTTGCGGCCGAAGGTCTTGGCGGTCTCGACGATGGCGCGCATCTCGTCCGCCATCATCTGCTGGTTGAGGCCGCCGGCGACGTTGCTGAGCACCCCGCCCGTCGCGGCGAACTTGATGACGTCGGCGCCGGCGGAGATCTGCCGGCGCACCGCCCGGCGGCAGTCTTCCGCGCCGTTGCAGGTATTGTCGGCGCGGGCGAGGCCGATCTCGGTGAGGTCGCGGTTGAGGCCGTTGACGTCGCCATGGCCGCCGGAGACCGAGATGCTGCGGGCGGCCGCGACGATGGTCGGGCCTGCGAACTGCCCGGCCTCGATGACGTCGCGCAGGGTGGTGATCATCCGCGGCTCGTTGCCGAGATCCCGCACGGTCGTGAACCCGGCGAGAAGCGTCTTTCGAGCGTTGATCAGCGCGGTATAGGCCTCGTCCTCATAGTCCCGCTGCGGCGCCTGCAGGCGGGCCTGGAGCCGGTCGTCGAGGCCGCGCAGGTGGACGTGCATGTCGATGAAGCCCGGCATCACCGTACTGTCGCGAAGGTCGACGACCCGGGCCCCCGGCATGTCGATATAGCCGTTCCGGATCTCCACGATCCGACGGCCCCGGACGACGACGCTGGCCTCCCGTCTGGGCGGCTGCCCGGGCACGGCCATCAGCGTACCCGCATGAATTACGGTGACCGGCCCGGCCGACGGCGCCGGAGCCGGCACGGGACCGACGCTTTGCGCCATGGCGGGAGCGGCGAAGGCCAAGGCCAGCGCGGCCAGTGCGTTGTGGGCGATCTTCATCCTCATCCCCTTGTCTTGCGCGTCGAGCATGCGCGGTAAGGCGCCCGCTCTTCAAGAGGATATCAGGCGAGCACCTCGACGGTGTGGATGAGGAGCCCGACCAGCCCGCCGACCAGTGTGCCGTTGATCCGGATATATTGAAGGTCCCGCCCGACCGCATTCTCCAGCCGCCCGGTCACGGTGCGGGCGTCCCAGCCCCGCACCGTGTCCGAGACCAGAGTGACGATCCCGCTGCCGTAGGTCGCGGCGGTGCCGACGACGAGCCGGCGGGCGAACTGGTTGATCGCCCGGTTGAGCCGCTCGTCCTTCTGAAGGGTCTCGCCCAGCTGCTTGAGCGCCTCGCCGAACCGTCCGGCCATGGCCGCCTCGGGGTCGCGGGCGGCGCGAAGCAAGGCGGCGCGGCTGTTCTCCCAGAGGCCGCCGAGCCAGTCGGTGACGGCCTTGTTGGCGATGATCTCGTTCTTCCATCCTTCGACCTTCCCCTGCATCTCGGGGTCGAAGCGCATGTCCCAGGCCAAGGCGGCGAGCGCTTCCTCGGCCTTGGAGCGAAGCGGGTGGTCCGGGTCGATGGCCATGTCGATCGTCAGCCGCCTCAGGCCGTCGACGATCGCGTCGGCGAGCTTGGCGTCGAGGCCGGCGAGCTTCATGATCCAGCCGGCGCGCTCGTGGACCATGTTTCGGATGAGGTCCTCATTGGCGTCCAGGGTCCGGCCCGCCCAGGTGACGATCCCGTCGAGGATGGGGATGTGCCGTTCCTCGGTGATGGCGCCGTCCAGCGCCTGGCCGATCAGCGGCGACACTTCGAGCGAGCGCATCCGCTGCGCCACGGCGGTCTTGACCATCCCGCCGAGCCGCTCCTGGTCGAGCGCCTCGAGAAGGTCGGCGATCAGCCGCGAGCCGCCCTGCCTCAGTCGCCCCTCGGGGGGCGGGTTGGCGAGAAAGCGGCCTATGGCCCCGGCAATGTCGACGCTGCGCATGCGCCGGGCGACGACCCTGGGGATCAGGAAGTTCTCGCGAAGGAAGGCTGCGAGCGCCGCGCCGATACGATCCTTGTTGCGCGGGATGATCGCCGTGTGCGGGATCGGCAGCCCGAGCGGGTGACGGAACAAAGCGGTTACGGCGAACCAATCGGCGAGGCCGCCGACCATCGCCGCCTCGGCGAAGGCCTTGACGAACGCCAGTGGCGGGTAGGCTTCGTCGAAGCTGTTCGCGAGCAGGAACAGGGCCGCCATCGCCACCAGCATCCCGGTCGCGACGATGCGCATGCCGCGCAGGCTCTGCGCTGGCGGGACGAACCGACTGGATTTGGGCGGTGCCACGGGGATCATTCGCTTCTCAATAGCCGGAACGCCACTTTGGTTCACTTCGCGCGGCTCGGAACGGCAAGCCGGCGGCCGCCGCACCGATGCCGAGGAGGCATAAGCAGATCATGCCGACGTATATCCTACGGAAAAGCCACGGAAAAGCGCGACAAAGCAATGTCGATTCGCCGATCAGGACATTGACTCATCGCCGTCATCTCCGCACTCCTTGGCTTGGGTCATTCAGGCCCGGATGGGGAGCAAGGGCATGAATAAAGCCAAATTTCGTACCGTGGCCGCGATCGCGATATTTTCGTCGCTGGCGGTGGCAACTCCTGCGAACGCGTCGGCGCTTTGCGAGTCCGACACCTTCTCCGGATGGTTCGCGCGCACCTTCGGCTATTGCCGGGGTTCGATGTAAGGTCGGGTAACGGCCGGGGAGGCATATGTGCCTCCCCGCCGCGCTTCGCGACGACTATGCAGTTCGTTGGCGGGAGCATGGATCCAAATGAAACTTCTCTCGCTCCTGTCGGCAGACTGCCGACGACAGTTGAAGCGATGAAACTGGAAGCTGGACGTTCGATAACGTCCGATTGACTCGTCAAATTGACGCGAGCATTCTCGTCCGGGATCTTCAAGATCCTTAGGGGATGAAAAAAATGCATAAGCGCAAAATCCGTACGATTTCCGCCATTCTTGTCGTCTCGTCTCTGGCGGTCGCGACTCCCGCTCAGGCGGCGAGCATCTGCGATGTCAATCCCGATACCAACTGGTACTCCTGGTTCGCTCACCAATTCGGCTATTGCAGGGGGAACGAGTATAGCGAGAATTGAGCGACGGGGGGAGGCAGCTTCTGCCTCCCCTCTCTCCCGTGGCAGGCGCGCCCCGACCGAAAAGATAAGCCCGTCCGATTGAGGATCTGTCCCGGCCCTTGGCGGACATATCCGTCCCGCCGGCTAAGGGCATTTCCCTTCATCTCCGATCATTCCGCACCGGACGGCGCGCTTGTGCCCGCCGGAGTCACTCCGCGGGTTGCGGCGCCGGGCCGTGATCCGCCTTGCCGCCATAGGTCAGCAGCCGGCCGACCTTCGGGCCGATCCAGCGCTCGAAGCTGTCGGCAAGGCTGAAGCTCGCGGGAACGATCACCAGCGTCAGGATTGTCGACAGGATGAGCCCGCCGATCACGACGATGCCCATCGGGGCGCGCCAGCTGCCGTCGCCCGACAGCGACACGGCCGTCGGCAGCATTCCAGCGACCATCGCCACCGTCGTCATGACGATCGGCTGGGCGCGCTTGTGCCCGGAATCGGCGATGGCCTCGTTCTTCTCGACGCCCTTGGCCATCTCCTCGATGGCGAAGTCGATCAGCAGGATCGAGTTCTTGGCGACGATTCCGAGCAGCATCAGGATGCCGATCATCACCGGCATCGACATGGCGTTGCCGGTGAGGTGGAGCGCGATCGCGCCGCCCAGCGGGGCAAGCAACAGCGACCCCATGTTCACGAACGGCGGCACGATCCTCTTGTACAGCAGCACCAGCACCGCGAAGACGAGGAAGATGCCGGCGATCACCGCCAGGCCGAACTGCTCGACCAGCTCCTGCTGCGCCTTCTGCTGACCCTGCTCGGCAAGCTTCACGCCCGCGGGCAGGTTCTTCATCGTCGGCAGCGCGTTGATCTTGCTCATCGCCTCGACCACGCCCGGCGCGAGATCGGCCCCGACGACGATTCGCCGCTCCTGATTGAAGCGCTGGATCTGGGTGGGGCCGGCACCGAAGCCGATATCGGCCACCACCTTGAGCGGGACGGTGGTGCCGGCCGTCGTCGGCACCGGCAAATTCTCGATGGTGGACAGGTTCTGCCGCGATTCCTCGCTGAGCGAGACCCGGATCGGGATCTGGCGGTCGGACAGCGAGAATTTGGCGCTGTTCTGGTCGATCTCGCCCTGGGTCGCGATCCGGATCGTCTGGCTGAGAGCGGCCGTCGTGACGCCCATGTCGGAAGCCATGTCGAAGCGCGGCCTGATGGTGATCTCGGGCCGCCGCAAATCGCCCTCGACCCGAGGGGCCTTGAGCTCGGGCAGCTTCTGCATGTCCCTGACGAGCGCCGCGGCCGCCGCGTCGAGCTTCACGGGATCGTCCCCCGCCAGCATCACCGAGACGTCGCGGTTGCCGAAACCCTGCTGGGAACGGAAATACACTCGGGCATCGGCGATATTGCGAAGCTTGGGCGACACCTGGCGCTCGAACTCGGTGCTGGTGCGCTCGCGGTCCTTGTTGAGGGTGATGAAGATGCTCGCGCCGCCCAGCCTGACCGACGCGAAGGCCGCCCCGACGTCCGGCTCCTTGCGGATGATGTCGGTCGCCTTGCTGGCCACCGCCTGCGATTGGGCCAGGGTCGTGCCCGGGGCCATCTCGACGGCGACCGAGCTGAAGTCGCTGTTGACGTTGGGCTGGAAGGTGAAGGGGAGCGTGCTGAAGGCGTAGATCGTCGCGACGAACGACAGAACTCCGAGCATCACCGTCTTCCAGCGATGCCTCAGCGACCACCAGAGCAGGCCCATGTAGCGGTCCATCAGCCAGCCTTCGCCGTGGCTCGCTTCGCCCTTCGCCTTCAGGAAGTAGGCGGCGAGCAGAGGGGTGATGAGCCGGGCGACGGCGAGGCTGATCAGCACCGACACCACGATGGTCATTCCGAAGCTCTTGAAATATTGGCCGATGAGCCCGCTCATCATCCCGACCGGAAGGAACACGGCGACGATCGAGAATGTGGTGGCGACGACGGCGAGGCCGATCTCGTCGGCGGCCTCGATCGACGCCTGATAGGCCGATTTGCCCATTCGCATGTGCCTGACGATATTCTCGATCTCGACGATTGCGTCGTCGACCAGCACGCCCGCCACCAGGCTGAGGGCGAGCAGGGTCACCGCGTTGAGCGAGAAGCCCATCATGTCCATGAACCAGAAGGTCGGAATGGCCGAGAGCGGGATCGCGATCGCGGAGATCACCGTGGCCCGCCAGTCGCGCAGGAACAGCAGAACGACGAGCACCGCAAGCACGGCGCCCTCGACCAGCGCTTCCATGGCCGAAACATACTGGCCCTTGCTGTACTCGACGCTGGTGAAGAGCTGGTTGAACTTGACCTTGCCGCCGCTGTCCTTCCTGATCTTCTCCAGCTCCTCGACGGCCTCGTCGTAGACGGTGACGTCCGAAGAGCCCTTGGCTTTCTCGATCGAGAAGCTGAGCACCTGCCGGCCGTTCATCAAAGCGACGTTGCGCTGCTCGGCATAAAGGTCGCGGACGGTCGCAATCGACGAGAGCTTCACCGTCCGGCCGCCGCCGACCGAGATCTGCTTCTCGCCGAGATCGTACGCATTCTCCGCGTTGCCGAGCACCCGGACCGACTGCTCCGAGCCCGCGATCTCCGCGCGCCCGCCCGCGGCGTTGACGTTCAGCTGGCGAAGCTGGGAATTCACCGCCGCCGCGGTGATGCCCTGGGCCTGCATCTTGACCGGATCCAAAATGATCCGGATCTCGCGGCTGACTCCGCCGCCGCGCTGCACCGCGGCCATGCCGCTGATCGCGAGCAGCCGCTTGGCGATGGTGTTGTCGATATACCAGCTGAGCTCCTCGAGACCCATTGCGGTCGACTCGACGGCGAAATAGGCGATCGGGCCTCCTTCCGCTTCCTCCCGGACGACCTGCGGCTCGAGGATCCCGTCGGGAAGGTCGCCGCGGATGTTGGCGACGGCGTCCCGAACGTCGTTCACGGCGCGGTCGACCGGGGTGCCGATGTCGAAGCGGACGAAGGTAGTGCTGCTGCCCTCGCGCGCCGTCGAGCTGATCTCGTCGACCCCGTTGATGCCGCGGACCGCGGCCTCGACCCGCTGAGTGACCTGGGTCTCGAGCTCCGACGGCGCGGCGCCGGGCTGGCTGACGGTGATCGAGGCGGCCGGGAAGCTGATGTCCGGCATCTGGTTGACGTCCATGCGCAGGAAGCTGATCAGGCCGAGCAGGCTCAGCGCGGTGAACAGCACGAGCGGGAAGACCGGGTTACGGATCGCCCAGCTGGAAATATTGCGCATCGTCGATCAACTCCAAATCGTACTTGCTCAGCGGGCGGCGACCGCCCGCTGCGGACGCACCGTCTCGCCCTCCGTGAGGAAGGGCCCGGCGGAAAGCACGATGCGCTCGTTGCCGCTGATGCCTTCCGCCACCACGACGCCGGCATCGGTCACCGAGCCGACCTTCACCGGCCGGCGGCGGACAGCGTTCTTCTCGTCGATCAGGTACACATAAGTGCCCTGCGCATCGTTGAGCACGGCGGATTCGGGCAGTAGCGGCGCGTCGACCGCGCCCGCCCGGATCTGGGCGGTGGCGAAGCCGCCGGGCCTGAGGTCGCGGTCGAACGGGAGCGAGATCCGGGCGACGCCCTGGCGGGACGTGGGGTCGATGATCGGCGAGAGCTGCCAGATCGCACCCTGATAGGCCTTGGCGGAGCCGACCGGCACCACCTGCGCCGGGACGCCCGAGGAAAGCCGGGCAAGATCCGATTCGGGCAGGCGGGCCATCATCTCGAGCTCCCCGCCGCGCGCGATCCGGAACAGGGCGCCGGAGCCGGGGCCGACGATCTGGCCGGGCTCGACGGTGCGGGTCAGCACCAGCCCGGCGGCCGGAGCGCGCACGTCGAGGCGGCCGATGCGCGCCCGGCTCTGGCCGAGATTGGCCTGGGCGACCCGGACCCGGGCGAGCGCCGCGTCGCGGGTGGCGATGCGCCGCTCGACGTCGGCCTTGGAGACGAACCCGCGGGAGACCAGGGTTTGGGCCCGCTCCAGCTCCTGCTGGGCCAGCCGGGCGTCGGCGCGGGCCACGTCGATCTGGGCGGCGAGCTGCGCCGCCTCCTGAGTCTGCACCGAGCGGTCGATGACCGCCAGCGTCTGGCCGGCGCCGACCCACTGGCCGGCCTGGACGAGGACGCTGACGATCTTGCCGCCCTCGCCCGGCACGCCGACCGGCATGTCGTAGCGGGCGGCGAGCTGGCCGGTGGCGGTGATGGTGCGGGCGACCTGCTGGCGGCCGGGCACGATGATGCTGACCGACGGCGCGGCCTCGGCGCCTTCGCCCTTGATGGCGACAGCGACCTTGGTGTCGTCGCCGCCGCGGCCGAACATGAAATAGGCGGCTGCGACGAGGACCAGCAGCGCCACGGCGCCGAGGATGATGTTCCGGCGGCGGCGGCGCGCGGCGGTCTCGTCGTCAACGACGATAGCCTCTTTGTCGACGCCACCGCTGCGCCATTTGCGCGACTCGAAGTTCATAGCTCTCATCTTTCCCCACACCGGACCGTACGGCAGCGACTTCGGCCACTGTGTTAGCCGAATATAGCACCTGCCTCAAGTCTAATCTGTCGCCTGCCCCCACGCAGCGGAACCGGGTTCCTACATTTTTTGTTGGGGTTTGGCCACTCGAAAGCTCTACAGCGGGGAACGAGCAAGCGAGGGTAAGGAGAGACCGATGAACCTGCTGGCGGACTATGGCTTCTTCGGGTGGATCCTGATCGGAGCGCTGGCGGGCGCGCTCGCCAAGCTGATCATGCCGGGCCGCGATCCGGGCGGCTGCATCGTCACCATCCTGCTCGGGGTCGGCGGGGCCCTGCTCGCCGGGTTCGTCAGCCATCAGCTCGGCTGGGACCGCGGCAACAGCGGCGCCGGCTTCATCGCCGCCACGATCGGGGCGATCGTCATCCTGTTCATCTACCGCCTGATCAACCGGCGGCGGTAACTTGATCCTCCCCGCGCGAAGCGTGGGGAGGATTACAGCCGCGTCGCCGCCTTCATCTCCGCGACGAAGCCGCGAACATCCTCGCCGCGAGCGAGCCGGTCGACGATGGCCGAGCCCGATATCACCCCTTCGGCGCCGGCCCGAAGAGCGAGCCTCACATGCTCGGGTTCCGAAATCCCGAAGCCGAGCACCGCCGGCGGCGCGCCGGCCTCCTTCAGAGCCGCGATCACGTCCCCGGCGAAGCGCACCTGCTCGTCCGCGCCCGTCACTCCGGCCCGGGCGACGCAATAGGTATAGCCCTCGCCTTGCGAGGCGATGAGCGCCAGGCGCTCGGGCGGCGTGTTCGGGGCGGCGATCAGGACCGGAGCGACTCCGGCCCGCCGGGCCGCGGCGAGGAAGGGATCGGCCTCGATCAGCGGAACGTCGGCGACCAGCACGCTGTCCACCCCCGCCCCCGCCGCGGCGCCGTAAAAGGCCTCGAAGCCGCGGGCCATGACCAGATTGGCGTAAGTGAGGATTCCGACCGGCACCCGCCGATGCCGGGATCGGAACTCGCGCAGGAGCCGGAAGCAGTCGGCGGTCCGGATCCCGGCGGCGAGCGCCCGAACTGCCGCCGCCTGGATGACCGGGCCGTCGGCGACGGGATCGGAGAAGGGTATTCCGACTTCGAGCATGTCCGCCCCGCCCTGGACGAGCGAATCCAGGATGGCGGCGCTGGTCGCCAGATCTGGGTCGCCGAGCATGACGAAGGCGCCGAACGCTCTTTCGCTCCGCTCGCGCAGGCTTTCGAACATGGTCGGGTAGCGGGTCATTCGGCCGCCCCGATCAGCCTGCGCGCCTGCTCCATGTCCTTGTCGCCTCGGCCGGAAAGGTTGACGACCAGCACCATCTCCCCGGTCGCCGTCTCCGCCATCTTCAGCGCCTGCGCCAAAGCATGGGCGGATTCGAACGCGCAGATGATCCCCTCGGACCGCGCCAGAAGGGCGAAGGCGGAGAGCGCCTCCCGGTCGGTGACGCCGACATAGTCCGCCCGCCCGCTGTCCTTGAGATGCGCGTGCTCGGGCCCGACCGCCGGATAGTCGAGCCCGGCCGAGACCGACCAGCTCTCGTCGATCTGCCCGTCTTCGTCCTGAAGGACGTAGGTCTCGGCGCCGTGCAGGATTCCGGGGCGGCCGCGGAGCAGGGTGGCGCCATGCTCGCGCCCGTCGAGCCCCTTCCCGGCCGCCTCGACCCCAATCAGCCGAACCCCCTCGTCGGCGACGAAGTCGGCGAACAGGCCGATCGCATTGGAGCCACCCCCGACCGCGGCGATGCAGGCGTCGGGAAGCCGGCCCTCCTCCTCCAGTATCTGGTTCCGGGCTTCCTTTCCGATCACGCGCTGGAACTCGCGGACCATCAGCGGGAAGGGATGCGGCCCGGCGACGGTGCCGAGCAGATAATGCGTGTTCTCGAAGCTCGCGGCCCAGTCCCGAAGGGCCTCGTTGATGGCGTCCTTGAGAGTCCTTGCGCCGCTCTCGACCGGGACCACCTCGGCGCCCATCAGCTCCATCCGGAAGACGTTGAGCTTCTGCCGCTCGACGTCATGGGCGCCCATGTAGATCCGGGTCTCCAGGCCGAACAGGGCGCCGGCCAAAGCGGTGGCGACCCCGTGCTGCCCCGCGCCGGTCTCCGCGATCAGGCGGGTCTTGCCCATCCGCTTCGCCAGCAGCGCCTGGCCGAGGACCTGGTTGGTCTTATGCGCTCCGCCGTGAAGCAGGTCCTCGCGCTTCAGGTAGATCCGGGCCCGCTCGCCGCCGAGGTTGCGGCAGCGCGTGAGCGGGGTCGGCCGCCCGGCATAATTGGCGAGCAGCCCGTCCAGCTCGGCGCGGAAGGACGGGTCCTCCGCGGCATCCAGGAAAGCCGCCTCGAGCTGCTCGATGGCCGGGACCAGTATCTCCGGCACATAGGCGCCGCCATAGGCGCCGAAGCGTCCGCTCAGGCGCACGCGTTCGCCTCCCCGCGCGCCGGGGGGCGAAGCGCCTCGAAAAAGGCATAGAGCCGGCCCGCATCCTTCCGGCCCGGAGCCATCTCCACGCCCGAGCCGACGTCGAGCGCGTAAGCGCCCACCATGGCGGCCGCGCGAGCGTTGGAGGGCCTGAGCCCGCCCGCGAGCAGCCCCCGGCCAAGATCGGCCCGGCCTTCGAGCCTCGACCAGTCGAAGGCGATTCCGGTGCCGCCCGAGCGGCCGCCGACCTGGCTGTCGAACAAGGTGCGGTCCGCGCCGAGGCGGGGGCTCGGAACGTCTCGGCCGACCGCCGCCGCCGCCCAGATCTCCGTCTCCTCCGGAAGCAGGCCTCGAAGCGCCCGGATGTAGAGCGCGTCCTCGTCGCCATGGAGCTGGACCGCGCGCAGAGCGAGCGCCCGGGCGCGGTGGGCGACCTGCATCGGCTTCTCGTTCCGGAACACCCCGACCAGCGGCACCGGCGACGCCTCGGCGATCGCCTCGGCGCCCGAGCCGGTGACGGCCCGCGGCGTGTTGGGCACCATGACGACCCCCGCATAGGTGGCGCCGTGATCCGCGGCCATCGCCGCGTCATGGACATCCGTGATCCCGCAGACCTTGACCCGGCCGAAGGCCAGCGCCCGGGCGGCCTCGCCCGGATCCGGGGCGCGCATCAGCGACGAGCCGACCAGGAAGGCGTCGGCGAAGGGCGCCAGCCGCTCCACGTCGGACCGGCTTCCGATGCCGGACTCGGCAACGACGAGGGTGCCCGACGGCACCAGGGCGGCGAGCCGCTCTGTCGTGGCGAGGTCGATCTGGAGCGTGTCGAGGTTGCGGTTGTTGATCCCGACGATGTCGGCGCCCAGCCGGACCGCGCGCCGAACCTCCTCGGCGGTATGCGCCTCGACGAGCGCGTCCATTCCGAGGCGCCGCGCCGCGGCCATCACCGCCGCCGCTTCCTCGTCGCCGAGGACGGCGAGGATGACGAGGACCGCGTCGGCGCCGTGAAGCCGGGCCTCGGCCACCTGCCGCGGGTCGACGATGAAGTCCTTGGCCAGGATCGGCCCCAGGAACTCGCGCCGGACCGCCCGCAGATCCTCGAGCGAGCCTCCGAAATAAGGCGCGTCGGTGAGCACGCTGATCGCGTCCGCCGCGCCTCGATAGGCGCGGGCGAGGGCGCCCGCGTCGGCCGCCGGCCGGATCGCCCCGCCGGACGGGGAGCCGCGCTTCACCTCCATGATGAACCGGGCCCCCGGCCTCGCCAGCGCCGACCTCAGGCTGCGCCGGGTCGGCTCGGCCGAATCCAGGCCGAAGCCGCCGAGCCGGGCCGCCACGTCGACACGCTTTCTCGCCACGATCTCGGCGAGGATTCCGCTTGCCTCAGCCATGGGTCGCCTCGATGAACAAAGTCAGCCGGCGATAGGCCTCGCCCGAGCCGAGCGCCTGAAGTGCCATTCCGACGCCGTTGCGCAGGTCCGGAGCGAGTCCGGCAGTCATCAGCAGGGCGCCGGCGTTGAGCGCCACGACCTCGGTCTCGGCTGCGATTCCGTAGCCCATCAGGAGCGCTTTCAGCCGCTCGGCATTCTCCTCCGGCCCGCCGCCCCGGAGCACCTGCACCGGCCGCCGCTCCAGCTCGGCATCCTCGGGGCCGATCACCATCGGGGCGAGAATTCCGCCTTCCAGCCGAACCGCCCGGGTCTCGCCGTGGAGGGCGATCTCGTCGAGGCCGGAGCCGTGGACCACCAGGGCGCGGGCCACACCCAGCGCGGCGAGCGTCTTCGCGACCGGCACCAGAAAGGCGGGATCGGCCACTCCGAGCAGCTGCACCTGCGGCTCAGCGGGGTTGAGGCAGGGGCCGAGCATGTTCATGATGGTCCGGACCTTGAGCATCCGCCGCACCGGCCCGGCATGGCGAAGGCCCGGATGGTAGAGCGGCGCGAACAGGAAGCAGATTCCGATCTCGTCCAGCGCCTTTCGGGAGACCTGCGCGCTTACGTCCAGCCTGGCGCCGAGCTGCTCGAGCACGTCCGCCGAGCCGCAGCGCGAGGTGACTGAGCGATTGCCGTGCTTGGCGATCGGAAGGCCCGCCGCCGCCGCGGTGAAGGCGACGGCGGTCGAGACGTTGATCGAGGCCGAGCCGTCTCCGCCGGTGCCGCAGCTGTCGGCGAACAGATAATCGGGTCTCGGGAAGTCAGCATCGGCGGCTCGAAGCGCCCGGGCCGCTCCGATCAGCTCCTCGGCGGTTTCTCCCTTGAGGCGGAGCGCGATCAGCATCGCGGCGATGGCGGGCTCGGGCAGTTGGCCGGCGACGAGCTCGGCGAACAGCGCCTCGGCTTCGGCCTCGGCGAGCGACTCGCCGATGTAGAGTCGGGCGAGAGCGGCTTCGGCGGCGGTGACGTCGGACGTGGGGAGGGCATAATTCGGCTGGGTGGACATGGCTTTTTCCTGGAATTCGAGCGCAAAAGAAAAGGCCCGCCGGGAGCGGCGGGCCTTCTGGGGACTTCGGAACTTCTAGAGAGTCCGGTTCACCATCGATGGTCGCGCGCCGCGGCGGAGGAAATGTCCCACCACCAAAGCCAGGCGTGCGCAGCGGCCGGCGCCGAAAGGACGCAAGTGGAGCCGGTGCGGATCGCGCGGGTCGTCATCGCCGCTTCAACTCCCAGCTAAAGGCCTGCAAGTCAACCATATATCGACCCTCTCCCGCTTTTCGCGGGAGAGGAGGGGCCCGCCGCGAAGCGGTGGAGGTGAGGGTCTGAACCGCAGAGTCGGCAAGACCCTCACCTCCCAAGCCTTCGGCTTGAGCCTTCGTCTCCCGTGGAAAAGCGGGAGAGGGTTTATTCAGCAACGGTGCAGGCGCTCCGGCGTTGAAAGGACCGGAACCGAAACATACCGGAGAATCCTCAATGCGTAATCTGATCCTCGGCGCCGCTCTGGCGCTCGGCGCCCTGCCGTTCGCGCCCGCCGCGGCCCAGTCGCAGCCCGCTCCCGCCGGGATCCTGCTCGACGGCACCCGACTCGACGTCGTCGCGACCGGCGAGGTGACCCGGGTCCCCGACATCGCCCGGATCTCCGCCGGGGTCGTCACCGTCGCGCCGACGGCCACCGCCGCTCTGGCCCAGAACGCGACCCAGATGACGGCGGTCCGCTCCGCCCTGAAACGCGCCGGCATCGCCGACCGCGACATCCAGACCAGCTCGATCAACCTCTATCCCGACTATCGGCACGACGCGCAGGGCAGCAACCCGCAGATCGTCGGCTATCGCGCCAGCAACGAGGTCTCGGTGAGGTTCCGAGACATCGCGGCGACCGGACGGATCCTCGACGCCCTAGTCGCCCAGGGGGCCAACCAGATCAACGGCCCGATGCTCACCATCGACAAGCCCGAGGCCGCGCTTGACGAGGCGAGGACCCAGGCGCTCGCCAACGCCCGGGCCCGGGCCGAGCTCTACGCCCGGGCGCTCGGCAAGCGCGTAGGCCGGATTCTCTCGATCAGCGAGGCCGGCGCCAATTACGCGCCGCCGGTGGTGATGATGCGCCAGGCGGCGCGAGGCGGCGCCGCCGATTCCACCTCGGTCGACCCGGGCGAGCAGAGCGTGGCGGTCAGCCTGTCGGTGTCGTTCGAGCTGGAGTGAGTCGCAGGCCGCACCCGTTCTAAAAATCCTCCCCCGGCCTTCCGCGGGAAGATTTATGACGATGCGTCCCTTTGCGACTCTTGCCACCCACTTTCCTTTCTCAACATAAGGCCTTAGCCGCAGCGCATGCGTATCGCCCCCTTCCTCGCCGCGGCCGCCTTGCTGGCCGCTCCCGCCGCCGCCCAGAAGCTCGGCGCCCGAACCTCCACCCCCGACGAAATGCTCGGGCAGGAATCGGCCGCCGATCCCCTTGCCGAGGCCGAGCAGATCGCCGCGGCGGCGGCCGCGCATCCGCTCGGCAGCGAGCGGAACCCGATTCGGGTCGGCGGCCCCGAAGGCGCCCGCGCCTATATCGCCCGGCTTCGCTGCGCCGACGGCTCGCGCCCCCAGGTGGGCGCTCGAAGCACCGGCGGAGTCGGCGCTTACGGCACCTTCACCGAGCGCTACCCGCTCGATTGCGGCGGCGCCGCGCCCGGCCGGGCGACCCTCGCCTTCGACTTCTACCATCAGGAGCATGTCGAGAGGCAGCCGGCGGCGGGCTTCGCCATCGACGCGCGCTGATCCGGCGCTAAGAAGCGGAGATGCGAAACTGGCTCCGCCGCCTCGGCACACTGCTCCTCTTCCTCGCCGTCGCCTTGTGCTTCTCGCCGTCGCTCATCCCGCCCTTCCTCGACCGGATCTATTACGAAGGCCCGGGCTCCGGCCATTTCGACGGCGAGCGCTTCTTCAATCCGACGCCCGGCCCCGCCTCCGCCGCGCATGGCGGCCCCGCCCGCTTCATGAACCGCTTCATCGGCTCCAGCGAGCGCGCGCAATGGCCCGAGCGGGTGAGCGTGCCTGCGACCGTCCCGCCGCGCCGGGTCGATAATAGCGAGATGCTGGTCACCTGGATCGGCCATGCCACGGTGCTGGTGCAGACGGCCGGTCTCAACATCCTCACCGACCCGATCTGGTCCGAGCGCGCCTCCCCCTTCTCCTTCGCGGGCCCGAAGCGGGTGCGGGCGCCCGGCGTGCGCTTCGAGGACCTGCCAAGGATCGACCTCGTCCTCGTCAGCCACAATCATTACGACCATATGGACCTGCCCACCCTCAAGCGGCTCTGGGAGCGCGACCAACCGGTCATCGTCACCAGCCTCGGCAACGACTCGATCCTGCGCCAGGCCGGGATCCCGGGTCGCAACGCCCGCACGGACTGCGGCCGCTGCCCCGGCGTCGAGGCGCTTGACTGGGGCTCCATCGCCTCGGCCCAGGGGGCGGCGATGGAGGCCTGGAGGACGAAGGCCGTCGGCCCGGCGCCGCTCGCGCTGGTGCAGGTCCTGCGCAACCATCATTGGAGTTCGCGCTGGGGCACCGACCGCAACCGCGCCTTATGGTCGGCCTTCGCGATCCGGATACCGGGCGGCAACATCTTCTTCGCCGGCGACACCGGATGGGGAGACGGCGGCTGGGCGAAGGAAGCGGCGCAATACGGACCCTACCGCCTCGCCATCCTTCCGGTCGGCGCCTACGAGCCGCGCGACGTCATGCAGGCCAACCATATCGATCCCGACGAGGCGGTCCGGATCTTCGAGATCCTGAACCCCATTACGGGCCTGGGCATGCACTGGGGCACCTTCCAGCTCACCTTCGAGGCCATCGACGACCCGCCGAGGCGGCTTGCCGCGGCGACGAAGGGGCGGGCGATCCTACCCGGGCGCTTCGTCACGACGGAAGTTGGACGAAGCTTCCGAGTCCCCTAGAGCATCGTGCGTTTAACATGACGCATAGCCGGCGGCCTTGAGGTAGTTCCAGCATTCGTCTGGGGAGTAGAGGCCGCAGATGTCGCCGACGGCTCGCCAGAGTGCGTCGAGGGTTCGTGCTCCGATCCGTCTGAGG
>DASWLZ010000073.1:0-15282 GCA_036399975.1 Allosphingosinicella sp.
CCTGTTCGGGAGCTACTCGGACGACGGCCTCAAGGGCGGCGGCCAGTCCGACCTGATCCTCGGCAGCCTCGGCGCCGACACGCTCGGCGGCGGCGGCGGGGCGGACACGTTCCGCTACGACGAGGCGGCGGATTCCACCTCTGCGTCGATGGACGAGATAATCGACTTCACCCCCGGCAGCGACAAGATCGACCTCAGCAGGGTCGACGCCGACTCCGGTGCGGCGGGCAACCAGGCGTTCAGCTGGATCGGCTCCAACGCGTTCGGCGGCTCGGCCGGCCAGCTCCGGGCCTATGAGCAGGGCGGCACCTGGTATGTCGAGGGCGACACCGATGGCGACAGCGTCGCCGATTTGGTCATCGCCCTGACGCTGCAGGGGCCGACCGCGCTCGGGGCGGGGGACTTCTTCCTCTAGACTCGGCCGCCGCTGCGCCCCGGCGAAGGCCGGGGCCCAGCGGCACGCGCGGAGGAATGGGGGTCCCGCCTGCGCCCGGAAACCAGCGGGTCGGGCTAGACCATCACCAGCCGGGCTTCCCGCCGCCCCACCGAGCGGTAGATGCGGGGGCCGAGGTCGAGCCGGAAGGGGCCCATCTTCTCCTGGGGAGTCTCGGCCTCGCGGCCGACCAGCCAGGAGCGGGAGGTCCGGCCCGTGCCGCCGCCCGCCCAGTCGTAGGCGACGTTGATCGCCACCATCGGGACGAACACCCGGCGACCGGCCAGCTCGATCTCGCGAAGCTCGGCATTGGGCATGGCCACCTGGCCGGTGAGCTTGATCGTTCCGCCGGGCGGGATAGCGATGTGCGGCGAGCCGCTCAGGTCGTGGATCGGCCCCTGGAAGAAATCCATCATCTCGCCCTCGGCGCCGGCGTTGAACAGCCGCGGGTCGATCCGGATGTTGCGCGCGTCGGCATCGCCGCGGTTGGTCATGGTCAAGGCATAGCGGACATAGACTTCGGCCTCGGTTGCCGCGGCGCGCTCGGGGGCGATGTCGAGCTCCAGCCAGGGGCGCGGTGCGGCGGGGGCCTCAGCCAGGGGCACGGGCTCGGGCTCGGGCGGGGCCGTCTCGGGCGGGGCGGACCCGAACAGGGCGCCGCCAATCTCATCGCGCGCGGAGTCGCGGGCGCTCTCCCGCTCCTCCACGGCGCGGCGGCGGCGAAGCAGGAACAAGGCGGCGAGGAGGAGGGCGACAACGCCGCCGGCGGCGGGCCACAGCCACCCGTTGCCGGCTTCCGCTTCGGCGGGCGCGGGCGCGGGCGCCGCGGGCGCGGCCTCCTCCGGGCCGGGAATGGGCTGGGGCAGGGGCTCGAGCGGGGTGGGAGAGGGGGCCTGAGGCGCGGGCTCGGCGGCCGTCGCGGGCGGCGGCGTGGGCTCCGAAGCCGGCGATGCGGTGTCGGCGCGCGGTGTCCGGGGCTCCGGGCGCGGCTCGGCGGCCGGGCGGTCGGGCGACGGCGCCGGAGGCGTTCGCGGGGCCGCGACCGGAGGAGTCGTGGCCGGCGGCGGCGGGGTCGTCGCGGGCGGGGTGGTTCGCTGCCCGGGCAGCGAGAAATCCTTGAGCTGGGGCGGGCCGATCGTGTTCGACGTCTCATTCTGGGCGAGCGCCGGCGCTCCCGCCGCGGCGAGCCCGGATATGACGAAGGCGGCGGCCCGGAGGCGGCGGCGGATCGGCGGCATTTGAGCGAAAACCCTTCCCGTCCGCGCCTTTACCCGCGCAGGGCCGCTCGAGTCCAGAAGCCAGCGCCGAGATGCGGCGGCGGCGGGGCGAGGCGTCGAAGCTCCTCCCCGAGCTTGGCTCGGGGAGGGGGGCCGCGCCCTTCGACGCCGCCTGCGGCGGCGCTCAGGATAAACTGCGCCTCCGGCGCAGCGCGGTGGAGGGGCGATTCGGAGTCGCCTTGCCCCTCCACCACGACGCTTCGCGCCGCGGTCCCCCTCCCCCAGGCAAGCTGGGGGAGGAATGGCGATGTCGGGGATTTGCGTATTTATCGCAAAATCTTGCGGGCCTGCGCGGGCCTTGGTAATCGTCGCCGCGAGGGCCGAATCTCGGCCCGGGAGGGATTCATCATGCGCAATTTCAGCCTCGCCTTCGCGGCGGCCCTTTTGCTCGGCACCGCGGCGGCGCCGGCGCTCGCCCAGGCCGATCATTCGGCGCATTCCGCGGCCGCTTCCGCCAAGCCGCGCTACGGCGATTTCGGGCTCGACCTCACCGCCATGGACCGGTCGGTGAAGCCGGGCGACAGCTTCTGGCATTTCGTCAACGGCAATTGGGACAAGAACACCCAGATCGCCGCCGACCGCACCAGCGCCGGCGCCGGAGTGCTCCTGGCCGACGAGGCCGAGCGGCAGGTGCGCACGATCGTCGAGGATCTGGCCAAGGATCCGGCCAAGTCCGGCAAGGTCGGCCAGCAGGTCGGCGATTTCTACGCCAGCTGGATGGACGAGGCGGCGATCGAGGCCGCCGGCACCGCGCCGCTGAAGCCCTACCTCGCCAGGATCGGAGCCATCTCGAACCGCACCGACCTCATCAAGGCCTTCGCGCAGCCGGGCATCATGAGCCCGATCGGGGTCGGGATCCTGCCCGACCCGGCCGATCCAGCCCGCTACATCGCCGCCGCCGGCCAGGCCGGCCTCGGCCTTCCCAACCGCGACTACTACCTGCTCGAGGGCGAGAAGTACGACACGATCCGCAAGGCCTATCGCGCCTATGTGGTGAAGATGCAGCAGCTCGCCGGGATCGCCGACGCCGAGGCGAAGGCCGACCGGATCATCGCGCTCGAGACGGCGCTCGCCAGGGTCCATTGGGAGCCGGCCCGGCAGCGCGACATCAAGCAGATCTACAACCCGATGGACCGCGCCCAGCTCGCCGAGCTCGCGCCGCAGCTGGAATGGCCGGTGTTCCTCGAGGCCGCGGGCCTCGGCTCGGTCCCGACCGTCATCGCGGCCGAGAAGAGCGCGATCACCGAGACCGGCAAGATGCTCGAGACGGTGCCGCTCTCGACCTGGAAGGATTATCTCGCCTTCCACTTCGTCAGCGCCCACGCCAACGCCTTGCCCAAGGCGTTCGACCAGGCGAATTTCGACTTCTATTCGAAGACGCTGCGCGGAGTGCCCCAGCAGCGCGAGCGCTGGAAGCGCGGGATCCAGATGATCAACGGCTCGCTCGGCGAGGCGGTCGGCCGGGTCTATGTCGAGCGCCACTATCCGGCGGAGAGCAACCGCCAGATGTCGGAGCTGATCGCCAACCTGCGCTCCGGCCTCGAGGCTCGCCTCGCCGCCTCGACCTGGATGGACGCGGCGACCAAGGAGCAGGCCCGGGCCAAGCTCACCGCCTTCGACCCGCGCATCGGCCACCCCAGCAAGTGGATCGACTATTCGAGCTTCGAGGTGAAGCGCGGCGACCTGCTCGGCAACGTCGTGCGCGCCGAGAAGTTCGGCCATGAGCTTCAGCTCTCGCGGCTCGGCAAGCCCGTCGACCGGGCGCTGTGGGACATGAACCCGCAGGAGGTGAATGCCTATTACAACCCGCTGATGAACCAGATCACCTTCCCGGCGGCGATCCTCCAGCCGCCCTATTTCGACCCGAAGGCGGACCCGGCGGTCAATTACGGCTCGATCGGAGCGATCATCGGCCACGAGATCGGCCACGGCTTCGACGACCAGGGGCGCCAGTTCGACGCCACCGGCCGGATCCGCGACTGGTGGTCGGCGAGCTCGGGCACGGAGTTCACCAAGCGCGCCGAGAGGCTCGGCAAGCAGTTCGACCAGTACGAGCCGCTGCCGGGCACCAAGATCAACGGCAAGCTCACCATGGGCGAGAATATCGGCGATCTCGGCGGCCTCGAAATGGCCTATGCCGCCTATCGCGCCTATGTCGCCAAGCATGGCGAGCCCAAGGTCATCAACGGGCTGACCGGCGACCAGCGCTTCTTCATCGCCTACGGCCAGAGCTGGCGCTCGAAGGCCCGCGAGGGCGCGCTTCGCGAGCGGCTCCTGACCGATCCGCACAGCCCGCCCGAGTTCCGGGTCAACGGAATCGTCCGCAACGTCGACGCCTGGTACAAGGCGTTCAACGTGAAGCCGGGCGACAAGATGTACCTTCCGCCCGAGGAGCGGGTTAGCATCTGGTAGGCGCCGCCTAAAAATCCTCACCCGGATTTCCGGGGGAGGATTTATTTTGGGCGGCGGCCTAAGACGTGGCGGTCAAATCAGGAGGCCCCCTTGGATCGCCGCACCTTCATCGCCTCGTCGGGCGCCGCCGCCCTTGCCGCCACTCTCCCCGCCGCCGCCCTCGCCCAGCCTCGCTCCGGCTCCGGCGACGCCGAGCTCAACGCCTTGTTCGAGCGGATCTTCCAGCAGGCGGTGCAGCGCTCACCCGAGCTTGCCACCCAGCTCGGCCTCGACAAGGACGGCAACGCCGCTCTGAAGGGCAGGCTCAGCCCGCGCACGCTCGAGGAAAGGGCGGCGCAAACCGCCCGAGTGAAGGCGGCGCTGGCGAGCCTCGAGGCGGTCGACCGGAGCACTTTGTCGCCGGCGGCGAAGCTCAACCTCGAGGTCGTTACTTACTCGCTCAACACCCAGATCGCGGCGCCGCAGCGCTTCGGCCTCGACAGCGCGATCAGGCCCTACCGGATCTTCCAGCAGGGCGGCGCCTATTTCTCGACTCCCGACTTCCTCAACACGGCGCACACGATCAACACGAAGGAGGATGCCGAGGCCTATCTGTCGCGGCTGGAGGCGTTCGCGGTGGCGCTCGACCAGGACAGCGCGATGCAGCGGATCGAGGCGGCGCGAGGCTATGTCGCCCCCGACTGGTCGCTCGACCTGACCCTAGGCCAGATGGCCAAGTTTCGCGAGCAGAAGGCCGACGAGAGCAGCATCGTCCAGTCTCTGGCGAAGCGGGCCAAGGCCAAGGATATCGACGGGCGCTGGGAGCGGCGGGCGTCGAGGATCGTCGAGGAGCGCATCTATCCCGCGCTCGACCGCCAGATGGCGCTGGTCCGCGAGTTGAGGGCGACGAGCCAGCCCGGCGACGGTGTCTGGCGGGTGCCGCACGGCGACGAGATCTACGCCGTCGCGCTCGAGCAGGCGACGACGACCCGGTTCAGCCCGGCCGAGGTCCACCGCATGGGGCTTCAGCAGGTCGCCCAGATCGGTTCCGAGCTCGACAAGATCCTGAGGAGCCAGGGCTATACGCGCGGCACCGTCGGCGAGCGGCTGGCGGCCCTGAACGTGGCGCCGAGCCAGGTCTATCCGAACACCGACGAGGGGCGGGCCGAGCTCATCACCGGCCTCAACGAGAGCGCCGGGGCGATGGACGCTCGCCTTCCCGCCGCCTTCGCCACCCTGCCCAAGGCGCCGCTCGAGATCCGCCGGGTGCCTCCGGAGATCCAGGACGGCGCGTCCAACGGCTATTACAACCGCGCCTCGCTCGACGGGTCGAGGCCGGCCATCTACTTCATCAACCTCAAGGACACCGGCGACTGGCCCAAATACTCGCTCCCGGCGCTCACCTATCACGAGGGCAATCCGGGCCATCACCTGCAGATCAGCCTCGCCCAGGAATCGAAGGACATACCGACGCTGAGGAAGGTGGGCGGCTTCAGCGCCTATAGCGAGGGCTGGGCGCTCTATGCCGAGCAGCTCGCCGACGAGCTCGGCGCCTATGCCGATCCGCTCGAGCGGGCGGGCTATCTGCAATCCTTCCTGTTCCGCGCCGCCCGGCTGGTCGTCGACACCGGGCTCCATTCGAAGGGATGGACCCGGGAGAAGGCGACCGACTATCTCGTCGCCACCACCGGCTTCGCCCGCCCGCGCTCGCAGCGCGAGGTGGAGCGCTACTGCACCCAGGCGGGGCAGGCGTGCAGCTACAAGGTCGGGCACATGGCCTGGAGCCGGGCGCGTGACGAGGCGAAGCAGGCCTTGGGCCGGCGCTTCGACCTGAAGCGGTTCCACGAGGTGCTGAAGGACGGGGCGATGCCGCTCACCATCCTCGAGCGGCGGATCAGGGAGCGGACGGCGGCGGCGAGAGGGTGACCGTCACCCCAGCGAAGGCTGGGGTCCCGACGGGTGAAGGGCTCCGGGTGTTTTCACCCCCCGGGGCCCCAGCCTTCGCTGGGGCGACGGGAATTACGAAGCGCTGAGCAGCGGGGCGAGCTCGGACATGTCGTCCTTGTCGTCGCCCTTCTTCACCTTCTTGACCGCCGTATGGTCCATCCAGGCGTCGCTCTTGGGCTTGGGCATGGGCGGGGTGAGCGCCGCCGGGATCGCCGTCGCCTGGTAGCTCAGGGTCAGCACCAGAAGGCTGACGGAAAGCGAGGCGAAGAAGGCGCGGATGGCGGGCATTTTCGTAAATCCTGTCGCGAAGTCTCAAATCGGTCGCGGCTCCGGTCGGTGGGCGGAGGGGGCGATACGCCACCGTCCGAAGCCGCATCGCCCTTCTGGCGGGGGCGCGTGTCCGGGCGATGCCGTGAAATGCGGCGATTGGTGTCAATTGTGTCCGGGGTCCTTCGATACGCCGGTTCGACAAGCTCACCGGCTACTCAGGATGATCGGGTAGAATCATCCCAACCGCTCATCCTGAGTAGGGACTGAGCGAAGGCGAAGGCCCGTATCGAAGGACAGTCAGGCCGTCGTGCGCTCCAGCAGCTCTTCGGCGCTGAGGCCGAGGCGGCGGATCTGGGCGGTGATCTCGGGCCAGCGGTGGTTGAGGAAGTCGTCGCGGCCCGCCTTGCGAAGCCGCTCGGTCGCTCCGGGGGCGACGAACATCCCGACCCCGCGCCGGACCAGGACCAGCCCCTCGTCCTGGAAGCTCTGATAGGCCTTGGCGACGGTGAGCGGGTTGGCGCCGAACTCGGCGGCGAGGCTCCTCACCGAGGGCAGCGAATCACCGTCCCCGACCCGGCCTTCGAGGATCATCGCGGCGATGTTGTCGCGCAGGCGGAGATAGACGGGGCGTTCTTCGGACACGGCGCTATAGTGAGCTAACACAGTGCGGCAGTCAAGGGGCGGGAAATCCTCCCCGAGCTTGCTCGGGGAGGGGGACCAGGCGAAGCCTGGTGGAGGGGTAGATGGCGCAGGCTTCAGCCGTCTCGCGCTCGATCCCCGAACCCCGGCGCCGGTTGCCCCTCCACCACGTTGCACGTGGTCCCCCTCCGCATCTACGATGGGGAGGACGAGGGGTCACCACTCCCGGACGATATCCTCCATCACCGGCCTCGGTCTCTCCTCAAGCTCCACGCCTTGGCTGCCGAGGAAGAAGAAGCCCGCGATCCGCTCCGGCGGCCGCCCGCCCAGGGCCTCCAGCACCGGCGCCGAGTAAGCGGCCCAGCCCGTCACCCAGCCGGCGCCGAAGCCCATGGCCGCGGCGGCGTGGAGGAGGTTCATGGCGACGGCCCCGCAGGAGAGCTCCTGCTCCCAGACCGGGATCTTGTGCCCGGCGATCGGGGTGGAGAGGAGGGCGACCAGCTCGGGCGCCTGGGTTGCGAAGCGCTGCACCGCCTCGACCTCCGGCCGGGAAAGCGGATCGCCCTTGCCGGCGCGATAGGCGCTCTGGAGCATCTCGGCGAACGCGTCCCGCCGGTCCCTTGCGACGTGGACGAAGCGCCAGGGGAAGAGCTTGCCATGGTCTGGAGTCCGGGCGGCGATCTCCAGGATCCGGCGAAGCTGGGCCGGATCCGGGCCGGGATCGACGAGGTCGCGCGGGCGGCAGGAGCGGCGGGTCGCGAGGTAGGCGTGGAGCGAGGAGCGGTCGTTGAACATCGGCCGCGGCGCTAGCAGCCTTGCGGAGGTGCAACAATCGGCTTCACAGATGAGTTTTCGCCGCTAGGGTGCACGCCCTGTCAGGTCAGCCAATAGGCGAGGAGTAAGCGCCGTGGGGTTCAAGCCGGTTTCCACCTGGATCGAAGGCGACTGGATCGCCGCGATCGCACTCGCGGTCCTCGCCTTCTTCCTCACCGTCGGCGCGATGGTCGCCGCGAACCGGAAGCCGGATTTCCTTGGCCATCCCAAAGGCCTCTACATGCTCTTCTTCGCCGAGATGTGGGAGCGCTTCTCCTACTACGGCATGCGGGCGATCCTGATCTTCTATCTCACCCAGCATTGGCTGTTCTCGGACAGCAAGTCGAACCTGATCTACGGCGCCTATACCAGCCTCGTCTACATCACCCCGGTGCTCGGCGGCTATCTCGCCGACCGCTACCTCGGCCAGCGCCGGGCGGTGCTGTTCGGCGGCATCTTGCTCGCGGCGGGCCACAGCCTGATGGCCGTCGAGGGCGTCGGCGGGCAGGACGACCCGACCATCAACGTCTTCTGGATGGCGCTCGCCTTCATCATCGTCGGCTCGGGCTTCCTCAAGGCCAACATCTCGGTGATGGTGGGGCAGCTCTACAAGCTGACCGACCTTCGGCGCGACGGCGCCTATACGATCTTCTACATGGGCATCAACGTCGGCGCGGCGCTCGGCACCATCCTGGTCGCCTATCTCGGCCAGACGGTCGGCTGGGGCTACGGCTTCGGCCTCGCCGGGATCGGGATGCTCGCCGGGCTCGTCGTCTTCGTGCTCGGCAAGGGCGCGCTCAGAGGCGCCGGCGAAGCGCCGCAGGCGCTTGCCCGCGGCAAGGAGATGGCCATCTATGCGATCGGCCTCGCCGCGGTCGCCGTGATCTGGGCCCTCGTCCAGTATCAGGACGTCATCCAGTGGCTGCTCATCGTCTCGGGCGTCTCGCTCCTCGGCTACGTCCTCTACGAAAGCTTCAAGCTGCCCAAGGAGCCGCGCGAGCGGATGTTCGCGATCCTGTTCCTGATCGCCCTCAATCCCCTGTTCTGGGGCCTGTTCGAGCAGGCGGGCGGCTCGATGAACCTGTTCACCGACCGCTTCGTCGACCGCAGCGGAGTCCCCGCCGGCATCTTCCAGTCGATCAACCCCATCTACATCATCCTGCTCGCGCCGCTCTTCGCCGCGCTCTGGCAATGGCTGGGCAGGATTGGCCGGGAGCCTTCCGCGCCGGCCAAGTTCGGCCTCGCCCTCGCCCAGATGGGCCTCGCCAACCTCGTGCTCGTGTGGGGCGCCGAAGCCTATGGCATCGCCGCCATGACCCCCGTCATCCTCGTCTTCATGTATTATCTGTTCGCTACGACCGCTGAGCTCTGCCTCTCCCCCGTCGGGCTGTCCGCGATGAACCGGCTCGCGCCGCATTATCTGGCGTCGCTGATCATGGGCGCCTGGTTCTACATGACCGCGGTCGGCAATTTCGTCGCAGGCAAGATCGGCGAGGCGACCGGCGGCCATGACGGCGAGATGTCGAAGCAGGGCCTGCTCGATATCTACGAGCTGTTCGGCTACATCAGCATCGGAGTCGCCGTCGTGGTGCTTCTGCTCTCGCCGATCGTGAAGCGCTGGATGCACCTCGACACGCTCGAGGACCGGACCGAGGCGGGCGATCGCGAGCTCGCCGGCTACAAGGAGGTCGGCGGCGACCGGGGCCAGGACGCCGGCATGTTCCCGAACCGCGAAACCAAGCCGGACAACAATCCGCTTTAATCCACGATCAGGCCTATGAAGGGGAAATACCGCCCGATGCGATTGCCACTGGTGACGAGCGTCCTTTCGGCCGCTCTGCTGGCCGCCTGCGCCCAGAACGACCGTCCTCAAGCCTCGGCGTCGGCCCAGGCGCCGCGGACCCCGCCGCGGACCTATTCGAGGGACCCCTTCCCCTCGACCTACAAGCGCTATCCCGGGGCAGTGACCGCGATCACCGGGGCGACAGTGTTCGACGGCGAGGGCGGCCGGATCGAGAACGGGACGGTCGTGCTGGCCGACGGGGTGGTCCAGTCCGTCGGCGGCCCGGACACAGCCGTGCCCGAGGGCGCGACCCGGATCGACGCGGCCGGCAAATGGGTCACTCCCGGGATCATCGACATCCACAGCCATCTCGGCGACTATCCGAGCCCAAGCGTCGAGGCGCACCAGGACGGCAACGAGGTGACCAGCCCGGTCCGCCCGGAAGTCTGGGCCGAGCACAGCGTCTGGCCGCAGGACCCCGGCTTCAGCCGGGCGCTGGTCAACGGCGGGGTCACCAGCCTCCACGTCCTGCCGGGCTCTGCCAATTTGTTCGGCGGCCGCGGCGTCACCTTGAAGAACGTCTACGGCCGGACGATGCAGCAGATGAAGTTCCCCGGCGCGCCTTATTCGCTGAAGATGGCGTGCGGCGAGAACCCGAAGCGCGTCTATGGCGGCCGCAACCAGATGCCCGGCAGCCGGATGGCCAACATCGCGCTCATGCGGCAGACCTGGGCCCGCGCCCAGGAATATCGGCGCAAGTGGGACCATTATGAGCGCAACGGCGGCGAGATGCCGGGCCGCGACCTCGCCATGGACACGCTTCGCGGCGTCCTCGCCGGCGAGATCACGGTCCAGAACCATTGCTACCGGGCCGACGAGATGGCCAACATCATGGATATGGCCAAGGAGTTCGGCTACAAGGTGACCGCCTTCCACCACGCCGTCGAAAGCTACAAGATCGCCGATCTCCTGAAGGCGCACGGCGCCTGCTCGGCGATGTGGGCCGACTGGTACGGCTTCAAGATGGAAGCCTATGACGGGATCCAGGAGAATATCCCGCTGGTCCACAATGCCGGCGCCTGCGCCATCGTCCATTCCGACGATCCCAACGGCATCCAGCGCCTCAATCAGGAAGCGGCCAAGGCGCTCGCCAACGGCCGCCGGATGGGAATCCAGATCGCGGACGAGACCGCCTGGACCTGGCTCAGCTTCAACCCGGCCAAGGCGCTCGGGATCGGCGACAGGACGGGCAGCCTGCGCACCGGCAAGATGGCCGACGTGGTGCTCTGGAACGGCCATCCCTTCAGCGTCTACACGAGGCCGGAGCGGGTCTGGGTGGACGGGGCGCTGATGTACGACTCGAACGACCCGAGGCGCCGCCCGGTCAGCGATTTCGAGCTTGGGCAGCCCGGCGAAGGGGATGTGAAGTGAAGGGCGCGAGAGACCTCCCCTCCCTGCAAGGGAGGGGCCGGGGGTGGGTCCGCCGAAGGCGGCCGAAACTCGGGCTCCGTAAAAGTCTCGCTGCGCTCGCCTACCCACCCCTTGATCCCCTCCCTTCCAGGGAGGGGAGGAGTTCTGCTGTGATCCGCCTCTTCAAATCCCTGCTGCTGGGTGCCGCCCTCTTCGCCGCCGCCCCCGCCGCCGCTCAGACCGTCGCCATCACCGGCGGCACCGTCGCACTGGGCGACGGGTCGGAGCCGATCGAGGGCGGCACGGTGGTCGTCCGCGACGGCCGGATCGTCGCGGCCGGCCGCAACGTCGCCGTTCCGGCGGGCGCCCAGCGGGTCGACGCGACCGGCAAATGGGTTACGCCGGGGATCGTCGCCGGCTTCTCGCGCGTCGGGCTTCTCGAGGTCGACGCCGTCGGCGCCACCAACGACGTCACCGCCGAGAATTCGCCGTTCAGCGCTGCCATCGACGTCGCCCCGGCGATCAACCCGCGCTCGCTCGCGGTCCAGGTCAGCCGCGCCGGCGGGGTCACCCGGGCGATCGTCGCCCCGGGCACGGGCAAGAGCATCTTCGCGGGGCAGGGCGCTATCATCGACCTCGCCGGCGACATGGAGCCGATCACCCGGGCTCGGGCCTTCCAGTTCGTCGAGCTCGGCGAGACCGGCTCCGACGAGGCCGGCGGAAGCCGAGCGGCGGCCTATGTGCTGTTCCGCAACGCCCTGAGGGAAGCGCGCGATCTCGGCGCCCGCTTCTCCGCCCCGATCTCCGGAGGCGGCGGTGCCCGCGAGCCGCGGGCGAACGACCAGCGTGACTTCCCGCTGGAGGAGGTGCCGGACAACCGCCTCCTCTCGCCCGGCGCCAACCGGCCCGAGGACGTTCTTCTCACCCGCTTCGACGCCGCCGCTCTGGTGCCGGTGCTCCAGGGGCGGCAGCTGCTCCTGGTCCATGTCGAGCGCGCCAGCGACATCCTCCAGGTCCTCGGCCTGAAGCGCGAGTTCCCGCGGCTGAGGCTGGTCCTGGTCGGGGCGACGGAAGGCTGGACCGTCGCCGACCGGATCGCCGCGGCCCGGGTCCCGGTCATCGCCAATGCGCTCAACGACCTGCCCTCGACCTTCGAGCAGCTTGCGGCGACCCAGTCCAACGTCGCCCGCCTCAGGGCGGCGGGAGTCCCGGTCGCGCTCGGGATGATCAACGACGACGAGGCCCGCCAGGTGCGCCTCGCACGGCAGCAGGCGGGCAATCTGGTCGCGATCGGGCGGGTGCCCGGCGCCTCGGGCCTGAGCTGGGGCGAGGCGCTGGCGACCATCACCTCGGGACCCGCGGAGGCCGTCGGCATGGGCGGGGAGATCGGCTCTTTGAGGCCGGGGCGGCGCGCGGACGTCGTCATCTGGTCGGGCGACCCCCTCGAGAACGGAAGCACCGCCGAGATCGTCCTGATCGACGGGGTCCAGCAAACTCTCGACAACCACCAGACCAGGCTCCGCGACCGCTACCGGACGGCGACGGAGGGCGACCTTCCCAAGGCGTATGAAAGGTGACGATCCTGTACGGATTGCCCCCAGCCGCCGGTAGCCATGCCCGGGGGGCGTGGCGCGCATGATCATGCTCGCCAGTCTCGCGCTGGCGACCCTCGCCTTCGTCGGCACGCACCTCGCCATGTCGCACCCGCTTCGGACGCGGCTGGTCCAGAGTGTCGGCGATCAATATTTCCTGCTGCTCTATTCGGCCGTGGCCTTCGTGACGCTCGGCTGGATGATCCTTTCCTACCTCGCGGTGAGGAGCAGCCTGCCCTTCTGGGTGGCGCCGGACTGGGCCTGGCCCGCTGCCGCGGGCGTGATGCTCCTGGCCTGCATTCTCCTCGCCGGGTCCTTCTTCAACAATCCCGCTTTCCCCCATCCCGGCGCCAAACCCAGGGCAGCGCGGCCGGCGAGCGGCGTCTTCGCGATCACCCGGCACCCGATGAACACCGCCTTCATCCTCTGGGCCCTCGTCCACATCGCCTTATGGGGCTCGCCCCGGAACCTGATCGTCGCGGGCGGTATCCTCGTCCTGGCCTGGCTCGGCTCGATCGGTCAGGACCATAAGAAGCTCAACGTGGTCGGGGAGCCGTGGCGGGCCTGGATGGGGCGAACATCGTTCCTGCCGTTCGCGGCGCTGCTGACGGGGCGGGCGAAATGGGGCGGCCTCAAGGAGGCCTGGCCGGCCCTGCTCATCGGCTTGGCGCTGTGGCTCGCCATCACCTGGTTCCACGCGCCCGAGGCGTTGATGGGCCTAACCGGCTAATCGTCATTCCGGCGAAGGCCGGAATCCATGAACACGGATCGCGACAAGTGGTCACAGGACCGGGTTCATGGATCCCGGGCTTCGCCGGGATGACGGATGCTACGCCTCGTCCAATTCCCCCCGGGGCTTCCGCTCGGTCGAGTCGATCGCATCCAGCACCGCCTCCGGCGCGACGTCCCGCTTCAGCTCCTCGACATCCTCCCCCCGCTCCACCCCGAGCTTGTCGGCGATGGCCGAGACGAGGCCGACGATCCGGGTCACCTCATGCTCGGCGAGCAGGCTGATCTGGAGGTCTAGCTCGGCCCGCCGGTCGGCGGCCTTCGCCATCCGGTTCTGGGCGATGAGGACGAAGGTCGACAGGAAGATGGCCGCGACCGAGGCGACCATGGCGAGGATGATGAACTCCGGGTCGAACCGGGGCAGGCCGGGAATCCAGCCGAGATTGATCGCCACCCAGAGGCCGACCAGAACCAGGTTCAGGTAGACGAACATCATCGAGCCGGTGAATCGGGTGATCCCCTCCGCCACCCGCTCCTCGAGAGTCGCCCGCTCCGCGTCCTCGCGCCGCCGGCGCTCCAGGGCGGCGATGTTGCGTTCGAGCGCCCGGTTGAGGCTTTCGGGCTGGGGCGGCGGAACTGTAGGATCGGTCACAGGCGGCAGAACACCTCCCCCCCGGATCGGTTGCTCAGGCGGGGCTTTTTGTCTCGCCTTCCTGAAGCAGGGCATCCTCCTCACCCATCTCCTCCTCGTCGAAGCCGCTTCGGCGGGCGACGGTGGCGGTCACCGCGACGTCCATCGTCACGTTGCCGACGGTCCGGAAGAGATCGGGCACGGTCTCGACGGCGATCAGGAGCGCCAGCGGCTCGAGCGGCACGCCCATGGCGAGAGCGATCGGCGCCGTATTGGTGACGAAGCTCACTTGGCCGGGGAGGCTGATCGCGCTGAAGGTGGTGATCGCCGCGACGACGATTCCCATGGCGATCTGAGCCGGGCTCAGGCTCATCCCGTACCAATGGGCGATGTAGAGGACCACGGCCATGTTCATGCCCGGCCCCGTCGCCCGGAACAAAGCGACCGCGAGGGGGAGGGTGACTCCCGAGGCCGCGACCGGGACTCCGAGCCGCTCGGAGGATTTCAGCATCGCGGGCAGGCTGGCCAAGGACGATTGGGTGCTGAAGCCGACCGCCTGGGCGGGGGCGACGCCCTTCGCGAAACGGCGCAGCGGGAGTCGCCCGCCAAGCGTCGCCAGCGGATAGGCCAGCGCGAGGATGACGATCCCCACCGAGGAGACGATCGCGATATAGTGGAGCAACGCCATGAAGGCGTCGTCGCCGGCCCGGACGCCGACCACATAGGCCAAAGCGAAAACGCCGATCGGCCCCAGCCAGAGAAGCCAGTTGACGATGACGATCATCGCCTCCGCGATCGCCCGGAAGAGGTCCACCACCCGGGCGCGCCCGTCGGCGGGAATTCGGGTCAGCGCGAAGGCGAAGATCGTGGCGAAGACGACCAGCGGCAGGATCTGGTCGCCGGCCGCCGCCGCGACCGGATTGGCCGGGACGATCGACCTCAGGAAATCGCCGAAGCCGGGGACCTGCTCGACCGGCTTGGCCGTGGTCAGGGCCGAGCTGAGCGCCGTGGCCGCCTCCGCCCCCATCGGAAAGAGGCTCAGCAGAAGCGGCACGAACAGGCCCGCGAAGATTGCGGATAGCCAGAGGATGACGACCATCAGAACGAACGACCGCCCGGCGACCTTGCTTCCGCGCGCAGCCGCGGCGCTTTCGGCGATGCCGGTGACGAGCAAAGCCACCACCAGCGGCACGATCGTCATCGTGAGCCCTCGAAGCCAGATCTGCCCGACCGGCTCGACGAGCTCGGCCGCCCTCGGCGCCCAGGCGAAGCCGGCGGTGAAGATGCCGAGCAGGAGACCGGCGGCGAGTGCGGCGAGGATGCGTGTGGCTTGCGACATTCGAGGAGGTGTAGCGGGCGGGGAGGGG